>CAVPQS010000086.1:0-20038 GCA_963707485.1 uncultured bacterium
AGTCAGCCGCGCCATCGGCACACAGGGCATGATCGGCGGGCAAGTCGCGGATGTGCAGGCAGAGGGGCATGCGGTGACTTTGGCGGATGTCGAGGGTATTCATCGCCGCAAAACCGCCGCGCTGATTACGGCCTCGATCAAGATCGGCGCGCTGCTCGCGAAAGCTCCCGACAAGGTCGTCGGCCAACTCGCCAGCTATGGTGAAAACCTCGGCCTGGCATTTCAAATCGTCGATGACATCCTTGACGTCGAGGGCGATTTCGCGACGCTCGGCAAAACTGTCGGCGCTGATTCGAGACTGGAAAAGGCGACTTATCCAAAGGTTGTGGGACTGGAAAAATCCAAGCAGATCGCGGCGCAACTGATTTCCGAAGCCAAGGATATGTTGACAGATTTCCCTGAAAAAGAGATATTCCTTCGCTTGGCGGACTACATTATCGCCCGCGAACAATAACGAACAATTTATACGATTGCGAGTATCACTCCTATATGACCGACTATTTAAAAGGCATCAATTCCCCCGACGATCTTAAGAAATTGCCGATAGAAGCGCTGCCGGATTTAGCGGGAGAAATCCGCGAGGAATTGCTGTCGATCCTTTCGCAAGTAGGCGGTCATCTCGGCGGCAACCTCGGCGTCGTCGAACTGTCGATTGCGTTGCACTATGTTTACGACAGCCCGACCGACCGGCTCGTCTGGGATACCGGCCATCAAAGCTACGTTCATAAGATTCTCACCGGACGTCTCGACCAGATGTTGACTATCCGCCAATACGGCGGCTTGTCGGGATTTGCCAAGACGACGGAATCGGAACACGACATCTACGGCGCGGGGCACGCATCGACCTCGATCAGCGCCGCATTCGGAATGGCGGCCAGCCGCGACTTGTCGAATCTGACGCATCAAGTTGTCGCGATTATCGGCGACGGCGCCATGACCGGCGGACTGGCTTTTGAAGCGCTCAATAATCTTGGCCGCTCCGGACGCGACATGCTCGTTATTCTCAACGACAATTCGATGTCGATTGATAAAAACGTCGGCGCTCTGTCCGAGTATCTCACGGAGCTCCTGACCGATCAGACTTACAATAAGATCAAGGACCATATCTGGGGCTTGACCGGAAAGATTCGCAAAGGCTCGCGGATTCGCGAAGTCGTTGGCCGCATCGATGAAGCCGTCAAGGGCGTGCTTGTCCCCGGCGTGATGTTCGAGAAATTGGGATTCCGCTATTTTGGCCCCATCGACGGTCACGATGCAGTCGGACTCGTCAAGACGTTGTCGCAGATCAAGAACCTGCACGGGCCGATTTTTCTGCACATCCGCACGCAGAAGGGCAAAGGCTATAAACCTGCTGAGGAAGACGCTTGCCGACTGCACGGCGTCAACAAATTTGACAAAGTCACCGGCAAATCGGAAAAAGCCGCCGGGATTGCATATACAAAAGTCTTTTCCAAGACCATGGTCGAACTCGGCCAGGAATATCCCGAGATGGTCGCGATCACTGCCGCTATGCCGACCGGCACGGGGCTGACTGATTTCGCCCGCGAATTTCCGGAGCGCTTTTTTGATGTCGGCATCGCCGAACAACACGGCGGTGTCTTTGCCGCCGGACTCTCGCGCGACGGCAAAAAGCCGGTGTTCGCCGTTTACTCGACGTTCTTGCAGCGCGCTTATGATGCCGTGATTCACGATATCGCCTTGCAGAAATTTCCCGTTCTGCTTGGCCTCGATCGCGCCGGCTTAGCGGGCAACGACGGCCCGACGCATCACGGCGCTTTCGATATTTCCTATTTGCGCCCGGTGCCGGGACTTGTTATGATCGCTCCCAAAGACGGAACCGAATTGCGCCAGAGTTTGCATCTCGCGATGAAGAATTTCAATGCCCCGATGGCCATTCGCTGGCCGCGGGCGGATATCCCCGAGGGCGAACTTCAACTTGACCGCCCGATGTTCGAGTGGGGTACGTGGGAATTGGTGCGCAAAGGCAAAGACGCGGCGTTTCTGGCCGTCGGCACTATGGTCGACCAGTCGCTCAGGTCCGCAGAACTGCTCGCAGCGCGCGGCCTCGAAGTAGCCGTCTACAATTGCCGGTTTATCAAACCGTTCGATGAGACCATGTTGACCGAAATCACCAACCGCTTCACGAACTTGATCACAATCGAAGAGGGCGCTTTGATCGGCGGCTTCGGATCGGGAATAAATGACTGGATCGCCGACAAGGGACGAAATCAAATCAAGTTGTTGCGACTTGGTTTGCCGGACAATTTCATCGAACACGGCAGCCGCGACCAACTCTTGAAACTGCTGTCGCTTCATCCGGAAGGTGTCGTCCGGTCGGTCGAGAAGCTTCTTGGTGTGCGGAGCCCGGTCGATGCGACCGCCGGCGACTCGACGTCAGCGACGAACCGCGTCGCCTCAATCAAGATAGCAGCCAAGGGAAAACTCTAATGCGTTTTGGCATAATCGCAAACCGTAAGCGACCCGGTGCCGACGACGTCATCAAACGAGTAATTTTCTGGACGCAAAATTATGGCCACGATTTTCGTCTATGTGAAGAACTTCGCGATTTTGCCACCGAAACCAACCAAATCAGCCAACGTAACCGCATGGGCCAGGAATGCGACATCATCATTTCGATGGGCGGCGACGGCACTTTGCTTGCCACTTCGCGCGACATCGGCGCAGCCGACACCCCGATACTGGGAATTAATCTCGGTTCGCTGGGATTTCTGACGCAAGTCTCCGCCGATGAAGTCGAAACCCGGCTGAATGAAATCATCGCCGGGAAGTATCGCATCGAGTCGCGGATGCTGCTGGAGGCGTCCGTCGATGACGACCGCAATAGCATCCGCTACACGGCGCTCAATGACGTTGTGGTCGACCGCGGCAGTCTCGCCCGCTTGATTCAACTCGACCTATTCGTCAATGACGAGTTTATCTCGACCTATCGCGCCGATGGGTTGGTGATATGCACGCCCACCGGCTCGACGGCATACAATTCCGCCGTTGGTGGGCCATTGTTGAACCCCAACATGGAAGCGATCGTCGCCTCGCCGATTGCGCCGCAGTCATTGGCGGCAAGGCCGCTGTTGTTTCACGGCGAAGATGTCATCCGGGTGCGGGTGACGTCATCCCAACATACCTGCCTGATGACCGTCGATGGGCAGACCTCGGTTGAGTTGGCAAACCTTACGCAGATTACCGTCCGTAAAGCCGGCCATTCGACACGGCTGATCACCTTTGAAGACAACTCTTTTTACAAAATCCTCCGCACAAAACTTCACTGGGCAGTTTTGCCCGTAACCAAGAATTAATTCTTTGCAAGAATCGCCTTGCTCTTGCGTCTATTGGTACGAGTAGGGTATAATGTTGGAAAGATCGACTTGTGGTGTTGCGCAAAATTGCATGATAAAGAAAATCCTCGTCACAACCATTGCTCTGATAATCCTTGCCTTCTTCGCAGCCGGCAATCTATTTGCCGCTGACTTTCATCCCACACGTTTGCTTGTTCGTCTTGAAAGCTCAATAACGCAGAACTCGCTTGCCAAGATGGCGGGAGATATCGACGCGATTTCGATAGCGCCTCTGATCAACGTAAATCGACAATCGCTCACCGGCGACGGGTTTGGCGCGAACGTCTTTGTCATGCAGTTTGCCGACAGCAACTCGTGCGCGGCAGCTCTGGCTCAACTCAAGGCAACCCCCGGCGTCGTCTATGCCGAACCCGACTACTACATGCAGCTTTTCAGCGACCCGTTGCTATCACACCAATGGGGACTCGCCAACAACGGGCAGGAATATTTCGGCATAGTCCGAGTCGCGGGAATCGGAAACGATACGCTCAAACTCATGACCGGCACACCGGGCGCGGAAATTCACCGCCGCGAGGCATTGACGCATCCGACCGATCACAGCCGCGTCAAGGTCGCCATCATCGACACCGGTGTTGACTACGAGCATCCCGATCTGGCGGGGAACATCTGGATCAACACCGTCGAGGAGAATGGCCGCACCGGTTTCGATGACGATTTCAACGGATATATCGATGACGTGCGCGGCTACGATTTTTCCGGCGACGACGTCACCGGACTTGCAATCACGCCCGACCCTGATCCGATGGACACAATCGGCCACGGCACGCACGTCTCAGGAATTGTCGGTGCGGTCGCGGGCAACGGCATCGGCATCGAAGGTATTGCGCCTAATGTCGAAATCATGTGCCTGAAAATATTCCCGAACGCGCTTGCTTCCGCCAGCGCGCTGGCAATCGCCTATGCCGTCGAGCATGGCGCCAAAGTGATCAACGCGTCGTGGGGCTCGCCGTATTTTTCGTCAATTCTCTTTGACGCGGTGAAATACGCCGTCGACAACGGCGTGGTCTTCGTCGCGGCCTCGGGAAACTCCGGAACCTCGGCGCCGTTTTTTCCGGCGCGGCTTGACAATGCTTTTACGGTCGGCGCGACTGGGTCGGATGATCGCGTGACGACGTTTTCGACCTACGGCAACTGGCTTGACATTTGCGCGCCGGGGCAGGACATACTTTCGTTGCGCGCACAGAATACGGACCTTTATGCCGCCAGCGGCGAACCGCTGCTGCGAATTATTGACAATGACTACTATCTCGCCGATGGCACCAGCATGGCGGCGCCGCACATCGCGGGATGCGCGGCATTGATCCTCTCGGTCGCGCCCGGATTGTCCGTCGATAGCGTGAAGAATCTCATCATGAACACCGCCGATATCGCCGCCAACCCCAATGGAGCGATGCCGGCCGAATACAGTCCATACGGCGGATGGGGAAGAGTCAATGTTGGCCGCGCTGTCGGGTTGCTCGCAAACGATTACGCCGAGATCGAGTCGCCCCATCCCAACGCAATAGCCGCCGGTTTGCTGCCAATCAGCGGTTCGGCATTTTCGGCTGAAGGTAATGACTTCATTCTGCGAGCGCGACCGGCTTCTCTCGACGATTGGGTAACTATCGCATCGGGGGATGCGTCGATCATCCGCTCAGTTTTGGCAACGTGGGACAGCTCGCCATGCGACGGCGACACGAAACTTGAACTTGCCGTCGGTGACGGTATCGCTTTCACGAGCACTATCCGGCTCGTCAACTCGCAGGTCGTGGAGATTCTGAGTCCAATCGAGAACGACACCGTTTACTCAGTCGCCGACGTGGTCGGTTCGGCGTCGATTCCGACATTCGATCACTACGAGCTTTCATTCTATTATGACAGCGATCCCAAGCGCAAATTTCTAATCGCGCGTTCAAATGAACTGATCTATCGCAAATCGCTGGCTGAATGGACTGTGGGACAATTATTGCCGGGCGCTGGCGTGCTCGAACTGGTCGTCTTTGGCAGCGGCGACCCGATTACGACAACGCGGCACATCACCATCAAGTCCGCCATCGCCGACAACTATCCGCGCAATCCCGGCGTCCGGCCGCACTATTGCTCAACTGCGGGCGATATCGACGGCGACGGCCGCCCGGAAATTCTCACCGGCTCGCGCGCAGGAATCATCGTAAACGGTTTTCGCGACAACACGTTTCGGATGATATCAAACCCCGCCGATTCTTCGTACGAATCGGCAATTGCTCTATATGACTTCAATAGCGACGGCGCCGACGAAATTGTCTGTGTCACTGATTCGGGCATTTCGCTGCTCGACGGCGACGGCAGGGCGTTTCCCGGTTGGCCGAAACGCGTCGCGACCGGATTGCAGTACAACGCGTTTCCAACGCCGCTGGTGACCGATATCGACGGCGACTCGTTGATGGAAATATTGTTCGTGAACGCTGCCGGCGAGATTTATTGCTGGCATGCCGACGGAACAAGCTATTTCAACTCGCAAGGCGGGCGCTTTGCCGAAGTCGAAAATCATGGGCTCCATCGCACTTTCGGCGGGGCGTTCGTCTCATTGTTGTTTGCCTACGATTTCGATGCCGACGGCTATCAGGATGTCGGAACGCTATATACGTCTTTCGGCGAGGAGGGGGGAGCGTATATGTTCTCCGGGAAAAATGGTGCGCCGCTATATCCTGATCGCGGTGCGAAAGTATTCTCCGGCGGCGGCATCTTCGGCGGCGCGCTGGCGGATTTTGACGGCGACGGTGTTCCGGAGATTGCCTTCTCCCATTGGTACTCGGCGAATCTGGCAATGGCGACGCGCATCATCGAGGCCGATGGCAGCGAGCTGCCCGGCTGGCCGAAGTTGTTTCCCGAGAAGATTCAATACTTGACTCCTTATCCCGCCGCCGCGGATCTCGACAAGGACTCGCTGCCGGAACTCGTCTGTGTTTACAGCGCGCTTGATGGGGGAGAAGTCTATATTTGGCGCGGAAATGGCGAGCCGTTTCTCGGCAGCGAATTCGGCCGCAATGACGGCTTCTTTGCCGGCGTGGTCAACTCGCTGGCCAACCCGATCATTCTCGATGTTGACAATGACGGCGAGTTGGAAATCGTCTCGCGCGGCGGCGCTGTGTTTTTCGGTAAACCGGAAAGATTGTTTGCCTGGAATTTGGATGCCTCGATGGTGCCGGGCTGGCCGATTTACACTTACGCCGATCCTTCAATCGTCTTGTACTCGCCGAATACGCCGGTTGCCGGAGACTTTGACGGCGACGGGCTGCTCGAGTTATACATGGGCGCATCGGACACGAAGCTGTACGCCTGGGACCTGCCGACGCCCGCAACCGACGGAGCCGTCGCGTGGGGCAATTTTCTGCGCGACAACCGCCACTCGGCCACGCTGCCGTTTGTCGCTCGTCCAACTCCTGCGCCGCCGCCGCTACCGACCGCGTTCCGGCTCGGACAGAATTATCCGAATCCGTTCAATCAGACAACGATCATCGAACTCGACTTGCCGCATACCGGCAAGATCACGCTCGATGTCCTCAATATCCTCGGCCAAAAAGTCGCGACTATTGCCGACCGCGAATTTTTCGCCGGATTTCAGCGCATTTCCTGGGATGGCAAAGACCAACGCGGCGATGACTTGGCGTCCGGAGTCTATTTCTACCGACTGCGCATGGAGAATTTTTCGCAGACGCGCCGGATGGTGATACTCAAATGACTAAGAACTTGGTGTTGAAAATTGCCATCGCAGCGCTTGGCGCTTGTGCGCCGCTGTTTGCTGCTGAGGCCGACCAATTCAGCTTGCTGTCGACTCTGCCGCGCGAACACGTCCAGACATTTGCGGCGACCGGCGAATACGTTTACGCGCTGTCTTCAGGCAATCTCACGATACTCAATGTTGCAACTCCCGGTCAAAGATTCGGCATAGCGGCCGCGATCCCCGTAGACCGGAATTTCGTCGAGTTGGCTGCCTCTGAATGGGCAGTGGCGTTGGCTTCACGCAATGGCACAGTCGAGCTTTATGAACGTCGTGACGATACACTCGTATTTCGATCGCGCACGAATCTGGGCGACTCGGTTTTGGCGGTGCAAATATTCGGAAATCAGTTGTTTGCCGCGCGTGGCTACAGCGGCACGAGCGTGATCGACATCGCCGATCTGTCGCATCCGACGACTATGGACATTCTCACTGAATCCGACTATTCCGCTGCTGTTGCTGTCACAGAAGAGTTCCTGTATGTCCTCGACCGGCTCAACGGCGTGACCGTGTACACGCGTTCCGGCGACACGTTCGTATTTAGCGACGAAATTCTCACCGAGCTTCCGCCGCTGGAAATCAGCGCCGCCAAGTTTGGCGTGGTAATTTGCTTTGGCGCTGGTCGGCTCGAATATTGGTTTTGTTCGACGCTCAATCCTCCGGCATTGGTGGTCGCCGAGGACTTCGATTTTGGCATCACCAGTGTTGCGGCGAATCCGAACGGAACGGAGACTCTGATATTGGGCGGCGCAAACGGCGAAGTTGTCGAATACCGGCCATTGCACATCGAGGCGATATCGACACAAAATTTGGGATTTCCGATTAAGCAACTGACAATCGCCGGACAACCATCGTCCTACCTTGTGCTCGATCGCATCGGCAATCTTTCGGCGCTGAGAAGCGAAGATGAATTGCGCATAGCAAAATCGTACGTTGCCGAAAATGCGATCGGCGCGACATGTGCAACTACTGCCGGCCTAATCATGTCGACTGCACGCGGTGTTGAACTTGCGGAAACACAGGGGAGCAGCGTCTCCAGCAAGATTCTGATTCCCGGATTCCCGCTTTGTCAGGCGCTGGCGGAGTCTGAGCCTTATCTGTTTGCGGCTGCCAATGGAGCAGTTTCGGTATTTCGCAAGGAGCGTGGAGAGTATGGATTCGTCGCGGACATCAATTCCGGGCTAACTGTTCGCAATCTTTTCACGACCACCCGGTCCGACGACAGGAAGGAGTTGATTGTCGTTGGACAGGAGGGTGTCATCGGTTTTGAACTTGCCGATGACGACAGGTTCACGAGCGACTGGTCGTTCGACGTTGAGACTCCGATTATTTGTTCTGATGTCGCGAACGGCCTAATGGCGCTGGCGGCGGATAACGGGGTTATCGTAGTCTTCAATGTGACTTTACCAGAAGCGCAATTCGTCGAAAGGATTTCGGCAAGAGAACATCCGCGCGATCTGGCAATAGTCGAGAACAACTACGTCGCCATTGCCGGCTCCAAAGGAGTGCAGATCTACCGGTTCGAAAGCGGCGGCGAGAGCGCAGAACTCGATTCACCGATTGCAATTCCGGAAGCGCACGACCTGTTCTACGATCCCTCGGCGAAAGCGCTGATCGTCGCTGATGGTTTGACACCCGTGAAGTATCTCGATTTCTCCGATCCTGAACATCCTGGCGTTGTCTTTTTGATTTCCAATTCCGATGGCGCAGCCAGGGTTGCTTACCGTGAGAATCGGCTCTATTGTCTTTCCAACGATTGGATGCGGAGTTTTGAACGAAATGCCGCTGCCGCGATGCCGCAAGCATCGACGCTGCTCGTGCATTCCGTTGTTGCTTCGCCAAATCCTTTCAATTCGTCGACTGAGATCACGATTTCGCTGGATCCGCGAACGTTGTTGCCGCAGGATGTCGATATCGAACTGGTCAATATCCTCGGACAGACGCTGGCAAGTCAAAGGCGCCTTTTCGGCACGCATAGTGTGAGCCTCAGCCTGTCGGATTTGACCGGCCATGAACCGCGTTTGGCCTCGGGAATTTACTTCTGTCGGATAGGGGCATCGGGAAATTTCGCCACGCAGAAGCTTCTGCTCCTCAAGTAGCAAAATCGCTTCCGATTTAAATGCTTGACTCAATTCTGCCGAGACGTATAATTACTGTTACGCCAAGTACAAAGCGAAAGGTTAGCAACAAGTTAATGAAAAAATCGACTCAGATTCTGTCAGTCCTGACCATCGCAGTTCTTGCGCTCTGTTCACTGGCGCTTGCCAAGAAGGAAAAAGTCGGGACTGTTGAAAACGGCTGGTATAGTGACAGCCGCTTCGGATTTTCTTTGAACATCGCGCCGGAATGGAAGACTGCCGGTCTCAAGGATGAACCCTCGCCCGAACGTGTGATGTTCGAATGGCGCAAACCGCGCGTACCGCTGAAACTCAAGAGCAGCCCGAACGACGCCCTGCGGCCGTTTGTCCGCATCTTTGCGGATTCAACGACACTTGGCCCCGTCGAATTTCTGGATTCGCTCAATGTCGGTTCGACGAAGGACAGTTTCCGTGACAAAATTTTGTCCAAGTCGACATTTTTTGAACGTGGAAAATCCAACCCGCCGGAGATTTCCACGGCTTTGACTGTGATGATCGGCGGCCATAGAGCCTACCAGTGGTCAATTCGTCGCGAATATTCGGTGCAGATTCAAAAGGACAATATAACTCCGCCCGAGTTGGTGCGCGACTATCGTTTTGGATACGTTTACATTGTTCCTGCCGACGGCTGGCTCTTGTATCTTGAAATGGCTTGCGAGAACCAGTTCCGCGACGACCTCGACTTGGAATTCCAGAAAGTTGCTTCCTCAATTACTTTCCGCAACGCGGCGCCTGCGACCGATTCGGTTAAGACCATTGAGGGAGGGAAAGAATAATGTTCCGATTCAAGCGTTGTGTTGGTTCGGAAAGCAAGGAGCGGTACCATGTGGGCGCTTAGAATGTTTCTGACAATCATTTTCCTGATTGTCGCCATCGCCTTCTTCATTTACAACGCCAACGAGCGCGTCGATGTCAACATCCTGCACACGCGTTATCTCGACGTGCCGTTGATGGTCGTACTGTTGATCGCGTTCGGCGCCGGAATGATCGCCAGCTTCCTCCTGGCTGTGACTTATTTCTTCCGCATCTCGTCCGAGTCGGCTGCCAACAAGCGGCTGATCAAGCGGCTGGAGGCGGAAATCACCTCGTTGCGTAACCGCCAGATTGACCAAATAGATTCGGTGTAAACGATGTTCGAGCTGAGCATGTACTATTACGTCGTCGGTGTCGCGATCATTCTCTTGTTGGCGACGCTTTTGACTTACCAGGTTCGCCGCCGCCGCCGCGCTCACGAAAAAGACGGCAGCCTTTATATTTCCGCATTACAATCTCTGCTTGAAGGCGACCAGGTCGCGGCTTTTCACAAACTCAAAGATGTCGTGGCGCAAGACACGCGCAATATCGATGCTTACCTGCGGCTGGGCCGGATTCTGGCCGATCGCGGCAAACCGCGCCAGGCGATACAGATCCACTCCGACCTGTTGATGCGCGGCGAAATGACCCTGCTGCAAAAAGCCGCCGTCAATCGCCACCTCATCGACGATTACATCGCCGACGGTCAACACGACAAGGCTGCGAGTTTGCTCAAAAAGGAATTCGAGCGCGACAATTCGAATCTTCACGCCGGTGCGCGCCTGCTTGACCTGCTGATCAAAAGCGACAAGTGGGACGAGGCGGAAGATGTCGCGGAAAAACTGTACCGCAAAGACGCCGAACGCTTCAAGACGCGTCTGGCCGAGGTCAAAATCAAACTCGGCGATGTCATGGGCGAGCGCGGCAAGGGCCGCAAGGCGCGCACACTCTACAAAACCGGCATTCATCTCGACCCGACGCAGGTCGAAGTGTGGGTCAAGGTCGGCGATTCGTACATTACCGAAGAGCGCGTCGAGGACGCCGTCAAGGCCTGGATGCATCTGGTCGAGAAGAGCCCCGACAGGGCGTACCTGGTGTTCGATCGTCTGCGTCGCTCGCTTTTCGATATGGGCCAGTTCAACATGATCAGCACCGTCTTTGAAAATATTCTCGACCGCGATCCCAACAACATCAGCGCCGCCATGGCGCTGGCCGAACTTTACGAAAAGAAAGGCGACCGCTCGCAGGCGCTCGATTTCTATCGCCAAATAATCAACGCCCATCCAAATTACGCCCCGGCGCATATCGGACTGGCGCGAATTTACCGCGAGCAGGGTAGAATAAATGATGCCTTTGATATTCTCGAAAACCTCTTCTTCCAGCAAGAGGCGGCTCGCCAGCGTACTTAGCCTGATCGCGGCGCTGCTTTCAGCGGCGGTCATCGCGTCTCCAATTCGTCCAGCAACCGTAGAAAGTCTCTCGGGTGTCAGAGAGTTGATTGCTATTGGTGAAATCGCCTTGGCGCGCGCCGATCTTTGGAATTCGCCCTGGGCCGGTGACGGCGCTGAATGGGATGTGCTGAATCTGCAGCTGACTTATGACGGCGATTCGCTGCTGCGCCTAAGCCGGGAAGTACTCGACCTGAACTTGACTCCGGATCAACGCGCAGAAGTCGTTGTTTTGATGGCGGATTACTATCTTGCTAACGGCGATTGCGACAGCGGTCTGGACCTGATCAAATACTGGTCGAATGAAACTCGTGAATCCGGCCGCTACAACGCGATTGTCGTTGCCCGCGCCCGGCTTAACTTGGCAAAAGGCGACGGCGCCGAATCAATCAAGGAACTCAAGGCGATGCTCAAGTCTTCCAGCGATCCACTTTTGAATCAGGAAGCCGTATTGCTGTTGGGAGATATCTATGAACAGGCAGGACGTCAGCGCGAGGCTGAACAATGTTATGCCCGCGTGGCGCGCGCTTCCGAGTCGCAATATCAGGCTGTGGCATTAAACCGCCTGGGCGGCGATTATCGCGACGAGCCCTGGCCCGCTGAAACACTTGTTCGGGCCGACCCGACTCACGATCGCGCTGAGCTGACGCCGGCAAGTTCGGCGCCGACTACACGCAGCACCGGCGCGTACGCGGTCCGTATCGGCAATTTCGAGAGCGAAATTCTGGCGCAGTCGGTCGAATGGCGCTACCGGCAGAAGGGCTACACCACGCGCATCGGCGCCGCCGTGGCCGACGGCCTGCAGGTTTTCGTCGTCGACATTGGCCGTTTCAGCAGCGCCTCCGACGCCGTCCGCTTTATGGAGCGGCTGCAGCGTCAAACCAATGACACTTACTTCGTCGTATCGCATTAGATGACCACCAAACAGACTCCGCTGCTTGAGCAGTACTTTGCCATCAAGAAGCAGCATCCGGACAAGATTCTCTTCTTCCGGATGGGCGACTTCTACGAGATGTTTGGCCGCGATGCGGAAATCGCCGCGCCGATTCTCGGCATAGCTCTGACCTCGCGCTCGCATGGCCAGTCGACCAAGATGCCGCTTGCCGGCGTGCCGTATCATTCTGCCGAAAAATACCTCGCGCAACTGATCAAGGCCGGACTCAAGGTCGCGATCTGCGAGCAAACCGAGGATCCCAAACTTGCCAAGGGTCTGGTCAAGCGCGATGTCATCGAAATCATCACGCCCGGGACCGTCACAGTCGATGGTGCAATGACACCGGGGCACGAGAGTATGCTTGCGTCGGTCTATACCGACCGCCCCGATCGGCTTGGAATTGCCGCGCTGGAAATCGCCACCGGTCGCGTGATCGTCTTCGAAGGCGCCACCGAGGCTGCCTACGACAAGCTCGAGTCGCTCAACCCTCAGGAGATCATTATATCCGATGCGGGCAGCGAAGCCATTCAGCGCCGCGCCGAACGTTGGGGCGCACAGATCAGCAAACTCGAAAGCTGGCGCTACCAAAGCGATTTTGCTTCGGAAAAGGTCCGCGGCTACTACAAGATTCACTCGCTTGAGGCGTTCGAGCTATCCGAACGTCCGCTGGCCGTCGCGACCCTTGGAAGTTTGCTGTCCTATGTCGAAGAAATGAAATTTGCCGCGCCGCTGCATTTGAATCCGCCGCGCTTTGCCGAAGATGCCGACCATGTTTACCTCGATGCGTCGTCGGTGCGCAATCTTGAATTGCTTGCGTCGAATTCGAGCGAGAAAAAAGAGCACTCTTTGATGGGGCTGCTCGATTTCTGCAGCACAGGTATGGGACGGCGTTGCCTTGCCCGCTGGCTGGTTGCGCCTTTGAAAAATATTGAACGCATCAATCGCCGCCACGAAGCCGTTGCGCTGTTTGTTCAGGAAGGCGAACTCCGTGAAGCGTTGATCAATACACTGTCCAGTTGCGCCGATCTCGAACGGCTCTCGGGCAAACTCGGGTATCGCAAAGCCAATCCGCGCGACCTCGTGCAATTGCGCCACAGCTTAAACAAGCTGCCGCAGATTAAGTCTCTGCTGGCAAATACCGGCGCGGAGTTATTGGCAGGAATCGCCGGGCGAATTCCCAATCTCGATGTTGCCGCGCACATGATCGCGACAGCGCTGGTCGACGAGCCGCCGTTGCTGACGAACTCGGGCGGCATGATTCGGCCCGGATTCAACAACGAACTCGATGCGCTGAAGGGCTCGATCAAAGAAGCTGTCGACTATGTTGCTACCTTGCAGGAAAAGCTCCGCAACGAGACGGGGATCTCGTCGCTCAAGGTCGGCTATAATTCCGTCTTCGGGTACTACATCGAAGTCACCAAGGCACAACAGGCAAGCGTTCCGCAGCATTTCGTCCGCAAGCAAACCTTGGTGAACGCCGAGCGCTACATTACCGACGAGCTGAAGCAAAAAGAAGAGCTGATTCTTGCTGCTGAGGACAAAATTAATGCGCTCGAAGAGCGTGTCTTCCTCGAACTGCGCGAACAGGTCAGCGCCCACATCGAACAAATCAATTTGGCTGGTCGGTTATTGGGTGAGCTGGATGTCTTGCTCTCATTCGCAGTCGCGGCGCGCAAATACAACTATAACCGGCCGCAGATTGCGAATGATCCGACGCTCGAGATTATCGAAGGCCGCCATCCCGTGATCGAACAGTTATTGCCGCGCGGAGATTTTGTCGGCAACGATACGCGCCTGGACACGGCCTCACAGCAGATCCAATTATTGACCGGTCCGAACATGGCGGGTAAGTCGACCTATCTGCGGCAGGTCGGTTTGATCGTGATTATGGCGCAAGCGGGCTCGTTCGTGCCGGCTGAGTCCGCAGTGATCGGCGTGGTTGACCGCGTCTTCACCCGCGTCGGCGCATCGGACCGCCTGACGATGGGCGAATCGACCTTTCTGGTCGAGATGAACGAAACTTCGCGCATCCTTAACAACGCAACGCCGCAGAGTCTGATTTTGCTCGATGAAGTCGGACGCGGGACTTCGACCTACGACGGTCTCGCCATCGCCTGGGCATTGTGCGAGATGCTGCACAACGAGGAACGCCTGCGTTCGCGCACGATTTTCGCGACACATTTTCACGAACTGACCGAACTGCCATCACTCTGTCCGCGCATCCACAACTATCAGGTACAGGTTCGCCGCAACAAGGATCGCATCGTATTCTTGCGCAAGGTCGTGTCGGGCGGCTGCGACGACAGCTTCGGTATTGAAGTCGCCAAACTCGCCGGTATTCCGAATTCGCTCACTCATCGCGCCAAGGAAATTCTCGAAGAACTGGAGACAGGGAAGTTCGAACCGCTTAAGACGCGCTCCAAATATCATTACATCAATCCCAATCAACTGGGGCTATTCGAAAAGAAAGAATCGGAGAGCTTGAAGCGCCTGCAAAAATTGGAGATCGACAATCTCACGCCTATCGAAGCTCTGAATGTGCTGGCGGAACTAAAAGAACAAGCCGAGAGGGAACATGGCGTCAAAAATTAGGCTTCTGCCGAATGTCCTCATCAACAAGATCGCCGCCGGTGAAGTCATCGAGCGGCCGGCTTCGGTAGTGAAAGAACTCGTCGAGAACTCGCTCGATGCCGGCGCGACTTCGGTGCGCATTGACATCACCGAAGGCGGCCTTGGACG
Source organism: uncultured bacterium (assembly GCA_963707485.1). Classification (GTDB taxonomy): domain Bacteria; phylum Zixibacteria; class MSB-5A5; order CAIYYT01; family CAIYYT01; genus JADJGC01. The sequence goes on from CAVPQS010000086.1 coordinate 15,165, forward strand.
CATCGATGTCAACGACAACGGCAGCGGCATGACACCGGAGGATCTCAAACTCGCAATCTGCCGCCACGCCACCAGCAAATTGGAAAGACCGGAAGACTTGTTCGCAATCAACTCATTTGGCTTTCGCGGCGAAGCGTTGCCTTCGATCTTGTCGGTCTCGCAAAGCGCCATCAAGTCTCGTGCGCGCGGAGCGTCGTCGGGATATCAACTCGACATTGCCGCCGGGGAAGTCACCGCCGAAACCGAAATCGGCTGCGATTACGGCACGACCATGTCGGTGCGGAATATTTTCTACAACACACCGGCGCGGCGCAAGTTTCTCAAGTCGGCCTCCGCAGAGGTCCGCCGCATCATCGACGTCGTCGAGTCGCTCGCGATTTCCAATCCGCAAGCCGAATTCATTCTCGACTCCGACAATCAGCGACTTGTCGATCTCGCCGCAGTCACTGACAAGTTCGACCGTGCGAAACAACTGTTTGGCGCTAACAACGCCGAAAAATTCGTCCGCGGCGAACGCAGCGCCGACACGCTGCGCGTCGAGGTCTTCGTCTCCAAACCTGAGGCCTGCCGCCGCAACCGTTCGCGCATCATGATTTTGGTCAACTGCCGCCGCATCGAATCGCGTTCGCTGTTTGCCGCGATAACCTCGGCGTACGGCGAATTTCTCGCCGGCGGTTTGTATCCGCAAGGCGCGGTCTATATCACGATCGATCCGTCGCTTGTCGATGTCAACGTCCACCCGGCAAAATCCGAAGTTCGCTTCGCCGACGAGCGCGTCATCTTTCACACGCTCTATCACGTCGTGCGCGAGTCGCTGCTCGAGGGCCGCGTCGTCCCGGGGATGAATGCCTCCGGTTCGCGCGGGCGCGGCGAAGACTTTTCCGGCTATGCCCGCGAGGTCGACGCCCGGGGCGCCGTCCAGTCGTTTTTCGATGCCCGCAGCATGAATCCGGCGCAAGCCGAAGCTTCCATGGCGGCGATTTTCGCACAACCGCAAGCGGCAGCGCCGATGCCAACTACTTACAGTTCCGAAATGATCCCCGGTGCGTTGATTGACACTCCGGCGCAGCAGGGCCAACCGACAAACGGTCGCCATGAATTGTCGAGCGCCATGCGCGGCGATGTGCGCTTGCAGCAACTTTCGTTGCTTTACATCATTGCGGTGACCTCGGATTCGATCCTGATCATCGACCAGCACGCCGCCCACGAGCGAATTCTGTATGAACTGGCGCTGAAATCTTTCGGCCATCACACTATTGCCGGCCAGCGTCTGCTCTTTCCGTTGGCTGTTCACCTCGAACCCGACGACTTGTTCACTTATGAAAAAGAAAAGGAGTCGCTGGCCGCGCTCGGTTTTGTCGTCACCAGTTTCGGGCCGCGGCAAATCCAGATTGAAGCCGTTCCCGCAGTGCTTGGACGGAAGAACCCCGAGACGATTTTTCGCGAGTTGCTGGACGATTTCTCCGACGTCAAGGGCGACGAGCAGAAGCGATTCCAGAAACGCGCCGCGTCGTTTGCCTGTCGTGGGGCGATTATGTCCGGCGACCGTCTGACCGAACCGGCAATGCGCGCCTTGTTCGAAAACCTCATGTCCGCTGAAAATCCTTACGTCTGCCCGCATGGACGACCGACAATGATCCGATTCTCCAAACATGAACTCGACATCAAATTCGGCCGAATCGGTTAAGCCGGTCATTCCGGTTCTGGTCGGACCGACGGCAATCGGCAAGACCGCGATCGCCCTCGAACTGACCGACCATTTCAATTTGGAAATCATCTCCTGCGATTCCCGGCAAATCTATAAGTTTTTGAACATCGGTACCGCCAAACCGACGGCTGCAGAACTCGGCAGTAAACCATACCGCCTGATCGACTACGTCCAGCCGGACAAGAGCTATTCCTCGACACTTTATCGCGCCGATGCTGTTATAGAAATCGAGCGGATTTTGGCGGCAAAGAAAACGCCGCTGATAGTAGGGGGCACCGGACTCTATCTTAAAGCTGTAACTTCAGGTTTCTTTGCAACTCCTGATCCCGATGAATCTTATCGGCATGAGCTTGAGTCGCTGGCGACCCCTGAATTGTACAAGAGACTAAGATCCATCGATCCGACAGCGGCGGAAACAATCGCAGAAAACAACCGGATAAGAGTGATTAGAGCGTTGGAAATACATAAGTTAACCGGTCGTTCCAAAACGGAACTGTCAACTCGGGGAAACTATCCCGAGAAAAAATATGATTTCGCCATCTTCGAACTAAACCGTTCGCGGGAAAAACTTTATCAATTTATCAATTTAAGGGTCGATAAAATGATTAGGGAAGGATTGATCGCCGAAGTCGAGAATCTCGTCGAGATGGGTTTCGGTCAATCGCCTGTATTGAAACAAACGGTCGGCTACCGCGAGGCGCTTGACCTCTTGAATAACCGGCTTAATCGCAGCCAATGCGTTGAGCTGATCAAACAAAAAACCAGAAATTATGCCAAGCGGCAAGTTACTTGGTTTCGTCCCGATCCTAACATCGTAAGAATCAACCTCGATGATGAATCAGGGAAGGAAAAACTCCTTGTCGAACTTGACAAATTAAAACTTGACACGTAAATATGCTAAGTCATATCTTGCAACGATTTACGTTCTATTGTTTTATATCGGAGGGAACGGGATGAAGCTTCTTCTAAGTTGTCTGCTCGCAGCCGCAATCCTGGCGGTCGTCGGGTGCGCTTCAACAGTCCGACAGGGCTCCAGCACTGCTGTTGCTCAAACTCGCTTAGCCGACGCGAATTCCAGTCGCGCCGGATATACCGCCGTACCTTCCGATTCAACTTCTGCTCCCATTCAGGATGAATTGTATCTTCAAGCTCTCGAAGAGTTGGGGTTAGCCGAGGAATACTATCAATATGGTGCGCAAGCAAATGCGGCCGAGCGGTGGCAGGAGGCTCAGTACAACTTTGAACGCTCCATTACAATTCTCTCCGCATTGGATTACGAACCCGACGTCAATACCGAATATGGCCAGCGCTATGCAAAGCTGCTGGGCGAGATCAGGTCTGAATACAAGCTCACTTTGTTGTACTTGGCGACGATTCCGGGTGAAACCTCAAGTTCAGCTTTTGTCGATCGCTTCGAAGAGATCGACGACTTCACCAAGTTGCGCCAGGAGCGGGTTGTCACAGATGTCGACCAGACTGAGACTTACGACATCCCCATCGTTATGAATGAGAAAGTCGAAAACTGCATTATCTATTTTCAGACCATTGCCCGCGACTTCTTCCAGGCTGCCTTGACCCGATCCGGCAAATACACGCCGATTATGTCAAGAATCCTGAAAGAAGAGGGACTCCCGACTGATCTGGTCTACCTGCCATTGATTGAATCCGGGTACAAAACTAATGCCTATTCCTGGGCAAAAGCCACCGGTCCGTGGCAGTTTATCAGCGGCACCGGCAAACAATATGGACTTTATCGTAATTGGTGGTATGACGAACGTCGCGACTACGAAAGATCGACCCATGCTGCCGCCCGCTATTTGAGCTTCCTCTATAATCGTTACGACGACTGGTACTTGGCGCTGGCCGCCTACAATAGCGGCGAGGGCCGTATCGATCGCGCGACCAAACGCGAAGGCACCACCGATTACTGGCGCCTGAAAGGCCTTGCCCGCGAGACAAAGGACTATGTTCCGCTGTTCCTCGCCGCGACGATTATCGCCAAGAACCCGGAAAAATATGGATTTACGCCTTACTACGACGAATGCCTCGAATTCGAAACAGTTACTGTTGGTAAATGCGTCGATCTGCGCCACGTCGCCAAGGCAATTGGCACGACGCATGAATATCTGACTCACTTGAATCCGGAACTGCTCCGAAATATCACGCCTCCGGGTATCGAGTCCTATCGCCTGCGCATCCCCAAGAACACCGAAAGTTCGTTCTGGGCAGCCTACGACGGCTTCGAAGAACCGACCGTTGCCGGTTTAGATAAGCACACTATCCGCCGTGGTGAAACCTGGTCGGGGATCGCCAAGAAGTACGGAATTTCGTCCAAAGTTCTTGCCGAGGCGAATAACACTTCGACTAAATCAACATTAATCGCCGGCAAGACCCTTCTGATTCCGATCAAAAATTCCGAACTTGCCCGGTCAAATTCATCGCAACGCAAGAGCAATAGTTCATCTTCAAAGAAAGCCACAGTAAAATCGAACGGCGACTATGTCGTACGCAAGGGCGACAATCTCTGGCAAATTGCCGAGGCCCACGGTACGACGGTAAACGACCTGCGCTCACTTAACGGTCTTGGTCCCTATGCCGAGCTGCAAGCCGGCCAGGTGATCAAAGTCAACTCCAAACAATCGGGGCGTTCAAGCAAGTCCTCAGGCAACAAGATCATGACCTACAAGGTCAAGAAGGGCGACACACTCGCCAAGATCGCTGCCAAGTACGGCACCAGCACGCAGGAAATAGCCTCGATCAACGGTATTCACACCATCGACCACCTTCGCATCGGACAACTCATTAATGTCCCGGCGAAACAGCCGGTTGTGGCTTCCAAGTCAAGCAAATCCGGGAAGTCAACCAAGAGCAGCGGAATTCTGGTCTACGTCGTGAAAGCCGGCGACACGCTTTGGGATATTGCTAAATCGTTCGGCACGACCGTCGAAGATATCGTGACTCTTAACCAGTTGCCGTCGCGGCGCGTTAAGATCGGCGACAAAATAAAGGTAAAACGCGGATAGAGAAAAGAGCAGCATGGCAAAGGCGCGGGATATCGTAATTGGAGTGATAATAGCAGGAAGCTTTCTAGCCTTCTTCGGCATGATTGCGCTCATGGTTGTTTTCGGTCGTTCGGCTGAGGATTCCGAATTCTCGTTCGGCGGCC
>CAVPQS010000087.1:0-24379 GCA_963707485.1 uncultured bacterium
GCGGGTCATGCACCGTCCCTGCTGTGCCAGCACTGACCTCACCGGCCAACGGGATCACTGGGCTGCTTGAGCCGATTCTGGTTGATTGGTCCGACGTCTCGACGGCAACTTCATATCAAGTCCAAATTGACAACAGCTCTGAGTTTTCCAGTCCTCTGAAAGATCAGGTTGTTGCGGGATCCAATCTCTCGGCGAGTGGACTTACCGCCAGCGTGACTTTGTACTGGCGAGTTCGCGCGCAGAACTCCTGTGGTTCGAGCGGTTGGAGTGCGAGCCGGACGTTTAATGTTGGTAACGATGCAATGTGCGGCGACGGTGATGGTAATGACTTGATTTCGGTTTCTGACGCGGTGCACTTGCTCAACTATGTTTTTGCAGGAGGGCCAGCACCCACTCCAATAGAACTCGGCGATGTCGATGACAGCGGTTTTGTCAGTGTCTCCGATGCTGCCTATCTGGTCAACTACATTTTTGCCCAGGGCGCCGCACCGATCTGTCCTTAGGGAAACAACTTCACATTGACAGGACATCATCCCGGTACTGTCCTGCAAATCGAACTTTCACATCAAAGGGTAATTAGAAGTTGTCGGCAGTCTATCGTGGGTGGAGGTAATAAAAGCTCCCCGGGCCGGGCTCGAACCAGCGACCCGCTGATTAATCCCGCCCAGCGCGGGACTCTACCGACTGATCCCTTAGGAACCGCTCAATGCCGCGAGACTTGATTTGTCGTTCGCGAATCATCGCCTCGGACCGAGAAGGAAGTACTTCAGACCAAATGAGAGTCCATGGACCCGAAAACCGTTTTGTCGTTTTACTGCCATGATAATTGGGATCGTTATGCTGAGAGATTCTTTGAGAAAGATTGTCAGTCTGACCGCAGTAAAAGCGCCCCGAGGCCACGGACCGGAGGACATACACCCAGAAAGTCACGAGCTACTCGAAATTAAAAAGCTCCCCGGGCCGGGCTCGAACCAGCGACCCGCTGATTAATCCCGCCCAGCGCGGGACTCTACCGACTGATCCCTTAGGAACCGCTCAATGCCGCGAGACTTGATTTGTCGTTCGCGAATCATCGCCTCGGACCGAGAAGGAAGTACTTCAGACCAAATGAGAGTCCATGGACCCGAAAACCGTTTTGTCGTTTTACTGCCATGATAATTGGGATCGTTATGCTGAGAGATTCTTTGAGAAAGATTGTCAGTCTGACCGCAGTAAAAGCGCCCCGAGGCCACGGACCGGAGGACATACACCCAGAAAGTCACGAGCTACTCGAAATTAAAAAGCTCCCCGGGCCGGGCTCGAACCAGCGACCCGCTGATTAATCCCGCCCAGCGCGGGACTCTACCGACTGATCCCTTAGGAACCGCTCAATGCCGCGAGACTTGATTTGTCGTTCGCGAATCATCGCCTCGGACCGAGAAGGAAGTACTTCAGACCAAATGAGAGTCCATGGACCCGAAAACCGTTTTGTCGTTTTACTGCCATGATAATTGGGATCGTTATGCTGAGAGATTCTTTGAGAAAGATTGTCAGTCTGACCGCAGTAAAAGCACCCCGAGGCCACGGACCGGAGGACATACACCCAGAAAGTCACGAGCTACTCGAAATTAAAAAGCTCCCCGGGCCGGGCTCGAACCAGCGACCCGCTGATTAATCCCGCCCAGCGCGGGACTCTACCGACTGATCCCTTAGGAACCGCTCAATGCCGCGAGACTTGATTTGTCGTTCGCGAATCATCGCCTCGGACCGAGAAGGAAGTACTTCAGACCAAATGAGAGTCCATGGACCCGAAAACCGTTTTGTCGTTTTACTGCCATGATAATTGGGATCGTTATGCTGAGAGATTCTTTGAGAAAGATTGTCAGTCTGACCGCAGTAAAAGCGCCCCGAGGCCACGGACCGGAGGACATACACCCAGAAAGTCACGAGCTACTCGAAATTAAAAAGCTCCCCGGGCCGGGCTCGAACCAGCGACCCGCTGATTAACAGTCAGCTGCTCTACCGACTGAGCTACCGGGGAGTGTATTTTCTTCTAATATCGGGCGTGAATATAAACAATTAACCCACCCTGTCAAGCAATTTGCCCCCGGATTTTGTATGGCGCGTACGCAAATCGCGGGCTTGTCAAATCGGGTCGTCTTTGCGATACATTAGCCATGAATGTCGCCGTGCCGCGCAAGCACAAGCTTCTCGCCGAGTTGGGGCTGCTGTATGCCGCCATCATTTGGGGCGCGACTTTCTATATTGTCAAAGGAGCGCTTGGGCAGATTGATCCGATTGTGCTGGTGGGGTATCGGTTCGCTCTGGCCGGCACGTTGTTGGGGATTTATCTTGTCGTCAGGGGGAAGAATCTCCTCGTTGGAATCAAGGATGGGCTGATCCTCGGAATTATTCTCTGGTCGTTGTACATACCGCAGACAATCGGGCTGAAGTATACTTCCGCGGCGAATTCAGGATTCATAACCGGATTGTTCGTCGTGATTGTGCCGATATTGGCGTATTTCTTCTTCAAGAAAAAGCCGACTTTTTGGGAAGGCACAGCGGTCGTAATTTCGCTGGCGGGGCTATGGTTTCTCACGGGCGGGATTCAGGGGATGAATTTCGGAGATGTCATCACGCTGCTGGCGGCGTTCTTCTATGCGTTGCATTTGCTCTACTGCGACAAGTATGCGAAGGCGGGCAGCGATCTTGTTGTGATCAGTTTTCAGCAATTCGTTTTCGTCGGCGCTTTGAGTTTCGTGACCGCGGCGGTGTTCGATCTGCCGATGGGATTCGGAGATCGCAGTGCGGTGATGACGATCGTCTTTCTGGCGCTACTGCCGACCTTGAGCGCGTTTCTGATTCAACTGTATGCCCAAAAACTGACATCGCCGTTCCGCGTGAGTTTGATTTTCACGCTTGAGCCGGTGTTTGCGGCGATGTTTGCCTGGACGCTTGGCGGTGAAGAATTTGTCATTCGCAGCGCCGCGGGCGGGCTGTTGATATTCGTCGCGATGATCGTGGCAGAACTACCAGCGGTCAGTCGGAAAAGTTCATGAAGCATTGATGTTAACTCGCAGCTTCTAAAGTCCGGACAGTGTCATGGTCGACGGATATTCGATCTTGTATTCGATAGCAATCGTCTGTTTCGCTCCGATCGGGCGAATAACTTCCCATTTCGCAATTTTGTCGATGCCGGTTTCGTCGGGCTTTGGCGTGAGCTGCGAGCACTCGTGCGGCGAGATTGCCGGGAGTCGAAGCGCGGTTTGGTTGGGCGGTCGAGAGTGTCAATTCGACGTCGTTCCAGTCTTCACCGGTGCGTTGGACGACCTGGGCGAAGTAGCTGATTTCGACGCGATTGCTGTCGAGCAAGCAGGCATCGTAACTGGGAGACCAAGTGGCATTCGGCATCATGTATTCGAGCGCAACTCATGCTTTACCGTTGGACTCGACCGCCACATCGACGATTACCCGGCGGAATTCGCGTTCTGCCTCAGCTTCAATTCTTACTAACTCAGCTTCCAAAACGTGACAGCTGTCATAGACTGCAGCAATGCCCAGGTTGAGTAAATGGATTGAATCGACGATAGCGGAAAGATCGCGTGCGACGAAATTGTAGGCAGCCGCCCAGCTCTTCGCGTCGAAGGTCAAGACAGCCTTATCTTCGTTCGTCGACGGTAATGAAATTGAGGCGAGACTTTCGAGCATTGCCTCTCGTTTTTCGAGAGTTGCCTTTCGATTTTGGAGCACTGCCAAGCTAAGGTTGTAGAGCTTCCCGAGCGCCGGACCGACCTTCTTAAACTGGGCGGAATCGAATTCGGCAATCTCAGTTTTGTAAGTAAGCCTAAAGACTCGGATACCGTCCGATTGGACTATTGCCCGAGTTGATCCTTCAATGGCGAGAAACGGTACTTCGTCGAAAACAAGCTGATGATTTCCGGAAGTCAAGTTGATGACGGCGGTTGGGTCACGCGAGCGCAGTCGCGGTAGACTGTCACGGCAGAGATTTTGGAGTCGAGTTGAATTTCAGCGGCTCCGGTATGCGGCGCAATTATGAGCGTAATAATTGCAGCCAGGAAGATATTTAGCTGTCGGCACTTCATACTGTCCTCCCTTGGAAATGGGTCCGGTCGAAAGAAATGCACAGGTCGGTGGGGGCGTCCCTGAGCCGTTTATCGCAATGGCGATCTATTGGCTGCTCGGTTTCCAATGTGGGCTTTAGGGTCTGTTGAAAAAGGTGGTGTCGAGTATACGGCAGACGATTCTCCAAAAGAGCCTTGCTGGACGCCTTCGGCAGCCGCATGCGCGGGAAAGACTTAACTCTGAGTCTGCAAACTATGGGTGAGTAACTTATCGAGCGCGATGCACTTTTTCAACAGTCCCTTTAGAGGGGTGCGTTATTATATGGACGCGCACCCGAATGAATTGTGCAATCACAAGAAATACAGCCGCAAATGGCGATTATTCCCAAGGGTTGCCGCTTTCTCCTTGCTAAATTTCGATTTCAAGCTTACTTGTGATGGTCTTAGTTACGAACACTACCGCCGCAAGAACGTCTATAATTCGACATACAACCTGAGGAGTACCACAAATGTTGCGCTTAGTCCTCGCCAGCGTAATTGCACTGTTGACGGCATGGTCGATGGAGACTTTTGCCCAGACGCCGCCGAACGTCAAAGTTAATTCGGTGACCACTAATCTGCAGAATGAAGAGCAAATCTGGATCAGCCCGTTCAACGCGAATATTGTCGTCGCGAATTGGCGCGACTGGCGACTTGGATTCCGGCGCATCGGAGTCGGTTATTCGACGGACGGCGGAACCACGTGGACGGATGATTTGTTCCCGGATGTTCCTTATGACCGGCAGTCGGATCCGTGCATGGTTGGCGATCGGTTCGGCAATTTTTATGCGAACCATTTGAATTATGACAACTTTGATCAAAACAACACGAGCCTGATTGTGGTAATGAAGTCGACGGACAACGGAGTGACGTGGTCGGCGCCGGTTGAGACGTTTCCTGCAAATATCAACACTTTTGAAGACAAGCAATTTACGGCGGTTGACCGCACCGGCGGGGCGCATGACGGCAATTACTATGTGTCGTGGACGCGGTTTCCCAATCCGACGCGAATCTTGTGCGTGCGTTCTACGGACGGCGCAGCGACATTCGAGGATACGGTCAAGCTGAGCAAGCCAAACTTCGAGCCGTCCTGCGGCGACGAAATTGACGCCGGTCAGTTTTCGATTCCGATCGTCGACTCGGACGGGGATCTGCATGTGTTTTGGCAAGGTTACAAGGTCGGATTTGGCTGCGCGATCCAATATTGCATCCGGCACGTGATGTCGACGGACGGAGGCGCAAGCTTCAGTCCCGACACGGTGGCATTTTTGTCGAATTACGGATACTACAATGTTGATGGCGGCGTTGATACCTATGGAATGCCCAACGGCGATTGCGACATCACGGGCGGGCCGTATGACAATACGATCTACATATCACAGTCACAATTTGCGCCTGGATTTTTTGACCGCACCAACGTGATTGTCCGCAAGTCGACCGACAAGGGTGTAACCTGGAGCGCGCCGCAGGTAGTCAACGACGACGATCCGACGGCGCAGATCGACCAGTTTCATTCGTGGCTGTACGTGAACGAAGACGGCGTGGTGCTGTTGATTTTTTATGATCAGCGCGATGATCCGGTGGGGCATACTCTTTTCAACGCGTATTTCTCGGCATCGTTCGACGGCGGCGAGACCTATGTGACGAATATGCGAATTTCCGACGTGTCGATTAACCCCGCGTTTGCGGCACCGGACAAGGCGAATCAACCGGATGACGTGCGCGAAGCCGATGGGACGATGTATGCCTATCGGCAGCCCGATCGCAGCCCATTGGCGGGGTTGTTCGCGGAGTATATTGGTATAGCAGCAAAGCGCGACACGATTTCGACAATTTGGACAGACACGCGCAACGGCAACCAGGACGCGTATTCGGCGCGATTTATCATGCCGTTTCAGCAGCCGCGATTGTACTTGCCGGCTGACGGCGATACGAACATCTATACGGCGCCGCATTTCCGCTGGTCAACCTGCTGGCACGAATTTAACGATTCGTATCGCATTGAGGTCAGCAAGCAGTCGAATTTTGCCACAATTGATTTTGCGATTGACAGCGTTTCCGACAATGACATTACGTTTGCGAATGTGCTCGACAGCGCCAAGTATTACTGGCGGGTAAAGGCGTTCCGTAATGCCGGGACAGACTCGACGGGATATTCGGAGACATTTACATTTGGCCGGACACTTCCGGCGACATATCTGTGCGGCGACGCGGACGGGAACGATATTGTGACGATTTCCGATGCGGTGTATCTGATCAATTACATATTCTCCGGCGGTCCGGCGCCGAGTCCGCTTCTGTCGGCTGACGCCGACTGCAACGGTATCGTGACAATTTCCGATGCGGTGTATCTGATTAATTACATTTTCGCCGGAGGACCGGCGCCTTGCTCCGCCTGTTAGGAATTCGAATTGAATTTTGACTGGACTTAGTTCTCCTCTGCGAGCGAGAGGGGAGCTAAGCCGAATCGATAGAATAATGCTGCGTTTTCTTGCCTTGCAAATCAGTCTATTCTCGCCGTTATTCTTCATGTGACAACAGCCGGAACTCTTTTTATTGTAGCGACACCGCTGGGTAATCTTGGCGACATGACGTATCGCGCGGTTGAAACCTTGCGCGGAGTCGACGTGATAGCCTGCGAGGACACGCGGACCTCGCAGACGCTGCTGTCGCATTTCGACATTCACAAGCCGCTGGTCTCGTATCATAATTTCAATGAGCACAAGATTACCGAGAAATTGATCAAACGCTTACAGGGAGGGGAGAACATTGCGCTGATTTCCGACGCGGGCACGCCGAGTATTTCCGACCCGGGGTTTGTGATAGTTCGCGAGGCGGTTGCCCAGGAAATAGCGGTTGTGCCGATACCGGGGGCTTCGGCGGTGATAACGGCGCTGGCAATTAGCGGGCTGGCGACGGATGCGTTTATATTCTACGGGTTTTTGCCGCGGACGCCGGGGAAGCGCAGGAACGTGATTGAGTCTCTTGCCGAGCGGCGCGAGACGCTAATATTCTATGAATCGCCGTTCAAGATTCACAAGCTGATCGATTTACTAAACGAGATACTGGGTAATCGGCGGGCTGTGCTTTGCCGGGAACTGACGAAGAAATTTGAAGAGATCATGCGCGAAGACTTAGGATCGCTGCGAGAAAGGATCACGGGCAAAGCGCTAAAAGGAGAGATCACAATTGTGATCGAGGGCAAGACGCGAAAATCGGAACGCAACGAAGAGCCGGCATAGGAGCACGGAACTGCGAATCAATTCAGACTTAACTCATTAAATCACACTAAAAATCGAATCCCAGGTTGAGGTAGAGATTGTCGACTTTGCGTTCGGCGCGGCCGTAGCCGAACGAGATCGGTCCTACCGGCGTGTCGAGCGACAGCGCCGCGCCGATAGCATGGCGGAGATTGTCGAAGCGGACATCCTCGAGGGTTCCGAAGACATCGCCGACATCGTAACGCCCGGAGAGATAGAAGCTGTAAATTGGTCCGATGCGCAGTTCGAGGTTTCCGAGCAGGTATTTGTCGCCGGCGAGTTGATCGGTGCGGTACCCATAGAAGCTGCGGCTGCCGCCGAGATAGAAGCGGTCATAGATCGGTAAGTCGGTTTGGGACAGCCCGATTCCGACGCGGGGATGAAGGTTGATTTTGCGGCCTATTTGCTGGAAGGTCTCGATTGAGCCTTCGAATTTGCGAATTACTTCGTCGCCGCCGAGAATGTCGGAGGAGGCTTCGGCGGTGACATCGATGACGGCGCCGCGCGTGGGGAAAGTGTAGCTGTCCTTGGTGTCATATTGGAGGCTGCCGACCAGCGACGCAATGCGCCGTTCGTTGATTGGACCATCCGGCGGGTTGGTGAATCGAATCTGTTCATAGCGGGCGGTGAATTCGAGCAGTCCAAGCTTGAAGAGTTGTTGCCCGAGTCCGAATTTTGCGCCCCAGCGCTTGACCGTGCGATGACCGAGTTCTTCCTCGCCGTCAAATATGACAACCTTATCGTTGCCGTAGTATGCCTGGAGTTTGTATGTAACAAACGTGCGGAAGATGCGATCGGCACGCAACTGCAATTGGTAAAGTTTGCGACGCTCGGAGAAGCGCGCATATGCGGAGAGTTCGTGACCGGTGCCAAAGAGGTTGGCATAGCCGACGCGCAGGAAGGACTCGGGGTGGAATTCCTCGTGGTAGCGCGCGCCGATCCGGGCGAAGGTGAATTTGTTTTCTTTCACAATGATGGTGATGTGAACACCGCCGGAGCGTTCTTCGAGGCGAAGGTTAACGTTTTCGTAGAGTCCGGAATTGTAGATCTCCTGAACGCCCCTGATTGTGCGGATCTTGTTATAGAAATCGCCGACTCTTTGCGGAAAGTAACTTGCGACCACCCACCAGCGCGTCTTGACATTTCCTTCGACAGAGATTCCAATGATTTGGCCCTCGTCGATAACGATAGTCAGGCCGGAGTCAGTCGGATTGATCCATGCGCTCTTGATGCGCGCCAAGTCGTAGCCTTCACTGCGGTAAAAAGTGATAAGCGAGTCGTAGGCGCGGCGGAGATCATAGACATTGCGGATAGGGTGATTCGCGAGGTTTGCGATGCGCAGCAATGTCGAGTCGGCATAAACTCGATTTCCGTCAACAACGAGTTTTTCGACCTGCGGGAAAGGCGTGACGGTCAAGTGCAGGTTGGTGGAATCGCCATCACCGACAGTGTATTTAAGGTTTTGAAAGTTGCCGGAGCGGAAGAACGCATAGAGTTTTTCTCGCACCTGGCTGTCGCTCAAAGAGGCATTGTTGAGTTCGCGCAAAAGCAGGGTGTCAGCCGCCAGCAGCTCGCGCGAACGGTCATCGCCGAATTGGAGATCGCAGATATAGCGCGGGGCGCTTTGGGCAGTCTTTGCGGCGAGGAGCTTGCGGAGTTCGACCAGGGCAGACTGCGTCGTTTCATAGCCGCGTTTGATCGCTTCGGCATTGGAGCGGAAGTCGGTGGCTTTTATGCCGGTCAGGTCGGGCGTGATCACATAGTCGGCAGCAGCGAGCAACTCAGCGTGGATTTTCGCGGATAAGATTGTCGTAGTTTGATCGGCGATATCGATCGGGTTGTCGATTTCATCTTTCGGGAGCAGCTCAGAGGAAGTATTAACGGCGATGACGAAATCCGCGCCGATCTCGCGGGCGGTTTCGGTCGGGACGGGTTCGAGCAGCCCGCCGTCCATCAGGAGCTGACCGTCGCGCTCAAACGGCGTGAAGGCAAGCGGGACGCCCATGGTAGCGCGGAGGGCCTCGACCAACGAACCGCTGGTGAATACGACTTTTTTACCGGTGACGATGTCAGTCGAAACGATGGCGAGCCGGCGATTCAGATTGGCGAAGTTACCCTGGGAAAAGTAGCTGGTGGTTTGAGTGAGGTCGCTCAGGACGTTTACGAGTTTTTGCCCGCTGCTTAAGGCAGTTGGAATTTGGGGGTTGAAGTTGTCGAAGCGAACGGACATCAAAGCTCCCTCGGTCTCGGTGCGCCGGGTGAAGAGCAACGAAGTCCGGCGCGGCCGGTCGGAAAAAAACGTGCTCCACTCGATGTTGAGAGACTCGCGTTCGATATCGGCGGGCGCCATTCCGGCGGCATAGAGACCGCCGATGATCCCGCCCATTGATGTTCCGGCGACGATATCGATTTCGATGCCTGCTTCTTCGAGGGCGCGCAAAACGCCAATATGAGCAAAACCGCGCGCGCCGCCGCCTGACAAAGCCACACCGATACGGAACCCGCGCAGGTTACGGCTGAAAGCATGATCGATAGTTTGGGGCGACAGATCGGACAGGGACAGCGAGAACTCGCCGGCGGTTTGAGCCGGAGCAATTGTATTCAGGAGCCCAATTATTATGACTGCCTGGAAGAAGGTCCAAAGCGACGGAGGTTTCACATCGGTAAGTAATCGTTAGTTGGGCGCAACATCAAGCGCAAAACTGTTTGACTATGATAAAGATGCGGTCTATGATGGTTGCATGCACAAACTAACCCAGGCGCAGGAAAAAGAAATTCGTTCACTGCTGACACGACACGGGCGCAAAAAGTCGGATAAGCTGATGATTGAGGGGATGCGGTCGATATCGGCTCTGCTGGACCGAGGCTTGAGGCCGGAGCGAGTTGTCGTGTCGCCGGATGATCTGTCCGAGCCGGGGCGGGCGTTTGTTGATGCGTTGTCGAGAAAGGGAGTTCCGTTGACCGAATGCAGTCGCAAGAGCATGGCGGAGTTTTCGGAGACGGTTCATTCGCAGGGAGTAATTGCAGTGATAAATCGCAGCGCTTTGCAGGCGGACGAGTCGGCATGGCGCAGGGTGAAATTGGCGGTCTATCTGGATGCGGTTGCAGATCCGGGGAATGTCGGGACGATCATCAGGACCTGCGCGGCGTTTGGGGTGAGCCTCATTATATTGTCGCCGGGATCGGCGGATATTGCCAATCCCAAGGTGTTGCGATCCTCCGCCGGGACAATTTTCGCACTGCCGATTGCGGTCGATATTGGTGCCGAAACATTGGCAAGTTACATGAAGTCCAACAATATAGAGCTGGTCGGGACAGCGGCGGATGCGACCATGAATATCGGCGCTTATTCGCCCAAGTCCAAGACCTGCATTGCTTTGGGCGCTGAAGCGACCGGCTTGTCGGAGGCAATACTGTCATTGTGCGCAGTGAAAGTGAAGATTCCGGGCGCGGACAATGTCGAATCGCTGAATGTGGCCTCGGCGGCGGCGATAGCAATCTACCAACTCTCCCAAAGGATGAAGTTGTTGTGAAACCCTTGATGTTGAAGTATCGTAACAACATGGGAATGAATAATCTACGATTGGCGTTGTCTGTCTGCGTGATCGGCTGTCTTGTCGGGACGACGCTGCTGGCCCAGCGAATGATACGGGTTCGGCCCGATCGTTATGAAGAACCGACAAGGACCAAGACGATTTCACTCGACCGGATCGAGAACCTGTCGTTTACCTCCTCATCGTACCTGAATGGCCGATTGACAATACGCGCTGCCGATATCCCGACGGCAAGAATTTCCTACAGATTGCAGTTTAAAGTCGATTCGGAAGAGATGGCTGAGGAGTTTGCGAGCTATATAACTATCGCGTTTGAAGACCTGGAAAATGAATTTGCCATTTCTGCCGAGACGAAAGCTTCACCGCCATGGCGGGGCAGTGACTTTTCCGCCGGTGTTGATGTCGAAATAGAAGTACCCACAAAGAACAATCTGAAGATATTCGCGCGCACGTCGCAGTTTGAAATCGACATCGAGGGACCGTTTGCCGGAGCGGATATAACGAGCAACTTCGGCGATATTACGCTGAAGAAGATCACGAGCAAGGTCAATGTCTCTTCCGACAATGGCGCGGTTTCGGTCGAAGACTGTTCGGGACCAACCAAGGTGACGACCTCGAATCGTCCGATTACGCTGCAAAACGTCGACGGGCAGTTAGGCTCGATCAGGTTACGCAACGAAAACGGGCGCATCTCACTTGACTCGGTGCGCGGCGAGATTGATGCTCGGACGGAATTTGCCCAGATCAGCGCGTCCCGGATCCGGTTTGAATCGGGCCGCTCGACTTTGGCGACGGAGAATTCCAATATCAATCTCGATGCCAGTCTCGTTGCCGGCGACGTTTCGGTGCGCAGCGAAAACGGCAAGATCGACATGAGTATTCCGATGTCGGCATCGGCGGCGGTGCTGCTGCAAGTGGAAGAAGGCGGGCGGATTTACACAAAGTTGTTGCCGATCAAGGTCGACCGGGTCACGCGCACATTGGTGCAGGGACAGATCGGAGACGGACAGAACAAAATCGAGGTTGACATGGCAGGCGTTGGCACGATAAATTTGGAAGGCACTCGCACGGCGCCGTTATCCAACCGCTGATGTTGTCTGCCGAGCATGTAGCGAAAGGCTGACCTTGTCACTTCGATCCCTTCCCATCGCATTGCTTTGCATTCTGATTTACAGCGGCGCACAAGCCGGCGACCCGCCGTTGCAACTGTCTTTGAGATTTCCCGACATACCTTACGCAGCCGTGACCGGCACCGATGGCGTGGCGCTCAATCCGGCGGCGCTGTTCGTCAATCAGGAAATCAGTCTTGCTGCATATCACAGCACAGGCAAGGATGATTTTTCCGGAGACAACGCCTACCTGCTTTCGGCGGCCGGATTAGGGATCGGCTATCAAAGACTGTCGCTAAATCTTGGCGAGCCGGTATCACGATATGATATCGCGGCTTCGAGCAAGCTTGTGCGAAACATGTACACGGGGATTTCTTACGTCTATTATAAATCCGATTGGAAAGACATCGACAAAGCCCACTCCTGGAACTATTCATTTCTCTTTCACGCCCATCGGATGTTGTCTATTGCTTTCGAGGCGCAGAATATCAATAGGCATCGCTTCTACGGCGAGAAGTCGGCGATCGGATATGTTTTCAGCACGGCGTTTCGACCGCGCGGCGAGATAGTGACGGTCGGGGCCAACATTCGAATGTATGGCGGGCAGAAGATGAGCGACGCCGACTGGCGCATTTCGGCGCGGGCCAATTTGCGCAAGGGACTCTCGCTGTTTGCGGGGATCGACAATGTCGGGACATTTGGCGCCGGATTGGAATTGCAGTTTGGACGCGGCGGCGGCGGCGGCGAAGCTTTCTTTGACAATGATGCAAAGTATACGGGCACGACGGTGTACGGTAATTTGACAGCGGCGAGCAAAGAGCAAGTGATCAGGCGCCAGAAGTCAATCCTGCACGTCGATCTGTCCGGCAGCATCCCGGAGGAATCTTCCAAGCCGTTCCTGTGGACCAAGGCAACGCCGACAGTATATCAAAAACTGGCGCGGATCAAGGCGGCGAAGACTTACCCGAAAATAAGCGGGCTGTTCTTGACGATTCGTAATCCGTCGATAGGCTGGGGACGGATATCAGACTTTCGCCAGACGCTGAAAGATTTCCAGAAGTCCGGCAAGCCGGTTGTCGCCTACCTTGGCGCCTCGCCCGGCAACGGCGCGTACTATCTGGCGGCAGCAGCGGACAAGGTATTCATGCTTCCAGTGGATGGGCTATATTTCACGGGACTGCGCGCGGAAGTGACTTTCTACAAGGGCACGATGGACAAACTCGGCATTGAAGCTGAGATGGAGCGATCGGGCAAATACAAGTCGTATCCGGAAGTCGTGACCGACACGACGATGAGTCCGGAATTTCGGGAAGCAGTCAGTGTGGTACTGGATGATCTATATAGCCAAATAACGGAAGAGACGGCGGCCGATAGAAACCTCGGGCCGGAGCAGCTTCGGGCAATAATTGACAAGGGGCCGTTTACTTCGACACAAGCGGAGTCATTAGGATTGGTAGATGGACGATTCTATTCGCACGAATTTGAGACAAAGATTCCGGAGATGTTTGGAGCGAGCTACGATGTAATGCCGGAGTCAAGATATGAGAGCTCCCCGAAGTACCGGGAGCGATTTTGCGAGCCGCCGCAAATCGCGTTGGTGACGATTGAGGGCGGCATTGTCAAGGGCGGATCAGGCTCGGATTTTATCGACGGATCGACTTCCGGTTCAGAAACGGTGGTATCGGCTCTACGCGCTGCGAAAAGTGATCCGGCAGTGCGGGCGATAGTCGTGCGACTCAACACGCCGGGCGGCGATGCGATTGCTTCGGACCTGATTTGGGGAGAGCTCAATGAGGCGCGCAAGACGAAGACAGTCGTGGTTTCGATGTCGGACGTATGCGCTTCGGGCGGGTACTACATAGCAGCGGCGGCGGACAGAATCTTTCTACAACCAACGACGGTGACCGGTTCGATCGGAGTTTTCGCTGGGAAGGCGAATCTGTCGGAGTTATATTCCAAGGTTGGTCTGCATACGGAAACGATCACGCGCGGCGAACATGCTGATATGTTTTCCTGGAAGCGCGGGTTCACCGGCGATGAGCGTTCGATATTGCGCCGGCATGTTTCCGATATGTACACGCGCTTTGCGGATATCGTCGCCGATGGACGCAAGCTGGCAGTGGATTCGGTCAGGGCAATCGGTCAGGGCCGGGTGTGGAGCGGAAAAAGAGCGCTGGAAATTGGATTGGCGGACACGGTTGGAAGCGTCCTCGATGCCATTGAGCTGGCGCGCGAGAAAGCACAGATCAAGGATAATGATTATATCATAGTTGAGATCCCGCAACGAAAGTTCGTACCGCGATTAACTAACTTGGTTTTATCGACATTGGCACGCAGCGTTGGATTTGGCGGCGATAGTCCTCTCGCCGCACTTCGAACGCTGAGCGCCACAGATTTGGGAACGAATCTGCAGATGCGGATGCCGTATGATCTCAAGATAGAATAAGAACTTTGATATTAGACTTCAGCCGGAACTTAAGACTATCAAATACACCATTGGAGGTATGATGAAGAAACTTTTACTCGCTCTGGCGATGTTGATGCTGCTTACGGTGTCGGCATTTGCCGAGAAGGAGTGGGCGGTCGAGAAGTACACGCTCAAGAATGGATTAACGTTGCTGACGCTGGAAGATGCCTCGACGCCGGCTTTGAGCTTCCAGGTTTGGTATCACGTCGGCTCGAAAAATGAGCGTCCCGGAATCACCGGCATCTCGCATCTTTTCGAGCATATGATGTTCAAAGGCAGCAAGAATTTTGCCGACAAAGAGCACGATCGCCTGATCCAAAGCAGCGGCGGCATGTTGAATGCGTATACCTCGAATGACATGACGGTATATCACGAAGAGTTCGGCACGGAGATGCTGGAAACGGTAGCCAAGCTCGAAGCCGACAGGATGCAATACTTGACAATCACCGACACACAGTTGGCTTCCGAGCGGCAGGTAGTTCTGGAAGAGCGCAATGAGCGTATCGACAATTCGCCGTTCGGCGATGTGCTGGAGCAGTTGATGGGAAATTTGTTCCTCGCGCATTCGTACGGATGGATGACGATCGGCTGGCGCAAGGACGTCGAGACGCTGACGCTGGATGATTGTTTGAACTACTACAATACGTACTACAACCCGGCCAATGCGACGATCGTAGTTGTCGGCGACATGAAGACTGCGGATACGCAGAAGCTGATCGAGAAGTATTTCGGCAAGATTCCCGGCAATCCGAAAGTCCCGCGGCCGATTTATAACGAGCCGGAGCAGAAAGGCGAACGCCGCATAGCCTATCATAAAGTATCGCAGTTGCCGCTCTTCATCGCGGGTTACCACTGCCCGGCGGCGGGACACTCGGACAGCTACGCGCTGGATGTGCTCTCCGCGATTCTTTCGGGCGGCGAATCCTCGCGCGCATATCAGCGGATGGTATATAAAGATCAAATCGCGATAGCAGCGGGCGGTCAATATCAGTCGATGGAACAGGCAGGTGTGTTTTTTGCGTTCAGCATGATGCAGCCGGGCAAGACGACCGAAGACGGCGAGAAGGCCCTTTACGAAGAGATTGAAAGACTCAAGACTGAGCCGGTCACGGCCGAAGAACTGCAGAAAGCCAAGAATCAGATCGAGGCGCAATTCTATATGGGCAATCAGTCCAACGACGACAAGGCGGGACAACTCGGATATTTCGCGGCAGTGATGGGCGACTATAAGTTGCTGTTCCAGCAGGCCGACAAATATAACGCGGTGACAGCCGACGATGTCATGCGCGTCGCCAAAACTTATTTGGGTGATCGCAACCGGACGGTAGTCAACGTAATTCAGGAAAACAAGGGCGCTGCCCCGATGGGTCTGTAAGGAGAATTAGAAGTGAAACGGATTTTAGAATTTGTAATAGTTGCGACGTTTGCCTTCCTGCTGCCGGCGCCGCAAACGTACGCGAAGATAATGTTGCCGACGATGAGCGAAAAGACGCTCGACAACGGCCTGAAAATCATTGTGGTGGAAAACGATGAACAGCCGGTCGTGGCGATGCGGTTGTTGATCAAGTCGGGCACAGCGGCTGACGGCAAGGGCAAAGCCGGGTTAGCGAATATGACGGCAGAGCTTCTGCGCAAGGGCACCGCCACGCGCGATGCCACCAAGATATCGGAAGAGATTGATTTTGTCGGCGGCAGACTTGGCGCCGGCGCGGGTTTGGATGCCACGAATGTAACGGCGGAAGTGTTGACCAAGCATATCGATGTCGGTCTTGCGCTGCTGGCGGATGTCGTGCTCAATCCGACATTTGCTGAGTCCGAGATTGAGCGTTTGCGCAAGCAGACGATTGCCGGTTTGATGCAGCAGAAGGACGATGGCGGCGCGGTAGCGGATGTGCAGTACGCGCAGTTTTTGTTTGGCGAAAACCCGTATGGACAGCCGGGCTCGGGAACGGTGGAATCAGTTTCGTCACTTACTCGTGACGACATCGTCGCATTCTGGAAAGACAACTATGTGCCGGGCAACGCGGTGCTATTTGTTGCTGGAGATGTCAAGTCGGCGGATGTGCTGCCGAAAATCGAGGCGCAACTCGGCGGCTGGGCGAAAGGCACAGCGCCGAAGTTGGATGTCGTGCCTGCGCAGAAGGCGAATGGTACACGTGTCGTGTTGATCAACAAGCCGGATGCGACCCAGGCAAATATCAAGATGGGGCATCTCGGCATCGACCGTTACAATCCCGACATTTATTCGGTGCGAGTGATGAACTACATCCTCGGCGGCGGCGGATTCAGATCGCGTCTGATGGATGATATCCGCGACAAGCGCGGACTCACGTACGGAATTAGTTCGCAATTCTCATTCGATCGTTACCAGGGAGAATTCACGGTTTCTGTATCAACGAGAACCGACTCAACGGCCCAGGCGATAGCGGCGACGATCGAGCATTTGAAGAAGATCCGGACGGCCGACGTTACTCCGGAAGAATTGAAAGAGACGATATCTTTCTATTCCGGATATTTCCCGCGGCAGTTTGAGACCCCCGACCAAGTGGCGAACCAGCTTTCGATTGTCGAGCTATACGGTTTGGAAAAAGACTATCTCGGCAAGTACATCGACAATATCGCAGCGGTCACCGCATCGGGTGTTCGCGCGGCAGCCGAGAAGTATATTGATCCGGACAATCTGTTGATCGTTGTCGTTGGCAAAGCCGACGATTTGCGCGAGAAGCTGAAACAGTTTGGACCGATCACGGAATTGGACATAATGGAACTGTAGAAGTTCCAATCCGATAGACGTAGTTTCAATTAGCGCGGCAGGCGAGACGACTGCCGCGCTAATATTTTACCTAATCAATGTCCAGGAGTTTGGCGAATCTCAGCCAATTGATCCTTGAGCGATAGGTCGCCCTGTAAGGAGTTCCACCCTGCGGAACTATTGGAAAGAGGCATCCCGCGGACTGCGGGGTGCCCTTTTGGTAATCACCAGATTCGCAGAAGAGTAATTAATAATTCGCGCAATCACAGATTTCACCTGGAATTGGACCGCCTGAGAAAATATAATTAATTACATGAACAGCATCAGTAATCGTCACAATGCCATTACAATCGGCATCGCCTGATCCAATCGCGTGCGGTGTGGGTGCCGGACCGCCGTCAAAAATGTAGTTTATTAAGTATACTGCATCAGCAATCGTGTAGATTCCGTTTCCATCAGCGTCACCTACGAGCCAGGTGCAGACGGCAAACGTGTTCCACGAGTCCGCCGACTTCAGCGGCCTGGTTGCCGGCAATGTCGTGCGACACAACTTTGAGTCGGCATTGCTCACAGGGCGGCCCGGTTACAACCCAATCGAGATAGCCGCGCTGTTTCCACGAGACATTTTCGACCAAGAGTTCAGGATATCCCTGGGCGCCGTTTTGGCGGTCAAGGTACAAGCTCACGTCCGCGGTTGAATCCACACCGGAACTAGTCCACCAGAGTAGTCGGACCGTGTCACCCGCCGCATACTTGTAAGGCCAGGGAACTGCTTCGACTTCGGTACCATAGAGCCCACCAGTAAAATAGGCACGATAGATGTGTTCCTCAAACTCATAAGGTATGGTGACATCATAATATCGGCTCACATGAAAACTGTCAATGAAGCAGTCGTCGCAGTATAGATGCGCCCAGTGATGGAATGTATAGTCGTGCCCGTTGAGATAGAAATTCGGCCATGCAACTAACTCATGCTGCTCGCCGAATTCCCATGTGAACTCTACCGGTGTGTTCCATTCGACTCCGTCGACTGCGACTGTCTGGCCCGGACCGCCAATGTAGCGGTTACTGACTCGGCCGAAACCCATGTTGTTGTAGTACGAGTGCATTCCGTGGAAAAGAGCGTCACCTTCTTGACCTATATGCCCTGATCCTTCGTTGGCGAATAGACTTGACTCTGAAGTCGTACCAATATTGGAGGCTTCGGACAATGCAACCGCGCAGTGATTGATGTTTCGAAGGACATATAGACTGTTGCCTTGATACTCATCACAGTTGGCTACTGAATTGCTGTCCTCCGTTGTCGCACAGCGATTGCGATATCGCCATGCCTCCCGAATTCTCAACAAAATCTTCAGAGCAAAAGTTGAGTCTCTACTTGCCGCATTGCGAGAGTGCAAGCTATCATCTTGGGGCCGGCTACTCCACCATACTTCCGTCCCTTGAGCACTGGAACCTAGCCCGTTATGATGAATCGATAGGAAATAGAGGGCATCATAGTCCTTGGCCAACTGAACTCTCTGGGACACGGACACGAACGTTGTGTCGTAGGTTCTCGTAAGAACCGGGCCCACGAAATACCAAGTGGGCTCCAATAAGATTTTGGATTCGACGGAGCAACCAACTTGTAAGTTTACCCATTCTTCTGATAGCCCATTTGGTCCAGCGGCTCCAAGACCGTCTCCATTCGAGCCAAACTTGCCACCACCTGGTCCGCCGTGGCCAGGATCAAGTAAAATAAACGTATCGCAATATGCTTTGCAAAATATGGAGAGGAACATGACAGTAGCGAGAAACAGCGTTTTCATACATCCCCTCATTCAATTCCTGATTCGATGATCATCAGATTCCCAGACATCTCTTCCCTGTAGATGAGCTTGGTACATCTCGGCGAGAACACGGGTTCGACTTCGATGATGTCGGCCGTATTAGTCAAACATCGACGCTGCGAACCGTCAAAGCGCGCCAGGCAAACATTTGAACCAGCTATGTCACGCTCTGTGTACACTGTTTCGCAAAAGGCAATCCACTCCCCGTCACTACTCCAGGTTGGAAAGTCAACACGCCCCAAGTTCGCAAGCTCATGCCCCAAAGTGTCGAACACTACTAGATCACCCCGGGCACTGCTACAAAACAATTTGTCAGCGGTTGGCGCAAGCCGAGGTAGCAAATAATGATTCTCTGTTGTAGTAATCAATCGCTTAGAGCCGTCAATTCCATAATAAAGCCATACTTTGCCCCAGGGGCTATTGGATCCATCAGTTTTCACCCAATACGCTCGTGAACCAGGTTTTCCAAAGTCAGATCTCGGACTGCTCTTAGGATGAAAGACCTCTTCGCCGGTATCGTCATCAAAGTAGCCAACTTCGCCACTTGCGAGCTTTCTTACAGAGAGTCGCCTGACATCGTCTTTGCCGACAATTCCGCTGTCGGCAATTACTTCCGATTTTGTTCCATCAAGGCACACAGTTGAAATTTTATTCGTAATCAAACGGCCTCCCTTCTTCTCCACATCAAAGCGTTCTTGCACTAACAAGGACGAGTCGTTGAGCCATTCGTAGTGTAGTATCGGCCCGACGTCAACGAATTTGGGCGTTCTGTCGAGCTCGCTTGCCACAACAAAGAGCGAATCGTTTCGTAAAAATGAAAGCCATTCCCGAACCGGCGACCACTTGGCGTCAACTCCCTTGCCGATCAAGATCGGTTCGGCCGCCGCGGCGAATGCCACAGCCATCATGACTGTGAAAATAGCTAAACCAAACGTACGTAAAAGTCGTGAATACACAGAACCCTCCTTGATAAAATGCCTTCTTTGTTCAAGCGCTAATTAGTTGTACACCCAATTGACGCTTCGGGGATGAGTTTGTCAATAATCAAATGGGAAATTTTTCTGGCGAGGAACCACCGTTTGGAATTGATGCGAGTCGGAGAATACCTTGAGATTCGCCGCTTGGAATAATTGGCCCACCGGTTCGGTGATGTACGACAACTGGAATCTATAGCGCTTTGATGGAGCGGCGCCAGTCGCCTTCTTTTTGGAAATTCAGGTCATCGACTATTTCGGTAAGCCAGAATCCCATCAATTTGTTGTCGTCATCAAGTTCGAAAATCAGCGATGAAGCGGGCGAAACGAATTTCGCAACGCGGTCTTTGGAGAATTTGACATTGAGAATTGACCGTTTGGCGTTGGTCAAAAGGTCGACGACTTCCAATTCGTCTTCGCCGGCTTCAAAAAAAATATTCTGAACTGTGAATTCTTCAGGTGGATGGAGCGCTTTTTCGACTTTCCAGTTCTTACGCCCCGACCAGATATCGATGTTGAGCAGCTTGCCGTCGCGGGTTAAGTCGAAAGAACAGGCTTCGCCGTCGATGGACGCCTTGAATTTCCCCTTTTGCTTGATCCCGACGGACAATGTATCGCCGATTGTGTCATAGAATGCCCGACAGGGAAAGACGCGCGCCAGGGCAGCGGTCTTAACCACGATCAGGGGCACTGAAGTTCCTTAAGTTTGTCACCGGCCTGACGGGCTTCGAAGGAATCCGGGAAGTCACTGGCAATGCGCTTGAACACGGCGCAGCCCTTGGCCTTGTTGCCGGTTTCTTCGAAAGAACGGGCAAGTTTAAACAGCGAGGGTCCGAGTTTGTCGCTCTTAGGATAAGTTTTTTCGACTTTCTCGAATTCGGGAATGGCTTTGGCGTAGTCGCGTTTGCCGTAGTAGCACTCTGCCAGCCAGTATTGCGCGTCATCGGTGCGCGGAGTGTCAGGGAATTGGCGGATGAACTCTTCGAACTGGAGAATAGCAAGATCGTAGTTGCCGGCCTTGAGATCGGTGAAAGCGTTGTCAAACATTTTGTTGTCATCAATCTGCGGATTGGTAGTCGGCGGCGTGCTTGCCGTTAGTTGCGTATCTGCCGCCAGCGGGCGCGTAGACGGTCTGGTACCGCGATCCTGAATATCGCGCAATTGACGCTCGATATCAGTAAGTCGGCCATCGATGGTGCCCATCTTGTCGATTAATTCCGCCAACTGAGACTTGAGATCGGCCTGATAGCCGACGTTGGCCTCGATGGTCAATTTGTAGAGTGAATCGAGGCGGGCGATGTTTTCCTGCGTCTGAGTCGAGGAGCGTTCGAGGTAGTTGAGCTGGCTTTGCATCGTCTCGATTTCACTGCGAGATGCGCAACCGTCCAGAGCGGTCGCTGTGGCGATAATACACAGTATCCGTACTGCTTTCATTGGCCTTCCTGTGGTAAAGCAAAAGGGCGGTCAAGACCGCCCTGAATTGCTGATTACTTGGTTACAAACTCGGCTCTTCGATTCTTTGCCCAGGCATCTTCATTCGATCCGAGCACCGCCGGGCGTTCCTTGCCGTAGCTGATGATCGACATGCGATCTCTGGGAATTCCGAGACTGGCCAGATATTCCATCGCTGAGCGGGCGCGTTTTTCGCCGAGTGCAAGGTTGTACTCGACGGTGCCGCGTTCGTCGCAATGACCCTCGATCTGGATATGGGCGTCATTTCTTTCCTGCATGACTTCGTAGTTGTTCTTCAGTCCGGACTTGGCATCTTCGCGCAAGTTGTACTTGTCGAAGTCGAAGTAGATGGTGACAAAATCGAGCGGTGTGTCGGGCTTGACCTGGTCTCCGATGTCGGTATTACCTTCACCGCCGGTATTGCCGTTATCCATTGTTTCGGTACCGCTGTCGCCCATTTCTGATTCAACGGCGGGTTTCTTTCCGCAACTGGTGACCAGCAACGCAAAGGTGAGCAAAGTAAAAAGAACGAGATATTTTTTCATCACGTCTCCTCCGTGTTTATAAAAACTCCATATGAATTACACTATACCACAAATTCGCGTTCCAGCGTTTGTGCATTCAAAGAATCTCCGAACAAGTATATATAGTGTTTTATCTCTTTGTCAACTTAAACAGGGCAATTTTCTTGGGTGCCACTACGGTATATACGGCTGCCAGGCTGGATTGGAAGACTTCCCGTCATTTGTAATCTTCTTAATTTTCTGACTGAAGCGGTCCATTATGTATAGGTCATTGGTTTTGCCCTGATACTTGCAATAGACCAAGTGCCAGCCATCGGGCGACCAATGGGGGTTTTCGTTGGAGCCGGTTTGGTCCAGGCGAATAAAATTCTGTCCGGTGACGTCGATGGTGCAAACCCGGAATTTGCCGTCATCACCGCGCGAGACAAAGACCATAACGTCGCCTTTGGGTGAAAAGCGGGGAGAATCGTTATATTTGCCCTCGTAGGTCAGGCGGGTGACGCCGAAGCCCTCAGAATCCATGATATAGATCTGCGGCTGTCCGGAGCGATCGGAAGCAAAGGCGATTTCGCGCCCAGTCGGGGACCAGGTACCGGAGACCTCGATGGAAGGCAATTGAGTCAGGCGGCGTTTGATTTTGCCTTTGCGATCGACGACGTAGAGTTCGGAGTTGCCATCCTTTGAAAGTGTTATGACCATTTCGTCGTTATTAGGAGAAACTTCGACTGCGTTGTTGGAACCCGGATAGGTGCAGATTGGTACGGACTTGCCGGTACGAATATCGCGTTCCCAGACCTCCATGCGGCCGGTACGGTAGGTAGTATACAACAGTCGTTCTTCTTTGCGATCCCATGCCGGCGAGAGATTAAGAGTCTTGTCGTCGGTGATGCGAATCGGGTTGGCGCCGTCGTAGTCGCAGAGATAGAGTTCCTTGGTTCCGGAGATTGATGAGACATAAGCAATACGAGTGGTAAAGAAGCCTTTCTCGGCGGCAATGTGGAAGACTGCGGCATCGGAAATCATGTGGGCAAGACGACGATGATTGGTGATGGAGGTCGACAACTTTTCGGAGGTCAGTTCGTTGACGCGACCTTTCAAATCAAAGATGCGATAGAAGACCTTGACATCGTTGCCGACGATTTCGACATCGCCTTCGACGAGATACTCGGCATTCATACGTTGCCAGATTTCGGGAGTGATTTCCTTGATCTCCCAAACATCGAGGTAGAACTGGGACTTGGGAATTGTATCGAAGAAAATGTGGAAGTCGAGATCGTCGGTGACTACCTTTTGCATCGCTTTCGCCAGTGAATCAGTAGTTAGCGACAGTTGGCCCACAACTTTGAAATCGCCGATGGCGACTTTGTATGGTTTCCAAGCGCCGGTGCGGATCTTCTGGGCAAGGTCCAGTGTCTGTGAGTTCGTGCGCGGCGACAACAAAAGGATGTTGACAATCACAAAGATGAAGCATCCGAATAAGCCTGATACCGTGTTGCGCTTGCAAGTGCTAAGATTCAAATTCCGTTCTCACTTTCCTTTACATGCCCGGCACGTATTCAAAATCCAAATGGAGCCCGATATATTGATAGTTGAAATTCGCAGGGAACGCCGGAAACTGTCCGGCGCGGCGGATTGCCAAGATGCAGCCCTGGTCAAAGGTTGTCAGCCCAGATGACTTTTCGATTATTGGGTCGCCGACGACATATCCGTAGCGGTCGATCTGGAAATACACAGTGGCAGTGATGGGGTTGGCATCGGTGACGACATTGCGCCAATTGCGTTCGATGACACTGAGCACCATACCGATGTTGTAGGGTAAATCGCCGGTCCCGGCTCCGACACCGGTGCCGCCGCCGCCGACCTTTTCGTTAACGTCGATTCCGCCTTTGCCGTCGGGTTTGGGGGATTCGGAGTCGGACTTGTCTTCAGTAGAGCCTTCCGGCTCAGTGTTCTTTTCGATTTTTTCCGGTTCCGGTTCCGGTTTTGGCTTCGGCTTGGGTTTTGGTTTAGGTTTCTCAGCGACCGGTTTTGCTTTTTCGACGGGCTTGATCGGAACGGCGTCATCGACTTTTTCGGGTTCTTGCTTGCCGGCTTTCGGCGGAGCGATATTGGCGGGTTCCTCTTGACTTGGACGCTTGCTCGCGGGGCCGCCGGACATTTCATAAGTTTTGACGATGATGATTTCCGGTTTCGGGCGGAGCATGGCCGAGATCGGATTGATGATCGCGATGAGGATTATCAGCACCAAGTGTGCGATAAACGATATGATCAGGTCCTTCTTCATCATACTCAACGGCCGCGTCGGGGTTATTTCGACTTCTTGATTTTGAGATCGCCTTCAGGCAGCTTGGTGACCAA
>CAVPQS010000088.1:0-21504 GCA_963707485.1 uncultured bacterium
AACTATCGGCAGCAGCGACAGGAGCGCATGCATAAAGCGGTCGAAATACATGTGAGCATCAAGCCTCACAACTCCCGCAAGACCCGTAAGCTTCATCAGCCCCAGCAGAAACAAGTTGTAGACGGCGCTCCGCATGACGCCGATATCAGGCTTGCCCTCCCAGCGCAGTGAGCCGTCCTCAAGAAACATCCCCTGCTGGTGCCAACTCCAGGCGATCTCGACCGTCTCAAAGTGATCATCATGCGCCATGTACCCCTGCGCGAAGAATGTGGCGACAAGCCGTAGTGTTAGTGCAATAATCAGAATGCTAAAAACTGATCTCGGAATAAACCGTCTCGAATCGCTCATGCGACTAAGAATATCCGTGTCAATCGATAGAGCAAGGAAAGTTTCAAAACGGTGCTCATCCGTCTGCAACCTTGCCTGCTGCCAAAGTTCTCAGGCTGAGCGAAAAAATCTGCGCAGATAAGACTTTGTTACGCTTTGAATTGTTGGGACGACAAAGTTTTTCTGCAAAAATATGGACCTATCTTGGATCCGTTTGAGTGAAGTCCGGTATAACAAGCAGTTCGCAGCAACGTCTGTTGGACTGAAAACAAACAGTTCAGTCGTGACTACAAGTCAAGAGAGATTGAAGATGTCTTGAAAGCATCTGATCATCTTTTGAAGGTCAGAAGCAAACTCAAATATCTTCAATCTCGACAAATTGAGGCCCGGCCTCAAACAAGTATCGATTGGCCCGTCCCATGATTGCAGAATCATCGGGAACCAACACTCTCGAGGGTGACTGCGATCACGGGCGAGCTCAATCGATCACTTTAAGCAACTCAAGTGATGGCAGCCAAGAGCCGCACGTTTCCGTTTAGAATTTTCAACCAACCAAGCTCTGGTGTTCTCTAAGGCTCGTACAGCACGAGTTTTGCAGAGCACCACACGGGAGTCTGGCACAGACTGTCTACCACGAACAGCACTGTGCCAACTCTCGTCACGTTTCTTGCCGTCGCATCAGAGCTCATTTCGATATAACAAAAGAATCTGGCACGGGCCAGTCTACACACGGATGTTTAGAAGGAGAAACTGTATGAAGCTCAACCACCTCTCAGATGTGTTGAAAGTACAGCTCAAAGACCTGTACAGCGCCGAACAGCAATTGACCAAGGCTCTGCCGAAAATGGCGCATCGCGCAACCAATTCCGAACTCAAGTCGGCGCTCGCGAATCACCTGCGTGAAACAGTCGATCATGTCGGCCGCCTCGAACGGATCGCGGAGATCATGGATGTCCCGCTCAACGGCCACACTTGCAAAGCTATGAAAGGACTCATCGTCGAAAGCGAGGAAATTCTCGATGCCGATGGCGATACCGCCGCGCTTGACGCCGGGATCATTGCCGCCGCTCAACGAGTCGAGCACTACGAAATGGCGGCTTACGGAACTGCGCGCGAGTTCGCCGAATTGATTGGCGAGAAAGAAGTCGCCGGGCTGCTGGCGACGACACTTGACGAAGAGATGCAGGCTGACCGCACCCTATCGCAGGTCGCAACTTCTACTGTCAATCGCCGGGCCGCAGAACTCACGATGTCTTGATGGAATTTGGAGCGAAGAGGCTGCCAATGAATTCAAAGTAACATCCTGAGAACACAGAGGATATGCTTTGAGTACAAACAGTCCTTCGCTCCCTAAAATAAATCGCTTCCAGATTCAGGGATTGAATCGGCTTGATCTGGCCGTCTCTAATCCACTCCGAAGACATTTCGCCCCTCGTAGGGGGACTCCTCCGCAACGGTCAATGACATGTCTTTGGCTTGGATTAAGGCGGCCGTGATCTCGCTTTGAGCGGCGATTAACCATTTGCATCTTGGAAGACCAAAGTATCAAGTATGATTACAGTACGAACGCTTGTCAGTTCCTCGAAGCAACAGACTCGACTTTATTGGTCAGCAGCGAAATTAATATCGAAGTCAATTCGCTCCTTGATGCTTTCTTTGACAATTTCAAAAAAACTTCAATCCGAACATAGACTATTTTCGTATAATATACAAGTCGGTATCGATTCAAGGTCTATTGATACCACTTATCCCTTAGTCACAGAGCGTGTAAAGAGAGATTGAGATGAATGGATTCGTTCTGCGCTCTTCTGCGCCTTTGTTAATCCATTCTTCCACAATCACCACTTGAAATACATGGGCTGACACGGCCAAGTACTGTTGATCCACTCGCCGGTCAGATTGTATTGGCAAGAGAGCGAGAACTCTTCCACTTGTACAATCACTGGCGAGCTTGATCAGCAGGTCGGCCCAGCAAACGTTCACGACAATTTCGGAATCGAGATCTATCCATAGATCGCGTCATGGTTTTCTTGACGGTGTTCCGAGCACTCGCCGTCCTGAAAACCGTAACGGGAAGTTGGCACGGCTGGCTTCGTAAGACTCCAACCGTGCCCACTCTCGTCCGGAAATGTTTCCTCATTCGGTCTCGGAAATTGCCGTCGATTCCGCATTCGGACGTGCGAAATCAAAGTAGAGAAATTCATCAAGTAGTGAGGTGCGATAGCTTGCATCGCTAACTTCTTTAAGTTAGACACTGCCATAATTTGGCAGTTAATCCAAACCTGCTAAGGAAGGAGAGCAATATGACGCTCCGAAACCTTTCCGATGTGCTTGTGGTGTTGTTGAGGGACCTATTCAGCGCTGAAGTCCAGATTTCCTGCGCACTCGTAGCGATGGAAAAGGAAGCGAGCAATGCGCAGCTCAGGCTCATACTCAAACGACACGAACGAGAGACTGAGGAGCATCTCCGGCGGCTCGAACAAATCGGCGCCAAAATCGCTACGGATCTTTCCGGGAACAATTGTCGGGCCATGGAGGGCTTGATCGCCGACTGCAAGTCTATCCTCTTTTCCAGCAAAGATCGCGACGTTATTGACGCTGGAATAATCGCGTCATTGCAGCAAATTGAACACTATGAAATTGGCTCATATGGCACCGCCCGCGCTTTCGCGCGGCTCACCGGCCAAAACGAGATTGCCGAACTGCTGACCAAGACTCTCAATGAAGAGAAAGCAACGGACCAAATGCTCTGCAAGGTCGCGGTGATGACTATCAATCGGCAGTACTTGAAATCAGCCGTATCGTAAGCAAATTGCGATGGCAATTCTTGAATTGCCAAGTCTCAATCACATTCATGCATGAGTTAGCGATGCCCATTGTAAAGTTCTATCCGCTGATTGACCCGGGCATTCAATTGCTGCCAGGGCAATCGGCAATTCAGAATATCACAGTAGGCGACTATTCCTGCATTCGGAAAACATCGACAACTTCTGACGCGATGGAGAAATGCAATATGAAACTCAATCACCTCTTCGATGTCCTTTGGTTACAACTTGCAGATTTATATAGCGTAGAAAGGCAACTTGCCAGGACATTGCCGCATATGATCGAATCGGCTCAAAGTTTGTTGCTCAAGGGCGCCATGCATATACAGGTTCACGAAACGGAAGAGCAAATTCGCCGCCTCGAGCAAGTCGGCTATCTGATCGGCAGTCCGCTTGCCGAGGAAACCTGCAGCGCCATGACGCAATTGATCGAGAATGAAATGGAAATAGCGGACTCCGATGGAAATCGCGCGGCAATTGACGCCGGACTGATCGCCGCTGCGCAGCGCATTGTGCATTATGAGATTGCCGCCTACGGAACTGCAGTCGCCTGTGCGCAGTTGATTTGCGAGGGCGAAGTGTCCGACCTCCTGTCGAAGGCGCTTGGCGAAAAAAAATCGGCGGACCGAATGCTCAACCGCATTGCGATTCTGTCAGTAAATCCGCAAGCTGCCGAGCAAGCGCATGCGTTTGCCGCTCCGGCTGCCAAGTGACCAGACGGCCAACGGAGGCCGGAATAAGTTGACCTGCAATCGATTCACGAAGATTCGGGTCATGCGCCGATTGGCGCATGTCCCGAATCGTATCTTAAAGAACTATTCGGTCGGCACTCCGAGGGCCTCAAGCGAACGCTTGGCGCGCATGTTCTTGGAATCGAGTTGCAGCGCATTCTTGTATTCTGTGATCGCCATTGCGGTGTCACCGGTCGTAAGATACAATTGCCCCATTGCCCACTGATTAAATGACGACTTCGGATTGAACTCTTGGTTAAGTTTCAACAGGGCCAGCGCATCCTTGCTGTTCTCTTCCGAAATGTCGTAGGCGAGATGCACCAACACTCGTTCGCCAAAGTCAAATGTGCCGCTGCCATAATAGTTTTCTCTCAGTGCGCGATAAGTAGAGTCAACTCCGCTCATCCCCTTCTCTGCCAGTGTCTCAGCCAGCAAATCCTCGAGCAGTATCGGTTCGGTATTTCCGCGGTGGCAGGTCATGCACTCCACCTTCACGTGCGAAGTCTCGAGTTCGTTAATCTTGCCAAGGTAAGCCAAGTTTATATCCTTCGTCATGCGCAACATGGCGCGCGCAATGTGCTTTTCTTTCTTTTTGTCGGAAGCGAAATCCATCTCGCGGCTGTTCGGATCCTTCGCCGGCGCGTGACAATAGTCGCATCCGACGCCAAGCGCCGCCGTGAACTTGCCCATCTGGTCAATCAATTCATCGTGAGAAATGGTGCTGTCCAATACCTGCAAGTTCATGTGCTTGTGTTCTGATTCCGGTTGCGCCGGTGTGCCTTTGGCCGCAATAGCGGCAACGAGAAGGCATATTCCAAGGACAACAAGGGTCCGAAAAGGCTTTGATTTAGATAGCAAAGAGGAATGCATCGCTTGGATCCTTTCTGATTCGGAGAATTGTGTTTATGTAAGTGTGTTCGTTACTGCTCGATACGCTCAAACGACGGCGGAAGGAATCAACGCAAATTGTTCTGCAGCCTCGCGGCTTGAACTGTATTCGTCAACAACATGGCGATCGTCATCGGGCCGACTCCGCCGGGGACGGGTGTAATCCAATCAGCTTTTGCCGCGCACGACTCGAAATGACAATCCCCTACTACCCGATATCCCTTGTCGACCGTTGCATCGTCGACACGATTGATTCCAACATCGACTACGACTGCGCCAACTTTGATGTTCTCGCCGCGCAAGAATTCCGGCTTGCCAAGCGCCGTAATCACGATATCGGCTCGCCGCGTATGTTCGAATATATCTCGCGTGGCGGAATGGCAGACAGTCACCGTGGCGTTCGTCTGCGGCCACTTTTGCATCATCATCGCCGCCAGCGGTTTTCCTACTATATTCGACCTGCCGATTATGACCACTTCCTTACCCATCAATTCAATCGAATATCTTCGCAACAACTCCAGTACGCCAAATGGTGTGCACGACTGGTACCTCGGCTCACCGATCAAGAGACGGCCAACATTGTCGGGATGGAATCCATCGACATCTTTAATGGGGCTAATCCGCAGGCATGCTGCAAATTCATCGAGGTGCTTTGGGATTGGCGACTGCAACAATATCCCGGATATGTGCGGGTTGGCATTTAGCGAATCGAGCAGTTCATATAATTCTTCCTGCGTCGTTTCCGCCGGGCGCCTTATAACCTCTGAATAAATTCCCGCCTTTTTACAGCTCTTAGCTTTTGAGGCTACATAGATTTCTGATGCTGGATCATTGCCGACCAATACCGCCGCAAGTCCCGGCACTATCCCCCTTAAAGCCATAGCTTCAACTTCGAGCTTGAGCTCTTCTTTGATCTTCTTCGACGTCTCGGCGCCGTCAATTAATTGTGCGCTCATGGCTCCTTGTCATCCGAAAGAGCCGCATTCGTGCCATCCGGCGCATTGATCGAATATCTCTCGATACTGATCGCTTTGCCGGTTTGATCGTCAACTTCAACAATTACTCCCTGCATCTTGACGTCATCGACAGCCACAGAGAACTTGTACGGCATTCCAGTTAAGAATCTCTTAATTGCTGCTTCGTGCTTCATGCCGATGATCGAATCATGCGGACCCGTCATGCCGCCGTCAGTCATGTATGCAGTTCCCTTCGGCAGAATCTTCTCGTCTGCCGTTTGAATGTGCGTGTGCGTCCCGACAACGGCGGACACTCGACCGTCAAGATAGTACGCCAACGCCTGCTTCTCAGAGGTCGTCTCAGCGTGGAAATCAACGAATACGATGTTGGTCTGCTTGTTCAGCATCGCCAATTCGCCATCCGCAGTCTTAAACGGGCAGTCAATGTCCTTCATGTAGATGCGTCCCATCAGGTTCATCGTCGCGATCATCCGGCCATCCGGAAGTTTGTCGATGTACATTCCGTTTCCAGGCGCACCCGAGGGAAAATTCGCCGGCCGCAGTAATTTCGGTCCGCCATTGAGATACTCGCGAATTTCCTCCCGGTCCCAGATGTGGTTGCCCGAAGTCTGCATATCGATGCCGTACGAGAACATCTTGCGCGACATCTCCCGCGTGACGCCAAAACCGCCGGCCGCATTTTCAACATTGCAGATTGTATAGTCGATTCGCTTTTCAGCACGAAAGTCGCGCAGAATCTGGGAGATGATCCACCTCCCAGGTTTGCCGACGACATCACTTATGAATAATATCCGCAATTCAGCGCCTCTACTTTGCGTATTCGATAGCGCGCGACTCGCGAATTACGGTTACCTTGATTTGACCCGGATATTCCATTTCCGATTCAATCTTGCGGGCAATATCGCCCGCAAGCACCGAAGCGCCCACATCATCGATTTCGTTATTCTCGACGATTACTCGCACCTCGCGCCCTGCTTGAATCGCATAAGCTTTGGCAACGCCTTTGAATCCGTCCGCCAACTCTTCCAGTTTTTCGAGACGCTTAATATAGCCTTCCAGCGGTTCGCGCCGCGCACCCGGACGAGCGCCCGAAATCGCGTCCGCCGCCTGAACTAAGACGTCGTAAGGCGAAATATGAGGGATATCATTGTGATGCGATCCCACTGCGTTGATCACATATTCGTGTTCGTTGTACTTCCGCAGGAACGCCATACCGATCTGTGTGTGTGTCCCCTCGGTCTCGCGGTCAATCGCCTTACCGATATCGTGCAAGAACCCCGCGCGCTTGGCCAGTTCCGTGTCCAGTCCAAGTTCGGCAGCCATCAATGCGCAGAGCATCGCCACTTCCTTCACGTGACCAAGCACGTTCTGTCCGTAGCTCGTGCGATAGTTCAACTTGCCCATGAGATTAATGATGTCATCATGAAGACCGTGGATTCCAAGCTCAAAACAAGCCTGTTCGCCCGCCTCACGCACCATGATTGACATTTCTTTCTGGGCCTTTTCCACGACCTCTTCGATTCGCGTTGGATGTATTCGGCCATCGGTGACCAGCTTCTCCAATGCCATACGCGCAATCTCACGGCGCACCGGATCATAAGCTGAAAGAATGACGGCCTCCGGCGTGTCGTCAACAATCACATCGACACCGGTAAGCGTCTCGAATGACCGGATGTTCCGGCCTTCGCGGCCTATAATCCGCCCCTTCATTTCGTCCGTCGGCAGCGGCACGACCGATACCGTGGACTCGACCGTATGCTCAGCAGCACAGCGGTAGATAGCCTGGATAATGAATTCCTTGGCTTCCTTCTCCGCCTGCATTTCGGCTCTCTCTTTTATCTCCTTGACCAACGCGGCGGATTCCATTTTCGCCTGCCCGATCAAGTTGTCCATCAACATTCGCTTGGCCTCCTCAGCGGACATCTGGGCGACGCGTTCAAGCTGCTTGTTCTGGTCTGCTACCAGTTGTTCAAGCTCTTTTTCGCGCTTGGTGATTCCGGTTTCCCGGTGCTGAAGCACCTTTTCCTTGTTGACGTAGTCTTTTTCCTTCTTATCGAGAATGTCTACTTTCCGATCAAGATTGATCTCCCGCTCAGACAGTTTCTTCTCTTGTTTTTGAAATTCAGTCTTTTTGTTCTGCAGTTCTCGTTCGAAAGCAACCTTGGCTTTGTACCATTCGTCTTTGGCCTCAAGTAGCGCCTCTTTCTTGCGGATTTCCGCGTCTTTGAGAGCATCCTCGACAATCTTTTTTGCGTCGTTCTCGGCGCGTTTGATCTTGCCGAATGATGCCTTACTCGCCAACAGATGAGTGACGGCAGCAGCTATAATCGCTGCACCCACTATCCCAATGATGAGAAGGTAGTATTCCGACATTGAATTCTCCCGTCCGGTTTCGAAAGAATAGCCCGGACTCGTTATATATTAAAAGAACGACTTTGGGAGAAGCATGTGTGGGGTAGGGATTGGATCGAGGATCAGCGCGCAGGCTCTGAAGGCAACTTGGCCTCCAACCACTCTAATATTGTCTGCGTCTTTTCCTCAAGTGTTTTCACTTCCGCGGAAGAGGCGTGACGCGCCCGAAACAACTCGTCGGTAATGTTCATAGCTGCCAATATGGCAACCTTTGACGGTGACTTATTGCCGCTGCGTTGCGCTACTTCGCGCATTTTCGCATCGAGATAGGATGCAACCTGTATGATATACTCGGAATCAGCATCCCCCCGGATCGGATAGTCCTCACCGTAAATGTTAACCGTGACGGTCTGTTTTTTATCTTCCATAAGAGTGAATCAAGATTTCCAAACTTAGCTACGCTTTACTGCTAACCCAAAATCTATGTTCGTGTTACATTAATGTTAAGATGTTTAACAACAAGTGTCAAGAAATTTTAAGTTCCGTTTGAAACTGATCAATCTTGTCAACTATCTTCGAAATCCTCTTCAAAGCCACTTCATTTGTAGCCTGCAACAACTTCGATAACTTCGAGTTCTCGTTGTTCAGCATCCGAATCTCGGTTTCAAGGGCGCTAATCCGCTTTCGGAGCGACTCGCACTCGACTTCCACTTCGGTCTTCTCCGCTTCAATTAACTCGTACTTGGCAACCAATTCGGTCACCTTCGACTGCAGCTTTTCCAATGGATTCATCACGTACTTCCTATGATCTTAGCTCGGCCCCGAATTCGCTCTTCAGCGACCAAACTATCTTATTAAATACGTTATCTATTTCATCATCAGTTAAAGTTTTACTTTCATTCCTGAAAACTAATCTGTAGGCAATCGACTTCTTACCGGCGCCGATCTGCTTGCCCCGGTAAATATCCCAGACGATGACTTCCCGCAGATTCTCTTCGCCTGCTTTCCTGATGGCATTAACTATTGTGCCGCTTTGTGTTGACTCGTCAACGACAATTGCAATGTCCCGGTCGATTCCCGGATATCGCGGCAAAGGAACATAAGTCGAGTATCCTCGATGACTCGCCGCAAGCACCCCAAATTCCAACTCAAGCGCAAAAACGTCGAACTTGATGCTGAAGGACTTCAAGACGTTAGCTCGGACTTTTCCACATCTACCTACAGGCAGCCCATCTAAGCTTACTTGGAACGAACATGCCGGATCAAACACCTGCTCCTGACTTGGCGCAATCTCCAGTTTACCTTTAACCAAGCCCGCGATCGAATCGATTGCTCCTTGAAGGTCCTGTAGTCCAAAATCAGAAGGATGGAATGACCAATTCTCTTCAGTATCAGTGCCGGAAAGTGCCAGTCCAAACCTCGGCGTCTCCGCGGGCGTCTGCCCAGGTAAATTGGTTACGACTGATCCGATTTCAAAAATCTTAACGGTCCGAACCTGGTGACTAACGTTCTGATAAACAACGTTGAGTAACCCTGTCAGCAAGTTTGGCCTGAGCCATTTCAGATCTTCGGATATTGGATTCAGAATTTCAACACCCTTGATCGCCGGATCAACCTGGTTGATCATCTTAGGATCGCCAATACTGTTCGTTACTACTTCAAAATAACCCTGTCCTAACATCGTCTGCTTCAGCCTGTCGGTAAAGATCGCTGTCGCGTCACGCGACACGACCAAATCCCCGCCGGCACGCATGACAACCGGAATCTTTTCATAACCGTATACTCGGGCAATTTCTTCGATGACATCTATCTCGCGCGTCACGTCCGGCCGGAATGTCGGCGCTTCCACGGTGACGTTCTTCCCCGGCGTTACCTTGAACTCAAGGCCCTGGAGAATGTCAATCATCGTCGGCGAACTCATCTCTGTCTTGAGAATCTGATTCACGCGCGTTGGCCGCAGCTCCAGCTTTATCGGTTCAATGCGGTTCGGATAAAAATCGACTATACCGCTGGCGACCTTACCGCCGGCATATTTCTCTATCAAAGACGCTGCTCGATCGAGCGCCGCTGAAATGATGTTCGGATCCGCTCCCCGCTCAAAGCGCGTCTGCGCCTCGGATGTCAACCCAAGGTGCTTGCGTCCGCGCCGAATTATCGATGGATTAAAGTAAGCGCCTTCCAGAAGCAGGTTCGTCGTCTTATCGCTTACTTCCGAGAATTGACCGCCCATAATGCCGCCGATTGCCACCGGAGTGTTTCCATCAGTGATTAGCAGAACATCTTCGCTTAACTTACGCTCGACGCCGTCGAGAGTTGTGAACGACTCGCCCGCCGCAGCTCGCTTGACAACAACCTTTGGCTGCGAAAAATTGTCAAAATCAAATGCATGC
This sequence comes from uncultured bacterium, assembly GCA_963707485.1. GTDB lineage: Bacteria > Zixibacteria > MSB-5A5 > CAIYYT01 > CAIYYT01 > JADJGC01. Next base: position 10,491 of record CAVPQS010000088.1, read on the forward strand.
AGCGGCTGGCCATATTCGAGCATCACGTAGTTGCCGATGTCAACGATATTGTTGATGCAGCGGACACCCGATGCCAATAGCCGTTGTTGCATCCACCACGGCGAGCGGCCAATCTTGATCGCTCTTATGACTCGTGCCGCATAGCGAGGACAACCCTCAAGATCGTCAATCACAATTTCGACTTGAGTAGCGGCCTGGTCGCTAGATTCTTTGATTTCCACCGCGGGTCTCTTTATTGGCGACCCGACAATAACTGAAATTTCCCTTGCGATTCCGATCGCCGAAAGACAATCCGCGCGATTCGGAGTCAAATCGAAACTCAGAACGTGATCCTCTAAATTTAACGCAGTCTTCAGATCGGCGCCGGACTTGATCGCCGGATCGATTTCCATCAACCCGCTGTGATCATCCGATAGACCCAATTCCGCCTGACTGCACAACACACCTTCCGAAAGAACGCCGAACTTATCAACGCTTTGGACTGTGAGATCGCCCGCCAGTTTCGCACCCGGCAGAGCCAATGCCGCCTTCATGCCGATCCGCACATTCGGCGCGCCGCACACGACCGTCATCTGGATGTCGCGGCCCAATTCGACTCTGCAAACTTTGAGGTTATCTTTGGCTGGATGCGGATCGCAGGCGACAACCTTGGCAACCACAACATTATCGAGTCCGGCGGCGACAGGTTCGACGCTCTCAACGGCAGTGCCGATTGATGTTAGTTTTTCGGCGAGTTGATGAGGATCAAGATCAAAATTGACAAGCTCTTTGAGCCAATTGTAAGATATCTGCATTGTCCTGCCCGTTAAAACTGATTGAGGAAGCGAAGATCATTCTCGAAGAATAGACGTATGTCGTCAATCTGATGACGCAACATGGCTATGCGCTCTATGCCCATTCCAAACGCATAACCGGAAACTTCCTCCGGGTCATAGTTTACCGCCTTGAACACGTTGGGATCAATCATCCCGCAGCCGAGAATCTCAAGCCACCCTTCATGCTTGCAAATCCGACAGCCCTTGCCGCCGCACAAAAAGCATGAAATATCGACTTCCGCCGACGGCTCGGTAAACGGAAAGTAACTCGGGCGCCAGCGCATCTTGACATCGCTGCCGAAGTACGTTTGCGCGAATGCCGTGAGCACACCCTTGAGGTCAGCGAACGTAACATCGTGGTCGACATAAAATCCTTCAACCTGGTGGAACACGCAATACGCCCGTGCGCTGATAGCTTCTTGACGGTACGTCCTTCCCGGTGCGATAATGCGAACCGGCGGTTTGCGTTTCTCGAATTCCCGCACTTGAATCGGCGATGTGTGCGTCCGCAGCAGGAGATCCTTGCCTATGTAAAATGTATCCTGCATGTCGCGCGCCGGATGATCGGGTGGAAAATTCAAAGCGCCGAAATTGTAATATTCGGTCTCGATTTCCGGACCGAGCGCAACTTCGAAACCCATGCCATGAAAGATATCCGTGATGTCGTTGAGCGTTTGCGTGATCGGGTGAAGCTTGCCACTTGGGTATCGCTTTCCCGGCAGTGTGTAGTCAACTGCTCGAACGGAGTGGGATTTCTGCCCGCCGAAGGAAGCTTGCTTCTCGCTTAGAAGCTGCTCGATCTGCTGTCGTAATTCGTTTGCTTGCTGGCCAACTATTCGGCGCTGATCCGGCGCAAGATCGGCCAAAGCCTTAAGCATCCCCGTAACAATACCTTTTTTCCCAAGGTACTTTACGCGGAAAGCTTCGACCTGTTCCGGAGCCTGGCTGGCAGCAAGGTCATTCTTGGCTTGAGCCAATATGTCCGCGGCCGAGGATTCGGGCATGGTTATGCGCTTTTAGCTAATTCGGTCAATTTAACAAAAGTAGCGTTGTCGCGGACAGCCATGTCAGCAAGAACCTTGCGATCAAGATTCACGCCCGCCTTCTTGAGTCCATTCATGAATAATGAATAGCTGACACCCGCCATCCGGCAACCGGCCGAAATACGGGTAATCCACAAGCGGCGGAAATCCCGCTTGCGATTTCTCCGGTCGCGATAAGCGTAGGTTAGTCCTTTTTGAACCGTCTCTTTTGCAGTTCTCAACAGTTTGCTGCGGCCGTGAAAGCCGCCCCTGGCCCGTTTTAATACTTTTTTGCGGCGGGCGCGGGATGCTACATTATTTGTTGCGCGTGGCATATCTCAACTCCTTAAAAAAATTCCTATCCAATCAATCGTAGGGAAGCAAATACTTCAGCTTCTTTTGATCGGCGCTTGAGACATAGGCGGACTTGCGCAATTGTCTTTTTCTCTTGGCCGACTTCTTACTCAGGATATGCCGGGCAAATCCCTGTTTGTGCTTAATCTTGCCGCTGGCCGTCTTCTTGAAACGTTTGGCCGCTGCTCTATTCGTTTTCACCTTCGGCATCTTCTGTTCCTTTATTCTTCAAAATCTCATTTTTCGGGTTTACCACCATCGAGAGCGTGGACCCTTCCATTCTCGCGGCAATTTCAACAACGGCAAATTCCGCCAAATCGACGGCCAACCGTTCCATTACTCTCTCGCCAAATTCTTTGTGCGCCATTTCGCGTCCGCGGAATTGCACCAGCACCTTGACCTTGTGTCCTTCCTTCAGGAAGTCGATCACATGCCTGGTCTTGAATTGATAGTCATGCTCATCAATTTTCGGCCGATACTGCATCTCTTTCATCGTTATCGCATGCTGTTTCTTCTTGGTCACGCGCGATTTCTTCTGCAGCTCGTACTTATATTTGCCGAAATCAAGGACCTTGCAAACCGGCGGTCTGGCGGTCGGTGAAATCTCAACCAAGTCAAGTCCGCGACTCTGAGCCAGCTCAAGTGCATCTCTGGTCTGCATCACTCCGACTTGCTGGCCATCATGGTCAATCACCCTTACCTCGGGGATGCGAATCATCGCATTCACTCTGATTTCTGGCTTTCTCTTGCTTATTGCATTACCTCCGTTGCGAAATTGAACATACCTCTGCCATAGCAGAAAGTCTGTAATTATACATCAAGTCGGCCAATCCGCCAAGTAAAAAATTCAAGCTATTGGTTGGCAAAGACCTGGTTATTCTCACTCCACGGGCTGTCTTGGTAGTTCGCGGCTCGAAATTTCCGACTTAAACCGCTCGATGATCGCTTCTAGTGTGAAAACACCGATATCCCCCTGCCCGTGCTGCCGCAGCGCAACATGGCCGCTTTCGACTTCCTTCGCTCCAACGACAAGCATGTATGGAATCTTCGCCGTCTCGGCTTCGCGAATCTTGTAACCAATTTTCTCCGAACGATCATCAAATTCAGAACGTATGCCGGCCGCCAGGAGTTTGCGGTGAATCGCCATCGCAAAGTCCATCTGCTTATCAGTAATCGGAATTACCTTTGCCTGCACCGGCGCGATCCACATCGGGAAAAATCCGCCAAAGTGCTCGATTAGAACTCCAAAGAACCGCTCCAGTGATCCAAGAATGGCTCGATGAACCATGTACGGTTGCTTCGCTTGCCCATCCGAGTCGATGTAAGTCAGATCGAATCGTTGCGGCAGATTGAAGTCAAATTGCACCGTAGTGCACTGCCACTCGCGCTGCATCGCATCGCGAATCTTGATGTCGATCTTCGGACCATAAAACGCTCCGCCCCCGGCGTCGACATCGTACTTCATGTTCCGTTTTTCCAGCGCCTTGCGCAGAGATCCCTCAGCAGTCTCCCACAACAACGGCTCGCCAATCGCTTTTTCCGGTCGCGTCGACAGATAGATGTGGTAGTCGTGAAAACCAAAAGCGCCAAGAATCTGTACGGTTAGATCGAGGACGCCCAGCACTTCCGCCTCGAGCTGCTCCGGAGTACAAAAGATATGCGCGTCATCTTGCGTGAAACCGCGTACGCGGAAAAGACCGTGCAAGACCCCGCCGCGTTCATAACGATAGACCGTGCCCAGTTCCGCCCACCTGAGCGGCAACTCGCGATACGAATGCAAATTCTGCTTGTACATCATGATGTGGAAGGGGCAATTCATCGGCTTGATCTGGTACTTCTCGTTATCCACATCCATCGGCGAGTACATGTTCTCGCGATAGAATCCGGTATGACCGGACGTCTCCCACAGATGCAACCGGGCGATGTGCGGTGAAATTACGAGATCGTAGCCATTCGCAAGGTGGGTCTCTTTCCAGAAGTTCTCGATCAAGTGCCGCATCAGCGCGCCCTTAGGCAGCCACAACGGAAGTCCGCCGCCCGTCTCCTCCGCAATAGTGAAAAGACCCAATTCCTTGCCGAGCTTACGATGGTCGCGCTTCTTAGCTTCTTCGAGGCGCTTGATGTAATCGTCAAGCATCGCCTTCTTTGGATAGGAAACGCCGTATATCCGCTGCAGCATCTTGTTCTTCTCGTCGCCGCGCCAGTAAGCCCCAGCAACCGAGAGAAGCTTAAAGGCCTTGATTTTGTCAGTCGACGGCAGATGCGGGCCACGGCAAAGGTCGATGAAATGGTCGTGCTTGTAATATGAAATCGTGCCGTCCTGAAGACCTCCGATCAGTTCGATCTTGAACGGTTCGTTCCCAGCCTGGGCGCGCCGGATTGCTTCGTCACGGGAAACGTCTTCACGCTCAAATTTGTAGCTGCCGGCAACTATCTCGGCCATGCGCTTTTCGATGCGCGCCAAGTCTTCGTCAGTAAACGGCTTCTCCGCGTCGAAGTCGTAGTAGAATCCCTCATCAATCGGCGGACCGATCGCCAGCTTCGTCCCGGGGAAAAGATCCTGCACAGCTTCGGCCATCACATGCGCCGATGAATGCCAGAACACCCACTTTCCTTGCGGTGTATCGAAAGTGTGAACTTTGAACTCGCCGCCTTTCGGAAGCGGTCGTGCGAGGTCGTAAATCTCATCGTCAACGGTTACCGCCAACGCTTCCTGAGCCAAGCGCGGCGAAATCGAATGAGCTACATCGTAGCCGGTGGTGCCGTCCGGAAACGACTTAATCGTTCCGTCAGGAAATTTCAGTTCCAATGCCATTAGTCAACATTCCTTACAACAAAAATAGCCCCAGAATTGAGGCATTCATGGTGGGCGATATCGGGATCGAACCAATGACCTCCTGCGTGTCGAGCAGGCGCTCTAACCAGCTGAGCTAATCGCCCACGATTCTTGGGCTTTTATTTTATGCCCTAACATCCAGTTTGTCAAGCGGTTTCACCATCGACTCGCGTCACAATTAACCCCGACATTTCATCTTTTCGGGGGCGGATGAAAAATCGCTCCTATCGTATGCCCGATTATCGCTAAATCGCCGCCCAGGCTGCGCCGTTTCTGATATTCTAATGACATCGAAATCTTATCCGGCAACACTATCGACTTGTACGCCGCAATTGGGTCGTCGTGGCCCGCGAGGACCAGCTCTTCGTGCCTGTATTTTATCGATGCCGGGTCAGTCAGTCCCGGGCGGTAGCTGAGAATCTCGCGCTGCTCCGCCGAATATATCGCGACGAACTCTGGTGTTTCCGGACGCGGACCAACCATGCTCATCGAGCCGGAGAGTACATTCAATAGCTGCGGAAGTTCATCGATCTTCAATCGACGCAGAACTCGCCCAACTCCGGTTATCCTCGCGTCGCCGGAGACAGTCAAATTCGATCCTGCTTCCTTTCTCGCGCGCATGGTGCGGAATTTTACCAGTCGGAATGGCTTGCCATCTTTGCCAATTCGCTGGTGCAAGAAAAATGGACTGCCAAAATCGAATATCAACAGTGCCACCGTCGCCAACAGCCAAACTGGTGATGAAATTACCAGAATTCCGGTCGCGAGGATTATATCAAAGAGCCTTTGCATAGGCTGTTGAGCGGCCGCCGCGCTTATTTCTTGCGGCTGCGCTGGAGAATCTTGCGCAGCGAGTCGGCGACGTACTTGATTTCTTCTTCCTTGATATCCACGAAAAGCGGCAACGTAATCGCGCCCTGATAGTGCGCAAAACTGTTTGGGAATTCGCGCCGGCTCTGTCCATAATGCTTCTTGTAATACGGGTGCAAGTATAGGGGAATGAAATGCACTGATGTCCCAATGCCGGCAGCTTTCAACTCCTCGATCACACGATCGCGCAGTTTTTCGCCGCCCGTGCGCAATTTGACAATGTACAAATGCCACGCATGTTTGCCGCTTTCCGGCTCCTGCGGCAGGATTAGTTCCTCGACATCGCTAAGATACTTGCCGTACAGTCCCGCAGCCCGGCGTCGCGCCGACTGCATCCTTTCAAAATTCCTAAGCTGTATCAACCCCAGCGAGCTCGCCATGTCCGGCAGATTATATTTGTAGCCCAACGCGAGAATCTGGTACTTCCACGAGCCCGCGCCGGTGTAGCGGTTCCAGGCGCCTTTCGACATGCCATGCAGAGCAATGATCCGCAACTGCTCCATATGCTTTTTGCAGTTAGTCGTGATCATCCCCCCTTCTCCGGTCGTGAGATTCTTCGTCGAGTAGAATGAAAAACAAGTCAGGTCAGGAGTCGATCCGACCATCGTTTTTCCCCAGACCGTCCCCAGCGCGTGGGCCGCATCGTGGATCACAGCCACTTTGTGTTTCTTGCGGATCGCTTCGATCCGGCGCAAATCCGATGGATAACCGGCAATATAAACCGGCACGATCGCCTTCGTCCGGGGTGTTATCGCCTTCTCAAGCTGGTCCAAATTGATATTAAACGAATCGCGTTCCGTATCGACAAAAACAACTCGCGCTCCGCACTGTATGATCGTCTCCGTCGTCGCGACAAAGGTGTATGGCGTCGTGATAACCTCGTCGCCCGGTCCGACTCCGGCTGCAATCAAGGAAAGATGCAGAGCCGCAGTGCAGGAATTAACCGCTACCGCATACTGTGCGCCGACATATTCCGCAAATTCAGTTTCAAATTGCTGAGTTACTTTTCCCGTGGTGAGCCAGCCGCTGCGCAACGTCTGATTTACTTTGTCAATTTCTGCCTTGGAGATTTTCAACCGGTAAAATGGTACTGAAGATATTTTCACTTGTGGGTCGTCCTCGCTATTATTCAAGTGGCAAAACGCCTGAAATCGTGTCGCTAAATTCGCGACGATCAGGATACGACCGCACTAATTAGATGTAAAGGAAAAAATCGGAGGACGTTAGATAGCCCGGGAATCGCCTGAACTAAGCCATCGCCAGTTGCATGAAAGTACTGCTCGCGGCGTACTCCTCGCGCAGTTTGCTGCAGAACGCATCGATGACTTCTTCAGTCAAATCCAATTCTGCATGCACCAGCGGTGAAAGCTGCGACCAATTGTCGTACTCGGTAACCTTGCCGCCCAATGTCCGCTTTGATAAATAGTTCGCGAAATGGATAATGTGCGAATAGGTCCTGCTCTCTTCATTATCGTCCAGCGGGAAATGATGGTACTCGATCGCTCGCTGAATCGAAACCGGGAGTTTCCAATTGGCCGTTAGCATCCGGCCCACCAAAGTGTGCGGATGGTTGACCGTAGCAACTTCCGCCTGATAATCGGAAACCTGGTGAATTTCGCGATACTCCACAATCTGCTTGTGCTCGTCGGGCAAGAAACAGCAGGTGATTAACTTGCCGATATCATGAAGCAGCCCGGCAGAGAATGCCACTTCCGGATCAAGCCCGCGCGCCACCCGGTGATACTGCGACACGATGCGCGCGCCGATCGCCGTCGCCAGCGAATGACGCCAATATGACTCCTGGAACTCCGGGTCAAGCTTATGCGACTTGAACATGTCGAACACCGACGACGACAGCACCAGCGATTTGATCGCCTCCAACCCGAGCACCAGCACGGCCTGGCGAATGCCCGTGATCTCGCTGCGGGCGCCATAAAACGCCGAGTTGGACAAGCGCAGCACCTTGGCGCTCATTGCGGCATCCTCGGACATAATGGCAGCGACGTCCTTCACCGAAGTTCGCGGATTATTGATGATTTTTGTGATTTGATTGAAAACCAACGGCGGCGAGGGCAGATTGGTAATACCACTCAGTTTCCGGCGGAGTTTTTCTTCCGGAGTGATCGCTTGCTGCTCTGTTATCATGTTAAATGGCTATTCCTTTAGCGCGAATACTAACCTGTCAATTATGGCTTCCAGAACCTGGGGATTGTTGTAACCGTTGTTCTTTATCATCGCCCGCGCGTGCTCAATCTTATCGGATCGCAACGGCGCTACCGTACTCGCCCGACTCGGCTGATAGGAGTCAGCATATTGGTTCACCGGCTGACCGCCCTTCTTGACAATCGTCGATCCTTTTGCCGAAGCGGTCGATGTTGCGTTGTCGGTTTTCTTTTTACTCTGCGACCCGGTCGACAATTTGCCCGCGCCTTGCTGTGCTGCAGCCTGTCTGTCTTTCTTCCTTGTCATCTGTTCCCCGCGCTGGACGGTTGGTCCAGCCTGGATGCCGTAAACCTTCATCTCTGCCCCTAATTCTTCTTATCGACATAGAGGGCGGAATTCTGCGGAACTGTTAAATAATCAGTCACTTTCCTACCCTGCTGCAATTGAAGCAGTTGCTCTTTGATCTTGTCGTACTTCGCTGACGCGATTTCTTCATTCTCCTGCACAAGCTTGAGCGTTTTTGAAATCAGCGTCGTGATCGAGTTCACCAGCCGGCGAACTTCCGGCGCCGAGGCAGCCAGGCTGAAAAGATTCTTATTCTCGTTCTTTAATTGATTAATCGCGGTTTCGGATTCGTTAATGCGCACGACAATACGTTCGACCTCTCCGTAGAGATCGACGATCTTCTGCTCTTTGTCATACTTGATATAGTCGCGCTGCTTATCGATGATGATGAAAAGCGACTGATAAAACGAGTATTCTTCCTTCAGCCCCGCGACCAGCCGGGTCTCTAACTTCGTGACATCACTGTATTCCATGGCACCCTCATATCTGAACTGATACTGCCTGCTGCGCCGGTGTTTCCTGCGCCACACTTCCTGCATTTGCCCCTTGTAATGCTCGGGAGTCGAGATTCTCCCAGCCCTCTTTCAATGTTGTCATTACTTTGATAATCCCGTCGAAGAGCTCGCTGTTCTTCGTCGCGTTCAGCAGATAGATCTGATTGATCATGTAAGCATACAGTTCGGCAAGTTTCTGCGCGATCTCGCCGCCCTTCTCCATGTCAAGAGTCGTGTAAAGATGCACTATGACACGATGTGCCTTTTCAATCGATTCGCTGAATCCGTTGACGTCCCCCGCTTCCAGCCGCTGCCGTGAATCGACAAGGTACTTTATTCCGCCCTTATAGCACATTACGATCAGATCGCGCTGGCTGGCTCCGCTGACCTGGGCTCGTTGATATGTCGCAAGATTCTTGTTCATCCTGTTACTATCCGCCGTTGTTGGAGACTATTTGTGAAAAGTTTTCCGAAATCTGATTCAATTGCGCCGCGAGATACGATGATTCCTGGTTCAATTGCCCGATTAAGCTCTCCATGTCCAGGAATTTTTCGAGCAGCCGCTGCCGTTTGATTTCCATCCGCTGATTCATATCCGTCACGCGCTCTTCGATATCCTTGATTTGGTTCTCCAGCGCCTTTGTGCGTCGCGCCAAAGTTCCGTCCACACTCTTGGTGATCGAGTCGGAGAAATCCTGCGCCAACGATGCAATGCCGCGCGATACCTTTATTGTCGCGTCGACTTCCGACCCAACCTCCCTGTCCGCCAACTCGACCATCAGCTTCAGTCCTGCCGTTGTCGCATTTCCATCATTGCCGGTCAAGACGCGCCCCGAACCGGTCGCCTTTTCTCCGTTTATCGTGCCGGCTACGTCCCGCCCTTCAAACGATTGCGCCATCGCCAAGCCGAGAGCGGTGAATGCCGAGGAATTTACCGACGTCTGCAATTCGATCTTCGAATTCTTTCCGTAAGTCCCCGACGTCAGCGTCAAATAGCCGTCTTCGCCGTTATCGAAGGAGCCAACTTCAACGCCCATCTTCCCAATCTTGCTGTCTGTATTAATCTTCTGTTGGACCTCAGTTACGACTTCGTTCCATGACGAATACGTCTTTTCGGAAAGTGTAATCGTATCCGACAAAACGCCGTCAACCCGGAACGCCATATTCTTGTTGGCTGAGGTGATCACAATCGGCGTCGCCTCCGGGTCGGCAACGCTCGCGCCGCGCATGTAGCCTTTCGCTGCCGCTTGGGTAATATTGACGCTATATCCGTCCTCTGAAGTTTTCGTCTTATTTCCCATTGAGACGAACGATACTTTTGCGTTGCTCGAATCGCCCGATGCTGCAAAGAGCTTTTGTACGTCATCGATATTGTTTGTTATTGCATCCTGCAGTTTGGCACGGTCAACCACTGCGAGCTTACCGGTGGAGCCGATACGGATACCGATGGATGCCAGCATATTGTAATCCGACTCAAGTCCGCCGACGCGCGACGTTATCTTGCTGCGCATCGAATCCTGCAGCATCAACAACGTCCGGTCCCCGAACAATATGCCGGTATCCTCGCTGGCTTCCGGATCATGCTTGAATTGCTCGTCGATAGCCCCGAGCACATCGTTGAACTTATCGATGAACGTGTTGACACTGTCCTCGATCTTGCTGGTGTCGCGCTCAACCAGGATATTCACGGCAACGTCGTCTGACTTCTTCTTCAAATTGAGCGTCAATCCGCCGATTACGTTTTTGACGATGTTGCTCTCACTCTTGATCGTTATTGGCGATCCGCCGCCGTCAGTCGATCCCACTGTGATCTCCGCGTCCTGTGCGTTTTGCAGCAGAGGCGCAAACGTCTGCACGCGGAATGTGTCGCCGGAAACCAATTGTCCTGCCGCAAATCTGAGCTTCAAGCCGTCGCTGCCGGCGCCGGTGAGTTCCACTTCAGTATCCGCCGAGCTGACGAGAATTGAACCCGTATTGATTCCGTCGCTCCAGTTCAGCGTAATATCGCCCGAACCGACTGTCTGTGTTCCGGTGCCGCCGACTGTGAATGTATAGACCTTGTTCTTGTTTCCCGAGTAGGCCGCAGTTGTTCCCAAAGTTGGATTGGAAGTCGCT
>CAVPQS010000089.1:0-9273 GCA_963707485.1 uncultured bacterium
GACCCTCCGTTCCTTCGCGGGCGATCTCAGAGTAATAATTCCGAAATTCGCCATGAGTGCCGCAACTGTGCTGACATTCGGTGCCGATTGCATCCTGATGAGCGAGACCTCGGAGTTGGGGCCAATTGACCCTCAATTCCAGTTTCGCTCAGGAAATCAAGTTTCAGCTGTGCCAGCGACTGATATTATTAGCGCATATGAGAACCTAATGGAGGATTTCGATAACATTCCCGCTGGGTCTCAGCGTATCGTAATGCTGGCGAAGGTTGCTGAGCATATTGACCCGGTCATGCTTGCCCAGGCTTACAGAGCGACAGAACAAGCTTTCTTGACGGCTAAGGATCTGCTCAAGCTCGGCCTGCTCAAGTGTCACGACGAAAAAATGATAGAGGGGACGGCTGAGAAATTCATCACGCACGGTCAAGAGCGATCTCACGCAACCGGAATTCGGGCACCGCAGCTAATTGAGTGGGGGTTTGATTGTGTTACAGTCGAGCAAATCGATTCGGAGTTGTGGTCAAAAATATGGGAACTCTATGTTCGCTCAGAGGCTCATGTTCAGGCGAATAGCTTCATGAAATATTTTGTCCACAGGAAGGCAGGACTTCAGATTCGAGCTCAGGTGAGGCCCACCTAAGATGGAACAATCTTGTACTCAAAATCACCGCGCCGAAGCGGCGTCATCGGCTCAGATTTGTCGAGAATCTTTAGGAACGGATACTTTCTCTCAAAGTCCTCACGGATCTTTTGAAAGCACTCTTGTTCCTGGCTCAACTGTTCATTTGATTTGGTTGAATTCACAATTCCCTCCGCAATAGGAATATCGGCAGTGTTCGCAGTTTCTGAACCACTATGAATGGTACGCTGAGAAGATAACAAAGTTGACGAAAAAAGCAACAGCAAATACGGCAACAAGTTCCGGCGGCGTCTACAAGCGCGCCGGTTCTCCCTTTTGGTGGATTTGGTTTCGCGATTCCGCAGGCAACCGGCAATACGTCTCAAGCAAGACGAAGAATGAAACTGAAGCCCACGTCGAGTTGAACCGAATTCTCGGCGCTCTTCGCCGCGGCAAGGCAGTCAAAACTCGCCGCGATTCCTTCTCCAGAATCGAGGATCAGCTCCTGTCAGCGCTGCGCGAGCAGGAGCGCTCTTCGAGGAAAGAAACCAGCACGATCATCACGGACGTGGCGCGTATCCGAAATTTCATCGGCTACTGCGAAGTGACCGATATCCGAAATGCCGATGAAGTCAACACAGATGTGCTTCAGGATTACCTCACATGGCTTGTCGAACAAGACGGCAGGTCACCGGTTACTGCAAACCGTTACGTCGACGCAGTCCGCGGCGTCCTTCCGAATAAGATCTCAGTCAAAAAAAATCGCGAGAATCCCGGCCGCGGCCAGGAAATCCCACAAGACATTATTGAGAAGATTCTCGAGGCGGCGGACCCGATCTGCCGATCGTTTCTAATCCTGCTTGCAGAGACCGGACTACGGACCGGGCATTTGTGCAAAGCCGAGACCGCATGGGTGAAGGACTACAGATTCAAGGACGGTGACGGAAAATCGCGGAGCCGGAAGTTTCTCGCCTTCCCTACTTCAGCATCCAATAGCCGCAAGAGCGCTCCGATGGTACCGCTCAACGATACCGCGGTGATGGTGATCGCCCAGCTACCATGCAAAGGGAAATACTTATTCGACAATGGCCATGACTTCCCGCTTTTCAACAAAGACAAAATCTACGATCGCTGGCGGACGATCAAGGCCAAGGTCGGCTTCAAGGACTATCGACCGTACGATCTGCGTCACACTTTCGCCATTCGCGAGATCATGCGAACCGGCGACTTCTATTACGTCTCAAAGTCGCTTGGCCACAAGAATGCCAGCACAACTCTCAACTATTATCAAAACCTATCCAATGCCAGACTCGCCGAACGTGCTTCCGGATCGAGCATCACTGGCGTCAAGCTTGACGATCTAAAGTAGGCAGTTACAATTGTAACTGGTCACTGATTCGTTTGCGCTATGTGATTGATTTGCAACGGGTGCGGATATGTGTTTTCAGCCATGTTTTCTTGAGCGATTCTCGTAAGTCATTGCTGTAACTTAATGCCGGAGGGGGGAATCGAACCCCCACGGGTTTATGGCCCGCCGGATTTTGAGTCCGGTGCGTCTACCAATTTCACCACTCCGGCAAAGTGAGCCAAATTAAGTCTTTCCACCCCGCGCTGTCAAGTGTTTAGCTTGCCGGCGCTGGGTGTGAACTGACCTTACTCATCCGTGTCTGATAGACTTCTATTTTCCGTCCACCGTACTCACCGACTTGTCTACTGCTTCCACCTTGATTTTCGCGAGGTTGAGCAGTCCCTCAATATCAAACCCCATCGCTTGCGCGCTGTCGAGAAGTTGGCTAATCATCTTTGGACCCATCATCGCCAAGCGCGTCAGCGAATTGTCCTTGCCGTCGCCGCTGCCGCCGCCATCATACACGATGACCTTGTCGATGTTGCTCATCGGCGCCGCTATCGCGCCAAACACTGATGCAAACGCGGTGACCACCGGCGGCAACTCGCGCACGACCTCCAGAAGAATCGCTGCCTGGCTGAATTGCTTGTAAGCCTCCGCTTTCTTCAACAATCCCTCTGCTTCGGAGAGAAGCTTCTGCTTGATAACTTCCGCCTCTGCCAAACCGGTCTGCCGCGTTACCTTTGCTTTTGCCAGACCTTCGGCTTCAATAGCAACACCCAAACCTTCGCCCTCAACCTTGCGCTTGTGCGATTCCGCATCGGCGCGCAAAATGATCGCCTTGTTGTCGCCGGAGGCGCGCGCTTCCTGCGCCAACTGATAGCCGAGCGCTTCTTTCACCTGCGCGTCGGCTTTTGCCTTCGCCGGCACAACGACATCGGCTTCCTGCTTCTTTTCCTCGCGCTTGATGTTTTGCTCTTCCACCGCGATCAACGCCCGCGCCTGCTCCTCTTCAATCTTTACTTCGGCGACGACGACGCTCTGTTTTGCGCGCGCTGTCGCCAAAGGTCCAGCCTGGCTCGCCGTCGCCGTTTCCGTCGCTACTTCTGCAAAAAACTGCTGTCTGGCAACATCCGTGCGCTTGGTGGCTTCGGCCATGATCTTTTCATTTTCCTGGTTGACCACTTCCGCCTGTTGCGCCGCCGTCGTCGATCGCTTCTTGGCTTCAGCCTGCGCTTCAGCTTCGCCAATCGAGGCGTCACGCTGAACCTCGGCCGTGCGTTTCTTGCCGAGTGCTTCGATGTAACCCTGCGTGTCGGTAATCGACTGCGGATTGAACACGTCAATCTGAATTCCCAGTCGCGCTAGATCTTCGCCTGCTTCTTTGAGAACTTCCGTGCGGAACTTCTCACGGTCGTTGATCAACTCTTCGACTGTCAATCGTCCGATCACGCCGCGCAAGTTCGACTCAAGCGTCTCCTGCGCCGTCTGGCGAATGTCAACCGCTGTCTTGCCCAAGAACCTGCCGCCGGCAATCAACAGCGAATCGGCATCATCCTTGAAGCGAATATTCGCCAGCGCTTCGACCGTAATCAAAACACCGTCTTTGTTCGCCATATTTTTCGTTTGCACCTGTAAAGTGATTTCCGACAGATCCAAAAACTCCACCGCTTCGATAATCGGCTTCCTCAATCGACCGCCGCCGGTCACGACGACTGTTCCCGCCGGAAGCACGCGCACACTCGCCACGCCCGTGGTGGTCGCCATCGTGTCGCCGCCTTTTTTCTGGCCCGACTTGGCTCCATAAAAGAATGCTGCCTTATGCGGCGGCACCTTGACATAGAAGCTCGTCATGATGCGCACTAATATTATCAATGCCATCAGCGTGATAAACGCCAATATCGGCCACATGAAATTTACGAAAAATCCAGACACAAAGTCCTCCTTACAAACATGAAATCAAAACCACTCGCGCAATTAACCTTCTTCAACGATGACGTGCTGCCCGATCTTGTCGACGATCTTCACCGTCGTCCCCAATGGAATCGCGTGTCCGTCTTTCGTTCGCGCTATATAGGTATCTTCGCGGCCGCGCACGCTGCAAGCAACCTGCCCAACTCCATTTTGCTGCACGGCATCGATCAGATGTCCCACAGCGCCGATAATATCCGACCGCATGATCGTCGATGAGGCTTGCTGCTTCCATACCGACTTGATGATCGTAAATCCAATCAACCCCATCACCAGCGCGCCGCCGAGACCAAGGAGCGATGCCGCCAGCATCGAAAAGTCCGTGCCGGCAAGAACACCAAACCCCGTGACGCCGAATCCGACCATCTCAATCGCGAACATCTTCACCGAGAATATTGACGGTCCGCCGTCGCCATCGCTCAAGCCGCCGTGATCAGTATCCGCGAAATCGTGATCGCTATCGTGTCCGAAAATCAGACTGACCAGCAGAATCGCGAATCCCAGAATCCCTATTGATGCGAATAACAACATTCCCATACCTCCTTAGTGTGAAGCGCATATCGTAGCTTGAATACAATTAAACTGTTTTGTGTTCGAATTTGGCAGAAATCTTGAACTTTGTTGAACAAAAATGTATGATTCAGGCGAGTATCGACCGTTCCTGCCCGGCCTATTGCCTCGTTATGCGACTTTTAGATGAAACGGTGCCAGTTGCCTCCCGGTACAAACTCGCAACCCGGTCTGCAAAATCCGTTGTTTCAAGGCTGCCAATCTTGTAATATACCCCGATGAAAAAACGCACTGACTTTCTCAGTTGGGATGATTACTTCATGGGTGTCGCCCTGCTGTCTGCCCAGCGCAGCAAGGACCCCTCAACGCAGGTCGGCGCCTGCATCGTCAGCGACAAAAACAAAATCGTCGGCATCGGCTACAACGGCTTCCCTATCGGCTGCAGCGATGATGAACTCCCCTGGGATCGCGAGGCCGCCAGCCGCCTCGACACCAAGTACCCCTATGTCTGCCACGCTGAAATGAATGCCATCGTCAACAGCACCCAGGCGACGCTTGCCGGTGCGCGACTCTACGTCAGCCTCTTCCCCTGCAACGAATGCGCGAAATTGATCATTCAAGTCGGCATCAAAAAAGTCATTTACCTCAGCGACAAATACGCCCACGACGAACTTTTCATCGCCGCACGCAAAATGTTCGCCATGGCCGGCGTCGAATGCGCGCAGCTAACCCCCAAGACACAGACCATCAACCTCGACTTCTCAAAATTCATGTCGTAACCTCGACGAGAATTCCATGATAAAGAAAGAGCCGTCAGGCGCAGTCCCCCTTGGGGGAACCCTTTCCTGACGGCTCGGCATTTGAATAATTGATTTACTTGATTACTTACACGCTGCACACGGCGCCGGACCGTCCGCAAATATGTAATTGATCAGGAACACCGCATCCGAAATCGTCACGATGCTGTTGCAGTCGACATCACCTGCAATCAACGGCGCTGGTGCCGGTCCGCCGGCAAAGATATAATTGATAAGATATACCGCGTCCGATACTGTAATGATCGCAGTCCCGTCCGCATCGCCGCATAAATACGGCGGATCGATTACATCGATACTCACACTCACCGTGTCCGTGTTTGGCGGAACATCCGAATCCGAAAGCTCGACCGTAAAGAAATATGTCGCATTGAAAGTCGGCGTCCCAGTGACTGTGCCGAGCGCTCCGCCATTGAAGTCGCATCCAAACGGCAAGTCGCCGCCGAGCAACACCCAACTCAGTGGCGCAACTCCACCCGCTCCCTCAAATTGATAGAAGTACGGCAAAGTCCGATACGCGGTCGGCAAAGAGGTCGAATAAATGTGTACATTACCGTCGCAGAGATCGCCGATTCCGTCGTTGTTTTCGTCCATCTGCGTCGGATTGTAAGTCGTCAGGCAGTTGTCGCAGGCGTCACCGACACTGTCAGCATCAACATCCTCCTGGCCGACATTTATGTCCAGCGGGCAGTTGTCGTTAATATTCAAGAGCCCATCATTGTCCGCATCCGGATCGCACACGTCGCCGATGCTGTCGCCGTCGACATCCGATTGGTCGGGATTGAAATCGCCGCCGCAGTTGTCCAACTCACAATTATTGAGCGTGTCAAGCGGATCGCCCCAGCCGTCGCCGTCCGAATCGTGACAAACAAATTGATATGTGCATGCCTCCACTTCGACAAATGGTCCGTCGCAAGGTCCCATCGCATCTCGCTTGAAAGCCACATATTCGTCGTATGACATGCACGGAACGATCTCTTCCGATTGCTCCAGCGGCGAACGCTTGAAAAACGTTGCGTCGCTGAGATTATCCCAATCGTCATAATCAGTCAATGTTTGCAAAGTCGTCGCCGATCCACACCAGTTTGCGTCGCGCAGATCCTTTGAAACCGTCCCACCATCGATGACACCGTTGCAGTTCCAGTCCACCGGACCGTAGCCGATACCGTCGGCTTCAACCAACGCCGCTTCATTCAGCGGCGGTCTGGTGCCGTCCGAATAGTCAAGATTCTTTAAATCAATCAGCGTGTCGTCCGCCAGCTCGGAACACAACATCTCCCTGCGCACGGCATCAACCTGATAACGATAGGCCATCACGCTTGCATAATTCGGTTTGAACTGCCCGATTGCGCCCTCGTCCTGGTTTCCCGCATGACGCAAATTGAGATTGTGTCCCAACTCGTGCACCAGCGTCGCCGCGCGCTGAAACGGCGTCCCGATCTGCCCCGGCCATGACCCGAGCGACACGATGAAGTCGTCGCCGAGTATTTCTCCAAGCCCGGAACTCGATCCGCCATTATAATTGTGCGACATCACGCAGTAGTGCCAGCCCGGATCGCTGATATGGTCCATGTAGTTGCTCTTGTACCAGCCGAATGAGCCCGGCGTCGTATCAGAGAAAAACGGGCTGCCGGTCATATTGTCCGTATGCGGCACTGAGTCCGATACCTCGATAATCATCACGATTCCCTGGCAGGCAAATGTCTGCACGATCATGTCGACTTCCGGCTGCAAAAGCTTGTGCGAGTGTCCCGAGCCGACCATGTAGTCGACCTCGACCCGAATCGTGTCGGGGCGATCGGCCATTGCGCTCGAAGTCAACAGCGCGATCATCATTATCAGACCTGCTGCGAGTCTTCCCATATCATTTTACCTTTATCCCGAATTTAGTATTACTTTTCCTCTTCAAGCGGAATCCGCACAGTCTTAACTTAGCTGCACGGATCGCACGGCGCCGCTCCACCGGCAAATATGTAATTGATCAACATGACGGCATCCGATATGGTCAACTGTGTGTCGCAATCGACATCGCCGGACAGATACGGCGCCGGCGCCGCTCCGCCCGAGAAAATATAGACGACCAAATAGACTGCATCGCTGATCGCCAAGAATCCGCTACCGTCGGCATCACCGGCGGTGAACTCGCAAGCCGTGAATGATCTCGTCGCCGACCAGACATTATTTGGACAATCGGAGATCCCCGCCACACGCCAATAATACTTAACTTGATCCGTGAACCCAGAAACGCTAACCGTATTAGAGATAACCACTAAACTATGATCAATTGAAGTGAAATTTGAATCGTCGTCTGCCTCAAATTGGTACACATTCGCGGGATTAATCGGATCCCAGGCGAACGCAACCGGACTGCGTTTGGTCGCGCCTTCTGCCGGCTGGCTCAGCTCCGGTTTGCTCACCGCCGACGGAATCTGGCCGATCCACGTCCGCCACGTCGATGATGATGCGGCATTATATTCGTTGCAAACCCAAGCCTTATTTTGATCCACCGGGTCCCCTGCAATACCGGCATAATCGCCCCAGCGAACCGGCGCTCCGCCGCCGCGTGCGCCCTCGCCGCCTTTCAACAGACGGCTGCTGTTTGTCGCCAGCAAATCCTCGGAGTACCACACGCCGACAAATTCATCCGTCGCCGACCGGTTGAACACCAGCGAAATCCGGTCCGCCGGATCGACATAAATCGCCGGGAAATAATAGTGCTTTCCATTCGCGCCGAATACCTGGTCGATCGTTGCCGTCGATGTCGTCGTGTCGATCCCGAGAACTCTGATTGCGGCAACCGTGCCCGATCCCCAGTTGAATCCCTGGTCGAATGTCGTGTATACTTTGCCGTTGCGGAAAAGTACTTCCTGCGTCATCGAACCAAGCAGCCCGATATTGGAACCCGATTTCTGTGCTGCCGTTGGCGACGATGGATAACTCGGAATATTCACTTGCGGCTTAAGCGTCACCACCGGGTTCAACACCGGGTTGGTAATTTTCCAATACGTCGTGTGATTTGATCCATACCACAAATTTGAAAGCAGAAACTCGCCATCGGCATCGCTGTAGGTTACAGCCGGTTTGACCGTAAACGCCGTCGAATTGTCATTGTAGCGCAAATCCCATAAGTCATTAAAACTCACGGCGCCGCCGGAATAAAGTTGTTGTTTCGGAAGTATCCTGATTTTCGAGTAAGCAAATCCGCCGTTAAAAATCCACTGGTTCGAAGTTAAATACACAGCTTCGTCATAATCGAATCCCAGTCCCGGATAATCGGGCCAGCAATTTGCCGGAGTCGTTCCGTCGACCGTCGCGTCGAAATTGTAGCTCCACCAATTCCCCATCGCATCCGACGTCTGCGAAACCGAGACGAGGTAAGATGACTCCGAAACATCGTCCGTGCACAAATACAAAATAATGAAATGCCCGCCGACCGGATCGTATACGACCTTAGGATCAAAAATGAATCCGCTCGCCGGCGGCGGCGAAGTGTTCTGGAACCAGAATCCCGCCGTCGCTTGCATCAGCAGCGCGCCCGTGTTCTTGTCATACACCGCAATCGTGCTATTCACGACTTCGACTATATGATTCGGTCCCGCCGCCAGATGTGGATCGGGCGGATCCCAACCCGTATTCGTTATCCCTTGGAAACTCCGGCACGGCACATAATCGGTAACATCGCGGCTATTCATATCCGATGTCTGGTCGAGAATATACCGCGGATTGGTCGGATCGTATGTCTCGACCGGCTGCTTGGCGTCCGGACGCGGCATCGGGTCCTTGTGGTACTTCCGCTGCGGCTTGCTCGCCGAGATCGGATGCGGAACGGCATTAATCTGCGTCGGTGATGTCACCACCGCCTCGACGGAAGTCGCCGACTTGCCGCTCTTATATGTTACCTGTGCGTCCGCGCGTGAAGCGTGGGCAACAAAGGTCGCGACCGAGACAATCAAGAGCCAATAAATAATGCGCATGATTTTACCTGAATTTTGCGTTAAAAAACCTTCAAACTA
>CAVPQS010000090.1:0-7915 GCA_963707485.1 uncultured bacterium
CATGACCCAGCGCATTACGTCAGGTGTTTGCCGCCGTCAAAATAGCCCTTTACCGGCGCCCGGTTAGTTGCGAGCCACGCTGGATCCCACTTGACAATCCCGAAAGCTTCCGCCATGAATTCTTCGCGCGCCGCGCGGATATCCTCGTCGGTTTTGCTCGCGTCCGCCTTGACCTTTTCGTCGCGCGAATAATGTGTTACCGTCGCCTGTCCCTTTGCGGACGTCGTGAATTCCTTCATCATCTTCGTTTGCTTTAGTCCGACGAAATCCTTATTCGTTTTTTCGGCTGCTTTCATCTTAGTCTCCAGCGCGCTGACGTCTGACTTAAACGTCTTCTTGTCCGCTGCCGATAATCCCGCCTCCGTGGTTGTGAAACTGAACGAACCGTCAGCAGCAGCCGTTTCCGTGTAATTGTTCGGAAAAGTGCTCCGCAGATGCGCGCGCTGCGCATCGACATCGCGTTGTGCTTGTTGGTCCTTTTGCTCCAACTGCCGGACTTCAAGATGAGCCAAAACATGCGCCGCCTCGTGAAATACCACATGGCTGCAATTCGGCAGCAGCTTTGCCGGATCAGGCCCAAGACACAGCAGCCCCGCGAGTCTCATGCCTTCGTTGAACATCTCGACTGTATGCGATGCCTGCACGTAGCGTCCGCCGACATCGCCGCCTGGTGAAGCTCCGCCGCGCGAGAACTTCACGTCCTTCATTCGCTCGAGCTCCTTGTCGGTCAAAACATTCAGTGACATCTTCATGGCTTTGTCTTCGTCACCCGAAAAACCGTTGATCGAAATGTTGAATCCGTTCAATCGTTTGTCGATCGCACTGATTGCAGCGCTGTCGGGAAGACTGTTCGTCGGCGCGCCGACCTTGATCAAATCGATCTCGTTGTTGTCTTTGAGTACGCCGGTACAGATGAAAGTCGTCAGCGTCGGCTTGGCTGCAGTTCCTGATCCGGCCGTCGACACGACAATGTGAAATGTCCGCCGCAAGTTTACCGGCCGGTCCGTCGGCTTTGCGAAGCAAAACCGCGCCAACAGCTTCTCTTTGTCGGTGAAGTTTGTCCCAATATGATTCACCTTCTGCGCAAAAGTCTGATCGGATGGAAGCGAACTCTCCTCGACCGTCCCGGCGCTGATTACCGCTGTCGCCAGCATCGGCGGATCGACCGTGACAGTCGTCGTCCTGCCGGAGCTGCCCTTGCCTTGCGTTTCTTGATCGGCCATTCCTTATTCCTGTTGTAACATTACTCGGGTTGGATCGTGATTTTGTACGGCCCCGGCGGCACATCATCGTAGTGCGCGCGGCCGTCGTCATCGAGCGCTCCGTCCTTGCTCGTTCCATCTGGCAGCGCAATTACGAAATTGCGATTGCTCAATGGCGTTCCGTCGTTGAACGTAATGAAAAGGTCAATGTGGTCTTTGAACTTTAACAGCCCGGATTCCTGTGCCTTGCCGATTTCCGTATCCCCGATTGTGATCGTGAAAAAATATTCCGGAAAGCGATAGGCGCCGCCAAACTTCGAGAGATCCTCGTCGGTCGCAATGTCGTCGGTGTCCTCGATGTACAGATACTCCCACAGTATGTCCAGCTTCTCCGCCTTGACGCGCGCCGGTATCTCAATCACTTTGTCGTGCGCTCCGTCATTGTCATACTCGTAGACTGTGACCAATACATCCGTGTCGTCCATCGCGTTTTGAATATCCGCCTTTATACTCACAAAATCCCCTCTGCGCGCGATATCCGCGCCCCACTTGAGTCCGGATACTTTGATCTCCGGCAACACCATGATCCTAAACGATTCACCCTTCAATCCGTGACTTGGCAACTGTGCCTCGAAGGAGATCATCTCGCCGTGTTTCACCGCATCGGAAATCGCGACCGCGCCCCGGTACTTGTTCTTGAAAATTGTCCCTTCAGCTTTGCCGACTGTTTTGCCCTTGTCAGATTTGACTGCAATCTTAACCGGAGCGCCGTCGCCGACGCAAAGTGTTCCCACTTCGAATCCGGCCGACATCTTTGCGTAAGCGACCTGCTTTGTCCACTCGGCATACACCAGGGAGGATTCGAGCTTGATCTGGTGCTTCTGGTCCGCTGATTTCGAGAATTTGAGTTCCATTCTAATTCGCTCAGTTACGCACCGGGTGTGAATGATTCTATGACTTGCCTGAATGCCAAGGCGGTGAGTTCTCGCATTGCCCGACTTGCCCGACAGTAAAACATATAACCTGTGCCTTGTTCAATCATGAACGCCAGCCGCACATACGCCCGATCAGTCCCTGCTCCGCTGCGATAGGCGAACTCGCGTACATAGCGGCCGTTCGCCAGCCTGCGCGATTCCTGTTTCAATAATTCGGGCTCGCCCATTGAGTCCGCGACTTGCGCCGCTCGCGCTCCGGCATATTCTTCCAGCGCGATCACACTGCCCGCGGAAGGATCAACTCCTACCGTGATGATACTCCGTTGCCCGGCGCGTTCCGGTCCCAAAAAACTGAATATCGTGCTGTCGTCCCAGCCTTCTGGCAATAGTACCTTAATCTGATTATTCTTCAATCTTGTCATTGCTTCCAATCATCACTCAAAACAGTACAGGGCAAATTTGCCGGAGACTATCAATCGTCCGTTGGCAGCAATTGCCGCGGGGGTCGAGAAAGAGTCGTTTTCATTTGGGCGCTTTATTTGCATTTTTGGATTGCCGGCGCTGCTGTAGACCGATATTGTCTTTGTGTCAGTCACAATAATTTCTCCGCTATTGCACGTCGTGATCCAGCTTCTGCCGGTGGGCAAATGCGACGCACGCCATTTCTCGACGCCGTCAACAAGGCAGATCAAGAATCCCGATTCGAGGTAATAGACCTCGCCCGCCTTTCCGCATGCGGGTGTCTGGTTGGTAATCGGCAACAATAATCCGCTCTCCCAAACCACAGCTCCCTCAAGTGATAAGCACTTAATCACTGGCTTCGAGAACTCACCTTCGAGTTTCGTTCCGAACACCACGACTCGATCGGCTGGATCCACGAAAGAGTAAACTACGCTGTCCGTTCCCGTCGCCAAAATCCCTCGCTCTTTGCCGTCCTTCAGCGCATAAAGGTGACATTCCGCGTCACCGACCACCACCAGCAATTCGTCATTCACGGTAACAAGCGCTCGTTTGACTACGCCCTCCAACTCCGCAATCCAATCCCAGGCGGATTTGGCGAACGTCATACGATAGGCGCTCGCACTTGTCGGCGTGTTTCTCACTGGCAGTCCGCTGAAATATTGTCTCACTGCGATAAATTCGTTTCCCAGCGGATACAGTAATCGCAGCTTGCTTTGGTCGTTCAATAGGGGAATGGCATGGCCGTCGATAATCAGTGTCCCATCATATCTGCGGCATGACAACTGCCGGCTCTGTGTTACCCAGCAATAGGAGTCGGCGCCGAACGCCGCCAGTCCATCATCTCCGATCACTTCGCTTCGAATCGTCTTTCCGCTGTTGCCAAACAGAATTAAATCTTCCTGCAGCACAACTCCGATAACATCACCATGAACTAAAATCCGCCTTGGCATCGGTTGCATCATCGAGTCGAAGTCGGAATAATAACTGGTCCACGCCAGCTTGCCCCTGCACGCAAACGGTTCGCCCACATATCCGTTGCCCTGGGCGTTCCCGGACAGCAAAGCTTGCGTCTCGCCGCGGCTGTCGATCAAAACCTGTTCTAAATCAGTTGCCATATCTGCCTCAATACATCCGCAAACTAGCAACGCCGTTATGCAAATTTGTAAAAAGCGCATCAATCAACTTCTCGCACTTCTTCATCGCGTGGCTCAAAAACTTTCCTTGAAATCGAAATCATTGTTCCCCAATTCCTGCCTGATAAAATTGCGCAAGAACGCAAGGTCAGTCACCTTGACTCGTTTGCTTGCCGGCATCAGGCTTATCGGCGCGTCCGTCGCGCCGTCATCTTTGCCGCAGACGTAATTCGCTACCCAGGTCTTCGAAGTGTTGTTGCCGACCTCAAGCGACTTGCCCGATCGCTTCGTGATCTTTGCGTCATCGCGAAATACGACCCTGATGTCGTAGTGCGTCACCGAGCTCGGAACTCCGATACGCGACACTGCGATAAACGAAAACAACGTCCGTTGAAATGCCTTGTCGGTCTTGCCCGGATCGCCGGGGCGAATCTTGGCATCCGGTAGGAACATGAATGCATTTGCGTTCAGTTGCGCCAACTCGCTTTCAAGATCGCCGGTCCAGGCTTCGCGCAGCGCCTTAGTCCACTTTTTCGCCGGGTTTGTCGGGTGATTAACGAACTCAAATCCCAGCTTGAAGTATACGGACAGCGCGCCATCAAACGGGCTCGGCGTGCGGTTGCCCTTGATTCTGATCAAGTGCGCCGTTTCGTCCGGCCCCAATTTATACAAATTCAGATCGACCGCCCCGGTGGCCAACGCGAAAGGCTCCTTGGCCTTGAACGGATTGTAAATATCGCGATGTTCATCTATCACATGATAGGAAATTTCCTTGACCTTGCTGGTCGCTCCGTCCACAAACTTGAAAAAATACCGAATTCGAAATTGCCGATCCTTTAAAATCGGCTTCAGCTTGCCGGCATCTTTCGAGGCGTCATTCAGCCAATTAACGAAATTCCACCAATAGCGCATGCGCGGAAGCGCCATCGAATCGTTCATCAAGACTCTTCGGTCGCCGCCCAGTGGCGCTCCGGGAAGAGGCTGGCGGAATGCATCCGCCGGCGCCTTGAAATCCTCGCGCCGTTCGATGTACTCATCGGGCTTACCGGTCGCGTGGCCCAGCTCGTGTCCCGCTACAAGGTTTCTTGCATTTACCAGGTCGAGCGGATCTATCTCCTGGCCGCCGGAGTCTGCTCTCGTAGCGAAATCGGTGCGGTGCATTTGCGACTCGGTTATTCCCATGAATGCCACGTCCGGGTTATTGCTGATACTCACCATGCACTTGTGTTGCCCGCCGCGGTTGCTCAACTTCGGCTCGAAGTAAAACACCGGGAGAACATCCATCGCCGGCGCATTATTCGCATCGACCGGATCGATCGAATATTCCTTGCGCTCCCAGTGAACCTTGCTGTTTCGAAATCCCTCCAGCGCGAATTTGCGAATCTCATCGTTCGTCACGGCCTTCTTGTCGCTCAAAGTCGGTTTGGAATCAAAATGCGCTTTGAATCGCGCGCTCCAATAGATCAGCAGAAAGTGGCGCTCCAAATCGCCGCGCATGGTCCCGCGATGTATATAGTGCACCTCAAAGTTACCGGTTCTCAGCGCCGCATATGGCAGCGACTTCGCATCGCCTTTCTTGTTCGGCTCGCGGATAATTTCAGAGAATCGAACTTCGCGATCATTGAGCACCGCCGCTCTGGCGCCGATGACATCTTTGGCTCCTTGATTGACTCCCGAAGGCAGTTTCGTCCGTTTGTCCCAAACATCGAAAAATCCAGTCGACACCTTTCCTGACAATGTTCCGGCCCCGCCCGAGCTGCTTTCTCCGGTAGCGAAAATTAACAGCCGCGGCTCCTGCGGCGTCTTGATTATCAAGTTCTCCGTCAGCGGCGTCTGTGTGTGGTGCAACAGCGCCGGATCGGGATCGAACAACAGCAGATTCCCGTCGACGACGTGAAACAAAGCGTAGCGCGAGTCCTTTGTGAGTGCGATGTCGGAGTTTGCTGCGTTGCGATCGCCAACACTCTGCCCGCCGTTGCCGTCAACCAAAACGATGTCGTCAAGCGAAAAGGTCAGCGGAAACTGGGAATCCGTCAGCTTTTGACCGAACGGCTTGATCTGTTTCCGGTCCTTCATCACCGTTTCAAATCGGTCGCCGCTGTCCATGCTGCCGTCAAATCGCGTCCAGTAATTCTTCGATGACCACTTTTCCGGCAAATCGTAAAACTGCAGTCGTTCCTTGAACGGAAGATTGTTAATTTCCGTCCGTGTCATGAATATAATTGTGCCGCCCGACTTGTCCATCTTGATCCACTCATCGGAAGTCTCAAATTCGAAGTGAATCTTCTTCCGCTTGTCGTCGTCCCTCACCTTGACAACGTAGGTGCCGCTGCTAAACGAGGTCCGCGCCTCGAGCTTTTTGCCCGTTTCGTCGAAAGCGCTGATCGTCAATCCCTCGGGAACCGGCGTGAGCGCCGCCGCCACGCGATTGTGAAAGACGAACTTGAGATGATAGTTAATGGCAAACAATTCGAACGCATCGACATAAATCTTGTCGAAAAACGTCGTGGCAAAAATTGGCACCGTGTCGGCCGTCAGCTTCTTGCTATTCCCGGTCGTAATATTCAGCGGCGGCAGGTCGGCGCCGTTAAAGAAAAGTATCTCCACCCGCCGATTCATCTGCGATTTGAAATTGTCTTTCTGGCTCGCCTGGATTGGGAACGACTCGCCGCAGGGAAGAGTCTTTCTCTCGATATCGGCAAAACGCAAACGGTCGCGCCGGTTGACCACTTTCGTCTTGTCCGGTTGCGGGCTGGAACACGTATTGCGCTTCTCCGGCCCCTTGGGCCCATTGCCGCCCGATAGCCCTTTATTGAGAATCTCATCTATCTCTTTGTCATACAGGTCAAACACGGCAATCCACGCAACGATCGGCCACTTGTGCTGCCCGTCGCTTTTCACCTTTGCCGCTTGTGTATTATCGAGCCCGTTTGCCTTGAAGAAATTTACCGTCGCCTCATGCGTCTTGGCCGTGTAGCTATTGTTGATCTCTCCGGGGTCGCAATTAAACTCCGGCCTCTTCTTGGCATAATGCGCCATTATTTGCTGGTAGTCTTCGATCCGATGGCGCTTGTGCGACAGGTCGGCCCATTCCTCCCGGCGCTGCTCAAGTAAGAACAGTACATTGTTGCAGCGCAACTCCGACAAAATGAAATTGAATTCCAGCCCTCCGGAAGTGTCTGTATGCCCCGTTATCAAAACGCCAAGCGTATTGTGCTCTTCGAGCACGATGTACGTCACCGCGATTGTCTGGAGTCCGCTCAATTGATCCTGCAATTCGCTGCGGTCCTTCTCCTCCTGCGTCATATCCGGATCATCAGCAGCATCCTGTGACGATGCACCCTTCGGCGCCGATGGCATCACCACGCAACTGTCGAGATGAAAGAGCACGTCCTCCATCTCAACTACTTTGACCAACGGCTTTCGCAACACCAAATCCGCTGGACTGCCCGTAAGAATTGGTCGGCGCTTCTTTAATTCGCCGAAGCTCAGTTGCTGCAATTCGTTTTGCGTCACCATCTGATGATCCTACTTCGCCTCTTCCGGGTCTTCGATCTTGAGAAATACCAGCTCATGTCGTCCCGCGATAACGTCTTTTACCTCGGCGTTGCCGTCGGCGTCCAACTTCGCCTGTCGAATCTCGCCGTTGTCTCGCCGCTGGAGAGCGGGCTGGCCACGATCTGGCCGGCCGCGTTCTTCACCACGATGCTCGCCGTCGGCCGCGTGTTCTCGACGACGACGATCTCGACCTCCGCCGGCGGATCCGTGGAATGGCCGATGTCATTGACGACCGCGACTTGCACCGCCACCGTTCGGCTTGCTTCCCCGTCATCGAGACGCGGGGCGAGGAACGTGCGCCGATAGAGGAAGTCGCAGTCGGCGACGATCTGGCGCGATGTGTCCGCGCCAACCGGCTGCCCGGCAACGAAGAAGTCGGCGCGCACGAGGCGCGGGCTGACACCGCACGCTTCGATGACGACCTGGGTCCCTTCGATCACCTGCAGTCCGGCCTGCGGCTGGCGAATCTGCACGACCGGGCCGCCGACGGCGAGCAGCAGCCGCGGCGCCTCGCGCCGGTTGCCGGCGCGATCCTCGGCGCGCGCGATGAGCGCAATGGCGCCGTTGGTCTGCGACGCGGTGTCGAGCGAGAAGATGAAGTCGACGGCTGCTGGATCGGTGGTCA
>CAVPQS010000091.1:0-111765 GCA_963707485.1 uncultured bacterium
CGCGCCGAGTATCATCCAATTCTTTTTTCCGAACGGCAGAGCGTCTGTCTTCTGAACTGCCTTAACTTTCTTCAATTGCGCCATCAGGCCTCCACAGAGAAACGCAAATTAGCATTAATTAGCCCGACGTCAAGCTAATTTTTGGCCGCACTTCTGCAAAGCCCTCTTTGGTCTTAGAACAAATCTGCCAATGTGAGTTTCAGTTCGACTGTTTTTTCGCCACGCGTGATGGCAATCACATATTTCGTTCCAGCTTTTTCAGAGAGTAATTCGCGAATTGCGGAGATGCCGGCAATATCCGCCTCATCAATTCCGTTCACTGAGGTCAATTTGTCTTCTGCCATGAAACCGGCATTGGCGGCAGGTGTTCCTTCAGACACCAACCACACTTCATAACCGCCATTGTCGCTGCGCATAATTTGCAGACCCGAACGATCCTCGGGGAACTCCATTCCGAACTTATCGCCTTGCTCGACGATCATTTGTTCGTTCGCGTAGTCGACGTAGAGGACAAAATTGCGGAACTCGGTATTGCCGAGATTGCCGATTTTATCTGCCGCCGCGACGGTGTCGATATTGTCGATCGGGAAGTGGATGCGCGGTTTCTTCAACGTGTATCCCGCGAAGCTGATGCGGCCGCACTCGACCCGCTTGCTTCGATAAGCTGCTCCGGCGCCGTGGCCCATTGAGATTACGCCTTTCCGATCCAGAAACTTCTCGTTCTTGGCGTAGTAGCCTTCCAGCGACGAAGACGACGCGCCGAGATCGCAAAGCCAGGCGCCGCTGTGTTTGCCGTCAAGCGCCGCCTTGGCTGTGAAAACGCCGTCCTTCAAGTGCACATCAAGTTCGGTGCCGTCGCCTGAATAGGTGAAAGCTTCATGTTCATCTCCTTATTAAACAGGATATTTGACTCGATATCGTATCAGAAAGTTTCAAGAATCACGAGTATGGTCAAATGCAGAGTTGGGAGGGCGATTATGACTGGCGTTTGCGAAGGTAATCCATCGCGAGTTTGGAGACGTAGAGTTTATTTTTGCCCGACTCGCCCATGGGAATGTCACTGACCCGCTCGATCGTGAAGTTGAACTCGCTTCCAAAGTATTCGCGGTAGACCTTGAGAAGAAATGCTTCATCGTCAGCGCCGGCAAATTTCTTGGTCGGGACATAAGTGATGTGCAAATGCTCGAGTGTCTGCTGTTCGACGCGGACGCGCTCGAATTTTTCGCCGCCGGCGGCAATTTCGATCTGGGGATAGATCAGGCCGCGCTGCGTCAAGATCAGATCCTTGCCGCGTCCGCCGATTATTTCCATCACAGGGTAATGAGCGACAGCATGTTCCGGATAGCCGCGGTTGATGCCGACGTCATCGGTGTGATAACGAATCAGCGGCATTGCGTAATTCACAAGCGAGGTCGCGACGATATCGGCGGGGGCGCCAACTACCTCGTCGCCGTTGGCATTGATGAACTCGAGATTGCAGTATTCGGTTTGGATGTACATGCGCCCGTCGGAAAGCTGCACCGCAGCCACAGTGTTTTCGCGATTGCCGTAGTAGTCGATGATCTTCGCGCCAAAAAACGACTCGATGGCTTTACGATACTGCGGATAGATAATTTCGCCGGTGAGATAGACAATCGGCGCCGGAAACGGCCGCAAACGATGATCCTGAAAGTGTAAGATCAGAGTGGCGATATTTGCCGGCTGGCAGTAAATCATTTTCGGCGCGAATTCTTTTAGCTTCCGGTAAACCTCGGGAGCCTTGTTGTAGCTGATGCTGGTCTGCTCGATCCGCAGCAGGTTTTCATTGTAGTCGATGTCCGAGAACTCGCCGGCCGGCAGCATTGTTAATTTGCCGGTAAACTGTGCGCGCGGTTCGCGAAAATGGTAACCGATGTTTTGGAAATGCCGCCACATCATCGCCTTGCGCCAGGTCTCCGCTTCTTCCGAACGGTATATCCGCAACCGGTCGCGGCTTGTGCCGCTCGTGACTGTCTCCACCGGATTCAATCGCTCGATCTCGTCCGACACGAGTTCATCAATGTATTCCGTGACATCTGCCCGCGTCAAATAGGGGATTTTGCGGAAGTCATCGCGCGTTTTGATGTCGCCTGGTTCAAGGCCGATCTCCGCGAAACGCCGGCGATAAAACGGCACATGGGCATTGGCATATTCAAGCAGAGCCTTGATGCGATTCCACTGGTATTCCTGCTGTTCGTCGCGACCGGCGCGCTGGTGCTCTTGCAGGAATGCAAACACCTGCTGGAAGCGTTTGCCATATGTTCGCGGCAGCGGGACACGCGTCAGTCGCCAGCGGCGAAATCGTTCGATAATGGAGTCGGTCATTGCAATGATCTTCTTCAGCTCTCGTCATGTACCACCGGCGCGTCTGCCGGATTCTTATTAATCAATAGTCGACAAGGATAGTCCAAGTTGAGTGAGATAGAGTCTCTCAATTGAAAAACCATCACTCACACTATGATACGTATGTTGTTGACGGTCGCGAAAAGTATCCGTTGCCGTCGAAGCGTCCTTATTTCGCTTGACTTAATTGCATTTTAGCGGTCTATTGGATCTGATATTAGTTTTTTTTGCTCTTCCAGCACAAACTTCAGATAGGATTTCGCCCGAGTGCCCCAAAAACAAGTTAGTAGACTTATGCCGCGCAACGAAGACAAAGACAATTCAATCAATACAAAATCAGCACAACACGGATTTACGGGACTTGGCATCGCCCCGAACCTTCTTGATGCCATCGCCCGACTGAAATTCACCGAGCCGACTCCGATTCAGCGACGCTCGATACCGATTGCCATCGAAGGCAAGGACGTTATCGCGATCGCGCAGACCGGCACCGGCAAGACGCTGGCATTCGGTATCCCGATGATCCAGCGCCTGGCGCAAATCAAGGGGCGGGGGTTGATCATGCTTCCGACGCGTGAATTAGCGATCCAGGTAGACGAGTCGCTCCAGGCTATCGGCCGTCATCTCGGACTGCGCACGGCGGTTTTGATCGGTGGCACGCCGCTTGGTCCGCAACGCTATGCGCTGGAGAAAAAGCCGCGCGTGATCATTGCGACACCGGGGCGCCTCATCGACTTTATCGAACAACGAATAATCAGTCTCTCCGATATTGAGATTCTCGTCCTCGACGAGGCCGATCGCATGCTCGATATGGGCTTTGCGCCGCAGATAAACAAGATTCTCAGCCTTGTCCCCAGGCAAAGACAGACGATGCTTTTCTCGGCGACGATGCCCAGTGAGATCGTCGCGATTGCCCAGCGCCACATGGAATTGCCGATACAGGTTGAAATTGCCCGTCCCGGCACCATGGCTGACAAGGTCACCCACGAGGTATTCTTCCTCGAGCGCAGCGCCAAGAGCCGCCTGCTGGAACACTTGCTGCTGCAGTATCCCGGTCCGGTGTTGACATTCACGCGCACCAAGCACGCCGCCAAAAATCTCACGCGCCAGGTGAAGATCATGGGGCATAACGCCGCCGAGATCCACTCCAATCGCAGTCTCGGCCAGCGCCGCGACGCGCTGGAGGGATTCAAGTCCGGCAAATACCGCGTTTTGATTGCGACCGACATTGCCGCGCGCGGAATAGATGTGTCGGGAATCGAACTTGTGATCAACTATGACCTGCCGTCGAACTCGGAAGATTACGTTCACCGCATCGGCAGAACCGGTCGCGCCGGACTGGCCGGCCGCGCAATTTCATTTGCGACCTTCGACCAGCGCGGCGAAGTTCGCCGCATCGAGCAGTTGATTCGTACGGCTCTGCCGGTCAAGCAATTGCCGCAACTGCCGCCCGAGCGTCCGCGCCTGAGAACTGAGAGTCCGGTTCGCGAAGGCGACCGCTCGAATTATCCGAAACCGCGGCGCAACGGGCCACCGCGCTCAGGCGAGCAGCCGCGCTATCAGCGACCGCGCCGGAATGAATCGACCCGCAGCTCCGAGCAGCCGCGACATCAGCGGCCGCGTCGTCCGGATCAAAGCCGGCCCGCGGAACATCCGCAGCCGCGTCCGCAAAGACCGCAATCGCAGCAGCCCGAGCGCGAACAAAGGTACGGCCGCAAGAACAGTCGGCGCACCGGCCGGAGATAACAACAACTCGACCGGCCGCTAATCGTCTTCCATCCCTTGCTACTATTGACAATTGCGACCAAACCAACTCAAGTTGTCGCGTTTTGATAATGTGCGAATGTGGTTTAAGGCGCTGGATCGTCTCCCAACTATTGTTTCGAATCGTCGGTTATCGACCCGCAGTCTGATACAATGAATCTCCTCAGTTCGCGGTACGAGAACGTCCACTCTGGCGTCACAAGGGTTCCCTGACTTAAAGCTGGATACCAAGGTGAATCTCCGCTCGTCGGATTAACGAGCACATGGATATCCTGCGCAGGCATGAAACTCTGAACCAGTAGAAACATCCTTCGGCCCAGCGAATCTTCGGCAACATCGGCGGCTAAGACAGCGTGCCCGGGGAAACCACCGTTTATGAAGACGTCGCCGGGAAGCACATTTGCCGGATCTTCAACTCTTATGAGCTCCTGCTCGAGCGAAAACGACCCTGCATAGGTGAAGACTGAATTCAAGTAATTTCGGAATGAAGTATATGATGAATCGGGCAGACTTTGGCGTACCCACGAGACTTTGTTTCCGGATACCACCGGACGGTATCCGGCTCGCCAGTCTGACCGACGCACTGGATGACCGCTGGTGAAACTGAAATGTAATTGATCGGCACAATTGACAGCTAAAAGATATTCTGCGCGTAGCCGAATTACGGCGTCGGCACACTGCTGAAGATTCACGGTTCCAACATCCGGATCGACAACGGCGAAGACACCGCCTTGGCAACTTTTAGTTTGACCGTCGAACAGCCGCACGACGGTACCGGAGTCGCGCAGCGGCAGACCCCGCAGCCAGGACGCGAACGATCTCTCACTGCTCGGGACTCGCTCAAAGCCGTCCGGAGGTTTAATTCGCATCTCAAGCGATTCGCGATGGTTTTGACCTCGCTGCCTCGGATAGTGCATCACCGCACCCAGATTGAATCCAATTGGGCTCAGGGTATCTATGACAGAAAGTAATATCAAGAATTTCTTACATCTCATGACATCAGGTTTTTCTGTTCGACACAATGACGCGTTATGAAAATCAAGACCATTAAAGCAATCTCGAAATTGCTATTTGCTCAATCGATCTTGCTTAAATAAATCAGCCGAGTTATATCTACACTATGCGAATATCGATTATGCTCGCTATCTCGGTGGTCTTCGTTGCGACGTGGCTGCCGCAGTTGGTTGCGGATACCGGCGAAGTCATCCACATCGTATCGCACAAGCAAACCAAAGTCGTCACTGACCCTTCCAAAGGGTCCAATCCCTATCCGAAGTGGACTGAGTTCCCGCCGGCGACGACTGATTATCGCAAAGTCATTTTATATATCACATATCAATGCCCCGATGGCCAGCATTGCGGCGAGTGGGATTATATCGACGGTGTCTACCTGCGTCGACTCGGCGGCCAAGCGAATTCGCCGCACAACATCGAAATCGCGCGAATGATTTCGCCGTATGGGTCGCGCTTCGACTCGACCTGGGCGTTTACATGGCATATGGATATTACTGACTACTCGATTCTCCTGCATGATTCGGTCGAGGTTGAATTTCTTCATACTGGCTACGAGTCAAACACCGATCGCGGCTGGTTGATCACAGTCGATTTTGAGATCACCGAAGGACCGCCGCCAATGCAATGCCTCGGTTTTGACAGCCTCTGGTCGGGATCAATTCCGTTTGGCGACAGCAGCAGGCCGATCGAGGAGATTCTCTCGCCGCGGACGTTTACCTGTCCCGACAGCGCGGCGATAGCGCGATTTAGGATTGTCCAGACGGGTCACGGCATGGACGATTTCGAAAACTGCGCCGAATTCTGCAATAAGTACCGGAACGTCTTGCTTGATGACGTGCTCATCTCCGAGCGGCAGTTGTGGCGCGAATGCGGGATCAATCCGCTCTATCCGCAGGCAGGCACTTGGATTTTTGACCGCGCCAACTGGTGTCCGGGCGAAATAGTACAGCCCGACATTTACGATTTAATGGTCACTGGCGGAACCGACCACAAAATCGATATCGACATGGAACCGTATATCAATTCCAGCAAACCGACCGCGAATTATTTTGTCCAGTCGCATTTGATTTACTTTGGGGAGCCCTGGGCGAGTAATGACGCCTCGGTGGCGGAGATTCTAATACCGAGCGCTTTCGATGAATACTCTCGTCCGAATCCGGCGTGCGCCAATCCCTTGATTATGATCAAGAACAACGGCAGGGAAGTCCTCCATTCGCTCACTATCGGTTACGGACATGAAATGCCGCCGCAATACACTTTTGAGTGGAACGGCGAATTGAATTCGCAGGAAATCATCGAAGTGGAACTGCCGGGGATAATTGCGCCGCTTAATGAAACGACATTCTTGGTGATGGTCGACTCCCCCAACGGTGTCGAAGACGAATATCCGCAGGACAACATCGCGCGTTCGGTCGTGCCCGCGACGCCGATTTACGACACGACGCTGATCCTGACTGTGCGCACCAATGCAGATTCCAGCCAGACCGATTACTGGATCACCGACGCAGAAGGCGAAATCGTTTTCGAGCGGCCGTCCAGCACGACAACCGTCAGCACGACCTACCGCGACACCTTGACACTCAGTCCCGGGTGTTACGAATTGGTCGTTGCCGATACCGCAGGCGACGGACTCGATTTCTGGTTCAACCCCGAAGGCGGCTATGGCTACGCGCGTCTGCTCGACAAGTTCGGGCGGTTGCTCAAGGCGTTTCCATCCGATTTCGGCAGCGAAGCGCGGCATTCGTTCATCGTCCGTGCGGGCGCCAATCCGCCGGTACCTGAGGATGATTTGCCGATCGTTAATCCGTTTCCGGCGCGAAACGAGGGACTGTTCGACATTGACATCTTCCTGAACAAGCGTTGCGATCTGCGCATTCGCATCGTTGATGAAAGCGGTGTCGAGACCGTACTCGACAATCTTTACACTGACGTCAAAGAGACCATGCTGCCGATCGACATAAGTACAGCCTCTGACGGCGTTTACTATGTCAAAGTCACGGTCAACGACGAGACGGTCACGCGGCGAATCCGTGTCAAGCGAGGAGAATAGAACAAAATTTAGCGGGCAGAACAAAAACTTTTAGCGGCCAATACTGCCACATCTGCCAATCCACGCATAGATATTGCCT
Organism: uncultured bacterium; assembly: GCA_963707485.1. Classification (GTDB taxonomy): domain Bacteria; phylum Zixibacteria; class MSB-5A5; order CAIYYT01; family CAIYYT01; genus JADJGC01. The sequence continues at coordinate 7,269 of CAVPQS010000091.1, forward strand.
CTTGATTATTCGAATGAGCTCTTGTCAATAGTTGTGTAAAGAGATTTTCAAGCAGCGTGTTTTTCGGTTGCTGACTTCGCTGACTTTTTCTTCTTCACTTCGATTCCATCTTTGAACTTCACTCCTTCTGTCACTTTGATCATCAAGTCCGGCGCATTGAGTCGTCGCAGTTTCGGCTGGCGCGCTGGAATAGCTGAAAGAGCAGATACAAGGCTGACCTTGGTGATGTGATTCGTCGGGCGGCGTTGGTTGTGAGCTTGACGATTGCGAACACCGACTCGATCGGATTGCTGGTCTTGATCGAGACTCACTGCTCTTGCGGATAGTTGTAAAAGGTCAACAAGGCGTCCTGGTCTTTAAGCAGTCATTCGACCCCGCGCGGATACTCGTGTTCATAACGATCAGCAAACTCTTTCATTAATGATTGTTGTCCTCGCTGGTGGCGGCATGATACATCCGCAAGGCTCACTCTTGAGCGATCTCATCCAGGTCAAGACTCAATCCGGGCGTCTCGCCGGCAAGCTTTTCACTTGTCGATACATTCAACTTCTCATACTTTGACATCGGCGTATCCTTTCTTGAAGAAGCCTCTCCTCAAGGCCTCTTGCCGGAACTGTTGTTTAGAAAAGGTTACGCTACTTTTTTGCCTTTTACACAACTTTTGGAATTAACTCGTTTTTCTGTGAACAAGCACTTTACTAAAAGTCCCTTGCGTCCTCTCGAAGATAAGCCTAAATTGTTTAACAGCTTACCGTTTGCCGGAGTGGCGAAATTGGTAGACGCAAGGGACTTAAAATCCCTCGTGTGGTGACACACGTACCGGTTCGATTCCGGTCTCCGGCATATTTTCCACTACATAGCGTAAATTCTTGGGCTTGTTGCCGAATAACACTTGGATCTCTCTGATTGGGTGGGTGATGGACTAATCAATGTTTGTATTGGAGAGGTAAGGTTTCAAAGGGCGGTCTATCTATGCGGTCACTGGCTGGATCCTCGTTTCGCTTCTCGCTTTCCACTTCATCAATCTCTTTAGGTTCAAAACTGTCGCTGTCAGCAGAAGTTGAATTTTCAATTTCAGGCGCCCTCGGAACAAGGCTCGACGCAATAGGAGGTAGGCTTTGGCTTCTCCGAAGGTCCCTTCGCTGACGATCTGTCTCTGTCGCAACAGACCTCGCGCCCAATCCGTCTTGACCAGTTCGAGCGCGTTTTCAAAATGATTATCAATAAACTTTGTCAGCAACCGACCTTCCTTTTTGCCGGTGGTGCAACGATCGCGCAACGGGCAGGACGTGCACGATTCTTTGCTATCAGCATAGTTCTTGCGGTGCAATGTGCGTTGGGTCACCTTTAGTTTTAGGACTTCTCCTTGCGGACAAACATATTGATCGTGCTCGGGATCATAGCGAAAGTCATCAATCGTCAGAAAACCGGGACGGTTGTTAATGCGGCGTGGTTTCATCACCGCCGTGATTCCCCTTTGATCCAAATAGTTGAGGACTTCTGATGAGCCGTAGTGCTTGTCGCCCACCACGGCTTGCGGCAGCCGACCCATGGACTGGGTATGCCCTCGAATCAAGACGTCGACAGCAGAGGTGTCGTCCGCCGTACCGGTTGTAGCTTCCACGGCCGTGATGATCCGTTGCTCATTATCGACGGCGAAATGACCTTTATAAGCCGGGAGTCGGCCAATCGAGGGTCGATACACCATGGAGGCCGGGATCGGTCGTCGTTCTTCGCACCGTGTTGACAAAGCAGCGTTTACGCCGACGCCCCATCTTCTCCGCGTCCACCTGACCGTTAAAATGACGCCCAATCGTGCCGTCTTTAGCGACCGGCGCATCTTCAGCAAAACGGTTCTCTTGATAAACGCGAGCGATAAAAGTATCGGGGGACTCCTTCACCTCGATAAAGGAATCCAAAGAGGCATTCGCCCTGATCAAGGTCGAATCCAAATGCACTGCCTCGCCTTTCACCAACCCCACCTCTAAACACAGATCAATCACCCGTTGGAACAGGCTGACAAACACGGTTTCCGGAAATCGGCGACGTGCCTTGCTCAACACCGAATGATTGGGCGTCGTCTCATCCAAGTCATAGCCTAGGTACAAGCGAAAGGCCAAATTCTCCGCAATCGCCGCGGCCAGTTTCCGCTCGGAAGGAATCTCGTACAGACACCCCAAGAGCATCATCTTAAACAACACTACCGGATCAATCGACGACTGGCCCGTATCGCCGTAGTAGGGCCGGGTCTCTTCATAAAGAAAGCCCAACGAAATCGCGGCATCAAATCGCCGCAAAATGTGATTCGCGCAGACTAATTGATCGAGGTTCAGACTGTAAAACAACTTTGGGGCAAACTTCTTTTGACCTTGCGTCGTCATCCTCCAACTTATGCCCGAGAATAACTCGACTTCATAACCGAATCAACAAGAGTTCGGCAACAAGCCCGACGCTTGACATAATCATCGTATGCACAAGTGCGATTTCCACTTGCTAAATCGCTGAATTTGCCTATCTTAAGCATCGAGCACGTACCACAATCCACGTCTTCACCCGCTTGAGGACTTTTTGCATCGATGATGGGAGAATCCATGTCTAAAGCGTTAAAATTCAGCACGCTCGTCTTTCTCTTGCTCGCTTCGAGCCTGATGGCTGCTGACATCAACCAGTATTATTTCCGCTTTGAAATCCAGGATCGCAAAGAACTTTCAACCCTAACTAAACTCATCTCTCTCGACGAGTGCGGTCCCCTCGACGACAAAGTCATATATGCCTATGCCAACGACCGGCAATTCGAGCATTTCAAGACCTTAGGCTACAAGTACGAATTGCTCCCGAATCCCGGCGACGTCGGCTATGTCGCAATGACCGACAATGCCAAAGATGCAATGGTCTGGGACTCGTATCCGACTTACACAACTTATGTCCAGATGATGAACGACTTCGCTGCCAATTACCCTTCGCTTTGCCAATTGGTGACGATCGGGAGTACAGTGCAAGGCAGACAGCTTCTGGCGGTAAAGATTTCTGATAACGTCGCAACTGAAGAAAATGAACCGGAAGTCCTTTATACCTCATCGATGCACGGCGACGAAACCACCGGCTATATTCTGACCCTCCGTCTGATAGATTCGCTGTTGGTGGGATACACCGCGGGCAATACCCGCATCCAGACAATGGTCAACAACATGGAGATCTACATTAATCCGTTAGCCAATCCCGACGGCACCTACCACGCAGGAAATACGACCGTCTCAGGCGCCTGGCGCGGCAACGCTAACGGAATCGACCTCAATCGCAACTATCCGGACTTTCAGGATGGCCCGCATCCGGATGGCAATTCCTACACGATCGAAACCAACGCCATGATTGCCTTTGCCCAGTCCCACAATTTTATCATTTCAGCCAATTTCCATGGCGGCGCTGAGGTCTTTAACTACCCCTGGGATACCTACGCCGCACTTCATGCTGACGACGCTTGGTACCAGTCGATCGGTCATCAGTATGCCGACACCTGTCAAGTCAATGCATCCCCGAGCGCTTACATGAACACCTTCAACGACGGAATCACTAACGGATTCGCTTGGTACGAAGTCGAAGGCGGCCGCCAGGACTTTATGAACTACTGGCACGGCTGTCGTGAAGTAACGATCGAGTTGTCGGACACCAAGTTGCTTTCCGGAGCCCAACTCCCGGCGCACTGGGTCTATAACAGACTCTCGCTGCTAAGATACCTCGAGCAATCGCTGTACGGAATCAAGGGCGTCGTCACCGATGCCCAAACTTCGTTTCCAGTCGGCGCAATTGTCTCCGTTCTCAGCCACGACCACGACTCAAGTGAGGTCCGTTGCGATCCCAATCTGGGCAATTACCACCGCATGATCGCCCCGGGCAACTGGTCGCTCCGCTTCTCAGCTCCGGGGTATGTCAGTCAAACTGTGTCCAACATCATCACGTCGTCAAACGGCGTGGTAATTGTCGATGTCCAACTCCAGCCCGTCCCGCAAATCCCGGTGCTCTCTTATGTCGATGACACGGCTCCCGCTGCGATCAGCGCCGGCGACAGTGTTGCTATGCGGATAACTTTGATGAACCAAGGCGGCGGCGACGCAACCAATACTCAGGGCATTTTGTCGACCGCTGATTCGTATGTGACGATTACCCAGAATACTTCGGCCTATCCGCTCATTCCCGAATTGGGCGGCACAGCACAGTCGACCACCGACTACTTGTTCGATGTCTCCAGCCTCTGCCCGCAAAATCACGTGGTTAATTTCCGCGTCGATGTTACCGCCGACGGCGGCTACACCGATTCTACTTTCTTCGCTCTAACCGTTGGACAATCCGTCGAGGACTTTGAAACCGGCAATTTCACGCAGTATGATTGGACGATGGGCGGAAACGCGCCGTGGACCATTGTATCCACCGGCCAGTATGAAGGCGCCTTCTCCGCTGCCTCCGGCGCAATCGGCAATAGCCAAAGTTCCACTATGTCGGTCTCGCAGCAAGTCACAACTGCCGGAAACATCTCCTTCTATTACAAAGTCTCGTCCGAAGTTAATTGGGACTGGCTCAGGTTCTACATCGACGGTGTCGAGAAAGGCTCCTGGTCCGGATCGGTCGGCTGGGCGCAAGCTTCTTATGCCGTTACGCCCGGAACACGGACATTCATGTGGGAGTACGAAAAAGATGGGTCGCAAATCGGCGGCAGCGACAAGGCTTGGGTCGACTTAATCGTCTTCCCGCCACAAACCGTCGCCCTTGTGATCACGACTAATACATTACCCGATGGTCTGGTTGGCGTGCCCTACTCGCAACAATTGACCAGCGAAGGCGGCACCGGCAGCAAAACCTGGATTGATCTTGGTGATAATCTCTCGAGCACCGGCCTGACACTTTCGGCATCCGGCCTGCTCTCGGGGACTCCGACTACCGCCGGCAATATCGCTTTCACCGCCAGAGTCACCGACCAGACCCCGCAGAATGTCGATAAACCGTTTTCGTTCCAGGTCATTCAGTGCGGCGATGCCGATGGCACTGCTATCGTGACGATCTCCGACGCCGTGTATCTGATCAATTACATCTTCTCCGGTGGACCGGCTCCGGCTACGGTTACGCAAGGCGACGCCGACTGCACCGGCATCATCACGATCTCGGATGCAGTCTATCTGATCAACTACATCTTCTCCGGCGGATCCGCGCCGTGTTCAGCATGTAAATAGCCAGAAGCGGCACATGCAGACACAAAAGGATCTCGCATCGCGAGATCCTTTCCTTTTGTCGCGGAGCCAATCGAGGTAGCAATTCTAATCGATCAACATTCACGCAGCCATCAGACAAAGAAATAGCTTGTCCCCTGAAGCGCGGCGAACATTACTGTCCGCCACGCTTTCGAGAACAAGCTACTTGGTTGTTGCGAAGCTTTCTTATCTGCTCTGAAGTTTGAACTTGAGCGTCGCCTTTACTGTAATTTCCCGCTCCCCATGTCCGGAAAGCTTTGATTCCAGCGACGCTGCCAGAACTGCCTGCTCGAATCCCCACCCGGGAGTCGTGCACGACACCACCCGCGCATCCTTCATCTTGCCCTTCTTATCGAAGGTAATGTTCACTTCCACCACAGCTTCTTTGTTCACCAACCGCGCTTGTCGCGGATAGGTTGGCTCAATGTAAAGCTGATAGCGGGATGCGTCTTCGACGGCTTTCGCGGTGTCGGCGGTCGTCACGCGGCGAGTCGGCTCGGCCTTTTGAATCGGCCGATCTGACGTCGGTGGAGCCGTCCGGTTCTGGATGTCGATCAGAACGGGCTTTGTTTTGCCACCCGAAATTGCCGTGGCGTAAAGACCATCCTTTTCATTCTGACCAGCATTAGCCGGCGATGCAACTACTGCCACGGCCAACACTGCTGCGAACACCCAAAAGGCTATCGCGCCCGTAATTTTCGCTGTCATAGCCTATCCTCCTCTCACTGCAGTCTAACATCATCCCATCATTATTAGTTTCGATTCAACCCAAGAAAACTTGAGCCGACCTGCCATCGCAGGTTTGAACCGTGTCATCGAATACAGTAATTCAGGACTAATGTTTGGCTGTCGCTTACAATACTAAGATAACGGATGCTCAATTTACGTCAAGCCTAAATTCATGGTCGCTGCGAGAATAATATGTTCTCGAATCTGTAAGTCGTTACTCAAATTCGACGGATTGCCGGTTTTGTGCCATAAACGCGAGAGGCAGGTCCTGTGACCCGCCTCTGCTCTCTAATTGGCTAATATATCCGAATTTGTCTGAAATGTCAGTCTCTCGGCTTTGAATCCTTCTTCAACGAGTGTCCCGTTCTTAGTCCGAATATGAAGAGAACTATCGTCAATATCCCGAGCGCGAAAATAGTGTCCCCAGGTGATCGTAGCCACTTAAACACTTGAACGGTAGGCGAATAGAGCAGCTCCGCCGAACGGGCATACCAGTACCCCGTCTCCACAGACGCCCACGTCTGTATGAATCCGATTGGCAGCAAACTCAACACCACCATTGCCAAAAGGCCAATATTGATCGTCCAGAATCCGAACTTGATTACGTTGTCCTTCCAATCGCTGCGCACATAAAGCACCCGCAGGCAGAACAACATCAGCCCGATTCCGAGCATTCCATATACCCCAAACAGGGCAGTGTGCGCGTGCACCGGAGTCGTGTTGAGCCCCTGCATGTAATACAGCGCAATCGGCGGGTTAATCATAAACCCGAACAACCCGGCTCCCACCATATTCCAAAACGCCACCGCCACGAAAAAGTAAATCGGCCAGCGATAGCGCATCACCCAAGGCGTCGCTCGTGCGAGCCTGATATTATCCCAGGCCTCGAATCCGATAATCGTCAACGGCACTACCTCCAAGGCGCTGAATACCGCGCCCAAGGCCATCACGACCGTCGGCGTGCCCGAAAAATACAAGTGATGCAATGTCCCGATGATGCCTCCCGTGAGGAATATCGTCGTCGCAAAAATCACCGAAGAATTCGCCGTCTTCAAGCGAATCAACTGCAATCGCGCAAACAGGAATGCGATCACTACTGTCGCAAAAACTTCAAAAAATCCTTCCACCCACAAGTGAATCACCCACCAGCGCCAGTATTCCGCCATCGAGAGATGCGTGCCTTTTCCCCACATCAAACCCGCAGCGTAAAATGCGCCGATCGCTACAGAAGCAATCAGGAACATCGTCATCAACGGCTTCTGATCGCCGCCCTTGCGCATCGCCACGATAATGCATCGTCCCACCAGCCAAACCCAGAGGAACAGTCCTATCAGCAGCCCTATTTGCCAGACTCTTCCGAGGTCGACATATTCATATCCCTGGTGGCCGAAGTAGAACCAATTGTCGCCGGTCATCTTGCCCATCACGCCAAACCACTCGCCCGCCATCGACCCGCCGACTACGACAATCAGGGCGCCAAACAATACGTTGACGCCGAGCCGCTGAAACTTCGGCTCCAAACCTGCAACCGCGGGGCCGATATATAATCCCGCTGCCAGCCATGCCGTCGCGATCCAGAATATCCCAAGCTGGGTGTGCCATGTGCGTGTGATCACGTACGGCAACCACTTGGCCAGTGGAATCCCGTAGAGCCCGTCTCCCTCAACTCCGTAGTGCGCTGAGATCACTCCCATAATCATCTGCACCAAAAACAAAGCCGCCACCACCCAGAAATACTTCACCACTGCAAGCTGCGACGGTGTCGGTTTGAATGTAAATAAGGGATCTTGCTCCGGGAGCTTTTCGGCCAGAGCTTCCTTTTTCTGCGAAGCATGATACCAGACCATCATTCCAATACCGGCAAGCAGCATGATAATACTGAACCCCGTATAGATGATCGCATCGCTCGTCGGCACATTGTCCACCAGCGGCTCATGCGGCCAGTTGCTGGTATACGACATTTCGTCGTTGGGACGGTTCGTCGAGGCCGCCCATGACGTCCAAAAGAAGAACGCCGACATCTGCCGCAACCTGGTCGGATCACTTACAGTACCGGCCGGAATTGCATACTTCGTGTGACCGTTCGTAAATAAGTCACTGTAATAGATGACGTTCGCCTCATACGCAGCAACTCTAACCGGATCCAAAGTAATCGTATTGCTCGCCGCATCAAAAGTGTTGGTGCGAATCAACTTCTTCAGCCGCGCCCTCAGGGCGCCTTGCTGTTCAACATCAAGCTGATCATAAATAACGCCATGATCCCGGGTCGACCATGTATCTAAAATGAACACTGCTTCGCGGTGCAGCCAATCAGCCGTCCAATCCGGAGCGACATAACTGCCGTGCCCCCAAATCGACCCAATCTCCATTCCACCCATCGCACGCCAAACACTTTGCCCCTCTGTAATCACACCGCTTTCGATCACTACGGTACCGTCAGTGCTGACCACCTGGTTCGGGATCGGAGGCTTCTCCTGATAAATCTTGAAACCCGCCCAACCGAGTACTGCAAACGAAAGCAATACCACGGCGGTGAAGGCCATCCAGAGTTTCTTCATTTCACTTCTCCCTGTAGGCGGCAAGTTAGGCCGCGTGATTTTCCTCGGTTGCATCAGTGGATTTTTTGTGCGCACAACCGCATGATCCGTGACCAGCCAACGGACCGGCGTCTACCCCGAATTTCTTCGCCAGTGCGGCGGCGAGATCAAGGTACTTCTGATGCGTACCTTCGCCCATGTGGTGCGATTCCACATGCTCAAAGTCCTCGCTCAGTTTTTCGAAGACTTCGTCTGACAACATGTCATCTGCCAATGGAAACAGTATCCCGTCTTCTTTCTGAATATGCGCTCGTAGCAATTGAACGTAACCTACAGCGCCATTGATGTAGCTACTTAGTGACGCCTCGTCGCCTTTGGAAGCGCCAACAATGTTGTCAGCCATCTGCTTGACCAACGCTCGCCCAAGTTCATGCTCGTGAAGCATCATGCCTACTGGACCGCTCTCGCGCGAGGCGCCCTCTGCTTCGAGCGCCACAAACAGATGCGACTCTTCCTTGCCGTGATGACAGCCATCCGCAAAGCTCCTAATGAAATCAACGATTTTCTCAGCAGAATCTCTGTCGAGGACCCGGCTCTTCTGGGTCTGCTCAGCCAACTTTTCAACACAATCGAGCACGACTTCGATCACTCTGTGCTCATTCTTCAGGACTTGTGTTACTCGCATTTTCCCTCCTTCAAAGGGTATTAATTTGAATTTTGAATCAAAAGCAATAACATCCACATATCCGATTTTATCGAAAATAAAAGGCCCTCAAATTACGACCTTCTTGGTTTGCAGGTCCGCGATCGTCGTTTCGTGCAAAAAACCCAGATATTCTTCCCGGATCGACTTCCAACGGTGGTGCACCGCGCATGGCTCGCTCTCAGAACACTTTCCAGAGCTCATGAAACAGTTCCCCCAACGACTTACCCTGTCAATTTGCTCAATCACGTCAAACAACGAAATCTCGTCGGCAGCTCTCGCTAAGCGAAATCCGCCGTTGAAACCCTTTTGCGACACGAGTAAACCATTGTTAGCCAGCAACTTCAATAATTTGCCCAAGTAATTGCGTGGCGCGCCAACCTCGTCGGCAATATCGGACGCACCTGCATACTCTCCAAGTTGGAGACTCGCCAGTTTCGTCAGTGCCGCAAGGGCATGTATTCCAGTTTTCGATATCATATAACCTAATCGCATGTCAATATGCGATTATTGTGTCGGCGTGTCAAGGATTTTTCTTAAATTTTTTTTCTCCGATAAATCCCAGCTTTCGTGAAGCGATACCGCAAAGCGAGAATTCTCGTATTGTCCTCATCGGTGATTTGACGAACGGCTCATCTTCGCGTAGCAATTTTAGAACGAATCTTATTCGGGCAGGCACAAATGTCGGTCAGTAACAGTTATTTGGAATATGTTCTCGAAAGGCTTGGGACGGTCGGTTTGGTTTCTGCGCGAAAAATGTTTGGCGCCGTCGGACTGTACAATGACACAACTTTTTTCGGATTAATCGACGATGATACTCTATATTTCAAGGTCAACAATGCTAATCGTCCCGAATATGAGGAAGAAGGCATGCTGCCGTTCCGCCCCTTTGGCGAAGATTCTTATTCAATGAAATATTACTCCGTGCCCGAACGCGTGCTGGAAAATGACGAGCTGTTGCGTGACTGGATGCGCAAAGCTGTCGCCGCCGCGCTCAAACCGAAAGCGAGGAAAAAATAGTCATGCTCAAAACGACTTTAACGGCGCATGATCGCAAACACATGATCGACCAGATTCGCAACCTCCCGGCGCTGGTGCGCGATTCCGTAAAGGGACTCAATGACGAGCAGCTCAATACACCGTACGGCCCCGGCAAATGGACGGTCCTGCAGGTCGTGCACCATTTGGCTGACTCGCATATGAACGCCTTCGTGCGCATGAAACTCGTTCTCACCGAGGACCACCCGACCATCAAAGTCTACGGGCAGGACGACTGGGCGCGCACCCGCGAAGCCAGCCAATATCCGATCCAGGCGTCGCTTAGTATCATCAGCGGCCTGCACGAGAGATGGTCCAATCTGCTCGACTCGCTGCCGGAACCTGCTTGGAAACGCACTGCTTATCATCCCGAACACGGCGATATGATTCTCGAAGACTTCCTGAAAATATATGCCGGCCACGGCGAAAACCACGTGGGCCAAATCACCCGTCTACGCAAAGACAGAGGCTGGTAGAACGCAATTCTGAATTATAACTGCAAATAAGAAGGCCGAAAGGATCTCTCCTCTCGGCCTTTAGTGCTTTGTCAGTCCTTCTGATCTGACTACTGCTTCTTGTCTGCTTCGACCTCAATGATGATATCGACGTCATTGCTCACTACAAGGCCGCCGGCATCAAGAGCCTTGTTCCAGGAAATGCCCCAATCCTGGCGGTTAACCTTGCCGCGGGCCGAAAATCCGGCCTTGGTACCGCCCATCGCAGTTACCGTTCCGCCAAATTCGCAATTAAGTGTCACCGGCTTGGTGACGCCGCGCATCGTCAAATCGCCGACCATTTGGAATTTGTTGTCGCCCTGTGGCGTAATACTCGTCGATTTGAATTTCATTTCCGGAAGTGAATCAGCAGCAAAGAAGTCCGGGCTCTTCAAATGCCCGTCGCGGCGCTCATTGTCCGTGTCGATTGTTCTGGGATCGATCATAACCTCAACTGCCGCCTTGCTGAAATCCTTGCCGTCAAAATCAATCTTCCCGCTGAAAGTATTGAACTTTCCGTTTACCTTGCTGATGACCATGTGGCTGACTTGGAATCCGACGCTCGAATGTACGTTGTCAATTTCCCACGTACCGGCGAATGCTGTCGACGATGTTACCGCTGCTGCGACTAAAAATGCTGCGATGCCTTTCATTACTTCTCCTACTACTTGAATGTTCCTTCTCGCCCAAGACCAACAAGAAATTCTTGGACAATTTTACTCGTTATTCCAAAGCTAACGGTAGTAACACGCTCCCACTGCCAAAAGTTCCCGTTCGCTGTGATGCCGTAAGGACGTTTCCCAGGGCTCCTGAGTGATTTTATTTGTACAGTTCGCTACAATCGCGTATAAACTCGTGACAATTTCTGAGGCATAGGTAACTTTATCCTGAAACTCGTTCCATCCGCGCAGCGCTGGCTGTCGTCCGAATCATGGGCGGAGTTGAAAATCTCGTTTCTGCTGGTCATGGCAGTTTCGATCTTGACCCGCCTTGTGTTAACCATCATCTATTGGTCGCAAATTTCTGATGTCGGATATCTCGTTCCCGTCGCCTGGCTTGCCGGGATCCCCTTCGATATCTTAACCGCATTCTGCTTCACGTTTCTGCTCGCACTATTCCTCGCGCTTTGCCCGCGGAGAATTCTCAACTGGCGGCCCTTTCACTGGCTCTTCATCGGTGGCTTTTTCCTGTATGCTTATGGAATCACTTATCTCGGCATTGTTGAACTATTCTTTTTCGACGAATTCAACTCTCGCTTCAACTATGTCGCCGTCGACTACTTGCTCTACCCGCACGAAGTCTTCATCAACATCTGGGATTCCTATCCCGTCATGGAAATTTTCATCGCCGTTTTTGTTGCGGTCTTGGCCGCAACGTACTTTCTCGCGCCGCGAATTCGTAAGGGACTTTCCTCGCCCAAAACTCGCCGCGCCCGCTTTGGTGTGATTGGTATCTACGTTGGCGTTATCGCATTGGGACTGTGGGCGCTCAACATCAATTTATCGCGGATATCCGACAACCGCGTCCTCAACGAGATTGCCGCTAACGGCGTCTATTCCTTCTTCTATGCCGCCGCCACCAACCAGCTCGATTATGACATTTACTATTCGCGCATCGACGAACGCGAAGCCGTCGCTCGCCTGCGTTCTGAAGTTCAAACCTTCGATGCCGCGTTTATCAATCCGCTTGACAGTCTCGATATTACGCGCACCATTGCCGACAACGGCGTCCAGCGCAAATTCAACATTGTCCTGGTTCTTGAGGAAAGCCTCGGATCGATTTTTGTCGGCAGTCTTCACCCCGAAGGACCTGCCTGCACACCGCAATTCGATTCGCTCGCAAATGACGGACTTTTGTTCACGCAAATTTATGCCACCGGCAACCGCACCGTTCGCGGCGTCGAAGCCAGCCTCCTCAGCTTCCCGCCGATTCCCGGGCAGTCAATCGTCAAGCGTCCCTTCAACGAAAATCTCTTCAGCCTGCCTGCGCTTCTAAAGTCCAATGGCTACCAGACCGTGTTCCTGTATGGCGGTCTGTCTTACTTCGACAACCTCCGGCAATTCGCGTCTAACAACAACTTTGATCGCATATTCGACCAGACGGATTTCCAGAACATAACCTTCAAGACCATTTGGGGCGTCTGTGACGGCGACCTCTTTGACAATTCACTGCAAACCTTCGACTCGCTCCACTCCGTCGGCAAACCATTTTTCGCGACGATTATCACCGTCTCGAATCACAAACCGTACTTGTACCCGGAAGGCAAGATCCCCTTCGATCCAAAAAAGCAGGATCGCATTCACGCAGTCCGCTATGCCGATTTCGCTATCGGTGACTTTATCCGCAAAGCAAAGCCCCGCGAATTCTTCGACAGCACGATTTTCATCTTTCTCGGCGATCACGGCGCCCGCGTTTACGGCCGCCAACAGATTCCAATGGACTCCTATGAAATCCCGATCCTCTTCTATTGCCCGGCGCTGTTTCCCATCGGCGACCGATTTGACCTGCTCGGCTCGCAAATGGACTTAGCGCCCACATTGCTCGACACTCTGAATTTCAGCTACTCGAGCAAATTCTTTGGCCGCTCGCTTTTCAAGGCTCAGTCCGATCCAAGCTTTGCACTGCTTTCGCACAATCGCGACGTCGCCTTGCTGCGTGACAACAAACTCGCCCTGCTTGGAATTCTGATGGAGAATGGTCTCTGGTCGCGTGATCCCATCGATGGAAAATTTACTCAGCTTCCGATGGAATCCGATTCATCCCTCTTTTATGACACCGTCGCTTACTACCAAACGGCTTACCGTCTCTACATCGATCGCAAATTCTCGATGTAAACAAAAAAGGGCAGGGGATCACCCTGCCCTCGATCCTGCATTTGCAGTCCACTCTACTCTTTATAGGTCGGACCCGCCGCTTTGATCTCGTCGGGAACGCCTTCAGTATATTTCACGAAATTCTGATGGAACATCACCGCCAGAGCCTTCGCCTGATTGTCGAATCCAGCCTTGTCCTTCCAGGTATTGCGCGGATTGAGAATTTCCGCCGGCACGTTTGGACATGACCGTGGCACATCGATTCCAAAAATCGGATCCTTCACCATCGCCGCCTTGTCCAACTCGCCCGAGAGCACGGCATGAATGATCGACCGCGTGTGTGGCAAACTTATCCGCTTACCCACGCCGAATCCGCCACCGCTCCAGCCGGTGTTCACCAGCCAGCAGGCGACCTTGTGCCTCGCTATCTTTTCCCGCAGCAGCTTGCTATACACAGCCGGCGGCAACGCCATAAACGGCGCGCCGAAACAAGTGCTGAACGTCGCCTTCGGTTCATTGCCCATCCCAATTTCCGTGCCGGCAACCTTGGCAGTGTAGCCGGAGATAAATTGATAACTCGCCTGTTCAGGCGTCAACCGCGCTACCGGCGGAAGGACACCAAACGCATCACAGGTCAACATGACAATGGTCTTCGGATGCCCGCCCACACCCGTCGGAACCGAATTGCTGATATGACTCAACGGATAAGCCGCCCGCGTGTTTTCAGTCAATGAGACATCATCCAAATCCACTTTGCGCGTGTCGACATCGAATCCGACATTTTCCAATATCGTTCCGAACGTTCGCGTCGCTGCAAAAATCTCCGGTTCATTCTCCGCCGAAAGCCGAACCACCTTTGCATAACAACCGCCCTCAAAATTGAAAACTCCCGTGTCGGACCAACCATGCTCGTCGTCGCCGATCAAAAGCCTCTCCGGATCGGCGGACAAAGTCGTCTTGCCGGTTCCCGACAATCCAAAAAACAACGCCGTATCGCCGCCGTGCCCGATATTCGCCGAGCAATGCATCGGCATCACGCCCGAGTGGGGGAGCATATAGTTGAGAATAGTGAAGACCGACTTCTTGATTTCGCCCGCATACGCCGTCCCGCCGATCAGCACCAGCTTCTTCGCAAAATCGAGAATGACAAATGCGCCGCTTCTTGTGCCGTCAAATTCCGGTATCGCCCGGAAGCGCGACACCGCCAGAATCGTAAACTCCGGCACATGCGCCTCGCGTTCGCCTGGATCATGAATCTGTCGGAACATGTTCCGCGCAAATATCGAGGTCCACGCATCTTCCGTAATCACGCGGATCGGTACACGGTATTTCAGATCAGCCCCGGCATGACAGTCTTGAATGAATATGTCTTTTCCTTGCAAGTAAGCCTGCAAGCGATGAAACAGCGAGTGAAACCTCTCCGGATCAAATCCCTTGTTGACTTCGCCCCACCACACCTTGTCCGCCGACGTTGCATCTCTCACAATAAACTTGTCGTTGGGCGAACGGCCCGTGTGTTGACCGGTTCTTACCACCAGCGCGCCGTGATGCGCAATGTAACCCTCGTGACGATGCACAACTTCCTCATAAAGCTGCGGCGTTGTTGCGTTCCAATAAACATTCCCGAGATTGCTCAGTCCCAGTTCTTCTAAGGTCTTGCTGCTTCCGTGTGAAGTGACTTTCATCCGTTTCTTCCTTATGGCAGTTCGAAGTTAATATTCAGTGTAATGTGCGAAAGACCAGTCCCTGCGCGGTACCCCCGGGAATTAAGTGTATCCGGGCTAACCGCGCAATAGGTTTTGTGGACTGCCTAAATCTACAATATCGACAACTATGCCGATTTCTGCATCGAGATCCCCCCAACAAGAAAGGGCAACCCGGCTCGGACTGCCCTTACAATCAAACTCTGAAAACTAAGTCATCATGTCGGATAGTTGATATTCAGCTCTCTTGCCGCGCCGACCTCGTCAAGTCGCAACACCGGCGTGGTGTGCGGTGCATTCTTGACGATATCCGGATTCGTCTCGATCTCTTCGGCGATCTTGAGCATCACATCCGCAAGATAATCCAGCGATTCCTTGCTTTCCGTCTCCGTCGGTTCAAACATCATCGCCTCGCTGACGATCAGCGGGAAGTACGTCGTCGGCGCGTGCACGCCAAAGTCCAGCATCCGCTTGGCAATATCCGTCACCTTGACGCCGAGCTTCTTCTGATAATCGCCCGACAGCACAAATTCATGCTGACAAGTATGATCGTAAGCAACCTTGTACTTCGTCCGCAGCCGCGTCAGCAGGTAATTCGCATTGATAATCGCCGTCTCCGAAATATGCCGCAGCCCCTCGGCGCCGTTCATCAGAATGTACGTATACGCCCGCACCATCGAACCGAAGTTGCCATAGAACGAGTGCATGCGTCCAATCGTCAACGGACGGTCATAGTCGAAGAAATACTGCTTCTCGTCGCGGCTCACGACCGGTATCGGCAGATACGGCGACAAGAAATCCTTTACGCCAACCGCGCCGCCGCCCGGTCCGCCGCCTCCATGCGGTGTGCTGAACGTCTTGTGAAGATTGATATGCAGCATGTCGAACCCCATATCGCCGGGCCGAACAATCCCCATCAACGCATTCAGGTTTGCTCCGTCCATATAAACCAACGCACCCTTGCCGTGCGCCAACTCTGCAATCCGAAGAATCTCGCGCTCAAACAAACCAACCGTGTTCGGATTCGTCAGCATTATCATCGCAACTTCGTCGTCGAGCGCTTCTTCCAACTTTTTCGGATCGAGAATCCCTTGCTCGCTCGACTTCAGTTCCAGCGGCGTCCAGCCCGACATCATCACCGAAGCCGGATTCGTGCCGTGTGCGGAATCAGGCAGAAGCACCTTGTGGCGATTCTCGCCCTTATGCTTGAAATATGCCTTAGCCAATTGAATCCCGCAGAACTCGCCCTGAGCGCCCGATGTCGGCTGCAGGCTAACCTCGTGCATCCCGGAGATTTCCGCCAGCATTCGCGCCAGATTGTGCATCAGTTCCAAAGCGCCCTGCGCCGAGCGTGCCGGCTGGAACGGGTGCAACTGCGCCCATCCCGGGTTCGCAACGGCCTTTTCGTTGACCTTGGGGTTGTACTTCATCGTACAACTACCCAGCGGATAAATCGCCTTGTCAATGTGATGATTCAGGGTTGAAAGGCGGATGTAATGCCGCACGACCTGGTTCTCCGACACTTCCGGCAACGCAGCATCATGGGCGCGCATATTTGCTTTGCCCAATGTCGCTTCAATCGACAATTCCGGCACATCGCACTTTGGCAGCGTGTAACCTTTTTGTCCCGGTCGCGAAGTTTCAAAGATGGTCGAGCCATCGTTGTAATTCATAAATCCTACTTCTTTTTGTCCATGGCAGTGAATTGCTCGGCAATCCACTCCTTCTCTTCAGTATCGGGATGCTTCTTTAAGAAAGCATTGTATTCCTTCTTGGCGCTCTTGAAATCGCCCGCTTTCTGATAACTGTATGCAATCATCAACTCGCCGTCGACACTCATCGGATCATCCGGATAATCCGCCGCCATTTGCCGCCACAATGCAACCGCGCCGGTGTAATCCGTGAGCTTGTATTTCATATGCGCGAGATTGTAGGCGCTTTCCACAGTCTTGCCTTTTTCATTGGCAGGATCTTCAGCCATCACCTTCATGAAGTAATAGGTCGCCTGCCCGTAGTCGCCGCGGTACCGGTATTTCTGTCCAATCTCATAGTTCGCCTCGACACTCGGATTCGTTTCCGCTCTCTGCAATAAATCCTCAAGTGTCCCTATTCCCGCCAAGGCATTGGTTATTCCGCCAACGAACTCCTCCGGAGGATAATATCCCACCAGACGGTCAATCTCCTGCCCCTTGACATTCAAAAGCAATGTCGTCGGGTAGCTTCTTACTCCAAAGCGTCCTGATGTTATCGTGTCGACCTCGGCATTAATATTGGCAAGTGCAAAACTCTTCAGAAACTTCTGAACGTAGGCATCCGGCAGAGTCGAGTCCGCCATCACCTTGCACCAATGTCACCAGTCGGTGTAAAACTTGATCAGTATCGGCTTGTTCTGATCGCGCGAATCCTGCGCCAGCGAGTCGAAAGTAGTGTGGAACACCAGGTCCCCGACATTCTCCGTCGCCAGTGCCGGTGTGCACAATAATGCCACCAAGGCAAGAGTCTTGATGATCTTCATCATTTACCTTTCGTCGTCGTCCTCATCGAAATAATCTTCCTCTGACTCATCGTCCTCATCATCGTCATCGTCAAAACTTGCGATACCGTCGCCTTCCAGCGACTCAAGCAAATCCTTGGCGCGATCGTAATCCTCAGAGCTGACATAGATTTCGGCCGAACCCGGGGCATCGTATGCTGCGTGTGTGATCGCTCCGCGCGACGGATCGGTCGAACTCAGTCGCTTCGCCACAAATGGAATTTCTTCTTCTTCCAGCGCACCGATCAGGAACTGCGCCTGCAGATAGTTGTCGGTCTTCAGAAGCAGGACGGAATCAGCATCATCCATCTCCTGCTGCTCTTGATTTGTGCTGGGTTGAGAACTGCTCTTTCGGCCCCGCGGAGCCCGTGCCGAGCGCTCTTCATCTTCTCGATTGCCTCTTGATTTTGCCATACAAAACCCTCTGTGGATGGAGAGTACTACAGTAGATTACAGGTTTAAACGATGTCCTCTTCTATATCGCCGATGATCGACTCGGCGATTTCCTTCGCCGCATCGAAATCATCTTCTCCTACGAAAAACTCGCCGTCAATATTCTGACCGCGGTATATCGATTTTACGCTTCCGGTCGCCCGGCCACGCCCTTCGTTAGGACGAAAATCAAACGTTATTCCCGCGTCGCGAAGCGCATCCGTCAATTCGTCCGTCACCTCGGGACTCGGCGACCGATACAGCAATATCTGCTCGGTCTCGTCATCGAGCAATTCCTCCTCGAGTTCCTCATCCTCGGTCATCTCAATCAGATGTTCACCGCATTCAGGACATACCGAGACATGTCCCTTATACTCTGTCTCACAGTTAGGGCAGAACGGCATCTTTCACCATCACCTCTTTTAGCTCATGTCGGTAGCAATCCATCTCAGTTTTCGTACGAGTCTCAGTGGCACAAACGATGAGAAAATCTTCGTCCCAAAGAAAGCGCGACGTCGGTACGCCGGCAAATATTTTCCGCGCAACCAGGCGGTCAAATACGTCCCGCGCCGGTTCGGGCATACGCAGCGGAAATTCCATGAAGAACGGCTTGTCGTACGCAAGTGCCACACCGTCTATCGATGTCAGAGCATCCTTGAGATAGTGCGCCTTGTTTACGCACAGCCGCGCAACTTCCTTCAGTCCTTCTTTGCCCAAAGTCGCCATGTAAATCGTACCGGCAAGCGCGCACAGGGCCTGATTTGTGCATATATTCGATGTCGCCTTGTCGCGCCGGATATGCTGCTCGCGTGTTTGCAAAGTCAGACAATACCCGCGCCGGCCATTTTTGTCCTTCGTCATCGCGGTCAAACGCCCCGGCATTTGGCGCAGGTATTGCTTCGTGATGGCGAAATATCCGAAATACGGTCCGCCAAACATCAGGTCATTACCCAGCGCCTGACCCTCGCCAACGGCGATATCGGCATCATACTCCGAAGGCGCCTTCAAATATGCAAGCGAAATCGGCGATGTGACCGCGATCAAAAGCGCGCCCGCATCTTTCACGATCTGCGGCAACTGCTCGGTCGGTTCGATATAACCGTAGAAATTCGGATTCTGGAATACGAAGCACGCCGCATCTTTGATTTGCTTGCGCAAGTTCTCGATATCGATGTTGCCCTTGTCATGTTTAACCATGACGACTTCATAATCCTTGCCGCCCAAATAAATCTTAACGCAATCCACGTAGTGCGGATGCACCAGCGAAGAGATCACTATCTTGCGGCGCTTGGTGACATTCAGGGCCAGCAATACCGCTTCAGCAGTCGCCGAGCCGCCGTCATACAGCGATGCATTCGCCGCTTCCATCCCGGTCAAACGACAAATCAGCGATTGGAATTCGTAAATTACTTGAAGCGTCCCTTGTGCGACTTCCGCCTGGTAGGGAGTATACGCCGTCTTGAATTCCGACCGGTCAACTAAGTGCCCAACGATTGACGGCACATAATGATCGTAGGCGCCGCAACCCATGAAATTGGCATACTCCGGACCGATGTGATTCTTGGCCGCAAGTGAACTGAGTATTTTGAGAGTTTCAAATTCGGAAAGTGCTGCCGGCAGATTCAATTTGTCCGTTAGTCGCACTGACTCCGGAACACCCTTGAGCAATTCTTCAAACCGGCTGACTCCGATAGACCGCAACAGTTGATGTCGTTCGTCCTCGGAATGCGGTACATATGTCATATTAGTCCTCTAACAACTTCTTGTACGTCGCGGCGTCGAGCAAAGCGTTGATTTCGGCGGCCGGAAAATTGTCGACCTTGATCATCCACCCCGCACCATACGGATCCTTGTTTATAACGGATGAATCCGCCTCGAGGTTATTGTTTATCTCTTTCACTGTGCCGGAAACCGGCGCAAACAGCTCGCTCACGGCTTTTACGGCTTCAATAGTACCAAACGCCTGCATCTGCTTGAGCGTTTGTCCGACTTTGGGCAGTTCAACAAATACGATGTCGCCAAGTTCGCCCTGGGCGAAGTCAGTGATCCCAATCGTTGCTACATTGCCCTCAACCTTAATCCACTCATGCTCTTTTGTATACTTCAGGCCTTCCGGGACAACCATGACTCCTCCAGACTAAACTACTTTGTCTTTGTTCTGCGCCCCTTCTTTGGAGCGCCTAAAATAATCTTCAACAAAACTTGTGTCAAATATTCCCGATTGAAATACCGGGTCCGATATGATCTTTTTTTGGAAATCAATTGTGGTGAATATGCCCTCGACGACAAACTCGTCCAGCGCCCGCAGCATTTTCCGCAATCCGTCGGCGCGATTCTTGTCCTTGACGATCAGCTTGGCAATCATCGAGTCATAGTGTGGCGGTACGACATACTTCGCATAAGCATGCGTGTCGACTCTCACTCCGTGTCCGCCCGGAACATGAAATGAGGTAATCTGCCCCGGCGAAGGCGCAAAATTCTTGTCCGGATTTTCCGCATTAATCCGGCATTCGATTGCGTAACCGGAGAATATTACCTGCTCCTGCGTGAACGATAGCTTCTCGCCGCAGGCAATTCTAAGCTGCTCAACGATGATATCAATGTCGGTCACCTCTTCGGTAACCGGATGTTCAACCTGCACGCGCGTGTTCATCTCCATGAAGTAGAAATTGCCCGTTCCGTCGACAAGAAACTCAATCGTTCCGGCATTCTGATAACCGGCGAACTTTGCGCCTTTTACCGCGGCATTTCCCATTTTCTGCCGCAATTCCGGTGTCATCGCCGGCGAGGGCGACTCTTCGATCAGTTTTTGGTGCCGTCTTTGCACGGTGCAATCGCGCTCACCCAGGTGAATCACATTGCCGTGGTTATCCGCAAGTATCTGGAATTCCACGTGCCGTGGACGATCGACGAATCGCTCAATGTATATTTCCGGATTATTAAATGCCGCCTGCGCTTCCATTTGCGCCGTGCGAAACGCCGGCTCTAATTCCGAAGCTTGCTTTACGATCCGCATCCCGCGCCCGCCGCCGCCCGCCGCCGCCTTCAAAATCACCGGATATCCAATCTGCCCGATGACCTTCAGCGCCTCCTCGATATTCGGCACGCCGCCGTCACTGCCCGGCACAACCGGGACGCCGGCTTTGATCATCGTTTGCTTTGCTTGCACCTTGTCGCCCATCAACCGGATTACTTCCGGAGACGGTCCGATAAATGTGATCGCGCATTCCTTACAGATCTGCGCAAAAGCCGCGTTCTCGGACAGAAATCCATAGCCGGGATGAATTGCTACCGCGCCCGTTATCTCTGCCGCCGCGATGATTCGCTTGGGATCGAGATAACTTTCCGCCGATTTCGCCGGCCCAATGCACACCGCCTCATCCGCAAAGCGAACGTGGAGTGAATCGATGTCGGCTTCCGAATAAACCGCCACCGTCGGCACCCCAAGCTCCCGGCAGGCACGGATTATTCGCAGGGCAATTTCGCCGCGATTGGCTATCAAAATCTTTTTGAACAATCATCTCTCCTGGTCAATTGCGGCAGTTAAACCGCGACTTACGCCCGATAGAGTAAGGGATTCTGAAAATGGATGCAAGGTGATTTAATGGCTTTGTCGCCTTGGTTTTCGTTCATTCCAACCGCAAAAACCGAAGCTGCAAATCTCTCTGCCTGGCGTCCAGCGAACCTCACTCATTCCGCCCCGGCTGTCATGTCCACGAAACACCACCAAAACAGCATGATATACACATATTTCCATTGACTCGAATCTCATCGTCCCCGCTAAAGCCCCGTCTTTTGTGCCCGATAATTAACGTAAGCGGCGTAACTTCGGCTCGAATTCGATGCCGGATGAGGCTTACGCTTCGATAAATCCGCAACCCATGATGTTCTCAGCGAGCATATCCGTCGAACTCGGCGCTATTCCCCAATAGCCGGCGTACACGGAATGATCTCGGCAGAGGAGAGGTCTACCGATGTTCTCGAAAAATGCCATAATTGTTGGACAACAGGATATAGCTGACGATCTTCGTTTTGGGCTGGGAAAACCCGAGAATGGCTGGAATCTGAAATTCGTCGCGTCTGGGGCTGAAGCGATTTCCGAGCTGAATGATAACGAATACGAATTCGTCCTCTCCGAACTCGTACTTCCTGATCAGGACGTTGCCTCACTCTTCGAGCAAATCCGCGAAAACCATCCGGGTATTGTGCGATTCGTCCTGTCGGCAAATGACAACCGCGAAATCATGATGCGGGCAACCTCCCAGGCCCATCAAGCAATCTCCAAACCTGTCAAAGCCGATACCCTACGCATGCAAATCAGTAACTCGCTCGCTCTTCGCGGTGTTCTTACCGACGAAAAACTCCACTCCCGTATCGCCAAAATCAGCTCGCTCCCGACCTTGCCCACCATCTACAACCAACTCGTTCTCGAAATGCAGTCCGAAAACGCCTCGATGCAGAAAGTCGCCAACCTCATCAAGCAGGATGTCAGCATCACCGCAAAACTCCTGCAAATGACGAATTCCGCTTTCTTCGGCCTGAGTTCCAGAGTCGAAAATCCTCTCCAGGCCGCCAATCTGCTTGGCATGGACACCGTCAAAAGCCTTGTTCTCACCGCCGGCGTATTTAGCCAATTTAACGACCCGGGTCTGCCCGGTTTTTCGATAGATACAATCTATAACCACAGCCTCGCCGTCGGCGCCAGCGCCCGCCACTTTGCCAACGCCTTCGGGCTCGGACGTAAGCAAGCCGAGGATGCCCTCATGGCCGGCATGTTGCACGACATCGGCAAACTTGTCCTCCTGACCAATTTCCACGACGAACTTTCGCAGTCGATATCGCTTGCCCAAAAGGAGAATCTTCCGATGCACGAGGCTGAACGACGCATTCTCGGCGTCAGCCATTGCGAAATTGGCGCCCATCTATTGTCGCTTTGGGGAATGTCGGATTTGATTCTTGAAGCCGTCACATTACACGATACACCGAAGAATACTGCCAATCCGATGGTCAATATTCTCGCGTCCGTCCATATCGCCAACGCTTTCGACCATGATCAGAACATGCCGGAACGGGATCCCAAAT
This sequence comes from uncultured bacterium, assembly GCA_963707485.1. Taxonomy (GTDB): domain Bacteria; phylum Zixibacteria; class MSB-5A5; order CAIYYT01; family CAIYYT01; genus JADJGC01. The sequence continues at coordinate 30,573 of CAVPQS010000091.1, forward strand.
TCACGCATGCCGACATGGACTATTTGACCAGACTCGGTCTTAACACGCAGGTCCCATATCTGCGCACCCTCGCCGGCTCAAGCAAATAGTCGTCAGGTACCTCGCTGATAACTCGCGGTCACGCCCCGCACGGCGCCGGTCCGCCGGCAAACACGCCGGAACCACACTAAATTTGCATCTGACCACAATACCTCGACCTTGAACACCATGGGTATGTAGCCCATGGATTTATGCGGAGTTTAGCTGTAACCCCAACATAGAGTCACTTCGCGATTTTGGCAATGTAAATCGCGCTCTGGCATAGCCAAGATCACCATTGACTTCGGAAAAACAGCGGTGTATTTTTCGAACGACTAACGTGGAGTATTTGGGCTACGAAACAAGCTCGTCCAGAAAGGGAGATATTCTGCCATCGCGTTTTAGGATTTTCGGGGTCGTTACTTTACTGCTTGTTGTGGCGTTCACCGTATTCATAACCTGCCGCTCGCAAAACGCCTACCCCAAAGTCCATGAGCTTATCGCCAAAAATTCCACCGGTGACATCAACAAATTCCTCGCCCAGCAACTCGCCGAGAATCGCATTCTCTTTGTCGCCGACCAGGAACGCGGCGTCTGGCAATACCGCAAGGCCGTCGTCGACTTGCTCGACTATTGGTCGACATCCGTCGATACCGACCCGGCATTGGATTCGCTCCGCAACATCACCCTGATTCTGCAGGCGGATTCGCTCCACCTCGTCAATGCCCAGTCCTATATGGAGTCGTGGGACTTTTCAGACTTTACCGACATCGCAACCGCCGGCGCCGAAAAGTTCGCCACCGCCGACTTGGAGTTCTACTGGCGTCTCGGAAACATTCTTCATCGCATCACCGGGCACAACCGCGCTTGCGAACCGGCAAGGCGTCTGTCGCTCTCTTTCTTCGCCGGTGAGGAAACCCTCGGCACCGATAGCGCATATCGTCACGGCTGCCGTTTCGTTCCCAACGAACAGGGTCCCATAATCGCCAAACGAATTCTCGACTATGCTCAAGAAAATCCCGCCACGCGCTTCCTCGGTTTATACTACCCCTTGCATTTGAAACGAACCGATCTTCAAAGATACGGCTCAATCGAGAATAACTACTCCATCCGGCTGCTCATGAGCCTCGACAGCCTCTGGCCGGGCAGCCAAAAGTTCGCCGTCGTGGGAAACGCGACTCCCGAATCCTGGCCCGGATACCGCGACGACCTTTCATCTGCGGGAGAGGAATACATCATAACCGACCTTGCGACCGCAGAAATCATCAATCAAGACGCCGGTCTTGCCACTTGCACATTTGATTTCCTCATCATCTCCAAACCCGATGACAAACTGCATCTGCCCGTCGTTTCAACTCCGAGCGCCAACGTGATGAGAACTTTTATCCGGTCGCTGCCGCGGCTTTCTTATGCGCCAACTCAAATCCAGCAATCAATCTGGCCGTCGGTTATCACTTATCTCGACGGCGTCTCGGGAGTTACGCCGCAACGTGTTAACATCAAGGACACCCGCGCCATCGACGAAACCATCCGCCGCTGGCAACATTGGGCCGATACCGCCCGTGTCGACATCGTCAGTGAGATAGTCTCGCTTCAGCTTTGGAACCGCTTAGTCGACCGGATCGCCGATGCCCAGAACATCGTCGCTCGTCATTACGATGAAGAACTCATGTTGCTGCTTCCCGATGCGCCCAAATTCGACGGCCGCTTCGGCTCACCCACCAATGGCGAACGCGCCGCGCAGTTGCGGGTCTATCTTTCCCGCAACCGCGATGAAATCGTCACACGTGCTTTAATCAACATTCTCTGGGTAGGGGATAGTGCTGAAAGAACCGCCGCGCTCGAAGCTCTCACCCGCGAAACCGGTATGCGCTTCTCTACCCCCAGCGAATGGTCGTTATGGTTCCGCTCCGGCAAAAAAGAAACGTGGCAGGAAAGCTATTTCTAACCGTTCAGTAAATTCTTCGATGCACGAATGATCGACTTCCTCGTCATTGTTACATCTGATACAGAAAGGAGTTGGTCTTAATGCTCAGAATCGTAATTGTGACCTTACTGTTGGCCTTACCCGGTTTCGCTCTGGCGCAGTTGCCGAATCTTCAACTCGATGTCAACGGCACACAGATCTACACCGAAAATGATAGAATTGACGACCCGCGCGGAATCGGCTTCACGCTCGCCAAACGCATTGCGCCCAAAGCCTTCCTCAAGATCGAATTCGACCGCTTCGCCAAAAATACCAGTTCAACGCTGCGTGTCTATGAAGACTATCCTTCAACAGATTTCACCTTCGTGCCTTTTGATATTCGCCATCATCTCTGGTCCGTTGAGGTCGCCATTCTTCGCACCATTTCCTATTCCAATTACACCTTCTTCAATATTGGTGGAGGTTTCGTTTTTGCGGGGCTTGATCAGAATCGGCAAAACGAAGTTGATCTCAGGAATTATGATTTCGATACCGGGCACTATATCGGAGTTGTGATCGAGATGGATGTTCTGATTGTCGCCAGCGACAATTTTCCGGCAGCCTTGCGATTTGGATTCGCTCACAAATTCCTGACTCATCCAAGTATGGAAACGAGTATAGCTGTGCCCGACATTGGACCCTCAGGATCGAGTTGGGTTCCGGATAATCTAACCACCACCGAATTTTCCCTTTCGATCGGTTGGGTGATTTCAAAATAGATTCTTTTCTACGAAGCACAAAAAAGCCCGAACCTCTCGGCTCGGGCCCTCGCCATATACGACAATCGGGAACGCTCTTCTAATGCTGCCCCGTCGAGAACGCCGTCCACGCCGTCTCCGACGATCCCGTAATTCCCTTGATCCGCAAATCAAAGTCATCCGGGTTGCTCGCATTGCGCATTGCATCTTCGTACGTAATCTGCCCGGCGCGATACAACTTCATGATCGACTGGTCAAACGACTGCATACCGTACTGCACATTGCCGCCCTCGATGAATTCGATGATCGACGATGTCTTCATCGGATCGGTGATGCAATCGCGAATCGCGCCGGTCGTCACCGCAACTTCAACCGCCGGCACACGACCCGGCATATCCGCGCGCGGTAACAGACGCTGGCAAACAATCGCCTTGAGCGTGCCGGCCAAAAGCAATCGAATCTGCTGATGTTGATGCGGTGGGAAGAACGAAATCACGCGCGTGATCGTCTCGACCACGTTCATCGTGTGCAGCGTCGTCAGCACCAAATGCCCCGTGTCCGCTGCCGCCAAAGCGATACCCATCGTTTCGGCGTCGCGGACTTCACCGATCAGAATTACATCCGGATCCTGACGGAACGCGTGGCGCAAAGCCGCCGCAAAATTCTCTGAATCCGCGCCAACTTCGCGCTGACAGATAATTGACTTCTTGTCTTTGTAGATGTATTCGATCGGGTCTTCAATCGTGACAATATTCTCCGCCCGATTCGAATTGAGATGTTCGATAATCGCCGCCAGTGTCGTCGACTTGCCCGATCCCGTGGTGCCGGTGACAATCACCAAACCGCGTCTGGCATCGCACAAGTCCGTAATAACATCCGGCAAGTTCAAATCTTCGAATGAAGGAACCAGCGTGTTGACCGCACGGATCGCAATTCCCGGAGTCCCGCGTTGCCGGTACAAATTGATACGAAAACGTCCCAGCTTCGTCACCGAAAGCGCCAAATCCATTTCATTGCGCGCAGCGAATCGCTTCTGCTGTTCAGGGGAAAGTATTTGCGATACGATTTCCGTCATCGCCTCTTTGGCGATCGGGTCGGTGTTGATCGGAACCAGCTTTCCGTGCACTCTCAGGGTAGGCTTGATTCCCACACGCAAGTGCAAGTCGGATGCCGCCAAGTGCTGCATCTCCACCAGCATGTCACGCAGGTTCATCGGTCTCTCCTTACGGTTTTTCCGGAAACCAGACCGATGAGTTAGCAGTCCAGGATTTAGGTCGGTTCGACGATGAACAACACCTGACCAAATTCCACCGGTTGCGCATTTTCCACCGCCCGCCTGACGACAACGCCGTCAAACTCCGCTTCGATCTCATTCATCAGCTTCATCGCCTCAATAATGCAGATCGTCTGACCCTTCGTGACGCGCGCTCCGATTTCAACAAATGGAGGTGCGCCCGGTTCGGGCGAGGTGTAAAACGTGCCCACCATCGGAGACTTGATCTCCTTGCCCTTGTCGACCACAGGTGGCGGTGCGACGGGCTGAGGTTGCGGCATGGCCTGTGCCGTCTGAGGAGCAGGAGCAGGGGCAGCCACTTCAATCGCCGGCATCGTGGGTGTCATGTACGACTTGCCCACCGTGACATGACCATGCGAACCGCCGTTCGAGCCGTTGCTCATCTCGGGGCTGCGCTTGATTATCATCACGTTGCTGAACCAGTTCTTCACTGTCAGCGATTCAATGTCCGACGATTCCACCAACTTCACCAGTTTCCGGATAGTTTCTTCGTTCATTAGTTTCTATGACCGGGTTGAATCAACCCTACTCCTGATTATCGAATGTTTCCCCAAAAACTATAGCTCCAGCAACGACTTATCAGCCTTGTTCATCACGCGGCAGCCGCTTCTGGTAATCACCACATCATCTTCGATCCGGACGCCGCCCCAGCCGTCAATATATACACCCGGCTCGACCGTAACGACCATATTAGGCTGTAAAACCGTGTCGGACAACGGACTAAGGCGCGGTTCCTCGTGGATCAAAAGCCCGATTCCATGTCCTAAACCATGCCCAAAGTTCTTTCCATATCCAGCCTTGGCGATGATGTCGCGAACGTGCTTATCCACATCAGTGCCCTTTAAGCCCGCCTTAGCCCTCTTGGTTCCGGCGATTTGCGCCTTCAAAACCAAGTTGTAAATCTTCTTTTGCCGCTCTGATGCTTTTCCAACCACCACCGTTCTCGTGATGTCGGAATGGTACCCCGAATAAATCGCCCCGAAATCCAGCGTTACGAATTCCCCCTTCTTGATCACCTTGCTCGAAGCCCTTCCATGCGGCAGCGCCGATCGGTATCCCGAAGCGATAATCGTCTCAAACGAGGGATCCTCCGACCCGAGCATCTTCATCTGATACTCAAGCTCCGCCGCCACCTCCGATTCCCGAATCCCCGGCTTGATGATCTGCAAAATGCGCGCAAATGCCACATCCGCAATATCAACCGCCTTTTGTATGTTCTTGATCTCGTCGTTGTCCTTCACTGAAGCCAGCGTCTCGACGATAAACGTCGTCGGTGCAAACAGGGCATTGGGAAGCAGCGTCTTCAGCATCGCCAAATTCTTCACGGTCATGTACGCTTCAAGATACCCCACGCGCAGATTCTTCGCGTTCAGCGGCTTGATCTTCTGTATCTCGGTGTACAAGTCCCGTTGCGCAATCATGATCTTCGCGCCCTTGACTTCCTTGCCGACCTGCGCCTTGTACCGGAAATCCGTCACAAAATGCGCCTCGTTGCCGAACACCACCAGAATCCCGTTCGATCCCGTATAGCCGCACAAATACCGTATCTGCGACAGCTCGGTCACCATCAGGCAATCGAGATTGAGTCCCTTAATAATTGCCTGAATCTTCTTAATTCGAACTTGCATATTATCCTTACCCGCAAAGTTTGAGTTTGTCGTGAAGATGCTGATCTCCCGGCGTCTCTTTCAAAAGCCGCAGGTAAATCGTCTTCGCTTTATCAAAATATCCCTGCATCCGGAACAAATCCGCCGCAGTCTCGGTAACCAAAAAATTGTGTTCCAACTCAGGCGTCTCGACTTCGAAAAACCCAATCTCCTTCATCCGCGCCGCAATCGTTTCCGAGTCGCTTTCCAAAGCCGCCGCCTGAAGATAATATTTCCGCGCCTCCGGAATATTGTCCTCCGCCTTGAAAACATCCCCCAGCTTGAGCAAAGTCAGCGGATTGTCCGGCTCGCGCCGCAAAGCCTCGAAATACGCGAAAGTCGCCGCCACCAGATTGCCGCGCTTGATATACAAGTCGCCCAGAACCTGAAATCCCGATGCATACTCCCCGTACGCGTTTATGCCTGCCTGAAGCAGCTCATATGCCTCATCAAGCTTTCCTGCGGCTATCATTTGCTCGGCCTGGCGGGCGAAATCGTACCGCGAAACACCTGCGTTTGCGATTTCCGTTTCGTCCCCGGTGATGCGATTACTCATCTGCTGGGCAGAATAATCCATGACCCTCCCACGTAGTGTCAAAAAACGATAGGCAGGGAGGGCGGAAAGGTCAAGAAAAAAGTGCAGCCTGTAGCCCCGACACCTCGCGCTTCGAACCTCAGTCCCGCCCCCCAAACCCATTGACTTCCCCCCAATTTGAGCTATATTTCCTCTGTCCTTCTTTCCTCACACCGTACTCGCCGCCAATGTCAAGCTCACCATTCGGGAGGTGTCCGTGTTAGTCGTGCCGGTAAGCTCAATTCAGCAAGTTAGAATGCCCCTTTATTCTCTGCCCATAATTTGCGCTCTAATCTTGTTCTCCGCCGCCATCGCGACCGCCGGCGAACTCTGCTACTCCCGCGCCTTTTCACACGCAGTCGGCGATGGTCCATACACGGTTTGCGCACGGGACCTGAACAACGACGGCAATACCGACTACATCATTGCCAACTACAACGACAACACCATTGTCGTTTACCGAACCAATACCTTCGACAACTTCGTTTCTGAAAACATCTACAACATCGGATTCGAATCATACGGCGCTCCGACCGGCCTCATCACCGCAGATCTCAACTCCGACCAGTACCTTGACATCGTCTTCGCCGCCTCCACCGCCAATGTCGTCGGCGTCATGAAAGGCGCACCCAATGGCCAATTCCTGCCCCCCAACTACTACGAAGTCGGCTCCGGTCCCATGTGGGTTGCCGCCGGTGATATCGACAACGACGGCGACAACGACCTGGTCACCTCCGATGCCGCCGGCGGAACCATGACCGTCCTTCTCAACGATGGAGCCGGAGTATTCTCATTCAACTCTATCCAACCTGTCGGCCTTTCGCCCCATTGCGTTCTCTTGCGCGACTTCGACGGGGACTCCGATCTCGATGCCGTCTCGATCAATCGCAAGAGTCAGGACTTCTCAATTCTCTTCAACGACGGTGCCGGACAATTCACCAATCGCACCCGCTATGTAACCGATCAGGAACCTTGGAACGGTGTCGCCGACGACTTCGATTCCGATGGCGACCTCGACTTGATGGTGACGAACCACATACAGGACAAAGTCGAAATCTTCATCAACGACGCCTCCGGCCACTTCACCCACGGCGAGTCCTACTTTGTTGGCGAGCGTCCGATGGGCATCATCGCCGTCGACCTGAATGGCGACAGCCTTAACGACCTCGCCGTGACAAATTACGCGTCCAAGAGCCAGAGCATCCTTATCAACACCGGCGGCAACTATGAACCTGCCGTCGCTTCGCTGATCGGCGGCGGAGCGATCACACTGACATCAATCGATCACAATCACGACGGCTTAGTCGACCTCGTGTTTCCTCTGGTCGAGGATAATGAGTTGCTTATCAATATCTCTCAGGGCGACAAAGGTTACCCGCCGCTGTTGGGCGTGCCTGCAGGCAGCTTTCCGCTCTTCGCGCAAGCCGCCGACGTCAACAATGACGGCTTCCTGGATGTTATCTCCGTCAACCTCAATGACGACAATTTCAGCGTCACGACATTTGATTTCACCGGACTGCCCGGGCAAACACACTATTTCCCAACTTCGCGCGGACCGCTCGACGCATTTGCCGCCGACCTCGACCGTGACGGCGACATCGACATCGCCGTTGCGTGCGCATATTCCGGCAAGATCGAGATTATGCGCAACAACGGCGCCGGGCTCTTTACTGCCGGCCAGCAAATCTCGACAAACTGGTGGTTTGCTGCCATTAATGGTGCTGACTTCGACGACGATGGCGACATCGATCTCGTTGCCAAGATTATTTACTACACGAACTCGCCCGGTCTTCTGGTCTATGAAAACATTGGTGGTGCCGAATTCGCTGCGCACCCGGAGTTGGTGTTTTCGGAGCTTGATGTAAATTCCTATGATGTCTACTGCCGCGATATCAACAATGACGGTGACATCGATATCCTGACCGCCAGAGGCAAGATCGCCATCTACTATGGCGCCCCCGGATTGAGCTTTCTTCCCGCCGTCGAAATTACACTTCCGACTGGTATTGCACGCGACCTCGCCATCGCCGACTTCGACGGCGACAACGATCTCGATCTCGCTACAAATCAAGTCACGCAACACCAGGTCGTCGAACTGATCAACAACGGCAGCGCCGGATTCTCTTCAGTCATACTCGGCGAAGTTCCCTTGAGCCAACTCCAGTACTACTACTCCTATCCAATCGATATCGATGGCAACGGCTGGCCGGACATAGTCTCCGAAAGCAGCCATAGCTTCAACAACATTTCCGTTATTCTCAACGAAGCCGGTGTATTTTCAGCGCCGGTATCGATGCACATCGGCACTTCCGGATTGTTCGGCTCCTTCGATGCCGAGGGCGACGGCGATCAGGATCTCGTATTCGCTACAGAAAATAGCAGGCGACTTGCAATACATCTAAACTGCAATGCACCCAACTATCTCCTCGGCGATTGCAACGACGACAAGAAAGTTAACATCTCCGACGCTGTCTTTCTTCTCAATTACATCTTCGCCGGCGGACCCGCTCCTGATCCGCGACTGCGCGGCGACATCAACGGCGACTCGCTCGTCAATATCTCCGATGTTGTCAGAATCATCAACTACCTGTTCATGGGCGAACCACTCTGAGACTGCGGCACATACAAACTAAAAAGCGACCGCCTCATTACAGTGCGGTCGCTTACTTTATACAAAGTGAAAACAGACTCTACGTCTACTTCACCCCATACAGCGGCTTGAACTTCTTGTCCAGATAGCTCATCAGCGGCTTGTGGTCAAGCTTCTTGCCGGTGACTTCCTTGACCAGGTCCTCAGCATGATACCGCTGTCCCTGTGAATGAATATTCTTCCGCAGCCACTCCAGCAGCGCATTGTACTTGCCCGCCGCAAACTGCTCGTCGAGATCCGGAATATCCTTCTTGGCTTTCGCGAAGAACTGCGCCGCATACAAATTCCCCAACGCATACGTCGGGAAGTATCCGAATAATCCCGCCGCCCAGTGGATGTCCTGCAAGCAGCCTTGTGAATCCGTCTTCGGCGTGATTCCGAAATACTTGCCGAACTTCTCGTTCCACACCGCCGGAAGATCCTTTGGCTTGATGCTGCCGTCAAAAATTCCCTGCTCGATTTCGAAGCGCAGCAGAATGTGCAGATTGTAAGTCACTTCGTCCGCTTCAACTCTGATAAACGAAGCCCGCACGTCGTTGATCGCAAAATAGAAATCGTCGAACTTCACATCTCCGAGCGCTTCATAAAATGTCTGCTGCGCCAGCGGGAAGAAGAACTTCCAGAAATTCTTGCTCCGCCCGACCATGTTCTCCCACATCCGCGATTGCGATTCGTGTATACCGAGACTCACAGCCTCGCCCATCGGCGTGCCGAAATGTTCGCGGGGAAGACCAAGCTCATACAGAGCATGTCCGGCTTCATGCATCGTGCCGAACAGCGCCTGTCCGAGATGATTCGGATTGTAGCGCGTCGTGATCCGGCAGTCTCCGGGTCCGATACCCGAGCAAAACGGATGCGCCGTCACATCGAGGCGACCTTCGCTAAACGGAAATCCAATCGCCGCTGCCACTGTCTCGCCGAAAATCCGCTGGCGGTCCACCGAAAATTCGCGCTCGACAATCGAAATATCCGGCTTCTTCGGCGCATTGAGAATCTTGGCGACCAGTTCCACCAGCTCTTTGCGAAAATCTGTAAACACCGCCGTGATCGATTTTGTCGATGCGCCCGGCTCGTAGTCGTCAAGCAAAGCATCATAGGCGACATCCTTGTATCCGACGGCTTCTGCATACTGGCGCTTCAGATCGATCATCTTTTCCAAATGCGGGTAGAAAGACTTGAAATCATTGTCGCGTCGTGCATTGACCCAAACGCTCTGACCGGTTGTCTCCGCATGAGCGATCTCCTGCACCAGCTTGTTCGGCACCTTCGTCTTTTTGTCATAGGCGCGCCGCAACTCGCGCACAATCACCGCATCCGCCGCCAACGGATCTTTCGTAATCGCGCTGCCTTCCACGGCGCCAAGCAATTCGCCGACTTTCGGCGCCGTCAACTTCTCGTGAAACAATCCCGCCATATAGGCAAGCTGATTGGCGCGATGTGCCGATCCATTCCGCGGCATGTTGACTCGTTCGTCCCATCCCAGCAATGCGGCTGTCGAACCGATCAATGACACTTCGTTCATGATCTGCTTTAATTCAGTAATCGCCTGTTTCGACATTGATATATCTCCTCGTGAAACACGTTAAGTCTGCCTTGAGTATACAACCCCTATTATAACAACCCGCCCCTTCAGAATCAAGCCCCAGATCGGTCGTTACCTTATTCCCGCACATCAGTAGGACAGACATTCCTGTCCGTCGCTTACTGTTGCCTTGGTAGGACAGACATTCTTGTCTGTCATTCATGGTCGGCGCAGTAGGACAGACATTCTTGTCTGTCACTTACGGTTACCTTGGTGGGCCACACATTCCCGTCTGTCACTTTATGCAAGTCGTTTCCCTCTCCCGTTGGGAGAGGGATCAAGGGCGAGGGCGTCTTCCAACTCCACCTCTGCATTGGGATCAAGCGTGAGTGCTTCGTTCCTACTTCACCCTCACGCTATCTGGAAAATCCCGATACAAAGCCGACTTGAAATCCGTCACCGCTGCAAATACATTTCGGTGCAATCGCTCAACTTCGCCATCCCGCGTCGCCACCTGCTGAAACGCCTGTTCCAACTGCGCCATGCTGTCCGTCATGATCGTAATATTGAACTCACCCAGTTCCGCCGGTCCCCAACCCAATTTGCGCCGCGTAATCGTAAATCCACGCAGCTTCCCTTGATTCTGCAAATACCCGAGATAACTCTTCACATGCTCGCAAAATTCCAGATCCTTGTGTGACTCGCGGACATTGCACCAAATCTGATAGTAGTCCATTGCATCTATCCTTACTAATGTTACTTTGTTTCTACCAATATAACCGATCCGCAAAATTCCCGTAAGCAATTTCCCAAATTGTCGCACCGACAACTGTACGAACTCGCCCCATAAAGTCTCTGTTTATTGCAAGCGCTCACCGGATGTAATGAACAGAGCGAGACTATAAATGAAGGAGAAACAAAATGAAACAAGGAATTCTCAGAACAATCCTGGCGATCTCGATGAGCTCGCTGCTGAATCTGGCAACCATCGGTTGCTCCAACGAAACTCCAATGGCCCCCGACACCGATAATGCACCCGCGCTGTCGCTGTCCGGCCGCAGTTCAACCGACAACGACTTTCGCTTCGTCGGTTTGGTCGTCGATATCGATGTCGCCGCCCGCGTCATCCAATTCAGCAATATGACCGCCAGGATCACGGTCGCTGCCGATGCCGAAATTCGCGCCGCCGGACCGCAATCTACCCGGCCGAACCTGACTCTCAAAGACATCGCGCCCGGCATGTACCTCGACGCCAGCGGAAAATCATCTGATCATGCGAACATCATTCTCAGTCGTCTGGTCATCGTGCCCGCCGACAGATATCACGCGGGTTTCGAAAGAGCCGAGCAACAATAATCGCCCCTCGGTTTCCATAGACGAAAGTTCAACTGGGCCGTCGCTTGCTGCCGCGGCCCGTTGCGCTTCACCACAAATCGTTGATCAAAATCCTCAGCCCAATGAGCACAAGAATAATCCCCCCCAGCAGCTCCGCCTTTTTCCCGAGTATCGCGCCAAGCCTTTTCCCGCATACCATGCCTGCAATTGTAAACGCCAACGCCACGATTCCGATGATCACGCTTGGCGTCAAAATATCAACCCGCAGCAGCGCGATACTCAGTCCCACCGCAAAGGCATCGATGCTCGTCGCAATCGACAACATTATCAACGACCACTTGCGCGTCGGATCTTTCATCGCTTTGCTGAATTCCTCATTGTGCGACCGCGATTCGGCGATCATCTTCGCGCCGATTAGCACCAGCAACCCGAACGCAATCCAGTGGTCGATTGATGCCATTCCGTGCTCAATCTTTGTCCCGAGATACCACCCGGCAATCGGCATCAAAGCCTGAAACAGCCCGAAATGAAATGACAACCGGAAATAATGCCGATAGGTCAGCTTGGGAACCTGGCAGCCCACCGCAACTGCCACGGCGAAAGCGTCCATCGCCAGACCAATCGCAATTCCTACGATAGTTGCGGGATTCAATCCGTAATCCTGTCGTTGCGCTTGCCAAAAGTTGTCATACCCATCCATTATAATGATCGGACGCAGCCAAATAAACCATTATTCTACAGTCAATTAAGGACTTGACAGCTCTATGATACTTCGCTATCTTGGTAACGCGACTAATATCAAGCGATTTAAGAAATTGACCGTCGAAAACAGCGCCGATCCGCCCCGATCGGTAAGGGAGTTACCAATGCGCAAAGCAATTTTACTTATCGGCGTTATCATCGGATGTTGGTGGGCAGTGGGTGTTACAGCAATCGCCGCCGACCGCGATAGCGACGGTGTCGATGACGCCGTCGACAACTGCCTTATCGTCCCCAATCCCGGTCAGGAAGACACCGACATGGACGGCGCCGGCGATGCTTGCGACTACTCGGAAAACGGGCAAGGCGATGTTCGAGTGGTCCTGAACGGCGGTGATAATGTCGTGTATGTAGGTGAAGACAATATCCTCGAATTTTGATTCGCAAATGGAGCTGACCTCCTTGCCCCGGTTACCAGCTACTATTTCGGCTCTCCATTCGATATAGAATGGGTGACGAACTATGGAACAGAACCGGTAGGTGGTCCCTATGCGGGAATTGTTAAAGAGCACGGTGACGCAATCGGCGTAGATTGGCTGGGTGGTTTCAATGTACAAACCACAAGCATGCCTGACTCCCTTGGCTTTGGTGGTGCAGCCTGGACTATCTACTTGGATGAACACAAGTCCCATTCTCTATGTTTTTCCATGAGATTTCGACTTATAAATTCCGCTCCAGTAAGCGATGGTTTCTGCGTCGACAATATCTTCATACCTCCGGCGGGGGTATGGCAATTTGACTTTGGCTTCGGTGCATTTCCGCCAGATTTCCAGGGACAATCCAACACGAGTTTAGAAAACCCCGACGCTCCTGCCGTCTGCTTCGACGTCATCCAACGCCCTTACCTCAAAGGCGACGCCGACGGGAACGGTATCGTTACGGTTTCCGATGCAGTCTATCTGATTAACTACATCTTCTCCGGCGGTCCCGCGCCTTCGCCCTTGGACGCCGCCGATGCCGACTGCAACGGCATCGTCACCATTTCCGATGCTGTCTATCTGATCAACTACATCTTCTCCGGCGGTCCCGCGCCATGTTAGATCGACGCTGACCGAGTCGACGATTTTGTCTTGACAAATTGCCAATCCGTGGCTACCTTGAAATAGTACCCACGGATTTTTAACGAATGGAGTTGGCTATGAGCAAAACTTCTCCCCGGTCACTGGCAGCAATTCTGCTTGCCATTCTGAATACTTGTGCATCCACTGCTTTGCTGGCCGCCGACCGTGACGGCGACGGTGTTGATGACGCCGTCGACAATTGCTTAATCGTCCCCAATCCCGGCCAGGAAGACTCAGACCTCGACGGTTACGGCGATGTCTGCGACTACTCCGAATCCGGTCAGGGTGATGTCCGCATCACCCTCAATGGCGGAAAAAATGTTGCTTACATCGGTCGCGACAACATTGTCGAATTCTGGTTTGCCAATGGCGCGCCAGTGTACGGTATGTCGCTTGGATTTCAATTCTCGTCTGTCGCAGGCGAGTTTTACTTCGTTACCCCATACGGCACAGAGGAACAATATGCTCCCTACTTTGCCTACCACGCCTATCCTGACGCTTTTGACCTGGGCGGACTTGATTTCTACTTTCCCGATTTTCCTTATGCATTAGTGGTGGGTGGAGCAGCCCTCTCTTCTCCAGTTCCTGCGAACCCTCGTCACTTCCTGTTTTTCTCGGCGAAGCTACACATCGACGAGGGAAGTTCGGAAACCGTTGGCGGCTTTTGTATCGACAATGTTCCTGTGCCACCCAACTGGGTAGACTGGTCTTTTTACAGTGATGGGGTAAGTTTCCCGCCACATTTCTAAGGTCAGCCTAACGCTTCGGTGGCTAACCCCAGCGCACCCCCGGTTTGCTTCGATGTTGTCAGAGTGTTGGCGGGCGATGCCGATTTCGACGGTATCGTCTCGATCTCGGATGCCTTGTTTGTCTATTACTATATTTTCCGCGGTGGACCGGCTCCCCAGCCTCTGCGCAGTGGTGACTTTGACTGCAATGGTCAGATGACAATCTCCGACGTCGTGTACATGCTCAACTACATCTTCGCCGGCGGCGCTGCACCATGCTAACATTTCCACTTCAATAATCGACTTAAGCCATTTCCCGGCGGCAGGAACTCTTCCTGCCGCCTTTCAATTTCCCTTGAGAAATCCCCGACTTTACGTATATTTGCCCCTCAATTATCGCGTCTTCCCACACGTGCTGGAAACTTTCAATTCATGTGTCGTAAGCCGCTTTGTTAATTCCCCCCTATAAGAGGGGTGGATTGAGCGCGCGAAGAATGAGCGCGATCAAGACGGGGTGTGTATTAATCCGCCCCCACCGTATATCAAATTGGAGTTACCTTGAAACCGTTTTCGCAATTACGTCGCACCCATACCTGCGGTGAACTTCGCAAAGATCACGCCGGCCAATCGATCACTCTCAACGGCTGGGTCAAAAAATACCGCAACCACGGCGGCATCCTTTTCCTCGACCTCCGCGATCGCTACGGCATCACCCAGGTCGTCTTTCATCCCGACAATTTCTCTGCCGAGAAAATGGATATCGCCTCGCGCCTGCGCGGTGAATATGTCATCAGCGTCACCGGCAATGTTGTGGTCCGCCCCGAAGGCATGATCAACCCCAGTCTTCCCACCGGCGACGTCGAAGTCGACGCGCGTGACTTCGAACTCCTTGCCGAGTCCGAAACACCGCCGTTCGAAATCGAGGAAGACACCACCGCCAACGAGGATCTCCGCCTGACCTATCGTTATCTCGATCTGCGCCGCCGCTTCCTCGCCGACAAGATCGAATTGCGCCACCGTTTCGCTTTCGCCGTCCGTCAATATCTCAACAGCCAGAAATTTCTCGAAATCGAGACGCCGCTCCTGATGCGCTCGACTCCCGAAGGCGCCCGCGACTACGTCGTCCCGTCGCGCGTTCATCCCGGCAAATTCTACGCCCTGCCGCAGTCGCCGCAGTTGTTCAAACAAATTCTCATGATCTCCGGATTTGATCGCTACTTCCAGCTCGCCAAGTGTCTCCGCGATGAGGACCTTCGCGCCGACCGCCAACCGGAGCACACGCAAATCGATCTCGAAATGTCCTTCGTCACACAGGACGACATCTTCACCATGGTCGAAGGCATGATGAAATTCTCTTTCAAAGAAACTCTCAACGTCGATCTCGAAACGCCGTTCCCGCGCTATCCCTACGACCAAATCATGAGCGAGTACGGCTCCGATAAACCCGACCGCCGCTTTGAAATGAAGCTCATCGATTTCTCCGCAGCTTTTGCCGGCAGCGAATTCAAAGTCTTTGCCGAAGCCCTCGCTACCGGCGGCGTCATCAAGGGCGTCATTGCTCCCGGTCAATCCGGCCTCTCGCGCAAACAACTTGAAGAAATCGAAGACGAAGCCAAACTCGCCGGCGCCAAAGGTCTCGCCTGGATCGCCTTTGCCGAGGAAATCAAATCGCCGATCAAGAAATTCCTCACCGACGACGTCGTCAAGAAGCTACGGGAAATCGGCAGCATCAAAGATGGCGACCTCCTCATGCTCGGGGCAGGGAAGAAGCTCGCCACCGAAAACATCCTCGGCCGCGTCCGCAGCTACTGCGGCAAGAAATTCAACCTGGTCGATAAATCGAAATACTCGTTCCTTTGGGTCACCGAATTCCCGCTTTTCGAATATCACCCTGACTTGGGTCGCTTCGATGCCATGCACAACATCGTCACATCTCCACGCGAGGCCGATTTGTCTCTGCTCGATGAGGGCTTCACTTCGTCAACTCCACTCAGCGATCCCAATCACCCTTGGGCGAAAGTCCGAGCGAATCAGTACGATTTAGTCTGCAACGGTTTCGAACTCGCATCCGGCGGAATCCGCAATCACCGCTCCGATATGCAAATGAAGATTCTCAACATCCTCGGCATGGATGCTGAACGCGCCGACCGCATGTTCGGCTTCCTTCTGACCGCTCTCAAATACGGCGCCCCTCCGCATGGCGGCATGGGACTCGGACTCGACCGCATCGTCGGTATTATGACCGACTCGGATTCGCTCCGCGACGTTATTGCGTTTCCGAAAACGACTGCGGCACAATCGCTTATGGACGGTTCGCCGACCGAAATCGAGGCGCAGCAGCTCGCCGAACTCTCCCTTGCGATTAGTATTGACAAGAAGAAGTAAACAGCTACATTTTGTCGTCGCAAACAGTGAATTCGTATTCTGCGACGTTTAACTTGCGTCAGTCACGTTCACTCCGGGCGTGACAACGTGTTTATGACAAGAATTGTAAATTGGAGATTCAAAAAAACTGATTGATTGACCCCAACGGAAAAAAGATCGAACTGAAAAATGTCGATCCCCGCACCCTGTTTACAGGCAACAACAGCTTGGTCAAAACCATCGAATCGAATTTCGATGTCCAGATTGTTGCCCGCGGCGATGCCATCGCTATCTCCGGCCCCGACGCCGCAAAAGCCGAAACCCTCTTTTATGATCTCTTTGAACGACTCCAACGGCAGGGCGAAATCTCCGAGCAGTACCTCCTGTATGCTATCTCTCTGATCAAGGAATCGGGTCAGGGTCCGGCCACCGAACTCGATATTTCAACTGCGCTCTCCAGCATTGCCAAAGCCGATATCCGCCCAAAGACCATCGGCCAAAAAGAGTACATCGAGGCCATCGAAAAACACGATATCGTCTTCGGAATCGGCCCCGCCGGTACGGGCAAAACCTATCTCGCTGTGGCGGAAGCAGTTGCCGGACTCAAGGCCAAATCCTACAATCGCATCATCCTCGTCCGCCCTGCTGTCGAAGCCGGCGAATCACTCGGATTCTTGCCCGGTGACATACGTGCCAAGGTCGATCCGTACTTACGCCCCGTTTATGACGCTTTACACGATATGCTTCCTGCCGATAAGATTAAGAAGCTAATGGAATTAGGTGTCATTGAGATCGTGCCCCTCGCCTTCATGCGCGGCCGAACCCTCAATACCGCATTCGTCATTCTCGACGAATCCCAAAACACTACCGTTGCTCAAATGAAAATGTTCTTGACGCGTATTGGTGAGGGTTCGAAAGCCGTCATCACCGGCGACGTCACCCAGATCGACCTCGACAGAAAGCGATTATCCGGATTGGTTGCCATTCAGAAAATCCTCAAGGACATTCCTGAGATCAAGTTCTCATACTTGACCGACAAGGACGTCGTGCGTCACCGTCTGGTGAAGCAGATCATTCGCGCTTTCGATCGTTACGAGACCGGGCAGAAATAGATTATGTTTGATCTCCTCCGCATCGGCTTGCGGAAGGTGCGTCGCCGTATCCGCAATGAAAGCGTCGCACAAGGCCCGTCCGGCGCCGGCCGCTTCTGGTTGGGGCTGACAGTAGCCTCCGCGATCGTCTTTACCTCCTTTCTGTTCCCGCGGGCTCATGTTTTTGCTCCACCGTCAACCCCGCAGGTCGGCGACATCGCCACCGCCGACATTATCGCGCCTTTCGACTTTCCGGTCTACAAGTCCGGCGAAGAAATCGAATTTGAACGCCGCGAAGTCATCGGCTCCCTTCCGGCTGTGATGATCTATGACGAATCCGTCGTCGACTCCGCTTTCCGATCGCTCGACCGCTTGTTCTTTCTCGCGGACAGCATTAAGCAGAAACTCAAAAATGTCGGACGCGCCGCCGACCGGCTTCGGCTCTTCTATCCGCATCTGAAAGAAAGCGCCGTTCGCCGGCTGATTGCGACCGACAGCTTGCGCCAAATCAAAACGGTTTTTCGCAGCGCCCTCGAGGATCGCTATCTCGTCGGTGTTGCTGTCGCCGATTCCGCCGTCCCGTCCAATTATCAGACGGTTCAGGTCAGCCGCAGTTCCCGCAATTCGCTCTATGCCGCCGATCAAATTCTTGGACTTTCTAAAAGCCGCAAAGAACTCCAAGCCGACTTGGCCGTTCACGCCGCTGAGGCGTCTGTCCGCGCAAACTGGCTTTATGACATTGCCGCTGACTTCCTCAAACCAAATCTTACTTACTCGCCGGAAGAAACCACACGCAAGCGCGAGGAGGCTCTCGGCGCAGTCGCCCAGGAACGAATGTGGTTTAGATCCGGTCAGCGCATCATCGCGAAAAACGAACGAGTTACCAAGACTCATATCGAATGGATGAACGCCCTCGCCGAACACCGATCCGTCACCGGCACCAAAGGCGGCCTACTCCAGTATTTGCTCCCGCTCATCGCCCGGCTGCTCTTTGTCGCCTTTGTCTATCTGAGTTTCCTGTTCGCTTACTACTCGATGCGCGGCAAGCAGGACTTCTTGCTTGTGCGAATCTTTCCGCTCTTGTTAATCGTCCTGTCAACGGTCATCGCCGGTTACTTTATCACCGAGCAAACCGGCTTATCGGAATACATGATACCCGTTGCCGCCGGTATCATTTTGGTAGCCATTCTCTATGACTTGCCGACCGCTCTGCTGGTGACACTTACTGAAGCCGTCCTTTTCGGCATTCTCTACGAATTCAACTTCGAAATCTGCTTTGTCATCGTGGTCACCGGACTTGTGTCGTCGTTCACCATGCGCAGCGTCAAAAAGCGATCCGATTTCTACCGCGGCGCTCTCTATATTGCTATCGCGCTGGTCGCCGTGGCTTATCTGCTCGAATCGCTGAAATTTGCCGACGGCGACTACATTCTCCGCCAGTGCGGCTATGCCGTAATCAACGCCGCCGCATCATCGTTTATTGCCATGGCGGTCCTGCCGCTATTCGAGTCGTTCTTCTCGTTCACTACGAACATCACCTTGCTCGAGCTGTCCGATATGAATCACCCGCTTCTCAAGCGTCTCGCTCTTGAGTCGCCCGGAACTTACCATCACTCGCTCGTGATCGGCAGTCTATGCGAAACCGCCGCCGAAAGCATCGGCGCCAATTCATTGCTCGCGCGCATCGGCGCCTACTACCACGATGTCGGCAAAATGGAAATCCCCGAGTACTTCGTCGAAAATCAAATGGGCCTGCGCAGCAAACACGAAGAACTCTCGCCGACAGTGTCCGCGATTGTCATCAAATCGCACATCACCCGCGGCCGCGAACTGGCCGAGGACCACGACCTCCCGGATCGCATCATCGCCTTCATCGAAGAACATCACGGCACCTCCTTGATGTCCTACTTCTATAACAAAGCCAAGGAACTGCACCCCGACGAGGAAATCTCCGACGCCGAATTCCGCTATCCCGGACCGAAACCGCAGTCGCGTGAAACCGCGATCTTGATGCTGGCCGACTCCGTCGAGGCTGCTTCTCGCACCCTCGATGATCCCAAACCGGCGCGAATCCAAAATCTCATCAAGCGCCTGATCAACGAGAAATTCCAGTCGGGCCAACTCTCCGAGTCGACTCTTACGTTGAACGATCTGCAGGGTATCGAAGATGCCTTCGCGAAAGTTCTCATGGGTGCGTTTCATACTCGAGTCGATTATCCGACCCGCGAACAAGAAAAATCTGTCTGATGCCGACTATTTCCATCCACAACACCGTGCCCGGAACTCGCATCCCACGAAGGGATCTGCTCCGCTTGGGGCAGATTGTCCTCAAAGACGAACGCTGCTCTCAGAATGTGAACTTGATTTTCATCGCAGACAGTCGTATGTATGAATTGAACAAGGAGTATCGCGGTAAGGACAAAACTACCGACGTATTGTCATTTGCTATGGAAGACGACGAAGTTCCGCTCTTAGGAGAAATCTACATCTCCATCCCTGAAGCCCGGCGCAATGCCGCCGAATATGGAATAACACCCACGCAGGAAATTCTCAAACTCTTCTGTCATGGCCTGCTCCACTTGCTCGGTATACACCATCCGAACAAGGCGAAACGCGCGATCATGGCTGCCAAAGAAGACAAATATCTGGCAAAATTACGCACTGGAGTCGCACCTTGATCTTTATCGGCGCCTTCTTTGCCATCCTCATTCTTTATTATCTGGCCTACGTTTTCGCCGTAGCCGCCAGCGGACTCTATCTCTCCGACCACGATGAACAAAAATTCGTCGATTCTCTGCCGGAACGCAAGCGTCGCGCCGTAAGATTGCTTCTCGATAATCCGAAACGCCTCGCGGTGACTGCCACGCTGATCCAGTCCGGCTCCCTTATCGTCTCAACGATCCTGTGGTTCCTGATCGGATCCAGCTTTGAGGTCCCCAGCGCCCAAAAGTATGCTGTCGAGATCGCATTGATCATCATCGGCTGGTTCGTTTACACGACGCTCGTCGCCGTAATTGCACCAAACCTGAAACAGGAACGCGTTCTTGATGTCATCGAATCCAAAACCTGGATGATCTCCAGCTTTATGATCGTCGCCGCGCCGGCCGTCTCCTCGATTATCCGTTTCAAAAGCAGCCTGATCGACAAGCAGGACCTCGACGAACGTAAGGAAGAAATCGTCGAACGCGCCATCGAGGAACTCGCCGACTCCGCCGGCATCGACGAACCCGTCATGGCGCCGAACGTTCGCGACATGATCGTCAACGTGTTCGACCTCGCCGATTCCGAGGTTCGCGAAGTCATGGTCCCGCGCATCGAGATCAAATTCCTCGAAAAAGGCGCCACCTTCGAAGAAGTCCAGTTATTCGTCACCCAGACCGGTTACTCGCGCATCCCGATCTGCGAGGGCAGCATCGACACCATCATCGGTGTGCTCCATGTGAAAGACCTCTTCAAACAATCTCCGCTGCCGGCGAAATCCTCCGTTGTCACCAACGTCCTTCGTCCCGCGCTTTTCGTCCCTGAAAGCAAACAGCTTTCAAAACTGCTCGAAGAATTCAAATTTCAAAAAGTCCACATGGCGATAGTCGTCGATGAATACGGCGGCACCTCCGGTCTCGTCACTCTCGAAGATTTGCTCGAACTGATCGTCGGCGATATTCAGGACGAACATGACCGCGAAGAAGCCGACATCGTCAAAGTCTCCGACACCGAATACGTTGTCTCTGCAAATCTCTCGATGTACGACCTCTCCGATCAACTCGACCTCAAGCTGGAAGAGAAAGAGTTCGAAACTGTTGGGGGATACATCTACGACCTGGTTGGATCGCTGCCCGACGTCGGTCAGAAAGTCGTCTCCGCCGGAATCGAGTACGTCGTCGAGCGTGTCAGCGGTCAGCGCATCGAAAAAGTCCGCGTCATCCTGCCCACCGCAAAAGAACAGCAAGCCTAACCTCATCAACAATCAACCAACGTACCTCATGCTATCCCTCATTAGTTGGGGTGCCCCAGCGCTCGCGCTGGGATTACGTACCCTATGATTTTCTCCCGCAATGAGCGCCCATCGGTACGTCGGGAAAGGTTCAACTCCTACCTGCCAACCCGTAGGTCGAAACCCCTATTGGCACTCACTTTCCAGGTACTGACCGGGCGGATGGTTTACAAAACAGACCGGGGGGATGGTTTACAGATTAAGTTGTGGCATAAGCGAGGAGGAAGTTTATGCCATGGCCGGAGGTCTGTAAGATGGATTTGCGTGAGAAGTTGGTGAAGATGCATTTGCGCGAAGGTTATGAGATCAGCGAGTTGTGCCGGGAGTTTGGCGTCAGCCGTCCGACGGCGTATAAATGGATCGCCCGTTATGAGGAGTATGGTCGGAGCGGATTGGCAGATCGATCCCGTGCGGCCAAGACTCATGCGAATGCAGTATCCGCGGCAATTGAACACGAGATCGTTGAGATGCGTGGATGCCACTCGAAATGGGGCGCATTGAAGATCAAGACGCGGTTAGAACGCCGGAATCCGCGGCGGGTCTATCCGGCGGCGAGCACGATCGGTGAGGTTCTGAAGCGCCGTGGTTTGGTCGTCCCGCGCAAACGGCGAGCTCGGACAGAACCTTACAGTGAACCATTCGTGAACTGCACGAGTCCGAATACGGTTTGGTGTTGTGATTTCAAGGGTTGGTTTCGCACCGGCGATGGCGTGCGCTGCGATCCGTTCACCTTGTCGGACGCCTACAGCCGGTATCTGTTGCGATGTCAGGTGGTGCCGCGCCTCGACGAAGCATCGGTGTGGCCGATATTGGTGGCGGCTTTCTGCGAGTACGGGTTGCCCGTGGCGATCCGCTCCGACAATGGCGTGCCCTTTGCCTCAAACTCGTTAGCCGGTTTCTCGCGTTTGTCGGTAAAGCTGATTCGTCTGGGGATTACGCCGGAACGGATTGCCCCGGCTCATCCCGAACAAAATGGCCGTCACGAGCGAATGCACCGGACGCTCAAGGAAGCCACAACAACACCGCCGGCGGCTAACCGCTGGCAACAACAGCGAGCTTTCGATGCCTTTCGCAAAGAGTACAACGAGGAGCGACCACACCAGGCGCTGGGACAACAGACGCCCGCGGAGCATTATCAGGCCTCAACTCGGGTCTATCCCTTTTGCCTGCCGGAACTCGAGTATCCGGAGACATATCTCAAGCGACAAGTTCATCATCGCGGTTACCTGCGTTTTGGCGGATTCGAACTCTACTTGTCATTGGCCTTAGGTGAGGAGTGGATTGGGCTTGACCAGGAAGACGAAGATCGTTATGGATTGTATCTGGGACCAGTACGTTTTATCGGTCTTGACAGTCGCCGGGGCCGCTTGATCAAGACCAAAGTCACGCCTTTTCAAAGCTCGCGCTAGCGCGAGCTTTGAAAAGGCAATAGCTAACGACACAACAAAGTGTAAACCATGCGCCCGGTCTAATGTGTAAACTATCCGCCCGTCTGTACATTCCATTCGAATCACTTCGAGGGGTTTCGACATCACCTACTATCCCGCATCTCTCAAATCCTCAACTCAAGATTCCCTCTGGAGGGTGCTGGCTCGTGCGCGCGCGTACGTGTGCGAACGAGGCGGGGTGTGTCTTCGTTGTTCCCCTCTCACTTTCAAGGGCGACTGGAAGAGGTGAGGGATTACCCCCTAACCAAAAGCGGCCCGACTTTCGCCGGACCGCTTTCACTATCGCTTCAAAATTAGCAAAGGGCTGGCTTCTAATCTTCCCCCTGCGCCTTTGTGAATCCATCCTTGCCGTCGAAAATCTGCAGTTTCTCGATGTGTCCCCATTTGAACTTTCCGCTCATCTTCTGCATCACACTCGCGAGAATCTCATCAGTCATCTCCTTGTCGGCGTCGCGCATCAAAATACGGCTGGTAAACGCGTCCACGGTATCAGTGACCGTACCCATCGACGGATACAGCTTCGTCCCGCGACTCGACACCATCTTCTGCTTCAGCGGCGTCCCTTCCAAAACTGCTTCGATCGCCTTGCCCAAAGCTTCCACCGATGATCCCCACTCAACGAACAGGTCAAGTCCTACAACTTTGCGCGTCTTTGCAACTACGTAATCCGGCTTCGCCGACACATTCGGCATCTTGATCGGCTTATGGTCGCGGATCTGCACCTTCGAAGGCTTCTTGCCGAAATTCTTGATAATCGCATCCGTGTAACCGGTCGTCGTCGCGGCCTTTTCGTCGCCGACCACATCGCGCGGCATCACTTTGCCTTCTTCCAGCGTGAACAATACGGCATTCTCGATCGTCGCCGCTTCCTTGAACATCTCAAGGTGACGCAGCATCATCACAGCCGAGAACACGACCGCCGTCGGGTTAATCACATTCTTGCCCGCATATTTCGGCGCCGATCCATGCACCGCCTCAAATATCGCAATGTCCGTACCCAAATTCGCCGACGGCGCAAATCCCAGTCCGCCGACCAACGCTGAACTCAAGTCGCTGATAATGTCACCGTTCATATTCGTCGTGATGATTACGTCAAACTGCTCCGGCTTTTTCACCAACTGATGCGCGCAATTGTCGATAATGATGTGATGTGACTCGATATCCGGATACTCCGGTGAAATCTCCTCGAAAGTCCGCTTCAGCGTGCCTTCCGTGAACTTCATGATATTCGCCTTCGTCGCGCAATGCACCGTCTTGCGGCCCTCTGCGCGCGCCACTTCAAATCCGAGTCTGACGATCTTCTCGCAGCCCTTCTTCGATATCAGCTTGAGACACTGCGCTACCCCCGGCGTCTGCATGTGCTCAATTCCTGCGTACAAATCCTCGACGTTTTCGCGAACGACGACCAAATCAACTCCGCGACCCGTGTATGGTGTCTTCACTCCCGGAATTTCACGCGCCGGACGAATATTGCCGTACGTCTCGAATAACTTCCGCAGCGTGACATTCGCGCTCTTTTCGCCGTAACCAACCGGAGTGCCCAATGGCCCCTTCAACACGAGTCGCGTCTTCTTGATCGACTCGATCGTCTCCGGCGTAACGCCGGAGGGGATACCTTGCTTGAAAACGCTTTCACCCGCCGCGCGTTCTTCCCAGGCGAGCGGGGCGCCCGTCGCTTCGATTAACTTGCGCGCCGAGTTGACGCATTCCGGTCCGATGCCGTCGCCGGGTATCAATGTGACTAATACTTTGCCATCTGGTGTTTTGTAAGGTGACATATTAAACCAACCTCGTCGTTTATAGAGAAGCGCATCGCTTCTACTGTTTCAGTCGGTCGCGACCATTCGCGCCGTAAGAACGGATCAATTTACAATAAACCGGGTGCTGCCAAAAGGAAATCTTGCGTGTCGGAATTAAAATAATTGACGTTTTATGCTATTATATAGCCTTTATGCGCCATTAATATCGGCGACAATTTTCCTGTGGATTGCCGGCATTGGAAATTGCTCCAAATCTTTCATTGCAACCCAACGAAACTTCGTTGTGTCGACTGAAATCGGAGTCGCCAGCCTTATCATTACCGGGCTAAGTCGGTCTGTGTACTTGGTATACAGGTGTTTTCGCCCCCTCAATTTTCCTATGACTCGAAAACGTCCCACCCCCAACTTACTCAGATGCTCGGAAATCGCAGCATCTTCATTGCTGCCGCCACTGACGATCTTTGGCAGTGTAAACATCCCGGCAAACATCCCAGACGCGTTTTCCGCTAAAAGTATCCGCCCCCGGCTTACTATCACCATCACAATTGAAGCCCGCTGTCGCGTCGCCCTCCTTTTCTGCGCTGGAATCTCACTTTGAATGCCCATCTTCTCCGCCCTGCAGTACCTGCGGATAGGGCACTCCCCGCACAGCGCCTGTCGGTTTCGGCAAACCGTCTGCCCCAATTCCATGATCGCCTCGTTGAATTCGCCCGGCTCGTTCGGCGAGATCGCCAATTCCAGAAACTCCCTCATCTGCCGTTCATTCTTCGGTGTCAAAGTCCGAATCGCCAGCAACCTCTGCACGACCCGCCGCACATTCGCATCAACCACCGGATACGGCTGACGTAACGCAATGCTCATTATCGCCGCGGCCGTATACTCGCCGATCCCCGGCAACCGCAGCAGCTCGTTGTACTTTGCCGGCAACTTCCCGTCATGTTCTCGCACGATCTGCTTTGCCGCTCGATGAAGATTTCGTGCGCGCGAGTAATAGCCCAATCCCTCCCAAGCCCGCAGCACCTTCTGTTCCTGCGCCGCCGCCAGCCTCGCGATCGTGGGAAATTCCTTCATCCAGCGCGCAAAATAGGGAACCACCGCCTTCACAACCGTCTGCTGCAGCATCACCTCAGCAATCCAAATCGAATACGGCGTCGGCTTCTCCCGCCAGGGATCATCGCGCCGGTTCCGGAAAAACCAGGACAGCAACGACCGCCGTACTCCCTTTGCTGATTTTGCTTTTTCGACATCCTCCGATTTCATAATCTGACTTTCTACTCGTAGATCATAGACTATGTTTGTGCTTGACGCATCACTATATCTGCACTACACTTGCCTTGCCTCCGAGCATGCTTAGTTAGTTTTACCGTGCTTGCCGGACAAATCTTGTTTTTGGAGAAATCTTGGAAACCTGGACATACGCGTTAGTCAGTGTCGCCTTAGTCAGCCTGATATCACTTGTGGGTGTCTTTACCCTGTCTCTCTCGCGCGACCGACTCCAACGAATAACCCTTTACCTCGTTGCCTTCGCCGTCGGCGGCTTGTTCGGAAATACCTTCATTCATCTCTTGCCCGAGGCTTTTCAGCACGATGAATCAACGATCCAAACCTCGCTCCTGATTGTTGCCGGCATCATGATCTTTTTTGTCCTGGAAAAATTCCTCCGTTGGCGCCACTGCCATGTGACTTCGCACCAACATACCCACCCAATGGCTGCCTTGAACATCGTCAGCGACGCCCTGCACAATTTGATCGACGGCGTCCTCATCGCCTCAACCTACCTTGTCAGCATCCCACTTGGCTTAACAACTTCTGTCGCGATCATTTTGCACGAAATCCCCCAGGAAATCGGCGACTTCGGCATCCTCGTCCACAGCGGTATGTCCGTCCGCCGCGCCCTGATTGCCAACTTTCTCTCAGCTTCCGTCGCCTTGGTTGGCGCTGCCATCGTCCTCGTCGTTGGACCGAGTGTCGGCCGCCTGACCGAAGCCATGATTCCCATTACCGCCGGCGGATTCCTCTATATCGCCGGATCCGACCTGATTCCCGAGCTCCAGCACGATGTCAAACTTTCCAACTCCGTCGGCCAGTTTGTCTGCATCATCCTCGGTGTTGCCGTCATGGCGCTTTTGTCCACTATCAGCGCGCACCTGCATTAGGGACTGTGAATAAGTGACTCGGAGTCGACTTGCAGGTCGGGTTCCGAGTGGAGCGAGAAACCCGCAGGGGGTGCAGTCCCGCTTGTTGGGCCGCAATTCGAGAATTTTCCTTGCCGATGCTCACGCGAGAGTTGTAGAATGCTCTGTGTGGATTCTAACGCGTTACATCCTTAGGGAACACCTCGGTCCCTTCCTCTTTGCCTTTTTTGTCATTACCTTCGTTCTGATTATTGACTTCATCCCGCAAATGCTCGAGTTGATCATCGGCAAGGACCTCTCCACTTGGACCGTCCTTAAATTCCTCGTCCTGAATCTTGCCTGGATGTTGGCGCTCGCCGTCCCGATGGCCGTTCTCGTTGGCACCCTTATGGCTTTTGGCCGCATGACTGGCGATAAAGAAATCCTCGCCATCAAATCCCTCGGCATTGATTTGTTCCGTCTCATGATTCCCGTCGTCATCGCCGCCTCGCTGATCGGCGCCGGCCTGATCTGGTTCAACAACGATGTTTTGCCCGAGGCCAACCACATGGCCTCCAATCTGCGCTCCGACATTGGCCGCCTGCGGCCGACTTTTCAATTGCAGCCCGGGGTATTCGTCGAAGACATCCCCGGCTACATCGTCCTCGTCGAGGACATCGACCACACAACTTCGCGCATCAAAAACGCCGTCATCTATGACCGCACCAATCAAAATGTCAATCGCACCATCACAGCCGATTCCGGCCTGGTCGAGTTTTCTCCCCGCGATGAGTCGATTACCTTCCACCTCATGGATGGTCAAGTTCACGAACAGGATCGCGGCGACAATCACGGCTATCGCATTTCCGCCTTTAAGTCGCAGACCTTCAAGGTCGGCAACCTCGATACCCGCCTCAAGGAAACCCAGCAGGATTATCGCGGCGATCGCGAAATGTCGGCTCCGCAAATGCTCGATAAGGTCCACGCGTGGGAAAAAGAAATCGTCGACTACCGCAACTCCATCGTCCTCGATACCGATTCGTCGTTGTTTGGGATTCTCAAGGCTCCGGTAAAACCGGTTGAGGGCGGCAATCGCAACGAACTCGAATGGATGAACTACGCCGTCGGCCAGTCATTTAACAAAGTCGTCCAAATGACCCGTCTCTTCAAGACGCGCCGCACCCAAATCAACACCAACATCAAGCTGATCTCGAAATACTCTGTCGAAATTCACAAGAAATACTCGCTCCCCGCCGCTTGCCTCGCCTTCATCCTGATCGGCGCACCGCTCGGCGTCGTCAGCCGCGGCGGCGGAATGGCGCTCTCCGTCGGCATCTCCATCGGGTTATTCACTATCTACTGGGCGTTCCTGATCGGCGGCGAACAATTGGCTGATCGACTTTTTATCCCCCCCTGGCTGGCCATGTGGGCAGCTAACATTCTCATGGTCTGCATTGGATTCATCTTGATCTACTGGGTCCGCAGCGAGAAAAGCTTTGTTGCGGCAATTCGCTCAATCTTCTGGCGGAGAAATTAACCTTGAGCATCCTTGCCCGCTACTTGTTGCGCCGATTCTTTTTGACCTTCTTCGTCTCGATCGCCTGCTTCATCCTGATCTTCGACCTCGTCAACCTGGTCGAAAACATCGGCAAGTACGTCGAATCCGGCGCCAAAGCCTCCGACATCGCGCTTTACTACATCTACTTCACGCCGTTTATCGTGGTGCTGACTTGCCCGATCGCAACTCTCCTGGCCGCCATCTTCTCGATCGGCTTGCTCGCCAAAACCAACGAACTTACCGCCATGAAAGCCGCCGGAATCTCCATCTATCGCATCGCCGTCGTATTAATGACCGGCGGGTTTGTGATTGCCGGCGGCCTCTGGATTTTCGGCGAAGTGGTTCTCCCCGAGGCCAACTATCAGAAAAATCTTATCAAGACCGAGCGCATCGAACGCCGCAAATCCGAAAGCGCCAGCGTCTATCGCAACCAAATGTTCCAGGGCCTCGATGGCCGCATCTTCCAATTCGGCAACTATGTCTCAAAATCCGCCACCGGCGAGGACGTCCTTATCCAGACCTTCGAGGGCCGCGCCTTGCGCCAGATTATCACCGCCGACCGACTCGAATGGCGTGATTCGATTTGGGTCGGAACCAATGTCGGCTGGAAAGAAATCGGCGACCTCGACACCGCAGCTCAACCGATCATTTCGATTACTCACGACTCGCTCTCGTTTCCGCAGTTTCGCGAGCGTCCCAACTTCTTCGAGGATTGGTTCACCCGCCAGGACGCCTACTCGATGGACTACTTCAAACTCAAACGCTTTATCGCCGTCAGTCGTTCGCTCGGCAAAAACGTCAAATCGCAGCTCGTCGATCTCTACAACAAGACATCCTTTCCGCTCATCAACGTCATCATCATTCTCATCGGCGTCGCCTTGGCTTCCAATCCTCGTCGCGCGGGCCTTGGCATCAGCTTCGGTCTCTCTATGGGTATTTCCTTCGTCTTTTTCACGATGGTCAAGATCGCCATCGAGATGGGCCACAATGGCATCATCAGTCCGATTCTCGCCGCTTGGGGCACCAACGCCGTCTTCCTCTTATTAGGATTAATCCTATTAGTGCGCGTTCCCAAGTAATCCGCAGTCAATATCTAACACTCGCTTTGCATGCATCGTTTCTCAACGTTGCAACTACGCGCATACGTTGCATACTCTGTTCACA
Source organism: uncultured bacterium (assembly GCA_963707485.1). GTDB lineage: Bacteria > Zixibacteria > MSB-5A5 > CAIYYT01 > CAIYYT01 > JADJGC01. Next base: position 60,314 of record CAVPQS010000091.1, read on the forward strand.
CCCGCCTCCCGGCAACCCTTTCGCTAACTCCATATCATCCAACCAAATGCGCCGGCAGACTCCTCGGCGGGTGGCGAAATTTCGCCCGGCACAGTAGTTGCGTAAGAGTAGTTCCGTCAACAACAGAGAGGCAAGGAGATACACGATGGTTGCTACTGACATGAAGAGAGGATTCGCCGCCAACCGCTTCGAAAAAAGCGTCGAGCCGCGAGTGAAAAAAGACGATGGCGGTTTCTACCTTTACACCCTCAGCGAAAACGTCAAAGTCTATTTCGAAGACTACTACGCCTTTTTGGAACAGATCGAATCTCGCGCCTTAAGCGACCTGGCCGATGTCAAAACGAAACAGTCCGAACTCGGACCGCACGACAATGAACTCGCCGCTTACCTGTACGCGCGCCGCAAAGTCATCGAGGTCCTGCTGCGTACGGTGTATGATTTCTATACCGAAGCTAACAATTTTGGCGTCGTTATGACCCCTTGGTGCTTCGGTACGGTTGTCCTCGAGAAGGTAGAGGCCTATCGCGACAAGCTCAGCAAGGGCAATGCTACCGACGACGACATGCCGGAATATACCTACGACGTCGTCCGCTACCTCGATGAAATCTATCGCAAAACACTGCTCGATCTGTTTGCCTTCCCGGAAAAGGCCTTCTCGATGCGTTGGCAGTACTCCGAACTGCTGAAAAGATACTCAAAAGCCCTCACCAATATTACTACCTCACTGCAGTCAGTTATGATGCTCGTCAAGAGCTACGGCAGTTGATATTTCCTCCTCTTGTTTGTAATGTAGCCTGTTGGCCCCTCCCTTTCTGTGAACCGGTCCTGTACCAAGCAGGGCCGGTTTTTAGTTTCAAGGAAGACAACGCCTTTGACGATAATTTCCATAATGCTATCGCAATCCGAACATCTCCAGAAACGGCGTCTGGAGGCCGGTCAGCCGGCGTTTATCCCGATTCATGTCGAGTCGTTGCGAATTGACAAAATTCTCAATTTCGACATCTATATCTACGTCGGCAGGGAATTGGTCCTGTATCGTTCGCAGGCGCTTCCGTTTACCACGGAAAACCTCGAACGCCTTCGCGAAAACAACGTTCAACAGATCTTCATCGCTCACGAGTCGCGCCTCGCTTACCAGCGCTACATCGAGGAAAACCTTTCCGACATTCTCACCGACCCCAAAATCGAAGAAGTTAAAAAGGCCGAGATTCTCTACGATACTTCCAAGGCTCTCGTCAAGGACGTTCTCGCCAACCCGACTTATTCTGAAAATATCAAGCGCAGCCAGGTCCTCGTCGAAAATACTATCGACTACATCCTCAAGGGCCGCGAAGCGTTCCTCAGCCTCATGAAAATTTCCTCGTTCAACTACTACACCTATACGCATTCGGTCAACGTCGCCACCTTTTCGCTCGCCCTGGCACGCCAACTCGGTATCTCTAATCGCGAAGAACTCACCATCCTCGGCACCGGCGCGCTGCTCCACGATGTCGGCAAAAGCAAGGTCCCCGAACGCATTCTGGTGAAACGCACGTCCCTTAATCGATCAGAATTTGAAATCATGAAAAAACATCCCGGCTGGGGCGGTGAGATCCTGCGCGAAACCGACCTCATCCACGAGGAATCCTACTTCCCGGTGCTTCACCACCACGAACGTCTCGATGGCTCCGGCTATCCCTACGGCTTGCTCGAGTCCGATCTGCATCCGTACAGCCGTATCGTCGCCATCGCCGATGTTTTCGATGCTCTCACCACCGAGCGCGTCTATCAATCCGCCATCGAAACTTTCTCTGCTCTCAAACTCATGCACGGAATGAAAAACAACTTCGACCCCAAACTCCTCCGCGAATTCACCGTCCTGATGGGCCCCGATAACCCCAAAACCCGCTGATCGCGCATTCCGCCTCTTCGTTGCGTCATTCCCTCCGAGTGCGCACGTCTATCGAATCTCGGTACTGTCATCCACGTGTGCTGCGCACGAGGGCGACCTGACGCGAAATGTGGTCTACATTCCGGTAGGACAGACATTCTTGTCTGTCATTCCTGTCGGTCGCGCGAGTAGGAGCGTTGTATCTCGAGCAGCAAATCTCAACTTCGAGCGCCTGCCGCCCTTTCTTACAGTTCCCTGCCCCGCTTCAACCGGTATTCCGCCACCATACTGTGCATCACTGGCACCGTCAACACGGTGATAATCGCAATCGTCATACCCCCGAACGATGGTATCGCCATCGGCACCATCACATCCGAACCCTTGCCGCTCGATGTCAACACCGGTATCAATGCCAGCAACGTCGTCGCCACCGTCATCAACGCCGGTCGAATCCGCTTTGTCCCGGCCGTTATGATCGCCTCGCGAATTTCTCTAACGCTCGCCGGTTTGTCGCTCTTGAACACTTGTTTGATATACGTCGAGATCAACACGCCATCATCCGTCGCCACTCCGAACAATGCCAAAAATCCCACCCAGACCGCAACCGACAAATTGTAAGCCTTGATACTGTACAGCTCGCGCACATTCTCCCCGAACAACGCGAAATTCAAGAACCAATCCTGCCCGTATAGCCACATCATCAGGAATCCGCCCGACCACGCCACGAATATTCCGCCGAAAACCAACATCGTCACCGGCACATCGTGAAACTGAAAATAGATCAGCATGAATATGATAAATAGCGCCAGCGGCACGACAATCATCAGCTTCTTCTCCGACCGCACCTGGTTCTCATAGCTGCCGGCAAAACTGTAACTGACACCCGCCGGAATCTGCAACTCGCCTGACTCGATCTTTTCCTTGAGAAAGTGATCCGCTTCCTCCACGACATCGACTTCGCCGCGTCCCGGCATCTTGTCGAAAATCACATACCCCGTCAAGAACGTATCTTCCGACCGAATCATCATCGGCCCGCGCACATAATTGATCTGCGACAGTTGCTTCAGCGGAATCTGCTGCCCGTCCGGCGTCGGTACTAAAACTTGCTCGATGTCCTCAATCGAACTCCGCAATTCCCGCTGATACCGCACCCGCACCGGATACCGCTCGCGCCCTTCGACCGTCGTCGTAATCGGCATCCCGCCCAGCGCAACTTCAATCACATCTTGAACCGCACGAATTGAAAGTCCATACCGCGCAATCGCCTCGCGGTCGATCGCAATCTCAAGATACGGATTACCCACGATTCGATCCGCTACCACCGTCGCCGGCTCGACTCCGCCGACTTCCTTCAGTAGTTTCTCAATTTCGAATCCGACTTCTTGCACCGTCTCCAATGACGGCCCCTTAATCTTCACACCCATTGGCGCGCGCATCCCCGACTGAAGCATCACTATCCGCGCGGCGATCGGCTGCAATCTCGGCGCCGAGGTCGTCCCAATCACCTTGCCCGCCTTGACAATCTCATTCCAAATGTCATTGGCTGACTTGATCTCTTTGCGCCACTGCCGGAATGGTTCGCCGCCGTCATCGGGAATCAATTCGCCCTTCTCGTCGCGCACGAATTCTTCCTTATCATCGTCATACCGAAACTTGAGCCGTTCGCCGTCCTTATCATTGATGTATTCGGTCTTGTAGCTGATCACCGTTTCAATCATTGAAGTCGGCGCCGGATCAAGCGATGACTCCACTCGTCCCAACTTGCCAACTACCGACTCAACTTCGGGAATGCTCTCGAATGCCTTATCCTGCAATTGCACGATGCTCAGCGCCTCATCAATCGAGGCGTGCGGCATCGTCGTCGGCATATACAGGAACGAACCCTCGTCCAGGTCAGGCATGAACTCCTTGCCAATCCCCGGAAACGTGTGACTCATTGCGACGTACGGAGCCGACGATCTCACAAACTGCGGCATAAATCCAAAAATCGAATCGAATCCCAGCCACACCGCAAATCCGATTGCGATCAACGCTGCCGGTATCGACAAGAACAACGCCCTGTTATCAAGGCACCACCTCAGCACAGGCTGGTACACCTTGATGAATAACATGAACAGCGTCAGCATCCCGCCGATCACCACGACGACGAACAAGAAATTCAACAACTCGCCGCGACCCACCCCCAACGGCATCCAGTGTTTGGTCAGGATCGAAGCCACGAACAGCGCCAGCGCATAATTGATGTAGCGCGGCATATTCTTCTGTAGTGAATCGGACAGCAGCGGCTTGGCTATCATGTACGCCGCTATCGCCATCAACATCAGCCCGGCCAGCCACAGCCCCCACGCTGCGATGATGATAATCCCCGCCAGCCCAAGGCCTATCGGTATCAACCGCGTGCTCCGCTTCTTCTCGCCCGGGTTGCTGAATATCAAATGCGCCAGCGCCGGCACGATCGTCAATGCGACAATCACCGAGGCCACCAGCGCGAACGTCTTCGTATACGCCAGCGGCTTGAACATCTTGCCCTCGGCAGCTTCCATTGCGAATACCGGCAGAAAAGAAACTACCGTCGTTGCAATTGCCGTCAATACCGCCGCTCCTACTTCCGAAGCCGCCGTAAAAATTATGACCCGTCGCGAAGTCCCTGCGGGCGCCTCATCAAAATGCCGCAGTATATTCTCGCAGATAACAATGCCCATATCGACAATGTCTCCGATAGCAATCGCGATTCCGGCCAGCGCCATGATATTCGCCTCAACACCGAAAATCTTCATCCCGATAAACGACCCGAACACCGCCACCGGCAGAAGCCCCGATATCAGCAGCGAGCTGCGCAGATGCATCACCATCACCAAAACGACGATGATCGTGACTATGACTTCATCGACGATTGCCGAATTGAGCGTCCCCAGCGTTTCGTAAATTAAGCCGGTGCGGTCATAGAAGGGGACTACCGTTACTTTTGAAATCGTTCCGTCGGCAAGCGTCTTCTCCGGTAGCCCCGGCGATATCTCTTCGATCTTCAATTTGACGTTCTTGATGGTCGCCAGCGGGTTCTGTCCGAACCGCGTCACCACCACGCCGCCGACAACTTCTGCGCCGCCCTTATCGAGAGCGCCTCTGCGCATTGCCGGTCCCAGCGTCACCGTGGCGACATCCTTCAATCTGACCGGCACATTGTTTGTCTGCTTGATTACCGCATTTTCAAGATCACTGGTGTTCTTTAAGAATCCGACGCCCCGAATTGTGTACTCGACGTTGTTGATTTCAATCGTCCCGGCGCCGACATCAATATTCGACTTCCGCACCGCCTCGAATACGTCTTCCAGCATGACATCGAACGCCCGCAACGCATCCGGATTCACGTCAACCTGATATTCCTTGACGAAGCCGCCGATCGAAGCCACTTCCGAAACGCCATCCGCGGACTGCAGCGCATAGCGCACTGTCCAATCCTGAATCGACCGCAGTTCCTGCAGGTCCCAACCGCCGGTTGCCTTTCCGTCCGGGTCGCGGCCTTCAAGCGTATACCAAAATACTTGCCCCAACGCCGTCGCGTCCGGCCCCAGCGTCGGCTTGACTCCCTGCGGCAAAACTTCCGTCGGCAACGAGTTCAGCTTTTCGAGTATCCTCGTTCGCGACCAGTAAAATTCAACATCGTCTTTGAAAATTATGTAGATCGTTGAAAAGCCCAGATACGAGTAGCTGCGAATCGTCTTGACTCCGGGCACGCCCAGCAGCGCCGAAGTCAGGGGATACGTAATTTGATTTTCTATATCCTGCGCCGAGCGTCCATCCCACTCGGTGAACACGATCTGCTGGTTCTCGCCGATATCAGGAATCGCGTCCACTCCGACCGGGTCGCGCGGCAGAAATCCGATGTTCCAATCAAAGGGCGCGACGATCACGCCCCAAATCAGCACCGCCAGCGTTACCAGCAGCACCACGAGTTTGTTGTCCAGACAGAACAGTATTATGCGGTCGATCACCGACATTTTCGACGGATCTGGAATTTGGTGGAGTTCGCTCATCCGCTAATTCTCGTTGTGGGATTCAAGCGGTTTCTTGATCTCGCCGCAACGAAGCATCGCGGCGCCATAAAACGAATTGTAAACTGTGTCGACAGTCTGAATCCAATACGCACCCTTGTTGTCGCGGGCCATCGGACAAAATGTCAGGAAGTAGTTCATCTCGGCGCTGTGCCCGAACTTCTCGTGCATCTCTATCATAGCGTTCGACATATAAAAGAACGCATCGCGCGCACTCTCAATGTCCGTAGCTTGTGCCGCTCGGTTCGCCTGCTTTGTGATCTCGGCCGAATGCTTCATCCAGTCCCCATGCGCCGCGCCGGAAAACAGCGCCATGTCAACATCGCCGACGGCTGCCGCCAATGTCGTTGCCGCGTCCTTAGCTTTCGCCAGATCATCCGCCGCCAGCGCCATCTGGAACGCAAAATAATCGTCATACACCGGTGTCAATGACTCCCGCGCCGCGTCTGATATTGTCGTCGCCGTCACTTTTCCCGAAGACGACTCCGCCTGTGCTGCGTGCTGATGTTGCGGCGGGGCGCCTTCCCCGTCCGGCGACATCATACTCGGTTTCGCCTGAATCTGCAGTTCGCTGTCAATCTTGAACGCGCCGTTCGTGACTACCATGTCGCCTTCGCTTAATCCTGATCGAATCACATAGTAGTTTCCGACCCTCGGGCCAACTTCAACCTCGCGACCCTCAAACAATGGCCCGTCATCGTTCGGCACCTGCACGTAAACCACCGCGCGCTTGCCGGTAATCAGCACTGCCGATACCGGCGCTAGTAGCGCGTCTGCTTCGATTCCGCCTTGCTTGTCTGACGTTGCCACCAGCGTCGCGTCCACAAACATGTCCGGCTTGAGCCTCCCGTCCGCGTTGTCGACAACCGCGCGAACTGCCACCGTCCGTGACATCGGATCAAGCGTCGGATTGATGAAAATTACCTCCGCTGCAAAAGTCTCTCCAGGATACGACTGCGTGGTGAACGTCACCTCGTCACCGATCTTCAAGAAAGCTACATCGGATTCGTACGCCTCAAGCACCACCCACAACTTCGACAGATCCGCCAGCTTCAGCATATCCATCCCCATCTCGACATACTGGCCCTCGACTACCATCTTTTCGATCACGGTGCCGCCGGCCGGCGCAGTTATTGTCAAGTGCTCTGTAACTTCCGCCTGCGACTCGATCTTCCCGATCTGCTCGTCCGTAAATCCGAGCAATCGCAATTTCTCTTTGGCTGCCGCGACAGTCGCCTCAGCGGTGCTCTTGAGAATGTCGCTGTTTGACTGGGCCATCTTTGCTTGTGAAGCTCTCGCTTGCAGCAGTTCCTTCTGTGCCGACAATAATTCCGGCGAATACAGTTCGATCATCTTCTCGCCGCGCCGAACGTCTTGTCCCGTCGTGTTCACAAACAGTCTGTCGATTCTTCCACCCACCCGCGCCGTGATATTCTCAAGTCGCGCTTCATCCGCCGAAATCTTTCCATAGAGGTGCAATTCCCGCTCGGCGCTTCCGCGTTTCACCGGCGAAGTCTCAATCTGCGCCAACTTCTTTGAAGTCTCCGACATCCGCAATTGCCGCACTCCGATCGTGTCGTCGCCGGCGCCGCTTTCCAGCGGTATCAGATCCATGAAACAAATCGGACACTTGCCGGGTTTCGGCAGCTTAATTTGCGGATGCATCGAGCAGGTCCAGACTTCCGCTTGCTTGGCTTGTGTAGCAGTCTCGTTCGCAGTAGGGGAGGAGCCCCCGCTGGAAATCATCACACCGAACGAGAACGCGGCCACCGTGACTATGGCGATTGTTATCCAAAACACCGGACGCCTGATTAGTCCCTGCATGCTCTTGTCCTCATTCATTTCCTGTTTGCTCCTAATCGTTATATTCTTTGCTCCCGGGCGGGCAGCGAAATTGACTCTGCCCGCCCGAACATCACTTCTACCTAACCGTGATTGTGCCCCTCGTGTCCGGTCTTCTCCTCTTTCTCCTGCTTTTCCTGCTTCGGCGCCGGAGCCATCTCATCGAGTTTCTTCAGATACTTCTGCGGGTCCTTGGCAAATGACGCCTGGCACTTGTTGCAGCAGAAATAAACGCGCCGACCCTCGAAGTCGCTGAAAATCGCATTGTCCTCAAGCGCCTCGCCTGACACCGGGCACGCCGTCTGGATGTTTTCGAAAAGAATTCCTTCAGCCGCCGTCTTCTTGAAATACTTGTCCGGATCGGCTTTCAGCTTCGCCTTGCACATCGGGCAGCAGTGATAAACGCGCTGGCCTTGAATATCGGTGTACACGGTGCTGTCGATCTTCCCGCCCATCACCGGGCACAAGGTTTGACTTTTCAATTCCTTCGGCGTCTCCTTCTTCGCGTCGCTCTTGGCTTCGTCGCCAAATGCCGCCACCGCTGCCGTTACTGTGAGAGCCGCGATGACCAGTAAAATCTTGCGCATTGTCATTTCTCTTCTCCTATTGTGAGTTATTTGATTGAGTGTTGATTAATTTCGTTCCAGTTATCATTTCTAATTCAGCGAGCTTTGTCGCTGCATTGACCTTCGATCGTTCCGCCGTCAACTCAAATTCCAACAACTGCCTTTGCGCATCGAGCAGCATCAAAAAATCCGTCGCGCCCGATTGGTATGCCGTAAATGTCGCGTTGAGCGACTCGTCCGCCTTCGGAATCAAACCATCGCGATAAAGGCGCATCTTGCGCACCGCATCGTTGTATTCGAAATTCGTCATCGCGATCATCGCCGCCAAATCGTTGCGCTCTTCCTGATGCATGTACTCGCTCATCCGCACCCGTGCCCGCGCTGCATCCCGCATTGCCTTGTTCTTGCCGAACCAAATTGGAAGCGACACTTGCACGTTCAACATGTACTCGTTCATCGTCTCCTTTTCACCGGTCATATTGTCAACCAACGATGCCCGCTCATATTCGACACCCAGCATCAATTCCGGATAAGTCATCTTGTTCACCGCCGTTGCCTCCGCCCGGCGCGACTCGATTAGTTTGCGAATTGCTCCCAGATTCGGACTCGACTCCTCCGCAAGTGAAACCAGCGAATCAGTAAGGATAAGCGTCTGCCCGACTTCGAACTCGCGCGGCGCCGGCAAATTAGTCGAGTCAGGTAAGTTGAGTTGCGCCAGAAGCCGCGCCCGCGTCGGCGCCAGCATAAACTCCATGCTCCGGATCATCTCTTCCATCTCGCCCAGTTCGACCTGCGCTTTGATTAGATCCGGGTGCATTGACAATCCCGAGGAGTACCGCGTCCGAACCACTTCCTCGAATTGTCGCATCAGCTCGAAATTCGCCTTTGTCAATTCAAGCTGTCGCGCCGCAAAAAAATATTCGTAGTATGCCGCCTTTACCCGATAGACCGTGCTCAGCTCCTCCGACCGATATCGCTCATAGTTGGCATCTGCCGCAAATCCCGCTGCTTTCTTCCTTGCACCCAGCGTTCCAAACCAGGGGAGAGCTTGCATTATCCCGAACTTCTGTCGCTCCGGTCCAACCGGATCAGAAAACTTTGTATAGCCGTATTCATAACTCAACAGCGGGTTGTCAAGAGCCCCCGCCGAACCGCGCATCGCAACTGTCTCCTGCCACTGTTCGCGTGCCGCCTTGAGTCCGCTGCGATTTTTTATCGCAAATGCCACATAGTCTTCAACCGTCGTCGTCGAATCAAAAACAGGAATGCTGTCGGGCCCGAGTCCTCGATTCCGCATCGTGTCCGCCGAAGCAGATGTCGCGATTAGGATAGCGAGGATCATTATCATGGCGTACGCTTTCATACTGCCTAATCGACATCAATTAGTGTGCCAATACTTGTAACTGTCTGTTGGACAGCATATTAAATTATATTTTTGCGTGGATTATACGCATTAGTCTGGATAATATTCTCCATTGGTGTATAATATTGTACAATTTCTCCAATCCCCAATCGTATAATTGTCTGACCGTATTCCCGGTTACGGATTAAGCACGAGACACTTAGGTGCAACTGCGTCGCGGTATTCGCATCGCGGCACCGCATTTGCTTTTTCATGATTGGATTCATGCTCTAAAGGAATTTGCTTAATGACCTTTGACGACCGCCGCTTCAAAATCGCAACCATTGCGGCCATCACAATGTTGACGACCGCAATCCACTACGGCTACGTCTTCGAGCCGATCTTCGGCGATGCTCATTGGATTCACGCCCTCCATTCCCGTTTTTGCTATATCCCGATTGTCATCGCCGCTTCGTGGTTCGGCATCCGCGGCGGGCTCTGGACCGCAACCGCAATCACCATCACTGTGATTCCCTTCGTCTTCGGCGCGCGTTCAGATGCTCACTCCTTTGCCGGCGAAATCGTTGAAATAGTCTTCTACTTCGCTCTGGCCGTTCTGATCGGCGCTCTCGTCGATCGCGAATTTCGCGCCCGCCGCCGTCAGGAAGACATGCGCCTCCAGTTGGAACGTTCGCAGAAACTCTCGCTTGTCGGCCAGGTTGCCGCCGGTGTCGCCCACGAACTAAAGAATCCGCTCGCCTCCATCAAAGGCGCCGTCGAAATCATCAGCGACGAAACCACTAATGAAAACGACCGCGCCGAATTCAAGAACATCCTCTTTCGCGAAATCAAACGCATGGACGGCACCGTCACCGAATTCTTGGAATTCGCCCGGCCCAAACCGACCCGCATCGAGGAAATCGATCTGTCTACCCTGCTCCAATCCAGCCTCCGCCAACTCGAGGCCCAAGTCTCCCGCGAGCATATCCAGATTGCCGAAAACATCGAACCCGCAATTCTGATCCCCGGCGACCGCGAAAAATTGCATCAGTTGATTCTCAATATCATGCTCAACGCGATGCAGGCGTCCAAAAGCGGCGATACCGTCGTCGTCAACCTCGCAAGCTCGAACGACCATGTCGAGTTGTCGATCAAAGACAATGGCGAGGGAATCAGCAGCGAAAACCTCGAACGTATCTTCGAGCCGTTCTATACCACGCGCGCAACCGGCTCAGGACTTGGACTCGCCATCGTCAAGTCCATCGTCGATGCCCACCGCGGCGCCATCGACATCACAAGCGAATCCGGGAAGGGCGCCTCCGTAGTCGTCAAACTCCCGCAAAAGGAAGGCGCCAGATAATGCTCAAGATACTTCTCGCCGACGATGATTCCGCCTTGCGCCGCGTGCTGGAATTTAAGCTCAAGAAACATGGCTACGATGTCGTCGCTGTCTGCGATGGGGAAGAGGCTCTGACGCGCGTAAAAGATAATTCCTACGACCTGCTCCTTGCCGACATCCGCATGCCGAAACTCACCGGCATTGAGCTTCTCGAAAAGGTCAGAAGTGTTGAGCCATCTCTCAAAGTCATTCTCATGACCGCATACGCCACCGTACCGCAGGCCGTCGAAGCCGTCAAACTTGGCGCCTTTGACTATCTCACCAAGCCCTTCGAGGACGACCAACTCCTCTTGACTATCGAAAAAGCGCTGAAATTCAAACGCCTCGAAGACGAAAACCGGCGCCTCAAATCCGAACTGAATATCCGTTCCGGGCTCAATGACATCGTCGGTAGTTCCGCTCCCATCAAAGAACTAAAAGAAATAATCGCGCAAGTCGCGCCTACCGACGCCACCGTCTTGATCTCCGGCGACTCCGGCAGCGGCAAGGAACTCGTCGCGCGCGCCATCCATTCACTCAGCTCTCGTTCCGCAGCACAAATGGTCGCCGTCAATTGCGCCGCCTTGCCGAAAGACCTGCTTGAATCGGAGCTCTTTGGCCATGTCAAAGGCGCTTTCACCGGCGCCATCAAAGACAAACGCGGAAAATTTGAAATCGCCGGCGGCGGCACACTTATGCTCGACGAAATCAGCGAACTGGCGCTCGAACTCCAGGCCAAACTCCTCCGCGTTCTCCAGGAACGCGTCATCGAACCCGTCGGCAGCGAGTCTTCGCGCGAGGTCGATGTCCGCCTCATTGCCGCTACCAACGTCAATCTCAAAAAGCGCGTCGCCGAAGGCAAATTTCGCGAGGACCTCTTCTATCGCCTCAATGTCATCCCGATTCATGTCCCCAGCTTGCGCAAACGATCCGACGATATCCCGCTGCTGATCAGCCACTTTCTCACTCGCCTTTCGCCCAGGACCGAAATCAAGATTGACTCAGGTCTCCTGGCAATCCTCGCCGATCACCGCTGGCCCGGCAATGTTCGCGAACTCGAAAACCTCGTCGAGCGCATGGTCGTCCTCCGCCGCAACGACACGCTCACTCGCGCCGATCTGCCCCGCGATTTTCAAGTCGATAGTGAAACGCAAGAGAATGACGCAGTCCCGTCGGACGACGCTCACGCCGTGACTTTCCATGAAGCTGAAAAAACTCTCATCCTCAACGCCCTCGAAAAATGCAACGGCAACCGCAGCAAAGCCGCCGAAATGCTCGCCATCCCGCGACATGTGCTGCTCTACCGTCTGAAAAAGTACGCCATCACCAACAACGCCTAATCAGCCGCCCAATCGAAGTTAGCCACTTTTCGTAACAGCCAGTCACTTTGGTCCAACAATGGCTTTGCGTCACGGACGTTAATTCTTCATCTTGTGCCATCATGAATTGGAAAAGACTAATTGCCGGAACTCTCATCTTCGTCGCGGTCGCTCTCATTGTCGCGCTTATCGCCGTCAAAACGCTGATCTCGCCGGCGACCATCACTCAAGCCATCATCCCCAAAATTTCCGCCCTGCTCGACCGCGAGGTCCGTTTCGGTAGAGCCGAACTTTCGATTTTTCCCATCGGCGTCAGCATCGCCGATTTGGAAATCATCAACAAAGAGCCCTTCGCCGATCGCGCCTTGGCAAAGATCGATCAACTCAGCGCCAATCTGCAGTACTTGCCGCTTCTCTTCGGTCGCATTAAAGTCAAAGAAGTCGCGATCCACGGCTGGGAAATGTTCCTCATCAAAGATTCCGTCGGAACGGTCAATTACGATTTCTTCTCCGCCCGCGCCATGTTGCCCGACCGCAAGCAACAATTCCAGGAGCCGCTCTGCCGCAAGTTCCGTCTCGACGACGGCCGACTCCTCTTGCGCAACGACTCGACCGGTTTCCGCATGATGCTCGGCAATGTCACCCTCAACTATGAACTTCGCGGCGAACGTCTGACCGACATCGACGGCACACTCGAAATCGACTCGCTCTTCGTCTGGGCAAAGGCCGGAAACTTCCTGCTCTCGCCCAACGCCTTTGAATCCGATTGGCGCGGCTACTACTCGCAGGCAAAAGATTCGCTCGCATTCCGCCGCTGCAATTGGCGCCTCGACAAATTATCGGGCCGGCTCGATGGCTCTATCGGCGCGATTACTATCGCCCCGTCCGTCGACTTGCGCCTTCTTTCCGAACGCACTGAACTGGCAGACTGCGCCGATTCGCGCGTCGTTGCCGCAGTCCCATTTCTCCGCAACCTCAATCTCACCGGCCAGTTGCGCATTGACATCGCGTACTCTGGAATTGCCGGCGTCCCAACCAGCCGTAATCTCCGCGGCAAAGTCACGCTCACCGACTTCACTGGCATCCTTCCCGATAAAAACGTCGACCTGCGCATGAAACTGCTCGAAGCCAACTTCAACGAGCGTACTCTTTCGCTCTTTACCGAAGCCGGCTTTATCGGCAATTCACCGGCAGCGTTTCGCTTCACCATCGATGACTACTCCGATCCAACCTACTCCGGCGAGGTGAATCTCACTTCCGATGCAGCAACGCTCGGCCGAATTTTGAACGCTGCTCCATCATTGACCCTGGGCGGACAAGTCGAAGCGAATATTTCCGGCTTTATCAAACCCTCTCAGGCAGAGCAGGGCCGCGTCTTCGGCTCGCTCCGGATCACGCAAGCCTCGCTCGTCGACAGCTCCGAAAATTGGGCGATCGATACCTTAAACACCGAGGTCCAGTTCAGCGGCAACCATGCCCAAATCCTGCAACTGAGCCTCGGGATCGGCGCAAATAAACTGCAAGCCAGCGGCGCCATCACCGACTTTCCGCTACTGGCCGCGCCCCGCGATCAGGCTCGCAAACGTCCTCGCCTCGATTTCAACATCACCGGCGAACGTTTCGACTTCGACACTCTCGCACTGATTGGCATACCTGGCGTACCCGGTGCCGACACCGGCTCCGTTATGCGCGTTATTGACCGCATCGTCGATTGCGATGCAGCCGGCCAGATTCTCCTGACCTCAGGTCGTTTCGCCGGCGTTGACTGGGAAAATTTGGAGTCGCGTTTCTCGATCACCAACCGCATCGTCTACAGCGACACAATTTCGCTTCGCGCACTCGGCGGCCAGGTCTCCGGCGAAATCGTCTACGATCTCAACCAACTCCTCGAACCCGATTTCGAAATCGATTTGCATACACGCAGGATCTCTGTGCTTCAACTCTTGAATCGTTACACTTCGCTTGGTGAATCGCTCTCCGGTGATGCTGACCTGCAGGCGAACATCCGCGGCCGCGGACTGACTGCTGAACAAATTCGCCCGACTTTGACAATCAAGGGCCAGGCGATCATCGCCAGCGCCGGCGTCGCGTCCTTTGATTTCAGTAGGGGTTTCGAAGACTTCTTCGGCATTCAGGCATTCCAAAAGCAGCGCGTCGAAAATCTCGTATGTAACTTCCTCTATGCCGACCAGACCCTGCGCTTCAATCAATTCAACTTCGATTCAGACGCCTTGGAATATTCTGTGGAAGGAACGGTCACTCAGGCCGGCGAAACGGACCTGCTGATCAGCCGCCGCCTCTCAAAAGAAGATTATCAGGTTCTCCTCTCGCTGCCCGAATTTCGCGATCTAACCGGTGGCAGGCAACCGAAATGGGCAACCTTCCGTGCGCTTGGCCAACACTCTGCACCCTCATTTCATGTAGTGTCTGTGCGTCAGAAAGATTAACTACTTTTTTGTCCCTTTCAATCGTACTATTCAATTATGGCATTCGAAGACATCAAGGCAATCTACCGCAATGACCCCGCCGCTCGCGGCATCGAGCCGATTCTCTATGCTGGTCTGCACGCCATTCTCTTTCACCGCGTCTCTCATCGACTCTACAAATGGGGCTTTCGCTTTATCGCCCGTTGGTTATCGCAGACCGCGCGCTTCCTCACCGGTATCGAAATTCACCCCGGCGCAACAATAGGGAAGGGGCTCTTCATCGATCACGGCATGGCTCTCGTCATCGGCGAAACCGCCGAACTCGGCCGCAACTGCGTGCTCTTCCATAATGTCACTCTCGGCGGCACCGGAAAGCATACCGGCAAACGCCATCCCACTCTTGGCGACGAAGTCTTCATCGGCGTCGGCGCCGTGGTGCTCGGACCCGTTAAAATCGGCAATCGCGTCCGCATCGGTGCGAATTCATTCATTTATATGTGTGATATTCCTGATGACGCCACCGTCGTCGGCAGCCCGGCGCGTTTGGTTCGACTCAAGGGCGAACCTGTCGACCTGCCGCTGCCAAAAACTATTCATCCCGACGGGTAATCGTTTTGCTGCAACATTGAAAAAGTAAGAGCCGGGCTCGTAATGGGCCCGACTCTCATTCTTAGTTGGTTAATCCTTGGGAGGTCGGACTTTAGTTGCCGCCGCCGAAACCTTCTTCGGTGCCGTTGTCGAACGTGCCGTACAGCACAACACGATACTCGCCGGTCTGCGGATTGACGGTCTCAACCTTGCAACGGCAGGTCGTGGAGTTAAGCAGGATTTCGGTGAACTTCTGCTGAAGCTTAGCCGGTGAAGTCGGGCACTTCTCGATTGTATTGACATCAGTGATGCTGAATTTTCTCATTGGTCAATCTCCTGGTTTGTTATGTTTCTGCCTGATTCTCGCGGGCGTCCTGCGCCCGGCGTTTTCTTTCGGTCAATTTCTCTCGGGGCTCCGAAACGTCCCTGAATGACGCCCCGTCGAATTGCATCCTTGCCGTTGATCTTCGCCTGCTGCGATTAGAAACGGTCGGTGTTCCAGCCGCGATCCAGATCAAGCGTTCCCTGGAGCACAATCCGGTACTCGCCGGTCTCCGGATTGATGCCTTCTACTTTGGCGCGCGTGTTGATCGAATTGAACACAAGCGCGGTAATGCCTTCATTCAACTGTCTCGGCGATGTTACCGGGCGGTCGAAGCAACGAAAATCATTGAAGTTGAACCAGTACATGGTTCCTCCTGTAGATGGGGTTAAATAGTGAATAACAAGGTCACGAACGAGTGCTCGTCTGTGCCTTACTGCCTGTTTTCGAATTATCGTGATTGCAAGAGATCACCATCCGGTATCCCTCGCGATTGAAAATGTCCGTCCTGCCCGCTTCGCAATGCAGCACAATCGGCTGCTTTATTATTCCGCGTTTATTGATCACCTTATTGCTCATTGCCGACTCCGTCATTGAAGAAATGAAAATTCGCAAGTTGATTAATCGCCGAACTGATGTTCTCGACCGACTCGCCTAATGCCGTCGCCAATTTCGCAATCTCATCCTTGGTTTCCGGATACGTCTCCACCATGCCCGCTACTTCCAAAAGCACATGGCAGTCGTCCTCAACCGGATGCCCCGCCATGAAATTGTTCATGAGATTTGCCGCAAAACACGCCGCGAATACACCGATCCGCGGGTCCCCGCATTCGACAAATAAATCAAACCGGCTCTCCGGTTTCTTCCAACCGCACGTGATACCCGAACAACTCGACATCTTGCCGACATTGCACTGCACATCCACGATCAGGTGCTCAAGCAGGTGCGGAAAATCCGCCAACTCGCCTATTCTTTTCACTGAAACCCCTTTCTCGCTGGTGACATACAAGGGCGCCGATTCCCAGCCCTCACAACATGAATGTTTGGATATTGTCGGAAAAATGCCCGCCATTGACCGGTACAGGTCGAGAAAACGCTCGCGCGAACAGTCAATCCCTTCGTCAACATCTACCACAACCTTTATCTTGCTCAGTCCTCGGTCAAACCTGCTATAGAGTCGCTCAATCTCCGCGAAATCTCCATAGTACATGGCCACGATGTTGATCAAGTGTCTTCGCAGCGTCCTGGTTAAGTTCACATCGCTCTGTCCCCCAAGTTATCGGACAATAACAGACCCACTTTAGCCACGTTTTCGCTCCAAATCTCGAACATTTCGAATTCGTCCAGCTTGGGAATGTTGAAAACGTCGGATCGACCATTACCATAACTTTCCAAACACGTGTCGTCGTCTTGTTAAGTCGTTCCCGCGCACGCGGGAACCCGGCAAGGCTTAATCAAAGAATCGTCTGCATTTCGCTGACTTCAACTTTTTCAACAGTCCCGAAGGCGCCCGGCACGGCTTCTTCATACTTTCATTAGCCTTTTCCGTCAATCCATCTCTTTCAACACTCCCGGAATGAGGCAAATCCAGCCTGACTCTTACTGCCCTTAATTCGCACACTGAATCGTTGCACTCCGCCGTATGGGAAACTATATTGCCTCTGCTCGCCGCAACTGCCTGCTGGCGATCAAGAAGGAAATCCAATCTGTCCGACCTGTTTCAAGACGAAGTCCAATTGCCGCACAAGCGAAATGCGCCCCTCGCCGAACGCATGCGCCCCGAAAAACTCGATGAGTTCGTCGGCCAACATGAGCTCATGGACGACGGCAAGCCGTTGCGTTCGCTTCTCGATAAAGGCAAAATCCACTCCGCCATCTTCTGGGGACCGCCCGGCTCCGGCAAAACCACACTCGCATACCTGATCTCGCGCACACTCAAGCTGAAGTTCATCTTCTTCTCGGCTGTCACGTCGGGAATCAAGGAAATCAAGGAAGTCATGGCCGAAGCCGAAAAAACCGAAGCCCTCTACGGCCAGCGCACGATCCTCTTCGTCGACGAAATCCATCGCTTCAACAAGGGCCAACAGGACGCCTTCTTACCTTATGTCGAGTCCGGGAAAATAGTCCTTCTCGGCGCCACAACTGAAAACCCGTCCTTTGAAATCGTCGGCGCGCTTTTGTCGCGCCTCAAAGTCTATCTCCTCAAACCGCTCGACAGCGCCGATCTCGACAAAATCATCCTGCGCGCGCTTAATGACAAAGAGAAGGGACTCGGCAACAAACAAGTCAAACTCGCCGCCGACGCCCGTTCTTACATCGTTCAAGTCAGTGGCGGCGATGCTCGCAAAGCCCTCACCCTGCTCGAATTGGCTTGCGAAGCCGATCCCGGCTGGGACCAGGGCACTGCCGAGATTTCGCTCGATCGCATCACCGAGGTCCAGCAAAAGAAAGTCCTGCTCTATGACAAATCCGGCGAAGAGCACTTCAACCTGATCTCCGCCCTGCACAAATCAATGCGCGACTCCGATCCCAACGCCGCCCTCTATTGGCTCGCGCGGATGCTCGCCGGCGGCGAAGATCCAATGTACATCGCCCGCCGTGTCGTCCGCTTTTCCGTCGAAGACGTCGGCTTGGCTGACCCCAATGCTATGACTGTCGCCCTTAACGCCAAAGAGGTCTACCACTTCCTCGGTACACCCGAAGGCGAACTAGCCATTGCCGAAGCCGTCGTCTACTTGTCTGCTGCTCCCAAATCAAATCGCGTTTACGCTGCCTATGGAAAAGTCATGAAAACCGTCGAGGAAGAGCCCGCCTACGAAGTGCCGTACCACATCCGCAACGCTGTCACCGGCATGATGAAAGGCTTTGGCTACGGCAAGGGCTACAAATACGCACACGACACAGCCGAAGCCATTACCGGCCAGTCCGACTTGCCCGACCACCTCAAGGTTCGCGAATTTTACACCCCCTCTGAACACGGTCTGGAAAAAAAAATCAAGGAACGCCTCGACTATTGGGACGAGCTCCGCAGTCAACTTCGCGCTCGCGACTCGGCCAAAAAGGACAACCGCTAATGCTCAATAAGATTTGGGCGCGCCGCTAATTCTTCTGTATAAATCTGAAATGATTGATTATCTCTTGTCCCTATGAAATTTCTTCGACTCCCGATACTACTCGCCCTTCTCTTCGCGCTGTCAAGTTCGAACGCCTTCGCGAGCAAAGTCCTCATCTATATGGACCGCGAACAAACGAATCACCTGAAAGCTTACGGCGTCGCGTTCTGGATGCTCAAGCAGGGAAGAACCGTCGAATGGCTCCTCAACTACCGGGGCGGCTCATTTCTGATGGACGAATACGAGGGCGTCAAGAATCTCTGCGCTTTGCGCGGCGTCGCTTTTACCAGCGTCGATCCCGGAGATGAAGCGCTCATTCGGGCCACTATCGAAGAAAACAACATGGAATCCGTCCTGCTCGAAAAAGCTCCCGCTGTTGCAATTTACAGTCCCCCCAACAAAGAACCTTGGGATGACGCTGTGACTCTCGCGCTGCAATACGCTGAAATCGAGTACAAAACTCTTTGGGACGCCGACGTTCTCGACGGCAAACTCGAAGAATACGACTGGCTCCACTTACACCACGAAGATTTCACCGGCCAGTATGGCCGCTTCTACAACTCCTTCCGCAATACGCTCTGGTATCAGCAGGAAGTCGCCGCCAATGAACAAATGGCCAAAGTGCTCGGCTATCGCAAAGTCTCCGAAATGAAGCGCGATGTCGTCGCCGCTATCGAGGACTATGTCGCCCGCGGCGGATTCATGTTCTCCATGTGCTCCGCGCCCGAAACTTTCGACATCGCCCTTGCCGCGCAAAACACTGACATCGTCCCCAAGGAATTTGATGGCGACGCCGTCGATCCCAATTTCCAGGGCAAACTCGACTTCGGCAAATGTGTCGCTTTCGAGAATTTCAAACTCTCGGTCAATCCGCTCGAATATAAGCACTCCGATATCGACACTTATCCCGACCGGCAAAAATTCGCTCCCGTTCCCGACCTCGACTACTTTCAGCTCTTCGACTTTTCGGCCAAACTTGACCCGGTCCCGACTATGTTGGTCCAAAATCACGTCGGAGTCGTCAAGGGTTTCATGGGTCAATCAACTGCGTTTCGCAAATCATTAATCAAGAAGTTCGTCACGATTCTCGCCGAGGTCAACGGCCAGGACGAGGCGCGCTACATCCACGGCAACTACGGCAAAGGCACTTTCACTTTTCTCGGTGGCCACGATCCCGAGGATTATCAGCACATGGTCGGAGATCCCGCAACCGATCTCGAACTGCACAAAGATTCACCCGGCTACCGCCTGATCCTCAACAACATACTCTTCCCGGCAGCCAAGAAAAAAGAACGCAAGACGTAAGCTCCTTTACATGTCCTATAATATATCGTGAACAATTTCTCTTGATTTTCGTTATAACTTTTGTAAGATATATGTACCTTCACTGATCTGAACAGATCGGATAGACGGCTAACACCCACCATAGTTTAGATTGTCGTCAATAGGACAACGTGCATTTCTCCGATAAATTGCCCGTTGCGCCCCGTCATCGGGACAAATAACCCTATCGGATTTCAAAAGTTTGGAGGATCGTGTGTCGGGTGCGAATGACATTCTCATCGCTAACATAAAAGAGAAAGGCAACGAAGTTACCGCCTACCTCGAAAAGGAAGGCATCAATATCCGGTATACTGCTCTGCGCCTGATCGACTATCTCATCGCCGGAAGAATCGCCGTTATCCGTCGTACTGTGCCCGCTTTTATGGAAGACCTCTCTAATAAAATGGTCTATCGGACTGCGCCCGAATTCAAGCGAACATTCCCCGATCCGCTCTACATCGTGGAAGGTGACCGTCCTGCATCGACTATCTCTTCAACGACGCACGGACGCTCCGGCGTAACTTATCTCACCTTCGTGAATCGTATTCCGATCATCTTTTCCAGTACGCCCGAGGAAACCGGCAAGTACCTCGCCTTGATGATGAAGCAGGTCGCCTTCGCGTCGACTGCTGAAACGATGTCCAACGGCAATAACGAAAAAATCGACGATGAATCCTCAGCCGAAATCGATGCCGAAGTTCAACTGCAGGTGCTCTCGGCAATTCCCGGCATCAAGGAAGACAACGCCAAAGCTCTGCTCGCCAAGTACGGTTCGCTCCGCGCCATCATCGATGCCGACGAGACCGAACTTTCCAAAGTCAAGGGAATCGGCGCTAAGAAAGCCAAAGCCATCATGCAGGCATTCAACGCCTCTGCAATCGAAGAACAAAAACAGCCGGTCAACCGTTCGTCCAAAGCTCCGCTTTCTCGCTAAGAGAAATTCTTGCGGGCCGCTCAAGGCTCTTCCTTTCGCATTTCACTATATCCGACTATATTGCCCGAGTGATTCGATCATTCAAATCCGATTCGCTTTGGTTCGCCGCCGCCGAGCTGATTCCTTTCTCCCTCTATCTCGCAACGCTCTGCCGCGGAATTCCCGTCGGCGATTCTGCCGAACTCGCCATGGCTGCCGCCAATCTCCAAATCGCCCACCCGCCCGGCTACCCGTTGCTCACTATCCTGGGCAACCTCTGGACGCATATCTTCTTTTTCCTTCGACCGATCGTTGCGCTCAATCTTGCAAGTGCCGCTTGCGCCGCCGCAGGATCAGTTGCGCTTTTTCAAATCAGCGTCGATATTTTCCGGATAAGAACTATTTCGGCGCATGTCGCGTCGTTATCCTTGGCCATCGCTTTTGCAGCAAGCAGAACACTTTGGTCAGTCGCTGCCAACTTCGAAGTATATGCCCTCTCAGCGCTCTTTTCTGCACTCATACTATTGTCATTGCTGCGCTTTCTTCGGCAGGGCGAACCGCGCCTGTTCTATCTCGCCGTATTTCTCCTCGGACTCTCGCTCTGCAATCACCTTTCGTTGCTTGCGCTCGTTCCCGCATTTGTGATCGTCGTTATCGCGATGCGATCCCGTCTCAAACTTCGCGACTACGCAATAGCCGGCGTCTTCTCCGTTCTACCGGCGGGACTATATCTCTACCTGGTGATTCGCTCGCGTTTCGATCTGGTCCTGAGTTGGTACAACCCCCGGAATTGGCAAGGATTGAAACAGCAGGTCTTCGCCGAATCCTACCAGCGCTTCGTTGTCGCGCCAAACTTCGGCGACCTTGGACCATACCTGCATCAACTTACTCGGCTCTTCGCCAACGAATTTGTCCTTCCCTTTGTCGTCCTCGCCGTCGGCGGAATAATAATCCAATGGCAAAAACGCCGAACCTTCGCGCTCATGTTGATCGCAACCGTCCTTGCCAACTGCGCCCTCAACTTCAGTTACACGATCAGCGACATCGCGCCATATTATTTGCCGACAATCATCGCAATAGTGATTTGGTTTAGCGAACTCTTTGTCTGGATGGTTCAGCGGTCTCGTCTTCTCGCCATCGCCGCAGTCGCAATTTCGATCTTGGTCGCTGCCATCACCGTCGCCGGAAATTATCAACGTTCCGACCTGAGCAACCGCACCAAATCCGAATTTTACGCCAAAGACCTTTTCGATCGCACACCGGCCGGCGCCATGCTCTTCTGCGGCAGCGACAACTCAATGTTTCCGGCGCTCTATTTGCGCTATGTCGAAAACTACCGCTCCGACTGCGGCGTCTATGGCCATCTTCCGACTCTCACTCACCTCCAGCGCGATCTCGGCTATCCCAGCGATGGTGATTGGACTTTCTTCCCGACGCTTCTGAAAAACGCCGTCGCTTCGCACAATCGCCCCATTGTCCTGACCCGCGAGTTGATGAACTTCGACACCAACTACCCGCGCTTGCTTGACAACTTGATCACGCACGACCTTGTCTATCTCGTCGATTCCACCCTCTCAGTACCAACCGGCGCCTTTCGCGTCGACTTCGCTAACATCCCGGCGATTTACGACCCCAAGGAAGCCCTCATGTACACTGTCTATTTACTGGCTTCTGCCGAGTCCAGTCCCGATCGGCGTGACTACAACCGCGCCGTCAAACTTGTGAACTCGCTGGATGACCCCGCGCTTTCCAGCTCGCTTGCTGCCTATTTCGCCGACGCCGAACAGCATCAACTCGCAATTTCCGTGATCGAACCCGCTCTCAAATTGAATCATGTCCGGCAGTCCGAACGCCTGCAACTTCTCGGCGGCCTCGGCGCGTCACACCTTCGTTTGCAAAACACCGCCGCTGCCAAAATCGCCTTCGAGCAAATGCTCGCTATCGATTCCGCTGACACCGAGGCACAGTTCCAACTCCTGGCTCTTCAGGCTTCCGGTCTTGCTGCCAATGGCAATTACTCTGCCGCAATCGTCGTCTATGAACAAATGGAAAAACTCGCCCCCGCTCAGAATCAAGTCACCATGCAGTTAGCGCTGCTATATATACGGACAAACAACATCACCGCGGCCAGAGCCGCATTGTTACGCTGTATCGACTCCGGCTATCAAGCCGAAACTGCAGCATCGTTAATTCGGGATTTGGATTCTGCAGGGAAGTAGTGTCGCGCGTTTCGCCCTAAGCGACCGACGTTGCTTTATCAGCAACGACAGTCGCCATCAGATTATCGCCCTCAACGCTGTCAAGTCGCACGGGAATAATCTGATTCTTGATATCCCGATCACTTTCGCGCAAATGCACGCGCAGATAGTTATTGGTGTAGCCGGTCCAGCAACCGTCCTCGACCTGCTCGAATAGAACATCGACGACTTGCCCTATCCGCGCCGCCGCAAATGCCCGCCGCTTTCTCTCCGAAAGCTCGATCAGGTTCCGCGTCCGTTCCTTCTTGATCTGATGTGCAACCTTCGGCTTCAAATCAAAAGATCGCGTTCCCGGCCGGTCTGAATAGGTGAACACATGGAAATAGAAGAACGGCAGATTCGTCAGCGCCTCGCGCGTATTCATGAATTCCTGTTGCCCTTCGGTTGGATAACCCACCATAATATCCGTCCCCAGACCGATATCCGGAATCATCTTCGCCGTCCATTCGATAAACTTCGCCAGCGGCGCCATCGTGTGCTTGCGATGCATCGAGGTCAATATCTTGTCATCGCAACTCTGCAAGGGCACATGTAAGTAATGACAGAGCTTTTCGGATGATGCCATGTAGCGCACCAACTCCCTCCCGATCGTCGTCGGCTCAATCGAGCTGATTCGTATCCGCGCCAGATCCGGAATCTGCTCAAGCCGCTCGATCACCTTCAGCATGCCCTTGCCGTCGTTTTTGTAAGTCCCAATATTGACGCCCGTCAACACCAGCTCCTTATGTCCCGCGGCAACAAGCTGTTCCGCTTCGCGAATAATATCGGCAAAATTCCGGCCACGTGCGCGTCCGCGCACGGTCGGGATAATACAAAACGAGCAAAAATAATTGCATCCGTCCTGGATTTTCAAATTCGCTCTTGTATTGAAACTGTACAGCCCGTTCGTCTCGATCTTGAACTCTTTCTCCGGCAGCTTGTGCGAATGCACGATCTGCGGCGACGAATTCTTCTTCAGACCATTCAGATACTCGCCCACACGCAGCTTGTGTTCGTTGCCGATAATCAAATCCACGCCCCGAATCGCGCTGATTCCCTCGACGCTGTTTTGCGCGTAACATCCGACCACGGCCACAAACGTCTCCGGGTTGACGCGCAGCGCCTGCCGCACCGTTTGACGGCACTTGGCATCCGCCTGTTCCGTCACCGTGCAAGTATTGATCACAGTCACATCAGCCGGCTCGCCGAATTCAACGATGTCGAATCCGCGTGCCGCCAAACTATTCGCAATGATCGCCGTCTCAGCCTGATTCAGCCTGCAACCAAGTGTATGCAACGACGCTTTCGGCAATTCATCACTCCCCAAAAATCTTCGCCCCAAACAATATTCGACTCCACAGAATTCGGATCGGCTAGTTGATCCGCTGTCGCTCCAGAATACTCGCTGCGTCGATTATTGTCAAGTGCCCCCTTGTTCGTATGCGCCGCCCGCCAACTGTTTTCTCGTCTACTGGTGCAGTTCGAAGGGGCGCGGCCCTCTCGCGCGATGAATAATCAACGATGACGTTGACGCATACTCCCGCCGCTCGAATCCTCTTATTTCACACTCTCAAAATTGGCATTCACTCCAAGCCTCACCCACTTTTCAATCTGTTCCAGCGCCCCTTCGATCGCGGCCTCTACCTGCCTCGTCATCGCTTCCGACAACGTCGTCACATCAGCAACTTCCACTGCCAAGACATCAATCTCCTCCGGCATTGCATATCCCATCCGCCGCCCCAATTCCATCGCCGTCGGCAGGCTCATCTGGTGACTCGTTGTCAGGTTCCGTGAAGGTGTCATTCGCCCCATTGGGAAGAAATGAAGCGTTCCAGCCGGCACACTGCCGGTTTGGATGCTGTCAATCACCAGCACCCGCTCACGCTTTTGCATCAGGTCCAGCAGCGCAAACCCGGCGACCGGCGCAAAAACAACTTCCACCCGGTCGCACGGGCACAATCTCATTTCCAGCCGGCGCGCAATCGTCGGGCCAAACGCGTCATCCGACAGCGCCTCGTTTCCGAGGCACAAAATCAGAATCGGCTCGGTCATGATCTCCTGGCAGTCTGTATAATCTCGCCGCTCTCGGCTGAGTGGACAATCACGTCAAGCGGCATCTCACCCGGAAGCGAATGCGTCGCGCAACCGAAGCACGGATCGTAAGCGCGAAACGCCATCTCGATCCGGTTCAGCATGCCATCCGTTATCGCCACGCCCTTCTTGATCACTCCCTCGGCAGCGCGCTTGATCGACATCGTAATCGGTGCGTTGTTATTGGTCGTGCCGACAATCAAATTCGCTTCCGTGACGATGCCGTTCTGATCGGTCTTGTAGTGATGCGTCAACGTGCCGCGCGGCGCTTCGACAACCCCAACGCCTTCGCCGACAATGCCCGTCGGTGGCTCAAGTATATGATCCGATGTAATCTCTTCGTCCTTGGCTTGTTCGAGCGTCGCCTCGCAGGCAAACATCAACTCGACCACGCGCGCCCAATGCGTCGCCAGCGTCGAATTCACCGGAGTCTTGCCGGACCGGTCACCCGTCAGCGTCTCGAAATATCGTTCATACTCTGCTTGCGCCAATGGTGTCGCCATCCCGTCCGCCACGTTCAACCGCGCCAGCGGCGTCGCCTTATACACGCCCGAATCCATCCCGTCGACAAAACCCTTCCATCCGACTTTTTTCAAATACGGATATTTGAGATATGAATACGGCTCGACCCGCTCCTCAACATACTGCAAATAATCCTTGGGCTCGTACTTGGCATGTTCGCTGCCGTCCGGCGCCGTCACTCGCACCTTGCCGTCGTAAAAATTGACATGATTGTGCGCGTCGACTAATCCCATATTGTAGGTCTGATGCGCATAGGCATCCGACAGGATCATCTCCAAATACGCTTTGTTCGCGAGCACCACATCGTTAAGCACTTGTATGGTGAACTTCGCGAACTCCACCATCTCTTCGCCGATCTTGATAATCTCTTGCTGCTCTTCCTTAGTGACCCGCTTGCTCATTCCCCCCGGAAGCGCCGTCACCGGATGCACTTTCTTCCCGCCGATTATCTCGATCACGCGCTGTCCGCGTGCCCGCTGCGCTATGACTTTCTTTCCTGCATCAAGGCCGACCTTGGCAATCACGCCGAGAATATTCCGCTCCGCCTTTGGCGCATCCGGCCCGCATACGAAATCCGGCCCGCCCAGCGCATAGAAATGCGTCGTATGGTCGCCGGCATAAAATGCATTGTACACCAACTCGCGCAGCTTGCGCGCCGCCGAAGGTATCGTTACACCATAGACTGCATCAGCCGCTTTCGCCGACGCCAGATGGTGTGCATCCGGACACACTCCGCAAATGCGCGTCGTGATTCTTGCCAACTCCTCGACCGGCCGGCCCTGGCAGAACTTTTCGAACCCGCGAAGCTCCGGCACTTGGAAATAGCAGTTGGCAAGACTACCGTCGTCATTCACGAATAAATGAATCTTTCCATGCCCCTCAAGCCGCGTGATCGGATCGATAACTACGCTCTTCATACTTGCACCCTCCGCAACAGCGACCGCGCCATACTGAAGCGATAAAACGTCCCAATCGGATCAGGTATCGTCCTGATGATCTGTTCGATTTCCTCTGGATCAGTCGAGTCGATTACACTCGCCAGCGCCGAAACCATCTTCGCGCCCTGGTCGTTAATATTCGCCGGAAGCCCATAACAGCCGCGGCAGGCGACACCCGCCTTCACGCATTTCGCTCCGCACCCTGATCTGGTTGCTGGCCCCACGCAGACAATACCCTGCTCCATCAAACATAAATTCGGATTGGTCGCCTTTTCAAACGGCCGTATAAACGACTTGATCTTCTTAATATTCCGCTCCCGCGGACACTCGTCGCAGCAACTCTTGTCGGTCGCCCCAAGCACCGTCCCCTTCGGCGGCAACGCCTTATTGTTTTGCAGTATGTCTATTACCGCCATCACCGCATTGATTATCTGATCCGACTGCGGCGGGCAACCCGGTATGTAGTAGTCAACCTCAACCACCTGGTCAAGCGTCCGCACCGTGTTCCACAGCTTCGGTATCGTGATCGTCCCTTCAGCTACCTGCACTTCCGGTTGCGGTTCGGTATTCTCTGTATTCGCGGTCGAGGGCGACTTGTGATACACATAGTCAATGATTGAAGCCTTGTCGTAGAAATTCGCCAGCGCCGGAATACACCCCTCACCCGCGCAGCTCCCGAATGCTACCAGCGCCGCCGATTTCTGTCGCAACAATTCCGCCAGTTCAAAATTCTCGCTGGTCCGGATCGCGCCGTTGAACAACGTCAGCGTAATCGACTTGTCCGGCATCGCCCGGACATCGTCGTACTTCGTATCCATCGCGCACGGCCAAAACACCACATCGAAAAAATCCGCCACGGCGAGAATCTTCTCCTCAATGTCAAGTATCGAAATGTCGCACCCGCCGCACGAGGACGCCCAATATATTGCCAATTTTGGTTTAGACATGTTGATGCACCTCTTCCGCGTTCGGATCAAACTTGTAGTCGTGCAGTTCCAACGGCCCGAGTGCGCGAATTTGTTCGGTGAACTCCGTTATCACTTCCTGGAATCGTCCCCCCTCCGATGCCGACACCCACTCCAGCCGCATCCTATTCCGGTCAATCCCAAATTGCTGCAACAGTAATTGCGTCAA
This sequence comes from uncultured bacterium, assembly GCA_963707485.1. Lineage (GTDB taxonomy): Bacteria > Zixibacteria > MSB-5A5 > CAIYYT01 > CAIYYT01 > JADJGC01. The sequence continues at coordinate 88,290 of CAVPQS010000091.1, forward strand.
CGGCATCCGGCGCATGCATTTGTAGTTCCCCTCGATATAATGGCAGTCGCCCGGATGACAACCGCAGATCAACACACCGTCTGCGCCGCAGCGAAACGCATCGAGTATAAACGCCGGATCCACGCGCCCCGAACACATCACCCGGATACTCGTCACGTTTGGCGGATAATGCATTCGCGCCGTGCCCGCCAAATCCGCCCCCGTATAGCTGCACCAATTGCAGAGAAAGCCAACAATTCTCGGCTCGAAGCTCATGACAGTATCCCCTCAATCTGCGCGAAGATTTGTTCATCGGTGAAATGCCGCCCCGAAATCGCCCCGGATGGACACGCCGCCACACACGTTCCGCACGCCTTGCACAATACCGAATTGACACTGCTCACCTTCTTCTCGGCGTTGAATTCGATCGCATGATACGGGCACATGTCGTTGCAAATCCGGCAGCCGGAACACAGTCCCTCCTGTACTTCCGCAAATATTGCATCCATCAACACTTCGCCCTGGCACAGCAGCTTCATCACCTGCGCCGCCGCCGCCGAGCCTTGCGCCACCGAGTCGGGAATGTCTTTTGCTCCCTGGCAGGCCCCGGCAAGAAACACGCCTTCCGTCGATGTCGACACCGGCGCCAGTTTCGGATGCGATTCGATATACCAACCATCGGCGCCGACCGAGATGTTGAACTTGCGCGCGATATCCTTGGCATCGCTCTTTGCTTCCAAAGCCGTACACAGCACCACCATATCAACCGGCACCTCGCGGTACTTGCCGATCAAGGTGTCCTCGCACCGGACTCGCAGCGCCCCTTCGGCTTTCTGCGCCAGGCTCGCCGGAACCACTTCCGCTCCTTTGCCGCGGATGACATTCCCGCCTTCGTCAAGTATCCGCTGGTAAAACTCCTCGTATCCTTTTCCAAATGCCCGCATGTCAATGTAGAATTGATATACCTCCGCCTTCGTTTTCTCCATGATCAGATGGGAAAACTTCAGCGCATACATGCAGCAAACTCGGCTGCAATACTTGTGGTGATTCTCGTCGCGACTGCCGATGCAGTGGATGATCGCGATCCGCTTCGGCTCCTCGCCGCTCTCAAGGTAAATCTTGCCGCCGGTCGGCCCCGCCGCATTGTTCATCCGCTCGAATTCAACCGAAGTCACAACATTCGGATATCGTCCATACCCGTACTGCTTCATTGGCGTCGGATCAAAATCGTCGAAACCCGTAGCCAGCACCACTGCGCCCACTTCGATCTCTTCGATCTCCGCGCGGTCGCCATAGTCGATGCAATCCTTTGGACAGACCTTGCTGCAAATCATGCATCCGCCCGTCTTGTAGTGAATGCAATTCTCGCGCACAATATACGGCACATTCGGCACCGCCTGGCGGAACGGCAGCGTAATCGCCGCATTCGGTCCCAAATTCAATTCGCGATGATTTATCGCCCGCTCTTCGATATCCTGCATCTTGATATGCCCGGTCGGGCAGTGCTTGGCGCAAGCCCCGCAAAGAATACACGCTTCCGAATCAAGATTGAACGGCGTCGAAACGTCACGATCGCGCCCGCGATTGACAAACGTCAATGCATGCGCTCCGACTACTTCGTCGCAGATGCGTACGCACAGCCCGCACAAAATGCAGGTGTATGTCCCGTGCCCCCAGCGCGGTTCCTTTACTCCGAACTTCGTCGCCAATCTCTCCAGCACCGCAACCGGAGCGCAATTCGCCATCAACATTTCCAGGTTGGTCCGCCGGGCATTCACCACGCGCGGCGTATCCGTGTAAATCTCCAAACCCTCCCAGGAGGGATAGTTGCACGCCGTGACGATCTTGCTCCAGCCGCTGGCGTTGCGCGCTTCCACCACGCAAATTCGGCAGGCGGCGTAAGGACTCATGTGCGGATAGTAACAAAGTGTCGGTATCTCAATCCCCAGCGACTGCGCGGCGCCGAGAATGTACGATCCTTCCTCAACCTCAATGCTCTCGCCGTCGATCTTTATTTTGACTTCGCTCATCATCTGCTCCTATGCCACGCTCGCCGGCTGTTTCGCGGTTTCCTTGGGCTGCCAGATTTCGCGCGCCCGCTGCTGTATCTTCTCGCCTTCGCCGCGCTTGACCCGCTGAATCGAGTTGTAGCGGCAGATCTGGTAACATGCGCCGCATTGAATGCACTTGTCTTGAAGAATCATGTGCAGCCGCTTCGGATCGCCGACTATGGCGTTGGTCGGACACGGTTTCACGCAGGCATAACAACCTGTGCAAGTATTGTCAATCGCATGCGCCACCAGTTCCTTGCAAACACCGGCCGGACAGCGCTTGTCGCGCACATGCGCGATATACTCTTGCCGGAAATAGCGGATCGTCGATAGCACCGGATTGGGCGCCGATCCGCCCAGTTGACACAGACTCGTATCGATGATCACCTGCGAAAGCTCCTCGAGATACTCGATGTCATCCATCGTTCCGTGTCCTTCGCAAATCTTGTTGAGAATTCCCAGCATCACCACGATACCCTCGCGGCAGGGAAGACACTTCCCGCACGATTCTTCCTGCAGGAAATTCAGAAAATACCGCGCTACGTCGACCATGCACGAGTCCTCGTCCATCACGATCATCCCGCCCGAACCCATCATCGATCCGACCCGCGTCAACTCGTCGAAATCAACCGGCAGATCAAGCAGACTCACCGGCTCGTCTTCGTCGCGAATGTCGCCGTGAGCGACCATGCTGTCATGTACTGATGTGTCCGAGGTCTCAACTATTAATGTGCCTCCCGAGGGTCCTCCGGTTTGCACAGCCTTGAATCGCTTGTTGTTCGGAACGCCGCCGCCGATATCGTAAAGAATCTCGCGCAGCGTAATCCCCATCGGCACTTCCACCAGTCCGGTATTGTTTACCTTGCCCGTCAATGCAAATACCTTCGTCCCCTTCGAGCTCGGCGTCCCAATCGACGCAAATTTCTCCGCGCCCATTTCTATTATCACCGGGATATTCGCCCAGGTCTCGACATTATTCAAATTCGACGGCTTTTCCCACAGCCCCGCTTCGACTGTGTGAATATACTTCGCGCGCGGCTCGCCAACCTTGCCCTCCAACGATGCCATCAGCGCCGTCGACTCGCCGCACACAAATGCGCCGCCGCCGCGCGAAATCTCGATCTCAAAATTGAATCCCGTGCCGAGAATGTTCTGCCCGATCAATCCCAATTCCCGCGCCTGGCTTATCGCGATCGTGAGGTTCTTAACCGCCAGCGGATACTCGTTTCGCACGTACACGAATCCATCATTGCTCCCGATTGCGAACGCCCCAATGACCATCCCTTCGATGACCATATGCGGGTTGCCCTCCAGAAGGGAACGATCCATGAAAGCGCCCGGGTCGCCCTCATCCGCATTGCAAATAACGTACTTCGGCCCGTCTTTTGCCGCTCGGCATGACTCCCACTTCTTTCCCGTCGGATATCCGCCCCCGCCGCGTCCGCGCAGTCCCGACTTCTTCATCTCGCTAATAATCTGTTCCGGGCTCATTTCTTGCAATGCCCGCACCATCGCTTGATACCCGCCCAGAGCGATGTAGTCGTTGATCGCAGTCGGATCCATGAATCCGTTCCGGCCAAAAATCAACCGCATTTGCTTCTTATAAAAGGGAATGTCCTTTTCCAATTTGATGACCTGCTGCGACTGCGGATCGCGATACAGCAGTTTGTTAACCAGGTGATTCCCCTTGATTGTCTGGTCCCAAATCAATTTGGCGTCCGCCGGGCGCACCTTCTGGTAAAATATCCCCTGAGGTTGTATCACCACCAGCGGACCGCGTTCGCAAAATCCATGGCAACCGGTTATCTTGATCTCTACTTCATTCTCAAAATGGTCTTTCACCAGCGCCTCGCGGAAAACTCTCGTGACCGCTTCGCAGCCGCAAGCCCGGCATCCCGTTCCCGCACAAATCGTCACCACCGTCTTTTTCGCACTGCGATGACTCTTGATCTGTTCCCGCAACTTGGCGAGGTCCTTTGGCGAACGCAGTTTAGTGCTGTCCATTGTTCGCCTCCTCCGCTTTGTGGATTCGTCCGGCGCGCAAATCGTTCAACATCGTCTCCGTTTTGGACACCGTCATGTTGCCGTAGTAAACCTCGTTTGCCGTGACCAGCGGTCCCAGAGCACAGGCTCCCAGACAGTTGACCGTCTCCAGACTAATCTCGCCATCCGGCGTCGTCTCGCCCGGCATGATTTTCAAGTCGCGTTCGAGTTTGTCGACAATCACCGTCGCCTGCCGAACATGGCATGCGGTACCGGTGCAAACACAGATGTGATTCTTGCCCTTCGGCTTCAGACTGAATGTCCGGTAAAAAGTCGCCACACCGAATATCTGCGCCAGCGGCAGCTTCATCGTCTTCGAAACCGCCCGCAACGCCGATTCCGGCAAATAGCGGTAATGCTTCTGTATATCCTGAAGAATCATTATCAGCGCCGACGGCTTCGCCCCATACTCGGCGACAATCGCGTCGATCGCTTCCTGAACGTCGTATTCTTCCGGTTGGTGAATGGTAGTTGTCATGATTCCTTCACCTCCATCGGCAGAAGGTCTTTCTCCGGCATCGGCTGAGCGGCTGTCAGCACTGTCAAATCGTGTTTTGGTCCCATCCGCCATTTGTCGAGCACGTCGAGCAACCGGCCCTCGCGATAAATACGATCGCCGATCATCATTCGTCGCCGTTCCGGAGTCGGAACACTCGGGCAGGCCTCATAGCAAGCCCCGCAACTATTGCACTTCGTCGCGTCCACATAACGCGGCTTCTTCTTTAGCTTGACCGTGAAATTGCCGAGATAACCCGACACCTCCTGTACTTCCGTCCAGGTCATCAGCCGGATATTCGGATGTTTTCCCACCGACACCATCTTCGGCGTGAGAATGCAGGCCGCGCAGTCGAGAGTTGGAAACGTCTTGTCGAACTGCGCCATGTGTCCGCCGATCGTCGCTTCCTTTTCCACCAGTATCACCTTGAAGCCCGCATCTGCGACCTGAAGCGCCGCTTCAATTCCTGCGATGCCACCGCCCACGATTAGCGCCTGCTTTTTGATCGGTACCCGGCGCATCTCCAGCGGCTTATGGAATCGTATTCGCGCCGCAGCCGCACGCACCAAAGCGATCGCTTTGGTCGTCGCAGCCTTGGCGTCAATCGTCACCCAGCTCACTTGCTCGCGGATATTGGCCATCTCAAACATATAGCGATTTATTCCCGCCGCTTCGCATGCCTTCCGAAACGTTGGTTCATGCATCAGCGGGCTGCAAGCTGCCACGACCACACGATTGAGATTATGTTCCTGTATATCTTTCTTGATCAGTTCCTGCCCCGGCTCGGAACACATGAACTTGTATTGTCGTGCAACCACAACATTCGGCAACGCCGCGGCTGATTCGGCGACCTTGCCGACATCAACCATCTTTGCGATGTTGTTTCCGCAGTGGCAGACATACACGCCGATTCGAATTTCTGATCCATTTTGCGATTCGTTCATACTGCCGCCTCCCGCATCGACATCAATCGGTGCGGTTCGATCAATAGCTTGTCCAGCCCCAGTTCTTGCGGCGAAAGTCCCAGCGCGATCCCCAGTAGATGCGAAAAATACACCACCGGAATATCGAAATTCGTCTGGAACCTCGCATTCACCTTGCCCTGGTATCCCTCAAGGTTGCCATGGCAGAGCGGACATGCCGTCGCAATTATTTCGCCGCCATTTTCCGCCGCCGCCAACAGCAGCTCGTGACACAATTTCACTGCGATTCTCTCGTCCGTCGTTATCAGAATACCGCCGCAACAACGCACCTTGGGCGGATAATTTACCGACTCCGCTCCCAGCGCCTGAATCAGTTGGTCCATCGTCTGCGGATCATCCACGTCGTCAAAATACCCGTTCGGACGAACGATCTGGCAGCCATAATAAGGTGCTACCTTCAGCCCCGTAAGCGGTCGCACGACTTTCTTCTTGATCACATCCAATCCAATGTCATTGATTAGGATATCCAGCGGGTGCCGAACGTTGACCGTCTCGGTATAGGACATTCCCGCGGCGCCCAACGCCGTGTTGATCTTGCTCCGCTCCTTTGGATTCCACGCGATATGTTGATTCGTCTTCCGCAGTATCGTATAGCAACTGCTGCACGGCGCGCAGATCTCCAGTCCCATCTCCTGCGCCAGCGCCAGATTGCGTGCGCTGATCGAGTAGCCGACAATCTTCTTCGCCGACATGTACATCGTCGCTCCGCAGCAATTCCAATCCTCGATCTCGCGAAGCGTTATATCAAGCGCCTGAAACACCGCCCGCACCGACTTGTCGTAAGGACTCGCCGTATGCTCAAGGCTGCAGCCCGGGTAGTATGCATATGCTGGCATTAATGGTCTCCGAACTCGTTAGCTTTTTTGATAATCGCCTGTACCTGGTTGATGCGCTTGATACGCTTTGGCAATAGCCCCATCCGCCCGCGTCGTATCAGCGCCAGTCCATATCCCGTCATCGCGAACAACTTCATGAAATCCGATTTCATCAAATATCTCACGCCTAATCCCAGTTCATAATTACGGCCGTACTTGTACACATTCTTCATGAACCTCGATGACAAGCTGTGGACGGGAAAGTTCTCCGGGTAGATCTTCCGCGCCATCGCAATCCGCTTCAGCGCGTACATCGTATCCGTGACCTTTATCCCCGATGGGCACCGCACTGTGCAGGCATAACACGATGCGCAGATCCAAATCGCCTTGCTGCGAAGAATCTCATCAAGCAGGCCGGCACGAAACATAGCGACCGTTTGACGTGGGGTAATGTCCATGAATTCCGAAACCGGGCAGGCGCCAGTGCAAGTGCCGCACTGCAGGCATTTCTTGATCTTGTGCCCGTCCGGAAACGAGTCCACTTGATCCCAAAACGCCGCGCGCAGTTCGGCCCTCGAGGGCGAGTTGGTCTTTAGTGCTTCAATCATAAGACCTCTTCTTTAGGCTATCTGAGCAACGGCTGTCGATCACCGGCGAGCTTCCCGTTTGTGATGGCACGGTCGCACGCATCTGCTCTTTAACATAGACGAATTTATCGACGATGGAATCTATCAGCAATGCGTGGGAGAGTCAAGAGAAAAATTTCACAAAGTTGACCAGACTATTTTGAGTAGTCCGGGCAATTTTGTTTTGTTGGAGGTCTGTGAGAAAACCGTTCTCGTGCGCTATTTATCGGCCTATTAGATGCAAAAACTCTGCCCGCGTCGCCGGGTCCTCATGAAGTTCACCCAACATCGCCGACGTCACCATTACCGAGTTCTGCTTCTCTACGCCCCTCATCATCATGCACAAATGCTGCGCTTCAATCACAACTCCGACTCCAATGGCACCGGTAAACTCCTGAATGGTATTCGCGATCTGTCTCGTCAGGTTTTCCTGAATTTGCAGTCGCCGTCCAAATGCGTCTACAACTCTTGCAACCTTTGAAAGCCCCAGCACTTTTCCGTCCGGTATATAGCCGACATGACACTTGCCGAAAAATGGAAGCAGGTGATGCTCGCACATCGAGTATAATTCAATATTCTTGACGACAACCAGTTCCTTCGTATCCGATTTGAACAGCGCATTATTGACGATCGCCCTGATGTCCTCACGGTAACCCTTCATCAAAAACTCAAACGCCGTCGCCGCGCGCACCGGTGTCTTCTTGAGACCTTCGCGATTCGGATCCTCACCAATGCTGGTAATCAAATTGCGATAAAGTTCTTCGAGATTCGTTGTCATTTGCCGGACTCCTTAAACGCCTTATCCTACTCTAAGAGGGCTGCAAAGAGCTGCACATCGCGCCTTCGGCACGCGAACAGTTTGTGGACAATATACTTCAGTAGATACGGAAATGTTCAAGAAATGAAGAGGATTATCGAATCGACGATGTAATCGGCAGGGCCGGGGTTGCCTCAACCGAAACGGTCAATTGCACAGGTAGTGCCGCATTCTCGTGCGTCGAAACCGTTACGCCCATCGATCGCCTGACTCGCAGCCATTGTGACTGCGGAATAAGGTGCGCGACGTTTGCCTCAAAATGATGGATCGCATAGTTCACCTCGAAAAGGCTTTTGACGCAATACGTGATCGTCAACATCCCCGCCTTGTGTACAATCGGCGCCTTCGCATTCGGCTCGTCATACTCGGAAAAATCCAGTAAAAGAGGCCGCCTGACACTCGATGCGCCTAAGAGATCAACCGGCAAGTTCAGGCACGCAATGAATTTAGATTCGGAGTGGGGAAGGGGAATAATTGAAAATGTCGCCGCCCTTTGTATTGACTCGACTTCGCGTCGATCCGGCAAGGTCCCGATTATCGCATTGACTGTGTGGAGTACCTCAAGAAACTCCAGGGTCGAACTCACCATGTAGCGGATACACCGCGGTGCTCCGTACTTTTCAATCGATGCTTGCTCTTTTTCCGTCTTCATTACATTAAATCCGCCAACGCGTTCTCTGGCTTCGGTACACGTAGATTATCGGCAGATTTACTTGATAGGTTAACAATCGGTCCAAATCGCCAATTGTCGGTGAGAATAGCTAACTAATTGTCGCGAAACCGAATCCGGCGGATTACTCCGCCACCATTATCGAGATGCCCCAGTACTGAGGGTTTCGCGGCTGCTGCGCGTTCCAATTTCCAAATGAATGCGATCCATCCGAAACGTAATGAATCCGGTATCTCCCAGCATCCAGCAGAACACGCGTGTCACAAATCCGATTCTTGTCCGCGCCGCCGGCCGCCTGTGTCTTACGGTATGTCATCTCCCACACTATGTCGTCGGTTTCTGTATTCTCGATCCAACCGTAATCATACATGTCGCCGCCCGAACCCTCTCCCATCGCCACTATATGAACCCGCATCGGCTTATCCAAAGAAAACGATGCCGATTCGTCGGCGTCATCGCCGACCCGCGTAATCTTCGCCAGCACATCCTTCGACTCTGCCTCAGTCTGCAGCTCCGTTATCGCCGTCCGGTCAAAATTGTTGTCCGCCGCAAACAGCGTCACCCCGTAATTCTTCTGATCATACGGCGCCCCTGAATTCCACGCTCCATATGCATGCGAGTCATCCGTAACATACCCGAGCACATAGTCTCCGGCTGGAAGCGACAACACCTCGTCCGCAAGGCGGTTCTTCTTCGCGCCGCCCGCCGGCTCGGTATTCCGCTCCTGCATCAACCAGAACGGCCTCGTGTCTCCCTGTCTCTCAATCCAGGCATAATCGGCAAAATCACCGCTGCCGCCGCTATACTCGCCTATCGCGTAAACGCGAACCTTGCAGTCCTGCTTTACCCGGAACGGCTTGACCTCCATGTAATTATCGCCCGCCCGGACAATAGATATCAACGACATCTGCGACGACGTCTCCTTGTACGGCTGCACTGCTGCAAGATCAGCCTTGTTCACAGCCGTTACTCTCACGCCATAGGCTTCCGGATTATACGGCGGCGGCGAATTCCATTCGTCATAGCTGTGCGAATCGTCAGTCACGTAGTAGAGCAGGTAATTGCCCTTATCTAAAGTAAGCGTCGTCTTCACCATTTTGTTCTTTTCCGCGCCGCCGGCCCAGCGAAGTTGCTCATCCGCCATCGACCACTCCCGTCTGCGCGTGTCGGCGTTCACGATCCAGCCGTAGTCGGCATACGTCTCGCTCCAGTCCGGTATCTCGCCGATTCCCTGAATCTCAACATCCATCGTCTTGCTCAGCGAAAAACCGACCGAGCTGTATTGGTCGTGATCGGGTCGCAAAATCTCGGCAACTACGCGGTCGGAGTTGTATGAACACGTCGATACACGCACCGCGTCATTATCGCCCGCGATCTCGAGCCGATATTTCGCCAGCAGTTCTTGCGTCTCCTCCGAATCGCCCGAGTCGATATTCACATGCCAGTCGCCCTCTTCAAGCTGCTTCTCCAGCTTCTCAAGATCCTTTTCGCTTCCGGATAAATTCTTCTTTACCTCTTCAAGCGCCGCCTTTAACTCCTCCCAATCGAGGCTGATATTCACGCCGTCCCAGAAATTGGTCACACCGGCATAGAAATAAACCTGGTATTGCCCCGGCTCCAATTCAAGATTGCTGTCATATTCGCGCAAGCGCGAATCGCCGTCATACCTGTCGGTATTGTCTTCGTCCATGGTCCAGACCGGATCGAGTCCGCCTGACGCGATTATCCAGGCATAGCCGGACATCTTGTCGCCACCGCTGATCGAGCCGACAGCATTTATGTTTACCGATGTCGGAGTTGTAACTTCAAATCCCTTGCAGTACAATTCGCCCTTGCGAAAATCCCGTACCTTCACGATCTGTACCGACGCTCCATATGCGACCGCCGTCACTGCCAAACTTAAGACGGCCGCGGCCGCTATCTGAATCTTCGCTCGATTACTGGTCATGTCTCTCACGGCGTTTACCCTTCCATGTGCAGTTGTCTTATCATACAAGGACACTGTAAAGTACGGATTCCTACCCTATAAGTTGCATTACTTCGCCGGACACAATTACCATTCCGCCGCCCAAATTGCCTCATTTTGCAACACTTTTGCTCCCCAATAGCCGGGCGAGTCGGCGGTAATCGACCTGTTCGATTTCGTTCACTCCCGCCCTGGCGCTCGCTGCCCTAACGGCAAGCACCGCCGCATCCTCAAACGCCAGCCCCTGCGAAAAAGCCGCCAAAAACGCCCCGGAAAAAACATCCCCGCAGCCCGTCGTGTCGACAACCTCGTTAACTCTTGGTGCGGGAATAAACTTGCTCTCGATTCCCGCCTTCCCGCGTCGTGTGACAAAACACCCCTTGCTGCCAAGCGTCACTACCAATCCCTGCGCCGTCTTCGCAAGAAGAGTCTTCACGAATTGACCGCAGCTATCTTGGCTTGGCGCCTCTCCCGCAAGTAACTCAAATTCGACATCATTCATTTGCAGTATGTCCGCGCATCGCACCGCCTCACGCCAATCTTTCGGACGCCGCAGAAACCGTTGTCCATTCGCCCTCCGGCCCAGAGTCCGCGAGTGAAAATCGATGTAAATTATCGCCGACGACTTCTCTCGCAGCCATTTCAAATTACTTGTCGATATGTCGCTGCCGGAAATGAAATTCACCAAAATATAATCGGCGTCAAATACCGAGCGCAACTTCGCGCGCCTCACACCGCCAACCCAACCTCTCAACACTTCGGCCTTTTCGGAAACACTCGTGTAAGTCAACTGGCAGTGATTATTCGCCGCCGCCACCGTCTCCAACGCCGGCAACAAAACATTGGGGAAAGCCCCCAATCGCTTCCTAATCTCCCGTTCATGATCGGCGCCCAGATTCGCCACCGGATAAATCTCTGCGCTATTCCCAAGCAGCCGTGAAAGCGCCGTCAGATTGTACAGAATGCCGCCAAACCCTTCGACGCGGCTCTTGTCCGCCCTAATCACGGTGTCGCGATTGATCGTCCCGATCACCGCAATCTTGCAGTCTTTGCGTCTTGACATCTCCAGCAATCTATGCCCTGCGACTCGTTTCCGCAAACGCCTCGGTTGTTGACTTGCCCGCATATTATCAATATCATTCCCCAATCATGAGAATCGGATACGACGCCAAAAGGGCAGTCTTCAATATGACCGGCCTCGGAAACTACTCGCGCACGATTATCCACTCGCTCGCCGCGCGCTTTCCCCAACATCGCTACCTACTCTATACGCCTGCCTGGAAAGACAATCCCCGCCTCGAGTTTTTGCGGAGTTGCGACAACGTCGAAATCAAGCTCCCGCAGGGAATCTATTCGGGCGCTCTCAAGGACATCTGGCGCTCCTACGGTGTCCGCTCTTCCCTCAAGAACGACCAACTCGACATCTTTCACGGCCTCAGCAACGAACTCCCTTTTGGCTCTAATCGGCTCAAATGCGCCAAGGTGGTCACCATCCACGACCTGATCTTCCTCCGCTATCCGCAATACTATCCCTGGCTCGACCGCAAAATCTATCGACTCAAGAGCCGCTATGCCTGCCGCGTCGCCGACTCGATCATTGCCGTCAGTGAGCAGACCAAGCGCGACATCATCGAGTATTATGCCATTCCCGCCGAAAAAATTCGCGTCATCTACCAAAGTTGCGACCCGAGTTTCACTCGCTCCGTTTCCGAAAACGACAAATCATCCGTCCGCGCCCGCTACAATCTTCCATCCCAATTTGTGCTCTATGTCGGCATGATCGAAGAACGCAAAAACCTGCTCGCCCTGGTCAAAGCCATCGAAACGCTGCACAAATCGCACGACCTCTCCTTGGTCGCAATCGGCGGCGGGGGAGAGTATAAAGAATTGGTCAATCGTTACATTCAGTCAGCGGGACTCGCCGACCGCGTCCAATTGCGCACCGACATCGCCTTTTCCGATTTTCCCGCGATTTACCAGATGGCCCTGGCCTTTGTTTATCCTTCACATTTCGAAGGTTTCGGCATCCCGATCATCGAAGCCCTCTGGAGCAAAACGCCGGTAATCACCTCGAAAGGCGGCTGCTTTCCCGAAGCCGCCGGTCCTGCCGGCGTCTACATCTCGCCGCACGACCACTATGAAATCGCCGATGCTCTCAAGCGAGTCATCGGCGATTCTAATCTCCGCGCGAAAATGATCGCTGGTGGATTTTCCCATGTCCAAAAATTCCGCGAAGACTCCGTCTCCGCGCAAATGCTGGACCTCTACCAGAGCCTTGTCCGCTCCTAAATTACTCCGCGGCCGTAAATACCGGTTTGCCGGTGTCAGCCTTGATATTTCCAAGCTGCTTCTCGTTTGAATCCCGAAATACGATCACCGCGCCCTTCGTCTCATAACCGCACTTCTTCAAACAGCTAACCCAGAACGCATATGCCGCCTCGGCGGTCTTCGTGCGATCGGCTTCCGCCAGCGAATTCCATTCGTCGCTCGATACAGTCATTGCTGCCGAGGGTGCATCTCCATCGATTCCGGCAACTCCGGAAATTATCTTGAGCGACGGATTCTCGCGGCTTGCGTCAAACTTAAATCGCGTCCACGGATCGACATATCGCTCCTTGGTCAACAGCGTCTCATACACGTAAGCCGTCCGGCCGTCGGTGAGCTGGACCCTCCACCACTTATCCGCGTAATCAAGCAATTTGACTTCCGCTCCGCGCGGCAACTGCGCAACAACATCCGAACTCGTGCTCGCCTTGCTGCGCACATTGATCAGGTCCTTGATCACCCAACCCGACTGGGTCTCTTCTGCTGCTTCCGCAGCTGTTTCTGTCTCCGCCTGTTCCTTCGGAGCAACTGGCGCTGCATCGTTGCTCTTGACTTCTTCGGTTACCGGTGGAAGAGTCGATCCCGTCTTCTTGCCGCATCCGGCAATTGTCAAGATTGCAATAAGGCTCATCGCCGCCAGTACCCAGGTGCTGCTGTTGGATATGAAATTCTTCATAGGCAAAGTCTCTGCCTCCTTGGTTTGTAAGATTAGTTTCGCTACCGAATATTGCGCATGTCGACGTTTGCTGTCAATATCAATTATTGCCGATCCGCCCGATCTCAATACTTCATTACCGTCGATTTCCACCGCCGATGTGTCCACAGCCATTGGTCCGGATACCGCTGTACGACGGCGCCCAACTGCTCCGAAAACACCGACACCAGTCGCTTGAACTCCTCTTCGCGCGCCGCCGCAGTATTCGGCTCAACAATCGCCGGTATCACTAATGTCATCTTGCCCCCGGAACGAACAAGAAATATCGGCGCCAGCGGCGCATTGTAATGATAGCTGAACGACGCAATCCCGCGATGATAGGATGCCTGCGTCCCCATAAAATCAACCACTATACCGTCCTTGCCCGCATCTTGGTCCGCCACCAAAAAAATCGGCGCCCCGCGCTTGAGCGCCTTCGGTAATTCCCGCGCCGCTGCATGGCTATGAATAATCTTGTTATTCTCCATCTGCGCAATTCGCAGGTCATTGATGTAGCGGTCAATATATTTGTTCGACTGCTCCTGCGCGACAAACCGGCATTCCTTGAATTCGCACCCGATATATTGCCCCAGTATCTCCCAGTTGCCGATATGCCCCGTGGCAAATACTACCGGACGTCCTCCTGCCAGAGTCTCTCGCACCCTCTCAAGACTCGCTGCCGCCTGCGGCGGAATCACGATCCGCGAAAACGCCGCCCGCGCATCGACAATATCAAACGCATTCTGCGCAATATTGCGATATACCCCGCGAATGATCGGCTTGATCTCTTCGTCGCTCGATTCGGAAAATACTAACTTGAGATTCTTCCGGGCAATCTCAACCCGGCTTCGCGTGATTAGGCGGGCAATTGTTGCAAGCGAGTCGGCGAACGGCTCCCTCAGTTTGCCGGGCGTGATCTTTACCAGTACGTGGAAAGCGCGGACAAACAGGTACTCAAAAACGTGTTGAATCTTCTTCTTCAGAGTCTTTCCATGGCTCATCATCCGACCCGCTATAGTCAAAATCGGTGCTCTGGAATTTTTCCTCATCCTTCCAACGGTCGTACGCGTCCTTCTTGCGCTTGCGAATCAGCAGCCACCCGAATACAACTATCAAAGCCAGAATGATCCAGAGACCCGTCATGTCGGAGAGTATAGCAAACAGCGTGTAATTGTCCGAAAGGAATTTGCGGTAGTCCGCCTCGAATCGCCAGAATGAAATATCCAGCGTCTGGTGAAATGCCTCGCTCAAGTTTCGCCCCGCCGCCAACGAGTCCACCAAATCCGTAAACGCCAGTTCGCCAAACCGCTTGAAAAGGTAATTGACGACTACGTAGCTCTGCGCATACGCTAAATTCGCCTGCCCCTGATGAAACCGGTTAACATCATCGATATCCCGCAACGGCAAAAGCGACTTCGTTATCTGCGCCGCTGCAATCGTCGTTACCTGCGAAAATGTCCACTCGCCCGCGAACCACGAGGCAAACCCCTCATCAATGAATCGCGGCAAATGCCCGCCCTTCGCCCGCCGGCTCAGTGCGATATGCGCCAACTCGTGCTGAAGCAAGTCCGCTGTGTTGCCCGGATAGCGGTTCATCATCGGTTCCCGCAATATGATCAAGTTGCGACCCGGTATTGCCGCGCCCGCTCCCCATTCCGGAATTGCCGCGCCCGCCAGCTCGTCGAACTCTTCCTGCGTCTGCACAATCCGCACATCGATCGTGTCCGTGAAGTTGATTCCCAAGATCTTGTTCAGCCTCAGCGCCGCGACTTCCAGCGCCAGCCGCATTTCGCGGTTCTGGCCGTTCTCCTCGCCCGAAAATCGAAACGACGCCGCCCGCGCCGGCAGCGCCAGCGCGATTGCTAAAAATATCGCCGCGAATGTCTCCTTCATGTCTCAAGTATACGCAATTTGATCACCCATCACCAACTCGACTCTCATAGCTCCGCGTTTTAGCTTGACCGCGCCGACCCGCCTGCTTACTTTCCTGTCATCACAAAATTCTGCGAAATGGAGATTCCGCAATGCGAAAATGCTTCGAGATATTCGCGATCCTGTGGCTGGCGAGCTTTGGTATTCTCAACGCTGCCGGCTTCGACCTCGCTGTCGACGAATCCAAACTCGACAATGGCCTTACTGTCCTGATCGCGCCCGATTCCACTGCCGCGACCGTCAGCGTGTTTACCTTCGTAAACGCCGGTTCGCGTGATGAGGACCACGCCGGAATCACCGGACTGGCGCATGTTTTTGAACACATGATGTTTTCCGGCACCGAGAAGTTTCCCAACTTCAGCGAAGTCGTCTCGCCTCTCGGCGCCGAATCCAACGCCTGGACCACAAATGACTACACCGCCTACTTCCTCAATGCCGAGTCTCGCTTCCTCGACAAAATGCTGGAAATCGAGTCCGACCGTATTCGCAACCTGATCTTCACCAACGAAACCTTTCGCACCGGACTCGGTCCCGTCAAAGAAGAACGCCGCCGCGGTGTCGTGGACGATCCCGAGGGCTACCTCAGCGTCGAATTGGAACGCCTCGCCTATACGATCCATACCTACCACCATCCCGTCATCGGTTGGGAAGAGGACCTCGAACAGAACATGACCTTCGAGGACGGTCTCCAATTCAAAAATCGCCACTATGTGCCCAATAATTGCGTCCTCGTAATTTCCGGCAATGTCAATATCGAAGCGGCCCGCAAGCTGGTCCAAAACTACTACGCT
Organism: uncultured bacterium; assembly: GCA_963707485.1. Taxonomy (GTDB): domain Bacteria; phylum Zixibacteria; class MSB-5A5; order CAIYYT01; family CAIYYT01; genus JADJGC01. The sequence goes on from CAVPQS010000091.1 coordinate 104,478, forward strand.
GATTGGAAACCCGGCGAGGCTTACACCTCTCTCGTAGTTGCCGAACCCGCTCAAACTGCCGAACGTATCAAGAACTTCGCTTGGAAGGACGACCAAGCCCCGCCTCTGATGCGGATTGCCTACCATGTTTCAACCGCGCGCACCGATTTCGAGTCGTTCGCAGCAATGAATCTTATCAATGAAGTGCTTTTTTCTAAGTCCGGCCGCCTGACGACGCTTCTGAAAAACGATCTTGCTCTGGTCGAATCGGTCGATGGCGCGGTCGAAATGCGCAAGGACCCCGGTCTCCAGGTCGTTTCTGCACGCCTGCGCCGCGGCGCCATCCTTAATGAAGTTCGCGATAGCATCTATAACCATCTGCGCCAGGTAAGCGCTCAACCAATTTCAGCCGAAGAACTCGACCGTGCCCGCAATAACCTGCGTGCCCGAATGATCTACGAACTCAACAGCCCATCGCGAATCGCCGCTTCTGTCGGTGTCAATCGTCTCCTCACCGGGAATCACCGCAGCATAATCGATCTGTACAACCTCTATGCGTCGGTCACCGCTGAAAAAGTCCGCAGCGTCGCCGCCGAAACCTTCACGCCGGCAAATCGCACCGTCGTAACCCTTGTCCCCAAAAGTGGAATCTGAGGAGTGAATATGAACTTGCTTGATATTAATCCGACCAGGGCAGGGGAGCTTGGGCTAAAATCACTTCGGTCGCGACTCTCGAAACGCGCTTCAGCGATTACTCTGGTGACAATTCTTGCCGCGATCTTCTCGCTCGGCTGCGGTCCTGTCGCCGACAACCAACTCGTCGTCCTCAAGAAACCCGGCCTCCCCGTCATCTATTATCGCGTCATGATCAACGCCGGCTCTGCCCTCGATCCGGTCGACAAACCCGGCTTGGCGTATTTCACCGCCAATCTGCTCGATAAAGGCACCCGCAATCTCTCGCGTGCCGACATCGAACGTCGCCTCAACCAAATCGGCGCTGAAATATCCATCTCCGTCGATAAGGAAGTCGTCGTCGTCTCCGGACGCACACTCTCCGAAAACGCCGGCGAATTCTATTCCATCTTCCGCGAAATCCTCACCGAGCCCGCATTTTCTGACGACGAAATCCGCAAAGCCATTACCGATCAAATCGACCAAATCGGACGCGTTCGCGAAGACGACGCCCAACTATCTCTCGCCGTCTTCGAAAATGCCATCTTCGACGGTCATCGCTACGGCCACGTCGTTGAGGGCGCCGAGGATGCCGTCCGCAACTTCAACCGCCGCGACGTCGTCGAATTTTATCACGCCAATTACCTGCGCGGAAATGTCCTCGCCGGAATCGGAGGCGATATCGAGGACTCGCTCGTCGAACGCTTCAAAACCGACCTCGGCAATCTGCCCTCCGGCAAGGTTGTTCGTTCCGACGTCGCTCCGAAATTGCCCAAGACTCCTAAGGTCATTCTCGTCGAAAAAGAAAATCGCACTCAGGCGCAACTGCGCGTCGGGCATGTCCTCGAGGATAACCGCACTTCGCCGCAATACTATCCCATGCGACTGCTCGGCTGCTATCTCGGCGAACACCGCGAAATGTTCGGCCGTCTTTTCCAGACTGTCCGCGCCGAACGCGGCCTTGCCTATGGCGCCTATGCCTACATCGAACACTTCCGGCCCGCCGGCTGGTCCAAATTGATGGAAAACGGCATCCCGCGCACCGATCAATACTTCCACATGTGGTCGTACCCCAAAGAAATCAACTTCGAATTCTGCGTGAAACTCATGCTGACCGAGATGACCAAACTCACGACCACGCCGCTTACTGCCGAAGAGATCGACCGGACCAAGGACTACGTCGCCAATAACTCCGCTTTCGCCATGGAAACCCCCGATCGTCAACTCGGCATGCGCCTCGATGAGAAGTGGTACAACATTCCCGATTACGTCGACAAATTCAAAGCCAATATCAATCGCGTCCCGCGCAGCGAACTGCAAAGTATCGCTCTCGATAATCTCCATCCCGGCAGCGTCCTGATCGTCGCCGTCGTCTCCGATGGGGAAGCAGCCAAACGCGAATTGCTGACTCCCGACACCAAACTGGAACTGCCGTCCGGTTCGGTCGAGGGTGACTTGCAGTCAGTAAATGATCAAATCAAGGCGTTGGACCTCAAACTTCTTCCGGAGGACATTACCATCGTCAAAGCCGCGGCAATGTTCAAATAATTCGGCGTTTACAATCCGACACTAAACAAAAGCGACGGCAAACAACCGTCGCTTTTTATTGGCCTTCGAACTTTTCTGGAATCAAACTTTGAGGCAAAAAAAAATCAACGAGGGGAAGCAGTCCTCTCCTACTTCACTGATACACCCAATGGTATCAGTCAAGCGCTTCCCCTGTCGATACACAACTGAGGCGAACCTCATGCTTATTATACATTCAAATTGCGGAATTGGCAACTGTTTTTCCACATTTTGTTCTGCCGATTCCAAGGACATTTGGTCAATTTCCGCCTGAATAAGCCTATTTAGCCCCTAAATCGGACTCGTTCCCTTGTTTTAATCCCTTGAAATAGTATCTTCCTCTCAAATGACCGATCCCATGCCAGCAAATACACCTCCTAATTGGGTATTCAAAGCCGCCATAATCGTTGCACTCATTCTTCTTAGCCCCGCGTTTCTTAATAGGGAAATCCACAATGATGAGGCTTGGATCGGCCAGCACGTCTGGACCCTCCTTGAACACGGCAAAGTCGAATCCGAACTCTTTCGCGATTACCCACCCCTCGATCAGGAAATTGTCGTCTATCATAAATTATTGACGTGGATTGGCTTAGGTGTGTCATGGGCGGTTGGCTGGGGCCTCTATCAGCTCCGCACTATTTCATTCGTCGCCGGGCTTCTAACTCTATTGTTCGTCCTTATCTATTGTACCAGATCAGGTTACGAATTCATGCGCTGGCGCGTCCTGGCCATACTCCTGTTTACTCCGGTTTTCTGGCTCCAGATGCTCGAATTTCGCCCCGAAGCTCTTCTCCTGCTTTGCGGTTTTGCCTCATTCGCCCTGCTCATGCAAGCCCGCAAAAACGATTCGCTTATTCTCTTTGTTCTATCTGGAATTCTGGCCGGTCTCGCCGGCCTCGCTCATGCCTTCGGTTTCGTGTTTGTTTTCGCCGCCGACGTCGCTCTCATTTCCGAAAGGAAATTCCGCCCCGCAGCCCTCGTCTTCCTATTCGGATTCGCCGCCTTCTTTCCCTATATCTCCGGCTTATTCACCAACCGCGACTTGTTTCTCCAGCAGACGATTCACAATCCCCTCATGACAACCTCCCTGAATCTCAGTTGGTGGCAACCGCTCGTGAATATCATCTCCGAACACAAACGCATCCTGCGCAAACCCGAGGTCATCGGCATCACTGTCTGGATGTTGCTCTCGCTCCCGTTTATCAACCGCGACTTCTGGTCGCGTCGCCGCTTCGAATTTGTCTACCTGATTACGCTTGCACTTGTCCTCGCAGCATCGCCCTTGCCAAAATTCACTCGCTACATGATCCCGCTCATTCCGTTCATGGCAATCTTAATTGCTGAAGTGTGGTGCCGCCTCGATACTCTCTCCATTGGCCGGCGTCGCCACCTGCGAACCGCATTCTTAGTTTGGGCAATAATTTTCTTCGGTTACGGATCCTACGCCTTGGTCGCCGAAGCCATCCCCTCAAAGCCCAATCCCATCCCTGCCAATCAGCAGATGTCCGGACTCATGCGTCCCGGTACGCTCGTCATCGCGCCGTTTGACTTCGTCTACATGCAGCAGGGGAAATTCACCATCCAATCTTGGTGGGGCGCCGAGCGCAAAGCCGGTGCCAATAAATCCGTCGCATTTCTCGAACCCTATGCCGATTCGCTCGGTGTTCAATACCTCGTCGTCGATGAACTCGCAATCAAAGCTTGGGCAATTTCCGAATCTGCTCCGGCAAATGATTTCTCGACATACAGACTTCTGTTCGCCATCCCCGACCAACACCGATACCTGTTTGGCAAATCCGATGACTCCAACCGAACGCAATAACCGCAATCAATTGGCCGCCGTCATTCTGATTACGGTCACAGCTCGAATCCTCGCCTACCTGGCAACCGGCTATCAAGTCGATGATGCCCTTATTACTTTCCGTTACGCCGAAAATGTCGCTGCCGGCAACGGCTTCGTCTACAACCTTGGCGAGAGCGTCCTCGGAACTTCCTCGCCGCTATTTACTCTGATCCTTGCCGCTTTCGCCCGGATGGGCATTTCGCCGCCGGTCGCATCGATCATTTTCTCAATTTTCTGTGCGTCGAGCGCTGCGTTTGTGCTCGTTCGCTTCGCGCAAAGCGTTGGCTTGTCGCGCTTCGTTCTTCTGCCTGCTCTTTTCTATGCCGTCTATCCCCGTTGCATCATCAGCGACATCTGCGGCCTCGAAACTGCGCTCTTCACGTTTCTGTTCGCACTGTCTCTCTACCAACTGCACCGTCGAGATCACCTTGCGTCTTCGATAGTCGCATCTTTCGCCTGCCTCGCTCGACCCGAGGGCGCCGGTCTCTTGCTCGTCGTCCTTTTCATTTGCGTTATCGACCGCGCCCCTCAACTTTGGCGCGTCCTGATAGCTCCAGCGATATTGGTAGGGGGGTGGATGATATTTTCCGCCCAGTACTTCGGCTCCGTCATACCGAATTCAATGATTGCCAAATCCGCCCTCTACGAAAACACCGTCCCATTTTTCACGCGCCTCGGTCAAATGACAACCCTCGGCGCCTGGCCCGGCAGTATCGCAATTGCCATGCTTATTTTACTGACCGTCTTATTCGCCCTCCGTCGCAATCGCCTCGTCATAACCGCAATCACAACCTTAGGACTCATTACCGGGCTCGCGCTTTTCTCGTCGCGCGTCTTCTTCTGGTATGCTGCGCCGGCGCTGCCGCCGCTTTTCCTCGTCTTCACCAAGAGTCTTGAACTCGCGATAGGGAAGAGGCTCACCACAAAAACCGTGCACATCCTCTCGTCGATCATTGTCCTTGCGCTCGGAGCAATTTCCTTCAACCACGTCGCGCGCCTCATTGGCGAAATGACCTGGTACACCGAAAACCATATCGCCGCCGCAGCATTTCTCAATATACACGCTTCCGACAACGATACCGTCCTTGCCGAGGACATCGGTCACTTCGGCTACAACTACCGTGGCCGCATCATTGACCGCGACGGACTCGTCTCTCCGCAGGCCATCGACTACAACCGTCGCCGCGCCTATCTGCAGTTCGCCGATTCCGTCAACGCGAATTGGCTCTTCGTCGCCGCCGCCACGGGACCCGGCTGGTTGCAGATTATCAATTCACCCGATTTCCTGAAGCGTTACGAACTGATCCCCTTTAATCCGGCTGCCCATTCGCAAACCCATCACCTCTATCGCCGCCTGTAGATTGTCTCAGACATAAAAATGCCGGCGGTGCTACCGGAAAAATAAACCGCCGGCGAATTGTGGGGGCAGGCTGCTCGCCCGCCCCACAGGAGGTATGTTGCTCGGTCTTTTAGAGTCCGCGACCGCGTCCGCGCATGCCTTCGCCGCGCCCATCAAATTGCTTCATCATCATGCCGCGTTCCATCATTCCCTTGTGCTGTCCGCGCATGCCCATCATCCTTGGACGGCTGTCCCAGATCTCGCGTTGCTCGGGCGTGAGCGTCTGGCGCATCGCTATCCGATGTCCGGCTTGCTTCTTCGCCAGGTCCGACTTGAGTTTGCTGATTTCGTCGATCTTGCCGCTGACTGTTGCCAGCGACGCATCCGACTCAAACAACTCCTGCAGTTCGATTTCCTTGACACGAACCTGCGCGCGCAACGGTATCATTTCCTTGCGGTGCGCCGAACGCATGTCGTCCATCTTCTTCTGCTGGTCCTTCGTCAAAGCCAGTTCTTCCATCATACCCTTGCCCGGATTGTCTCCGCCGCGACCGCCGTTGCGCCAGCCGGCCCAGTCAATGTCTTCCTCGTCATTGAGTTCAACGTCCTCGACTTGCTGAGCCAACAGAGGCAGCGATACCGCCAGTGCCAGTGTCAGTACTGCCGCGATTGATGCGAGTTTCCACTTCATAATTTCTCCTTTCAAATTTCCACTTACTAAAGATCTCTACCCATCATCTTGCGACCGCCGAATCGCCCGCGCTCCCGCCAGCGGGTGTGTTCCTCGATCATCTTCAGCAACCGCTTGCGCTGCTCCGGACGCAGTGACTCGCGATCGCTCAGGAAATGGCCCACCATCTGCTTTTGAATCGCGCTCTGGAGCGCGCCGATCTCGCCTATCAGTTGATAAACCTTGCTCGTATCCGGGTTGTCAGAATTCAATTCAGCTAACAATTTTCCCCTCGTCCCATTAATCTGCTGCACCATCGGCATCACCAGGCTGTCCATTTCCTTGCGCGACCGCTCCATTGTCATCCGCTCTTCGGCTGAGAATTTCGGCATGTCAAAGTCCGGCGGCACGTCCCTACGGTCGAATCGCGATCTTCCCGGCTCTCCCGGCGCCGCTACACGATAATAGACAATCGTCGAAATCGCCGCCACGTTGACCACTAACAACAAAATGATCACATAAATCAGCGTGCGAATCTTCATCGGCTGCCTCCCTGTTCCTGGCTCACTTGTTCGTAAACCTCTTCAAGCGGCAGCGGCGTTTCCGTCAATGCGCCCGCATAGTAAGATGCAATTTCATCTTCGAACGTGACCTGCTCAACGCTGTCCGTTTGACCAAGATACACTCCCGCGACAATCGCTATCGCTAAACCAACCGTCTGCATTGCCAGGCCGAATAACGGCCGCCGTTTGGGAAACCGGGTTGGCTGTGACTGATGGCCCTCTTCGAGCTCATTAATCCGATTCTGAATTGATCGCCACAACGATTCCGGCGCCTTCACCGCTGTCGCTGTCGTAGTCTGAAACACTGCCTGATAATGAGCAACCATCGCGCCGCAGGAAGGGCACTCGCGCAGATGCGCCTCTATCGCCGCCACTTCCGACTGGCCAAGACTGCCTTCAACGATCTCCAGAAGTCTCTTCTCTATGTCACTGCACTTATTCAAGCATCTCCTCCATCATTCATAAATTGGACAATTGTCTCCCGCGACTACTTGCGCCTATTCTTGAATCGCTTCAACATGACCTTTTGCAGATTCTGCTTCGCCCGGTGCATTAGCGACTCGACCGAGGCCAGCGTAATTTCCATTTCCTCTGCGATTTCTTTATAGCTCAGCCCCTCAAGCTTATGCAGCAAATATATTTCCCGCTGCCGGTCC
>CAVPQS010000092.1:0-16116 GCA_963707485.1 uncultured bacterium
CAAGTTGACTTGATACATAGCAGGGGTTAGGGGTGAGGGCGATTCCCTTGCACTGCCTTTCCCTACTGCCCCACGCACCCCGCCTGCGGTCCCGGCCCACCGGCAAAAATATAATTGATTAAATACACCGCGTCTGAAATCGTCACCAAGCAACTCGCGTCGGGATCAGCTGCATTGAGATCATAAGGAGAATCTCCGCCGCTAAAAATATAGTTGATCAGAAAGACCGCATCGGAGATGGTGACGATTCCCGAGCAATCTGCGTCGCCGGGAAGACCAGGCACGAATTCAACGACGAACATACTATCGGTCCGATTGACTAGTGGTTTCCAGTAGTCGAACAGGTCACTGAAAGCTAAATCGTTAGGCAGTAAATATAAATGCAGGGTGTCCCCAGCAGGGACCGAAAATACCATCTCAAGTATTTGTTCGTTTCCGTTTGTGGGTGAAATCGCATAGTTCTAACCATGTACGCCGCCACTGCAGTAATTATTCTGACGGTTGATAGCTGCTGAAAAAACCAGTGAGTCGGAAGGGCCAGTATTGAATGCGAAGACCGTATCTCAATAGGCGTTAGCTGACCACCGAAACGAATATTGCATTGTGACCGAAAATTGGTCACAATAGACCAGCAACGGAACCACAACTCGTACGGCACAATTGGTTCCCCCGACGCTATATCGTACTTCGCCAAAGTATACTGAATCTGGAATTCCCTCGTCCGGGGCGTACTGTGCAACGAGTGAAGGGCAAAGCACACTGACCACAACGAGAAGTAGTATTGCGCTCATCCTGAATCGCACCTGTGACAGCAGATTTCCAAGCATACGACTCACTCCGGTCGAGTCTTAACTTATGGATATTCTCTGCTTAAATATAGCCCCTATTATCGATTTTGTCAATTGCAGAATCGGAGTCGCAAGTCTTAGGGTAAAGTCAATACTTGTGTGTACTTTGAGTGCATCCATTTTTTTGTTACTTGCTTAAGCTGCCGGTTTGAATCCGTCCTTGATTGCTTTGATGTGAAATCGCTTCTGTTCCCATTTGGCATTCATTCGCGCGAACAGAGCATAGATGATGCGAAAGGCTGAGTGAGCATTCTGGAAATAGCCCATCGGCTTGAGCCTGCGGCGGACTTCTCGAAAGCAACGTTCAATGACGTTGGTCGAGCGAATGATCTTGCGGATGCTCTCGGGGAAGGCAAAGACCGCCAGTAACCGATCAAAGTCGCGTTCGAGACAAGCCACGGCGTTGGGAGCCAAGGCTTGCCAGCGTCGTTTCCAGGCGCGAAAACGACCGGCGGCTGTCCGGGCGGAAGGAGCGTACATGATCTGGGCCGCCTGGAGGATACAATCGTCATGATAGCGCTTTGGACAGGCCTTGGCAACGTTACGCAGCTTATGCACCCAGCAAAGCTGATCTTCGACCTGTGGATAAGCTTTTCCAACCGCTTTCCACAAGCCTTTTGAGCCGTCGAGAATGATCAATTGCAGGCGATTCCCCTTCAGTCCCCGCATCTTCAAGTTGTTCAAGAAACGTTCCCAACAGGCTTCCGACTCGGAAGCCGACTTCTGGAAACCAATCAACTCGCGACTGCCGTCAGCCCGGATCCCATATGCCACTAACAACTGCCACTTCTCGGCGCTCAGCTCTTTGCGGATCTTCACCGAAATGCCGTCCAGATACAAAAAGACAAAGTTGTCGTCAACCGGCCGCTGCAGATATTCCCCGACCTGCTCATTCAAGCTGAGCGCCAGTTTCGACACCGTACTCTTGCTGATCCGCTCACCACACAATGCCTGCAAAACATCGCCGCAGCCTTCGGTGCTCACCCCCCGGATAAACATCGTCTTGATCCCTTCAGCCAGAGACTGCTCAATGCGCCGATAGCGCGCAAGCCAACTGGGCTGAAAGTTCTCCTCACGAAGGCGCGGTATGGTCAACTCGATCGGCCCGACACGCGTCGACAGGCTCCGTTTCCGATAACCATTGCGCCAGCCCTGTCGACCCGCTACCCGCTCATAGCGCCGAGCGCCGACATACGTCTTGAACTCCTCGGCGATCGCCACGTTCATCACCCGCTCCAGCACCCAACCACTCCCATCACCTAAATCCGCTCCAAACATCTGGTTGACTTCCTGCCAGTCCAAACTTAACTTCGACTCCGAAAAATCCAGCTCAACATACGACACGGGTGTCTCCTTACTTTATGGGTTTGCAAATCATGAGGATACACTCGTTGTCGTTTCTACACACAAATTAAGATATTACCAAGTCTTAGTCTACCCGTAACTCTCACTATCCGTCGGATACTTCCCCTTGCGCACATCGTCGGTAAATTTCGCCGCCGCCTCTTGAATCAACTCGCCCTGCTTTAAATATTGCCGCACAAACTTCGGCACAAAATCATCATTCATTCCGAGAATATCATTGATCACGATGATCTGCCCGTCGCAACCCGCCCCCGCGCCGATCCCGATTGTCGGAATCGCCAGCGTCTTGCTGATCGTCTCGGTGATATCGTTCTTCATCGCTTCCAGGACGATCGAAAAACAACCCGCTTCTTCCAGCGCCTGCGCCGATTCAAGCAGATAGTTTTTCCCCGCATCCGTCTTGCCCTGAACCTTATAGCCGCCGAATTTGTTAATCGACTGCGGCGTCAATCCAATATGCCCGAATACCGGAATTCCGCACTCGGTGATCCGTTTGATTCGCCCCGCCATCTCAATTCCGCCCTCAAGCTTCACTCCACCGGCGCCGCCTTCAGCCAAAAACCGGCAGGCGTTCGCGACCGCCTCAGCATCCGAAGCCTGATATGACCCGAACGGCATGTCGCCGATCACCAGCGCCATCTGCGCGCCGCGGCTGACCGCATCGGTATGGCGAATCATCATGTCCATCGTCGCCGACAACGTATCGCTTTTTCCATAGAGCACCATGTTCACCGAATCGCCGACCAAAATTCCATCAACTCCCGCGCGGTCAAGCGCCCGCGCCGTGTAAAAATCGTAGGCTGTCAGCCAGACGATCTTCTCACCCTTCTTCTTCATTGCGCCAAACGAATTGGCGGTAACTTTCGAGCGCGCCTGTGTCATCTAAATTCCCAACGACTGGTCGCCCCGGGTGAAATACCTTGTCCCCTGCCGCATCTCGGCAATCTGATTGAAAATCTCCTCGAGGTGCTCTGAGTTCTCGACGAAATCAAGCTGATCCGTTTTGATCACCAGCAGCGGGGTGCGATTGTAATGGAAAAAGTGATAGTTGTATTCCTCGCTGATCTGCGTCAGATATTCGAAATCAAAATTCCGTTCATACGTTATGTTGCGCCGCTTGATCCGCTGAATCAGCACTTCCGTCGAAGCAGTCAAAAACACCACCAGATCCGGCTTCGGCAGCGTCTTTTTCAGCAAATCCGCCATCTGTTTGTACAACGCCAGTTCTTCCTCCGTCAAATTGACTTTCGCGAACATCAGGTCCTTCTCGAAAGTATAATCCGCCACGATCCGTTTCTTGAACAAATCAAACTCCACTAATTCGCGTTGTTGCTGGTAGCGCGACAACAGGAAATAGAACTGCGTCTGCAGCGCGTAGCGTTTGCGGTCCTTGTAGAAATCCTTCAAAAACGGATTCTGCGCGGCTTCTTCAAGAACCAGATGACCGTCGATCCGATTAGCCAATATTTTGCAGAATGTTGTCTTGCCGACGCCGATCGGGCCGTCGACAGCTACATAGTGAAGGTGCGAAAAACGATCATCCATGATATAATTCCACCAACTGGGTTCGGTCGGTTATTGACAGCAGGCACTCTTGATAAGGCCGTTTATCGATCATACAATATGCGCTCGGATTGACTTCGAGCAGCGGCACCAAAACAAATCGCCGCTGACAAATCGATGGGTGCGGCAAATGCAGATTCTCCGAATGGCTGACTTGAAGATGATAAGTCAATATGTCGATATCAATCACTCGCGGTCCCTTCGGTATCTTGACCATCGTGTTTAAACTTGCCTCCACCGCTTTAGACTTCTTGAGCAATTGCTCGGCGGTCAATTCCGTCTTCACCGCGACGACATTATTCAAAAACTCCGGTTGCTCAAGCATATCCACCGGCGACGTTGAGTAAAACGCCGACCGTCCGATAATCTCAACTTCCCTGTCCTTTGTCAACAAAATCAGCGCTTCGTTTATGTTCGCCGCCCGGTCGCCAAGGTTCGAGCCGCAGGAAAGATATATCGAAATGCTCAGCCTCGCGATCTTTTGATTTCTACTTCGATGTAGTCCAAATTCCCCGGAATCGGCGGAATCATCTTGCGCACCCGCACAATCACTTCTTCGGTCCGCGTGTCGCTCAGCACTTGTTGCGCGATATCTTCGGCAATCGCTTCGATTAGCGCGTACCGCTTGTTGTTCATGATATCTTCAATCGCCTGATACACCTGCGCATAATTCACCGTATCAGAAAGCCTGTCGCTTTCTCCCGGCTGCGTCAAATCGAGAATCAACTCGCAATCAACTTCGTAACGCCGACCGGTCTCCTTCTCGGCTGCGCTGACGCCGTGATAGCCGTAGAAGATCATATTTTGCAGCCGAATCACATCACTCATGCCGAATCTCCTCTATCCGCGACCTGATTGGCTGGAAATGCCGCACGAAAGTATTCATTGCCTTCGCAAGTTGCTCGCCGCCGACATTGGCAGTCACGCGAACCCATCCTTCTCCCTGCTCGCCAAACGCCGATCCCGGCGCCACCAATATCCCGCGCTGACGCAAAAGCGATCGCGCAAAACTCAGCGACACGCGGCGATGTCTAAGCTTTACCCAAACATATCCCGCCGGACATACCGGATAGTGTTCAATTCCGGCGCTCTTCAGTTCATCTGTCATAATTGCCGTCCGTCGCGCTAATTCTTCCCGGCATTTATTAATGTGGTTCGTCAATGCTGTCACAGTCGAAAACGCACCCGATGTCGCTCTGATCGATGCTTGCGCCGCCTCCAGACTAAGCAGTCTTGCCAGCGCCGCCAGCGGCTGAATCAACGTCTTGTTGCCGACTAACGCAGTCAGCTTCAATTCCGGTGCGCACAACGTCGTCGAGAAACTAAACATCTCGAGTCCCACGCGCAATCGGCGCGGATTTTCGCAAAACAGCGCCGGCCGAAAATTTCCCGCTGATGACAGCGCATACGAAGAATCCGCAATCACGAAAAGATTTGCCGTCGCCGCTGTCTTCCGCATCCGCTCATAAAATGCGTGGTCGCAAACTGCGCCGGTTGGATTGTGCGGCGAATTAACAAACATTACGCGTGCGCTCTTTGGCGGTCGCTCGCTGAATATCTCTAAATTGGGTAAGTAGTCGTTTCTCTGGTATAGCGCGTATGCCTTGACCTTGGCGCCAAATAGCAATGCCGAAACGCGATAGGCCTCATAGCCCGGGTCCGGCACATGAAAAACCGTGTCGTCATCCCCCATGTATGCCGCAATCAACAGCATTGCCACACGTGCCCCCGGCAGCAACAGCATCTGGCGCGCCGGGTCAATCTCGACACCATGCTGTTGTTGCAGGTATTCCCCAAAAACCGACCTGACTCGCTCCGAGGATACTTCGACCGTATCAACATTGCTGGCAAACGGAACGCGAACCGCATATCGCCCGAGATCGACAACCTCGCGCCCGCGGCGTTCCATCGCCGAGCGCAAATCGCGCAGCTCGCTCAAAAACGGCGCCGGCAGTCGTTGAATGCGATCAGCCGAAGATAAAACCACTCGTCCCGAGATTCTCAATTCTCTCTCCGCTTGCGTTCCCGTGGAAACGGCATGTTCTGAATTTCCGCGTCGAGTTCATCAAAGTCGTCATCGACATATTGCTCGGTGAGATCGCGCAATGTCCAAATCTGCTCCGATAGATAAAGCGCCTTACAGCAGTGCTCCGCCATCTCGATACGGAAGAACGCCTGCCACAAATCTTCTCCCAGCGACACCAAACCATGCCGCTCTAATAAGTACGTGTGGTTTGAACCAAGATACGATCCCAGCAACTCGGCCAAGTGTGCCGACCCCGGATCGCCGTACGGCACCAAAGGAATTTCTCCAAATGTCGATTGAAACTCCGGCAAAACTTCGCCTTCAATGTCCATTCCCGCAATCGCAAAAGCATTTGCATAGCTCGGATGTGCGTGCACAACCGCATTTATCTCTTTTCTGGAATTGTACGCCGCCAAGTGGATCCGAAACTCAGACGATGGCTTCGCGCTGCCGGAAACGACGCGACCATCTGGCTTAATCAGCGCAATCTGCTCCGGCTTCATGTATCCTTTGCAAACACCGGACGGAGTTATCAGAATTTCATCCGACGCTAGCCGCACCGACACGTTCCCCTCGGTTCCTACAATCAACCCCTTGTCATACATCAGCTTACCGATTTCGCAGATTGTGGCGCGTAGTTCGTTTTCCTCTTGGCTCAATCTTTTTTCCCTCGTTGTCCACAAGTTAGCCCTCACACCGACGAAATGTCAAGGCAATTTCCGGATGCACTTCCACTCATTATTTATGCCGCCAAACACTGATAGACTATCTCAAACCTCCGGTTTTGCAAGGACAAACTCTGATTCGAGCGACATCAAACTCAATTTTGATTTTGTAAGACGTTTCTTAGCAAATGGTTAGGGAATCTCCCAAATCTTCCTGAGCGGATAAATTCGCAAATGCGTATATGTTGTGGCTGTTAACTTGTTGTTACCACTACATATTGTGTTTTTTGAAATTTTATATTTGACAGTTTTTTGCCCTCGCGATAACCTGTTCATCCCGTGCGCGAAGCTGTTTTCACGAACTTGCCGAGCGCAAGGACAATTCAAAAGTGATTTCCAATCTTTGGATTGGAACTTAAACATGTAAATGGTTCGGGTCGCCTGAGAGGCACTCGATTGGGACAAATCGGTTCTAGAGGGAGAGGAACTATGCAGGGATTTCAAAAGAAAGCGTTAACCGAAAACGCACTCCGCGTGCTTGAGCGGCGCTACTTGGCAAAAGACGACAACGGAATTATCGTCGAATCACCCGACCAGTTATTCCGTCGAGTTGCGAATGCCGTCGCGCTGCCCGACAAAAACTACGGCGCCACTGATGAGCAGGTTCAGGAGACTGCCGAAAACTTTTACAACATGATCGCTAATCTCGAATATATGCCCAACTCACCGACCTTGATGAATGCCGGTCGCCCGCTCGGTCAGCTCTCGGCATGTTTCGTTCTCCCTGTCGGCGATTCAATGGAAGAAATCTTCGAGACAATTAAGCACGCTGCCCTGATTCACAAATCCGGCGGCGGTACCGGATTCTCCTTCTCCCGTCTCAGACCGCGCAATTCGATGGTCGCCTCGACCTCCGGTGTGGCTTCGGGGCCGGTTTCGTTTATGAAAGTCTTCAATTCTGCTACTGAAGCAGTGAAGCAGGGCGGAACTCGCCGCGGCGCCAACATGGGAATCTTGCGTGTCGACCATCCTGATATCGAAGAGTTTATTTCCTGTAAAGACGATCTAACGCAAATCACCAATTTCAATATCTCCGTCGCCATCACCGACGAATTTATGCAGGCGGTCAAAGAAAATCGCGAATACGCCCTACTAAACCCGCGCACCGGCGAACCGTACACAATTAACGGACAAACCGTCACTAAGTCTGCGGTCAAGGTTTTCAATACGATTATTGAACACGCCTGGCAGACCGGCGAACCGGGTATTGTCTACATCGATCGCATGAACGATCTCTCGCCCAACCCCGGCTATGAGATCATCGAAGCCACCAATCCTTGCGGCGAGCAGCCGCTGCCGCCATACGACTCCTGCAACCTCGGTTCGATCAATCTCGGCGCGATGGTGTTTGATGAGTTGCCGCGCGACTACAATGGCAAATCTGACCCGGCTCGCGGCATCGATTGGGAACGACTGAGAAAACTCGTCCGCGACTGCGTCCATTTCCTTGACAACATCATTGATGCCAACAAATATCCGATTCCGGAAATCGAAAGCCAGACCAAGCGCAACCGCCGCATTGGACTCGGCGTCATGGGTTGGGCGGACATGCTGGTCAAGCTTCGCGTTCCCTACAACAGCGAAAAAGCCTTCGAGTTGGGCGAGCAAGTCATGGACTTTATCAACTCCGAGGGCCACTTCTATTCTTCCGAAATGGCGCGCCTGCGCGGCAAGTTCCCGAATTGGGAACACTCGCGCTTTGAAAAAGACGGCGTCATCATGCGCAACGCAACCGTCACGACAATCGCTCCCACCGGAACCATTTCAATTATTACCGGCTGTTCCTCCGGCATCGAGCCTTACTACGCTATTTCTTTTGTGCGCAATGTCATGGACAACACCAAGCTTGTTGATGTCAACCCGCTCTTTGAAGAAATCGCCCGCAAACGCGGATTCTATTCGCAGGAATTGATGGAAAAAATCGCCAACGATAACTCGGTCCAGGGCTTCGATGAAATCCCCGCCGATGTGCGCGAACTATTCATCACCGCCGCTGACGTCACGCCCAACCAGCATATTCGCATGCAGGCAGTCTTCCAGAAAAGCTGCGATTCGTCCGTCTCCAAGACGATCAACATGGATCACTCCGCCACTCAGCAGGATGTTTTCGACGCCTATTGGTACGCTTACGAACTCGGCTGCAAAGGCGTCACCATCTATCGTGACGGTTCGCGTCCGCAGCAGGTCCTTTCCACCGGCAAAACGCAGGATCCCAATGCCAAGAAAGAAGAGTCCGTCGTCGAGGTCGCACAACCTGTCGCCGTCGTCGCCCCCAAACCGGCGCCAACTGAAGCTGAATTAAAAGCGGTTCAAGCTCGACCGGATGTCCTCACCGGTATCACGGAACGAATCCGCACCGGCTACGGCAACCTCTACATCACGATTAATATCCACAACGGCAAACCGTTCGAGGTCTTCGCGCAAATCGGCAAATCCGGTTGGTCGACCATGGCCGACACCGAAGCCATTTGTCGCGTCATATCGCTGGCTCTACGTTCTGGTGTCCCGGTTTTAGCTATCATCGAGCAATTGGCGGGTATCGGCGGCGAATCGCCTTTGTATCAAAACGGCAAGCTGATCAAGTCGATTCCGGACGCAATCAGCATGGTCCTGAAAAAGCACTTCGGCGAAGGCGTCGATGAAAGCAAGGCTACCCAGTATCACGAGTCATGCCCCGACTGCGGCACGCGCCTCGAGCACGACTCGGGTTGCGTCACCTGCCGCAGCTGCGGATTTAACAAGTGCTAACAGCCTAATCAATACACTCCTACGCAAAGACGGCAGGTGATAACACCTGCCGTTTCTGTTTGGAGCCAATTTGACAAAGATCAAAGCTACTCAGATTCTTCCGGAAAGCACCCTGATCTTGCCGTTATTACTGACAAGGCGCGGGCCCAGCCGAGTATAGGTAGTTTACCAGAAACACTGCATCGGAAATTGTGATCATTGCGTTGCAGTCGACGTCACCCAAAACGAGAGGACTCGGCTCTGGGCCACCTGCGAATATGTAATTAATCAAGAATACCGCATCAGCAATATCAATTCTGCCGTTACCGCTGCAGTCGCCAACCAGCAACGCCTTGTCGATTGTCACCGAGAGGGAGAAAGTGCGTTGGTTCGGCGGCGAGTCGGAATCCGTAAGTCCGACTGTGAAGTAGTAAGTTGCCGCGTAGGTGGGAACTCCCGTCACTAGACCATCGTTTCCACCAATAAAATCAACACCATAAGGGAGGTCGCCGCCGAGGAATGACCAAGTATATGGCTCGATGCCACCCAAAGCTTGCATTTGATACTCGTACGGACTGTTCACTTCGCCATTGGGAGGATAACGGGAAATGATCGTCATTTCCAACGGGTTTTCGACGACTGTCTTGAGTATCCAATTGTGCGGATCGAAGATCACTTCACTCACCGAGTCTGCGAACTCAATCTGAATCAACTCAAAGCCATTCGCGACCCACACGGTGTCGTCCAACGTATCGTTGCCGATAACGTACTGCATTTGAACCGGCATTTGAAACAAGCCGTAATCTTCCTGAACCTGTTCGACGAGTAGATACAATTGATAACTGCCATTGAGAGCAGGTTGACATTGCCAACTAAACTCGTACCTCGGGAAACCGCTTCTGTATATCCATTCCTGAAAGAACCAGTCAAGATCCCTACCGGAAGCTTGTTCCATGTAGAACTGGAAGTCCTCAGTCACCGCAGTTCCGTATTTCAGTGGCGAGTCAGCGTACGCGCGCAGCCCGTCAAAAAAGTCTTGATCCCCGATAATTCCGCGAAGCATGTGCAGTGCCCAAGCACCTTTCTTGTAAACAATTACATCCAAGGTACTCCAGAGATCAAGCGTATCGTAGCGATAGATTGTTCCATCCCGCAAAAACTCAATCCCCTTCATGTAATCGTGCAGTCCTTCGGAGCCAAGCAGAGATTCGATAAAGAGAGCTTCCGAATAGGTGGCAAATCCTTCATTCAGCCAACAATGATGCCAGTCACGGTTGGTAATCATGTCGCCCCACCATTGATGTGCCAACTCGTGAACCACAGTCATCATTTGATTCGTTTGAGCGGGTGACATAGAGGTATTTGTCTGATTCTCCATCGCCGTGCCCTCCCAGGGGAAAGACGACATGGCATACTTTTCATTCATGAATGGATAGGTGCCGATTATGCGGGAAAGCGAATCGATGGCCGGTACGGTGATGGCGTAAGTTTGCTGCGCCTCTTCGAGAAGGTATGGACAGACCCAGTAGTCTACGGGAAGCGAATCGGTGTCGGTTGGGTGCGCCCATTCGCGCCAGTGCTCAAATTCGGCGATCGCGACAGAGACGAGATAGGTTGCGATCGGATAGCGGACCGACCAATGAGTCGTGCGAAAACCATCCTCATTATCGACATCACTGATCAAGTTCCCGTTCGAAGTGCAAAACTGATTTGCGGGATAAGTGATGAAGAAATCTAGCGAATCCGCCTTGTCATTGGGTTGATCCTTACACGGCCACCAGGTGCGCGCCCACCAGCATTCGGAAAGATTTCCGATGGCCGGCTTACCACCCATAATACCGAACCGCAGCGCCCACGGAGTCAAGTCCGATTCAACAGCATGGTAATAAGTGTTCACTGTAAACTTCTCACCGGTCTGATGAGTTCGGCCGAGATCGACTGACACAACTTCCGGCGTTCTGGTGAAAAGTGCTGATTCCCCATTTAATTTGACGGAGTCGACAGTCATCATAATGCGACAATCGATTTCGCAGACGGAGAGCGTATCGGTGACTTCGGCAGTCATAGCGACATCGCCTATCAGCAACGCATTTTGTCGGTCGAACTTCAGATCGAGCAAATAGTACGTGACGTCGTACTTTTCCTGCTGCGGCGATCCACCCCGCTGAGAGTCTTCTGCTCCCGGGATCCACTTCTGCAGCGATTGCGATTTGCCTTGGCGGCAAGCCTCGTGCGCTAGCCGGGATTGCCTTAGCAACTCTTCAGGACCTGGCAGCACGGGCTGTTCGGCAAACGCGCCAGGTGTCAGAAATGCGAAAAACAAAACAATCGCGCGTATTGCAGGCATCACCGAAGCGTTCAGATAATACTTGTGAATCACCACTTCCCTCCACGAGAGGATGTCGATCCGATATAGAATCTGGTATTGAGTACTTATCTATTAGACGAATCAACCTGCCCGTCTGTCAATTACATTCCAGCTATCCATCTAGGTTCAGGCTGAGCATCATACTCGGTACTCCATCTCGAGACTTCACCGAAAACCTAAATCGCGCATTGTAATTGTTCGCTGCTGCTCCGGCGTGGCCGATATCGTATAGCCATGCAACCGCGTTAACACTGACGCAAACCCAGAGTACGGCATCAGACTGTTCCCTAAATCCCTCGGAAAGACCCTTTAGACTCTCATAGAAGAGTACTCCTTTGGATGCCAGGTCAATTCCGAGCAACACAAATCCCGTCTTGGGATCGCGGGCATAGAAGTGCCCGATCCCGTGGAACAACACGCCCGGGAAAATCGCGA
Organism: uncultured bacterium; assembly: GCA_963707485.1. GTDB lineage: Bacteria > Zixibacteria > MSB-5A5 > CAIYYT01 > CAIYYT01 > JADJGC01. The sequence continues at coordinate 12,058 of CAVPQS010000092.1, forward strand.
CCAAGGTAGCGGTACTGGGACTGAGCGGACGTTTGTGCGGTGAAATCACCGCGTTTTCAGCACCCTGAAAGTTTCTCTCGAGTGAGTCGGTGTCTTCAACCGTCTGATTTGAAGTTAACAATCTGGGTTGCCGCAAAGGCTGGGCTCTGGCGACTTGAAATGCCAGAATCATTGCTATAACCGAAGCATAGAGCACGTTCGATCGCATTAGAATCCTCCGGTTTTCATGGTTCCTGCGGCTTTTCATAGTTAATATGGTAGATAAAGGCTTTGACACCAAGAGCGAATTCGCACTTCGCAAAAAGAATCTGCACTAGATTCTCATTGACTTTTCTGTCCATTTTCGTACATTAATTTCAAGATTCTAATATTCTGCGGGGGATTCTCATGCGCATTTGTTTATCTATCTTTGTTGCACTTTCAGTTATTGCCTTGTGGGCTTGCGGCGAAAATCCCACGAAAAATGAAGATGTTTCCGATCTGCAAATTGGAAATCTACCTCAAACCGTAAATCAGATTCCGGCGACACACGTATATCGCAACCAATTCACGCTTCTCAATGCTGACACTCTTCAAACTTATGTCTGGCAGGTCACCGCTATCGGCAAACTGCCTTCGGGAACCTACAGCATTAATCAGAAAGGTTCCTTCGCTTTCGAGTCGGCAGAAATTGACAGCGGTATCACCTTTGACTTTCGTGTTCATGTCCTTCTCGACCGAACCGAGCGGGCTTTCCATGACTTCAGTGTCCAAATTATCGGCTCCCAACCGGTGATATTGCACCTCGTGCAACGCAGTCAACCGGCGACTCCAGACTCAAGGGTCGAAGTCTCTATCGTCAAGACTGGTGGTGATTTGGATATTGGAAGTTTGCGACTGTGGTTCATCTATGATCCGGCAGTCCTGATTCCAGTTTCGGCGTACCTTGGTTACGACCCCTATGTCTGCCGCTGGGAGTATTTCACTTATAGATTCTTCCAAGATTCCCAGCTCACAGAGCCTCTGAGTAATTCGTCCATATTGCTCTCAGCCATCTCGGACGTTAATAACGGAACTTCTCATCCGACTTGTACTCATGTCGAGGATGGCGCCGAGCTCTTTCGGATTGCGTTCAAGGCTGTCAATGATTCGAGTCTCAATTGCACAACATCGCCACTTCAATTCATCTGGGTAGACTGCTCAAGTAACGCAATTTACTGTGCTACAGATCAGTTTGACTCTATCTTCGTAGGCTCCGTCGCGATGAAATACGATTGGGATGGCTCATATCCCCTTGATGATTTCCGCATGGATCGAGCTGACTGTTACTCCTCAAATACGCCGTCCCTCTCCGGTTGGTGCGAACGTTTCTTCCCTGACTGCAAAGCGGAAACTGTCGCCGACCGGATCATTTTCTGGAATGGGCAAGTTCAGTTCGATTGTAAATGACCGCTACTGTTGCGGCGGCTTTTTCAACATTAGATACGTCGTCAACTGCTTGATCTTGCCCCCTTTCATCTGAAATACATCACAGAACAGCGCATCGAGCATCCCGCCCGCCTTCATCTCGCATTGTACTTCGCCTTCGGCAATCACTAATCGTCCTCTTCCACCATTCGTTTAATCGCTATGGTCGGGCGACCGACGAAAAGGTCGTTCCGCATCTCCTTTTCACATGCTTCCTTGCCCCTTAGGTCAAAATGTCCCGGCATGTACCAGACAACATCGTCAATAAAAAGCGAAAGAACTTTCTCCGCATCGCTCTCTCTGAATCCGTCCCTATATTTCTGGACTGTTCTTTTGTTCACTCTCTTCAACACAAATGCTCCTGATTCCTCGTGCAATTTCTCTAACATGCGCATCATCGACCGATCGAGTTTAATCTTACCCGTTACAAAATGAAACGCGACGCCCGGAATAAATGCCCCTGGTGTGCAAATCTTGCGCCCGTTGCCGATAATTCTAATTGTGGTACTGTTTCTAACATACCGGTTTTCTGGCTTAGTCTCTGGAAATTTCTCGGAGATGAGCAATGGCTGATTTTGTCCCCAATGGCCGGCTTTCGGCTGTCGATCACGGCGATCAGAAAATCCAGATCCAAACCGAATTCTCGAAATATCCCGAGCCGCGCGTCGCAACCTCCGTCAGCATCGGCGGCCAGGTAATTCACAAAATCCAGAAATCGTGGGGCAAGACTATTGACTCGCTCGAGGAAATGCGCACCGTTGAGGAAATAATCAACAAACAGCACAACGAAGTCACAGCGCTTGTCCACGAGCACGCCGCCACACTGGTCGCTCATTCCGGAACTCCAGTCGCATCTCCCAAGCAGACGCATTCACCCGAAGTCCTCGAAAAAATCAAAGGCATTCCCGAAATCCAAAGCGCCTTTATCGTTACCGCCGAAGGCAAACTTGTGTCGATGCAAAAAGTCACCAAGGAAGCCGAGCTCGTCGCGACCATGATCGGCCACCTCACCGAAGTCCTCTTCGACATGGCCCGCGCGACTAACATGGGCGACTGCGAAGATTGCATTCTCAATCTCGGCACACACGACTTGCTGCTTCTTCCCTATCAGGGTGGGTTCCTGGCTGCTTTGATCAACTCCAAAGTCCGCAAGCGCGAAGTGCTGGCGCAACTCTGGAAAATCGCGAGGGCGGCATGAAAAAAGTGATCGAAGCTATCCGCGGCGTCATGGGCGTGTCTGGGGTCGTGCTCTGGGAAAAGGACGCCAATCTGTTCCACAAGCTCCTGCCCGCTCGCTTCAGCGCGGCTGAGACCGATGCTGTTTGCACTCGGCTCGTCAAATTTTGCGATGATTACACGCGCGGTAAAGATGTCAAGGCGCGCTTCACCAAGGGTTGGATGTGGCTGCACAACGGCAGTTCCTTCGCCCTCTTGATTCTGGCCAAACCCGACCTGAATACAACCACCCTTAATCTCGTGCTCAAATCGTCACTCTCGACACTCGAATCCAATTTGCGCAAGCCGGGCGGCGTCACCATTCACAATCCCAATTTCACGCCCGATCACGTTCTCGTGCTGTCTCGCGCAATCAATCTTGCCCTCGGACATTTTCAGGGACAGATTTCGCGATTTGATATCGCCGATGTCCTGCGCATTGCCCGTGCTCAACTAATCGATCACTACCCCGTCCTCAAGCATTTCACCGTCGATGCCAACGGCGGCATCATCGTCATCAAGGGCGCCGAGAAATCGATGGACGCCTCAGTCGTCGCCGCCGCCGCACAACTGACCGCAGTGTTTATCGAGCTGATCAAATCCAAAGCCATTATCACCGGCTTTGACATCGAAAAAATCACGCTCGGTATTCGCCAGCCCTTGGATGAAATCGGATTCTACAATTATTTCGCCTCGGCGCGACGCTCAGTAACTACATAATTAAAGGTGTAAGAGGGGCGACCGGGTTAAATCGGCCTTAGATTTGAAAAAACTCCTCATCCAGTTACGGTAAAGGACTTTTAGAGCCACCACAGTTTTTTGCTCCCGCTACTCATCCTTGAGGGGAGAGGTCACGGCAGGACGCGCAACCATAATTGGGGGCAACCTTCATTATTGAGTTGTTAGAGATTTTTCAAATAAACCCCTCTCTAACACCTGCCCGAATATACGCTCTTCCTTGATTCGCACAATAACCTTTTGGTTAGAATCTGATTATTGTTCAAACAGGCATGGATTTTGACACTGTCTCGCAGATCATCGCAACTCGTTGCCCCTCAAATCCTCCGCTCAGTCAAAATACGTACCAGTTAGCTGTTTTCCCTCTCCCTCCGGGAGAGGGCAGGGTGAGGGCCTCAGATAAGAGTAGACTGATGACTTTGAAGAAAAGGCATTTTGATGGCTGGCAGTTTCCCCTCTCCCTCTGGCTGCCGGTTTTCCCTCTCCCGTTGGCCGCCTAGGTCCCGCTTTGCGGGAGAGGGAAGGGTGAGGGCGTTGAGTAAGAGTAAAGTGATGGCGGTCCTTGGTGGTGGCGCTGATCGAGAGTAGGACGCCCCCCAAACTTATCCCTTGCCCGCCTGCCACAACCGCTTTATATGTTCTCCATGTCTCTTAATCTCC
>CAVPQS010000093.1:0-11841 GCA_963707485.1 uncultured bacterium
CGGGCGGATGGTTTACAAAACAGACCGGGGGGATGGTTTACAGATTAAGTTGTGGCATAAGCGAGGAGGAAGTTTATGCCATGGCCGGAGGTCTGTAAGATGGATTTGCGTGAGAAGTTGGTGAAGATGCATTTGCGCGAAGGTTGTGAGATCAGCGAGTTGTGCCGGGAGTTTGGCGTCAGCCGTCCGACGGCGTATAAATGGATCGCCCGTTATGAGGAGTATGGTCGGAGCGGATTGGCAGATCGATCCCGTGCGGCCAAGACTCATGCGAATGCAGTATCCGCGGCAATTGAACACGAGATCGTTGAGATGCGTGGATGCCACTCGAAATGGGGCGCATTGAAGATCAAGACGCGGTTAGAACGCCGGAATCCGCGGCGGGTCTATCCGGCGGCGAGCACGATCGGTGAGGTTCTGAAGCGCCGTGGTTTGGTCGTCCCGCGCAAACGGCGAGCTCGGACAGAACCTTACAGTGAACCATTCGTGAACTGCACGAGTCCGAATACGGTTTGGTGTTGTGATTTCAAGGGTTGGTTTCGCACCGGCGATGGCGTGCGCTGCGATCCGTTCACCTTGTCGGACGCCTACAGCCGGTATCTGTTGCGATGTCAGGTGGTGCCGCGCCTCGACGAAGCATCGGTGTGGCCGATATTGGTGGCGGCTTTCTGCGAGTACGGGTTGCCCGTGGCGATCCGCTCCGACAATGGCGTGCCCTTTGCCTCAAACTCGTTAGCCGGTTTCTCGCGTTTGTCGGTAAAGCTGATTCGTCTGGGGATTACGCCGGAACGGATTGCCCCGGCTCATCCCGAACAAAATGGCCGTCACGAGCGAATGCACCGGACGCTCAAGGAAGCCACAACAACACCGCCGGCGGCTAACCGCTGGCAACAACAGCGAGCTTTCGATGCCTTTCGCAAAGAGTACAACGAGGAGCGACCACACCAGGCGCTGGGACAACAGACGCCCGCGGAGCATTATCAGGCCTCAACTCGGGTCTATCCCTTTTGCCTGCCGGAACTCGAGTATCCGGAGACATATCTCAAGCGACAAGTTCATCATCGCGGTTACCTGCGTTTTGGCGGATTCGAACTCTACTTGTCATTGGCCTTAGGTGAGGAGTGGATTGGGCTTGACCAGGAAGACGAAGATCGTTATGGATTGTATCTGGGACCAGTACGTTTTATCGGTCTTGACAGTCGCCGGGGCCGCTTGATCAAGACCAAAGTCACGCCTTTTCAAAGCTCGCGCTAGCGCGAGCTTTGAAAAGGCAATAGCTAATGTCCTGCGTCATAATTATCTTGACATTTGATTTGAGTGATTGTATGTTCTGGTTGATGAATCGAGCCGAACCGATAGTGCTGTCGCCGTCGGAGCAAACGACGATTGACCGCTGGGCGTGCAGTAAGAGGCTGCCGATGCGTTTGGTGGTGCGGGCGCAGATTATTCGCTTGGCGGCTCAGGGCGTTTTCAGCCATGAGATCGCCCAAGCGCTGGGGATTTCTCGTCCGACGGTGCAATTGTGGCGGGAGCGTTTCTTGGCGCTGCGCTTGGCGGGGTTGGAAAAGGACGCGCCGCGTCCGGGTCGATTGCCGCGCATCAGCCAGAAGAAGGTCTCGGCGATAGTCGAAGCCACCCTTCATACGGCGCCTGCCGGGGCGACGCACTGGAGCGCCCGGACGATGGCCGCGGCCCAGGGGGTCAGCGAGGCCACGGTGCGCCGCATCTGGAAACAGCATAATCTCAAGCCGCATCTGGTGGAGACGTTCAAGCTTTCTCATGATCCGCGCTTTCTGGAGAAGCTGTACGATGTGGTGGGACTGTACCTCAATCCTCCGGACAAGGCTTTGGTGCTCTGTGTCGACGAGAAGAGCCAGATCCAGGCACTGGAGCGCAGCCAGCCTCTGCTGCCTCTGCGCCCGGGAATCCCGGCCCGACAAACGCATGATTACAAGCGTCACGGCACGACGACGTTGTTTGCGGCTTTGAATATGCTGGATGGCACCGTGATTGGCGATTGTATGCCGCGCCATCGGCATCAGGAATTCATCCGGTTCCTCCAAGTGATCAACGTCAAGACCCCGCCGGAGCTGGCCCTGCACCTGATTGTCGACAACTATGGAACGCACAAACACCCCCAAGTTCAAAGATGGCTATCTCGGCACCCGCGCTTTATTCTGCACTTCATTCCCACCGCCAGTTCCTGGGTCAACATGGTGGAGAGATGGTTTGCCGAGATCACATCCAAGCGCATACGCCGAGCATCCTTCAGAAACGTCAAGGAACTGATCACCGCCATCAACCATTACATCGAAGCGCACAATCAAAACCCGCAGGTGTTCGTTTGGACAGCATCCGTCCAATCCATTATGACCAAAATAGCCAAATGTCAAGAAGCGTTAGACGCAGGACACTAACGACACAACAAAGTGTAAACCATGCGCCCGGTCTAATGTGTAAACTATCCGCCCGTCTGTACAAATAAGAGGCAGTGGAATTAGGGGTTTGGCCTACGGGCTGCGCCAAAAACGCCGTCAGGAAGGGGTTCCTGACGGCTCGTGTAAACCGGGCGCATGGTTTACAGAAGCGAAGACGTCAAAACACCGCGGGGAACAGAGGTTGATATGAGGCAGTGGAATTAGGGGGGTTGACCTACGGGCTGCGCCAAAGGCGTTGTCAGGCAATTATCAGATTGGCGGTGAAATGCGAAAGCCCCTGGGAAGGAACCCAAGGGCTTTCGAGTTATGATTTGGAAGTCGGAACCGCGAGGATTCCGACATACAAAACTACTTCAGAAGGGTCATCTTCTTGATTTCGGTGTAGTCACCGGCGGTCATCTTATAGAAGTAGACGCCCGAGGCGACCTGCTGGCCGTTATCAGAATTACCGTACCACTTGACGCTATAGGAGCCGGCGGCCTGGAAATCGCTTACCAAGGTCTTGACTTTGGCGCCCATGACGTTGTAGATGGAAACTTCGACCATACCCGGTTTTGCAACCACGTATTCGATCGCGGTTTCAGGGTTGAACGGATTCGGATAGTTCTGAGCCAAGCTGAACTGATCGGGCAGGACGTTACCAACCTTACCGACGCTGGTGAATTCGCTGACAGCGACACGGTCACCATTGGCGGTCCAGTTGATAGTCTGCTCGATTTCCTGGCCGTTAATCTTGAAGCTGATCTTGCCGGCGTTGGCGACAGCATCGTTGTTCGAGCTGAAGTTATCCGGACCATAGACCGGCATGAAACCAAACTTGCCGGACTGACGGACGGTGCATTCGCCGATCATGATACCGGATTCATCATAGGCCTCAATGGTAGCGCCGGTCGGAATGGTCTGACCGTCGAGTTTGACATTGGAACCGTAGAGGTTGATCCAGGTATTGCTGGTGCGAACGCGCGGGACAAAGCTGGCGAGGGTGCGCGTATTGTCGGACACCATCGGAGTAAATTCGCCGTCAGGATAGATAAGAGTACCAGCGGCGTTGGTCTTGATCCAGTAGCCGAAGCCTTCCTTCATTTCATTGAGGGTGGCCAATTCGGGAAGAGCCGGATCGTAGCTAAGACCGCCGCCCTCGTAACCGAGGACAACAACGACTGAACTCCAGATCGAGACGAGAGCATCGGGAACCGGCAGCGGATTCTCGGGGAGATAGCTGACGAGGTTCCAATTGTTCTCGAGCGAGATCGGAGTCGAGGCGGCAATCAGGGCGCCGGTGAAGCAGATGGAATCCGGAGAATCCATGCGGAACCAGTAGCCATGAGCGTTGTCGACGTCAAAGAGGGTCGAGAAATCCGGGAGATCCGGATCGTAGGTAAGACCGACCGATTCGAAGCTCAAGATGACGTCGGTGTTATCAAGGACGTCAGCGAAGAGGACTTCAAGTTCGGAAGTCGAAAGAGCAACATTAAGCGAAACCAGGTTCCAGCCAGTTGCGAGGTGGAGGCACTTGGTAACGTCGCCACCGGTAGCCGGGTAGGTAAAGCAGGCTTCATAGCGATCACCGTTGCCAGTCCAGACAAGCGAGTCGCCGGTAAGGTCAACCGCGCCGCCATTCAGCATCAGGGTGATTTCGTCGCCGATGACGCAACCTTCGTCAACCGACGGTGAATACGGATCGTCGACGTAGACGGGCATGAAACCAAAGGTACCCGGGGCAGTGAATACCCAGCGGCCGCAAAGGACGCCGTCGGGGTCAAAGGCTTCAAGAACGCTGCCAACCGGGACGGGCGCATCGAATGCGAGCGCGCCACCCTGGCAGTAGAGATCAACCCACTCGTAGGTCGGCATGACTTCGCCGGCATCGGCATCAAGCACGATATCGACGTTGTCATCCGGCAGGCTTACGCTGTCCGTGCTATTCGGATAGAATCCGCCCTTGTAGGCGCGGACGGTGTAGCCATCGGCAGGCGGCACCATGAAGCAGAATTCGTAGAAGCCATCGATACCGGAAGTTGTAGCAGCGATAACATCATCAAGGACATCGATCAATTCGACGGTAGCGCCGTCGACCGGGTCGCCATTCGAATCAAGGATCGTACCGCTAATACAGTTTTCGGCGATATCCTGAATCGTGATTGAACCAGCGCCAAATTGCGGATAGATCGAGTTGGCGGCGAGGTCGTTGAACAAGAGTTCGACACCCGGTTGGATAAAGACGGTGTCAATCGTGACGACCTGCGCGGCGGCGGCACCATCAACGGTGAACCACAGGGTTGCCCAGAGACCAGTACCAACCGACACGAGCGGTTCCGGCGGAATGCGCAGCACGCCAAGAGCGAGCGTACGTGCGCCGTTGTTGATCGTGGTGATCTTGGTACCGATGTAATCGATGCGCGAACCTTGGAAGGAGACGGAGTCAAGCATGACATCGGAAGAACTCCAAGTGAGCCCGGCGGACATTCCGGCAAGCTCTTCGAAGTTCGTGAAGGTCAGCTCGACGCCGACTGGCTCACCCGGGAAGGACATTTCATGCGAAACCAGGACGGTATCGTCTGAGACCGGCGGTTCGGTTATAGTGAGCGTAATCGTAATAACGCCGTTTTCATCTGCGCCGATTTCCTTGCCGACAACGACAGGATGAACCTGAACGTGCGCGACGTAAGGGCTGCCGGCGGCAGTGAGGCTGGCGGTATTGAACTGAAGAGCGACCGCGTCACCGGGGGTTTCGCCGGCGTCAACGCTTCCGCTCATCGGGTCGGCGCTAACCCACGGCTGATCGGAGGTGACTTCCCAATAGAGGGTACCGCAGACGGCGGCGTTGGTGACATAGACAAGTTCGTCAGCCGGGCTGGAGCCTTCTTCGGCAGTGACGTCAAAGACATCCTGACTGAGGCCAACGACCGGCGGGGCAACGCAGCCACCGACGATAAGAGTTACAGTGTCGATGTGGGCAGCGAAGGCCTTGGTCAATTGCACACCGGTAATGACGAGCTGGTAGTTGCCAGCCGGGGTTTCCGGAGCGATCGCGCCGCTCAAAACTGAGCTGTATGGAGCGGGGGCGGAATTGACGGAGAAGTCGGCGGTTGCGCCAACGGGGAGTCCTGCGACACTCAACGTCACGTTATTGGTGAAGCCATCAATCGAATTGACGGCGACATCAAACAAGAACGGCGAAGCGATTCCGCCTTCGACAGTGAGCTGCTCGGGAGTTGCGACAACTTCGAAGTCCGGATTCAATTCCTGATTAACCGTGAAGGTTGCATCATCGGAATCAAACAGGGCACCCGGATCGGTAGCCGTAAAGGTGACGGTTTCGGAACCAAGGAAGCCGACCTGATAGGCAATGATCGCGATGTTGCCGGTATCGATGGAGACGGACAACTGGGCATTGCCAGTGAACGTCCAGGTCATTTCGTTGTCGGCATTGTCGGGATCGACGACATAGTCATCAAGATCGATAATGCTGAATGAACCACCTTCGACAATGGTCTGATCCGGAATGTCGGAGACGACCGGAGGATCATTGGTATCGACGGAATTCACGGTGAAGGTGGCTTGGTCTTCGTCAAACGCACCATCGGGGTCCGTAGCACGGAACGTGAACACGGCAGAACCGATGAAGTCCGGAGTCGCGATAATGGTGGCGACGTGCGTGAGCGGATCGATGCTAACGGTCAAGGCGCCTTTGGCCTTCATCAACTGGGTGCTCCAGGTGATTTCGTCATCGGTGTTGTCGGCATCGGTAACGTAATCGTCGAGGTCGAAGTCAGCAAAGACTGAGCCTGAATCGATTACCTGATCGGGGATGTCAGCAACAACCGGAGCGGCGTTGCCGGCACTAACGGTAACATTGAATTGGCATTGATTGGTGTTTCCATGAGCATCAGTCGCAGTAACTGTGACAACGGTAAGGCCAAGCGGGAATGCGGTGCCGGAGGCCGGATCGGCAGCGGCGGTCGCATCCGGGCAATTATCCGTTGCGCTGACAAGGAAATTCACAATCGCGGAGGTTTCACCCGGATCAGCGGTGACGTTGATATCGGCCGGGCAAACTGCGACGGGGTTTTCGGTGTCATTGACAGTTACTGAGAACTGGCACTGTATATCGTTACCAGCATCGTCAGTCGCGGTGGCGGTGACCATAGTCACGCCGACCGGGAAGACGGCGCCGGGGTCTTGCGAATACGTGATTGCGACAGCAGAGTCGCAATTGTCGGTAGCCGTGGCGGCAAAGTTGACAGTTGCGCCGCAAGCGCCGGTATCGTTACTTACTGTGATGTTTGCGGGGCAGGTGATGACCGGGTCGGTCTGGTCGGTAACGGTGACGGTTGCCGAACAGGTGTCGGCCATAACCGGCGTTCCATTATCAGTGACAATTAACTGCACCAAGGTTTCGCCGAGCGGATACGGACCGGGAGGGTCCTGCGTGATAGTGAGGGTTTGACCGGAATCGGGGTCGTTTGAACTGTTGTTGATGTCGGCAACTGCAGTGCAATTGGCGCCGGCAGCTAATGTCATCGGCTGGCAAATTGCGTTGGGGGGATTGTTACCGACAGCATCGCAACCGCCGAGGATGTTGATTTCTTTTCCACCGCAAGCGGCGTAGGCCGGATGAGCCGCGACAGTATTAGCCTGGTACGTGATTTCCCAGTAGCCTGCGGGGGAGACAAAGGTCGTGTCAATTGCAACGCATGCTGCAGAAAGCGACGTTGCCGGGACTGTCTTCTTCAAGTACAGAGTGACCAGGTGGCGGTCGCGGGTTGCGCCGTAGGAAACCGGGAACGGATTAGTCGGGACGAAGTTCAACCAACCGATAAGGATCTTGCCATCGGCAGCTTGACTAACTTGAACAAGCATGGATCCACCTAAGCCAGCCAAAGTCGGGCCCGCTGAAGCGGACGAAAACTGTAGGTCCGCGGAGTTTTCTGAGAAGCCCAGCGACATACCGCCGAGTCCCTGCGAGTTGGTAATGAAGACGCGAACGGCAATTGAGTCACCATCGGCGATTTGCGAAGTAATGTTTGTAGGACATTCTACGCGGACAGTGTCAACGGGCTGCGCAAAAACGGACGAAGCGCCGTTGAGACACAACAGTGCAGCCAGAGCCATGAAGAAAATCATAGTTCGGGCGAACAGAGGTTTAGGCGACATAGTGCCTCCTGTAGGGTTTGTTGAGTTTAGGTTCTTTCCCAAAGCAAATGAAAAGTACACATCAAAAAAACAGGTTCAGGTTGTAAGACTACAAGAATGACAGGTACAAATAAGTATACCACCCCCGACTTCCCATCGATACGAATATAGAATTTTAAGCAAAAGTGTCAATAGAAAAAGGGGTGTAAAATCTGTTAAAATTAAGTGCAGAAATGGCTAAGTGGCCGTGAGCCGTGCGGAGTAGCCGGGCCAACTTGGATTTAAATGGTCCGAAATCATCAGAATCGGGGTGGCCCCGGAGCCGATATATCGTGTAGGCCGAGTGGGATTTGCTACAATTCGCAGGGTGGCGGGCCGGAGGCGAAGATGTAGTTAACGAGGTAGACGGCGTCGGAGATAGTGAGGATGCCATTGCAGTCGGCATCGCCTGATTCGACCGGATTAGGGGCCGAGCCGCCGGAAAAGATGTAATTGATTAGGAAAACGGCGTCGGAAATGGTGACGATGCCGTTGCCGTCGGGGTCGCCGAGCCGCATTGTGGCGAAGCTAAAGACTTCATTGGACCAAGTAATGCCGGCGGAATTGTCCTCGGCTTTGACGCGCCACCAGTAACGTCTTCCCCACTCCAAGGGATTAGTCGGAATGTATTGGGGATTAGTCAAACCCGGTATCTGGCTGGCAAAACTGAATGAAGCATCGATTGAAAGCTGAAGCGTGAACTTGATGCTGTCTCCGGGGTCGGAATCGAAGCTGGATTGCCAGGTGAATTCGGGCGTGTTGTCCGCAAGCGTCAGTGATAGATTTGGAAATTGGCTGGCGACGATACTGTTGTTGGAAGGCAGACGTAGTTGCGGCGCGGATGGAACCGAATTTATGCGGAACATCATTTCCGACCAGTTCGACCAACCAAGGCTGTTGCTGACGCGCAGGCGGAGCCAATAAGTGTGGCCATCGAGGAGCGGTGCGCCATTGTAGACGACGAAGGTGTCGGCGAAGGCGAAAGGCGCGGGGTTCCACATTTCGGCAAACTGCCAATCGTTGTCGGTGGAGACTGCGATTTCGAAGGCGGTTTGGGGGGAGTTCGAATAGTCGTTGACCAACCATCCAAAGACAGGTGTTTGCTGAACCACGCTAAGGTTTGAGATCTCACCATTGACCATTATGCTGTCGATAGCAAGTCCACAGGATGGATCAAGAGCTCCTATCAATAATTGGCAGTCATTCATTGTAGTATTGCACGGGGAATTAAAGGCTATTCCATAGTCGTTATTGGCAGGATTGCAGAATAGCGGGTCAAGTGAGAAATTTCCATTGATGTTCTCTTGATCGCTGATTGCATCTACAAAGTTTCCGCTCGAGTTCCCGAATACATCAGTGCATTCAAGGCTTATTTCTTCGGAACCGTTGTATCTCTCTATCGGTACGGAACCCGTATTAGAAGCGACAATGCAATTCTGAACCAGTGGAATAAAGAATGGTAGATCAACCAATACGATCGCTGATCCTTTGGTTGCATTGTTATCGACGACCGTGCAATTTCTCATAATCGAGCCCAAGACTCGATAATAAGCAATCGCGCCGCCTGCAAAATTTGATTGATTACTATTGAGCAAACAGTCGTCCAGATCCGAATGGCCACGATTTTGATCCATTACTCCACCACCGTTTGTCGAGTGATTACTTCTTAGAATGGAGTTTCGTATTATCACAGAACCATTCTTGAGGCTAATAGCACGTCCCCAAATTGCCGAGCAATTTTCAACAACCGAGTTTACAGCACCGGTTGTGCCGACTCGCGGATTGAAATTCCACCGCCGGCGTGGGCAATGCACGAATCTATCCTGATGCGCTCACATTTTGGACTCGAGCCAACGCACAGTATTGCCCCCAAAGGTGAATCCTTCTGACTGAATCAATTCTCCAACGCCGTTTCGAATTGTCAAATCACTAATTACGGTGAGACTGTCTTCACCCTGATGCACATAGAAGCCGCGTCGATTGGAGGAAAGACTACCTTCGCAATTGATCACTACAGAATCGCGATGGACACCTTTCACAACTATTACTTTGCCAAAAAGCTCTAAGTCAAAATTCCCTGCTCCACGGTAAATCCCCGGTCCCACCAATACCGTGTCGCCATTCACGGCAGCGTTTATGCCGGATTGGATGGTGGGTTGATTTTGCGGGACGCGGATGGTCGCTGCCTGGAGCGGAATGGCGATTGCAGATATCAGAAGCATTAGAAAACGGGTGCGCATAGCGAGAATCTCCCTCTGATGAATAGAGGTCTAAAATCCAAAGTGACGTTGCGATACGTACATGGCCTGCCCAGGGCTTGGCGTTGTATGATTTGTGTGTGCGGTTTCAAATTAACAAAACACTGCGGATAGTCAAGGCGATAAATGGGGGAAACAAGGCTGGGGGCCTACGGCGGCCGCATTGCGGGGACGACATTGATTTCCTTAGAATGACGGGAGCGAGGAGTCAATATATGTGGAGGGTCATGCAATCTGCGTCGATCCCACCGTGCGCTCGGAGGGTAAGCGGCGATTCAGGAATTGCGAGAGAGTTTTGAATTAGAGAGTTCGATCAAGTTGAAAAGTCGCGCCGGTGGGGCACCCAAGGGAAAGCGAAGATGTCGAAATCCCGTGAAGCGGCAGGGTTGGCGAGTGCATTCCAATTGGGGAGGTTGGCCCAGGAAGCCGATTGACGCAATAAAGATCAATCCCACCGTGCGCTCGGTGAGTAGGCGGCGATTCAGGAATTGCGGGAGAGTTCTGAATTAGAGAGTTCGATCAAGTTGAAAAGTCGCGCCGGTGGGGCACCCAAGGGAAAGCGAAGATGTCGAAATCCCGTGAAGCGGCAGGGTTGGCGAGTGCATTCCAATTGGGGAGGTTGGCCCAGGAAGCCGATTGACGCAATAAAGATCGATCCCACCGTGCGCTCGGAGGGTAAGCGGCGATTCAGGAATTGCGAGAGAGTTTTGAATTAGAGAGTTCGATCAAGTTGAAAAGTCGCGCCGGTGGGGCACCCAAGGGAAAGCGAAGATGTCGAAATCCCGTGAAGCGGCAGGGTTGGCGAGTGCATTCCAATTGGGGAGGTTGGCCCAGGAAGCCGATTGACGCAATAAAGATCAATCCCACCGTGCGCTCGGCGGGTAAGCGGCGACTCAGGAATTGCGGGAGAGTTCTGAATTAGAGAGTTCGATCAAGTTGAAAAGTCGCGCCGGTGGGGCACCAAGGGGAAGCGAAGATGTCGAAATCCCGCGAAGCGGCAGGGTTGGCGAGTGCATTCCAATTGGGGAGGTTGGCCCAGGAAGCCGATTGACGCAATAAAGATCAATCCCACCGTGCGCTCGGCGGGTAAGCGACGATTCAGGAATTGCGGGAGAATTAGGAATTAGAGAGTTCGATCAAGTTGAAAAGTCGCGCCGGTGGGGCACCAAGGGGAAGCGAAGATGTCGAAATCCCGCGAAGCGGCAGGGTTGGCGAGTGCATTCCAATTGGGGAGGTTGGCCCAGGAAGCCGATTGACGCAATAAAGATCGATCCCACCGTGCGCTCGGCGGGTAAGCGGCGATTCAGGAATTGCGAGAGAGTTTTGAATTAGAGAGTTCGATCAAGTTGAAAAGTCGCGCCGGTGGGGCACCCAAGGGAAAGCGAAGATGTCGAAATCCCGTGAAGCGGCAGGGTTGGCGAGTGCATTCCAATTGGGGAGGTTGGCCCAGGAAGCCGATTGACGCAATAAAGATCAATCCCACCGTGCGCTCGGCGGGTAAGCGGCGACTCAGGAATTGCGGGAGAGTTCTGAATTAGAGAGTTCGATCAAGTTGAAAAGTCGCGCCGGTGGGGCACCAAGGGGAAGCGAAGATGTCGAAATCCCGCGAAGCGGCAGGGTTGGCGAGTGCATTCCAATTGGGGAGGTTGGCCCAGGAAGCCGATTGACGCAATAAAGATCAATCCCACCGTGCGCTCGGCGGGTAAGCGACGATTCAGGAATTGCGAGAGAATTAGGAATTAGAGAGTTCGATCAAGTTGAAAAGTCGCGCCGGTGGGGCACCCAAGGGGAAGCGAAGATGTCGAAATCCCGCGAAGCGGCAGGGTTGGCGAGTGCATTCCAATTGGGGAGGTTGGCCCAGGAAGCCGATTGACGCAATAAAGATCGATCCCACCGTGCGCTCGGCGGGTAAGCGGCGACTCAGGAATTGCGAGAGAGTTCTGAATTAGAGAGTTCGATCAAGTTGAAAA
>CAVPQS010000094.1:0-18913 GCA_963707485.1 uncultured bacterium
CAACATCATCAGTGTGCCATTAGTGGTTTCGACCTACAAAACTAAACGACCGAGTTATAAGTGATCCCATAGTCCCGTTACCTGGGTCTTCGACAAGCTGTGGGCGACCCTCTACGAAATTGCGGGCGAGGGAACCCCTCGAAACGCGGGACGTGACGCCGCGCCCCTACGATGTGCAGTGGGAGGTGTTCGACTGAAGTCGAGCCCACAGAAGGCAGTGCATGGGCGGAACGATAGGAAGTTGAGTCAAGTGTCGAAACCACTCAACGTGAGTGCGAAAATTGTCAGTGTGCCATTAGTGGTTTCGACCTACGGAACTGCTGTCGAAGTATCTTGACAGATAGTTCCGAGAGCTTACTGTGTCAAGTCGAGACAGTCGAATTCCCTCAGCTCAAGCTTCTTGTCCTTGACCAGCAGTGTATAGAATTTCTTTACCGATTCATCAAATCTCAGAGGGTGCCAAATGTTGTTCCCCCATTCACCCAATTCGCCAAGATCGTACAATTTCCGGCTCTCAAGGCAATTGTCGGCTATCTTGACTACCTCAATACCCCACCTCCGCACCCTCGAATTCCACTCCGGCCTATTGTTCAAGTACACATAGTATCCGTCGAATTTTGCGACAAGATCCACATCCCCATAATTAATTCCGCACGATCCGACTGTTACGATCCGGACCGGCTCCAAAGGTTGTCTGATATTTCCGATAGCAAGGAAATCACTTATGTTGAACGAAACCTCGAATAGAGAGTCGTCTACCATGTCAACCCGGTCCACGAAATCGCCACGACCGAGCATCGAGAGATCGACTGCCATGGGTACGGTGCCGATTTCAAGCGCATGAGCCTCATAGAACAAATAGTCATAGTGCACAACACCGTTGCTATCCACGCCATTCAAGCTGTCGCAGAGCACGACACCGTCGCCGTTCCAGTTGAAGTCGAAACCGACTATCTGAAGTGGAAGTTTGATCTTCCGACAAACATTCTGATTGTGTATCAGCAGCAGTTCATCGTCTTCTGCGAGGACTACCGTATCGCCACGTATTACGGCGAACGTTCCGCCTCCTTCCTCCATGGTGTCATTCAATTGCAGCTTTTCCGGATTCAGAGACATGAGAATTCGCGATTCAAGTCTCTCGGCCATTGTTGGCGTGTAGAGCGCGAGTATTAAAGTGAATGCGAAAGCTGTGGCGCCAATCAAGCGATTCATACTTCTGAGCTTCCCTTCGAGTCCATAACATGGACATAATTATCATCTGAGAAATTTAGGCGAAACAACTTTGACCCGCAAGCACGATTGCACGGAGATAACCGATAGCTCAGCCGCAACGCAAGGTGGCTGCCGGTCTTCATTCCCCGGGCGCGCAGACCGAGCCCCTGCGGAGGATTATGGTTGCGGGAATTGGGGTGAATGCAGAAAAGTGTCGAAACCACGCGAAGTGAATCCCAAAAATTATCAGTGTGGCATTAGTGGTTTCGACCTACGGAACTGGCAAATATCCGCAATGCAGTGATGAAAAACGGCTCCGCATAAGCAGAGCCGTTTTCTATTTTATGTCGGGTTCCGCGCCCTGTGGGCTGGGAACCCGACCTAAGAACTGTCCCAGAAGTTCGAATTTGCAGACTGTAATTCTGCGTCAGGTCGCCCTCGTTCGCGGCAGGCAGTTGATGTTTAACAATCCGCAGTAGAGTGCGCTCTCTCGGAAGACCTTACGCAACGGTGAAACGAATGCGGCAAGTGTGGACGACTGCCGCGCACAAATAAGAAAGGCGACTCTGGGAGCAGAGTCGCCTTCTATTTCAGTGTCAGACAAGAATGTCTGACCTACTATTGCGCTCGGATGTCAGACAGGAATGTCTGACCTACTATCGCACTCACGAGTCAGACAAGAATGTCTGACCTACTTTTACACTCACATGTCAGACAGGAATGTCTGACCTACCAAACAAGGCTACGCGGTGGCGTCGCCTTCGGAGGCGGCGTCTTCAGGGGCCATCGCGGTTTCAAGCGCGGAAGCCATCTGATTGCCGCTTGTTGTCGGGTGACCGGCGACGAAGGTTTCATGTTCGGTCTTGTCTTTGCCACGATAGTAGTCATCGACAGAGAGAACAATCTTGCGCTGCGTCTGGTCGAACTCGACCACCTTCAACGGAATCTCGTTGCCTTCCTGGAACGCATCCGCAGGTTTCTGCAGATCGGGAACGCCGAGTTGATGAGTAGAGACGAAGCCTTCGACCTCGTTGCCAAGTTCAACAATGACGCCGCGGTCGAGCACACGCGTGATGGTGCCGACGCATTCGGAGCCGATACCGTACTTCATGGCGTAAGCCGGCCACGGATCGTCGAAGAGCTGCTTGTATCCAAGCGAGATGCGACGATTCTGGCGGTCGATCTTGAGGACGATGACGTCGACTTCCTGACCCTTCTTCATAACTTCCGAAGGATGCTGGATGCGGCGGTTCCAGGACATATCAGAGATATGCACGAGACCGTCGATGCCTTCCTCAAGTTCGATAAACGCGCCGAAGGTCGTGAGATTGCGGACCTTGCCGCGCACTTTGGAACCGATCGGGTATTTCTGATCGAGAATCGTCCACGGATCCGGCTCCATTTGCTTGATTCCGAGAGAAATCTTTTCGTTGTCTTTATCGACGGCCAAGACGATGGCGTCGATTTTGTCGCCGACGTTCATGATCTTGGAAGGATGCTTGATGTGCTGGGTCCAGCTCATTTCGGAGATGTGGATCAAGCCTTCAATGCCCTTCTCAAGTTCGACGAATGCGCCGTAATCGGTCAAGGACACGACGGTGCCGTTAACCTTGGAGCCGACCGGGAACTTCTCGCCGATCTTTTCCCACGGGTATTCGGTGAGCTGCTTCATGCCGAGCGAGATGCGGCCAGTTTCCTTGTCGAAGTCAAGAATCTTGACCTTGATGGAATCGCCGAGCTGCACCAATTCGGACGGATGAGCAATTCTGCCCCACGACATATCGGTGATATGGAGGAGGCCGTCGAGACCGCCGAGATCGATGAAGACGCCGAAGTCGGTGATGTTCTTGACGCCGCCTTCGCGCACCTGGCCGACCTCGATTTGTTCGAGGAGTTTGCCGCGCATTTGTTCGCGCTCTTGTTCAAGCACGACGCGGCGGCTGACCACGATATTGCGGCGGCTCTTGTTCAGCTTTATTATTTTAAGATCGAGAGTTCTTCCGATCAATTCGTCGAAATCCGGCACCTGGCGCAGAGCGATCTGCGAACCGGGCAGGAAGGCGTCGACGCCGAAGAGATCGACGACGATACCGCCCTTGATGCGGCGCATCAGGCGGCCTTCAACAAGCTCGCCGGCATCGTGCGCTTCGCGGATCTTGTCCCACACGCGCATGAAATCGGCTTTCTGCTTGGAGAGAATCAGTTGGCCGTTCTGGTCTTCGACTGATTCAAGATAGACGTCGATCTGGTCGCCAACTTTGATGTTGATCGGCTCGGGGAACTCGTCAATCGGGATAATTCCTTCAGATTTGAAACCGACGTCGACGATGACATCCTCGCGCGTGATATCGAGCACGCGGCCCTTGATAATCTCACCCTCCTTGATGTCCTGGAGCGTGTGATTATACATATTGAGGAGATCTTCGTACTCCTTGGATGAATAATCATCATCATCGAGATCAGTTTGCTTGATCGCGTCAACGTGCGCAAAGGTTGGCTGCGGCGCTTCAGCGCGACGGGTCGCCTTTTCGGAGACGCGGCGTTGACGATCAGTAGACGCGGCGCCGACTTCGGCGGCGAATTCGGTGATCATCGTGGTGCCTTTTTGTTCAGCTTTACTGACTTTCTTGACTCCCGATGCCTTCACAAGTCTACTGGTAGTTTTCTTTTCCGGCGCCTCACCTCCAGTCTTCTTAGCGTTCTTGGTGGTTTTGGTAGTTTCTTCAGACATTAATGTCTTCCTCCTAAAATATAGCGATAACCCTTCCGGGCTTTTTTCTCGACAGTCAAAGTGCCCTCACCCCTACCCTTCTCCCAAGGGGAGAGGGGAAAGAGTGGGCGAAATTTTCTGGTCCCGTTGAACGGGATTGTCAGACAAGAATGTCTGACCTACTGAACCTGAGTTGTCAGACAAGAATGTCTGACCTACCGAAACCGCCCTCACCCCTGCCCCTCTCCCAAGGGGAGAGGGGAAAGAGTGGGCGAAATTTTCTGGTCCCGTTGAACGGGATTGTCAGACAAGAATGTCTGACCTGAACCTGAGTTGTCAGACAAGAATGTCTGACCTACCGAACCTGGGTTGTCAGACAAGAATGTCCGACCTACTGAACCTGGACGCCTTCGGCAGCCGCCTTCGCGGGAATGACGGGCGCGTAGTGTTCTCCCACCTTCCAGGTGGGGCACCGATGAAGCGGTGCGTCCTATGTGGCTTCGATTTCCGTTTTGAGGCGGCGAATCGCGGCCATGACGTCAGTCGTCAATTTATCATAGCGCGCTTTGTCGTTTTCCGGCGAGTCGTAGTCGCTCAAGAAAATCGGGCGCGCAAATCCGACGCGTAGTTTAGCGCGGCGGAAAAGAACATCTTTTATACGATTCGATCCGCAGATGGCTGCCGGGACGACCGGGGCTCCGGTGGCGAACGCTAAGCGCGCCATGCCGGGCTGACCGGATTGAAGTTCGCCGTCTTTCGAGCGGGTGCCTTCGGGAAAGAAGATCAACTGGTCACCGCGCTTGAGAACTTCCTGCGACTGTTTCCAGGCCTGCTTGTCGGCCGAGCCGCGTTTGGCCGGAAAGGCATGGACGCCGCGCAGGAACCAACCGATTGCCCGATTGCGAAACAACTCCATCTTAGCAAAATAAAATACTCGCATCGACAACACCGCGCCAAGCATGGGCGGGTCGTAGTTCGAGATATGATTAGACGCAATCAGCGCCGGACCTGCGGGAACATTTTCGCGACCGATGACTTTCCACCCGAGAAGCCATCCCGCGAGACGGATTGAAATTTGGGCAAGGCGATATACGAGACTCAAACTGTGGTTACCTGATGGGCGAGATCGATGATTTTTTGGACCTGCTCTTCGAAGGTAAGGTTAGAAGTGTCAATCTCACGTGCATCTGCTACTTTCGTAAGTGGCGATGCCGCCCTACTCGAATCCGCGTGATCGCGTTTCGCTAAAAGTTCCATTTGTTCGGCGACAGTTGTCGTCTGGCCGATCTTGGCGAGGTCTCGAACGCGTCTTGATGCGCGCGCCTCGAGATCGGCTTTCATGTATATTTTCACTTCGGCGTTCGGAAAAACGACCGAGGTAGTGTCGCGACCTTCGGCAACGACGCCGCCGTGGGCGCCGATATCCTGCTGCCACTTGACGAGGATTTTGCGGACCTCGGCATGGCCGGAAATCGGAGTGGTGCCGGCGGTGACTTCGGGGCGGCGGATGTCCACCGAGACATCTTCGCCGTCCATGAACAGGTGTTGTTCGTGATCGATGATCTTGAACAACAGCGCGGTATTGTTTGTCATGTCGACAATTTTCGGCTGATCATTGAGATCGATGCCGGCGCGGATGGCTTTGAGCGTGATCGCGCGATACATGGCGCCGGTGTCGAGGAACAGGAGATTGAGCCGTTTCGCGACTTCGCGAGCGGTGGTACTCTTCCCTGCCCCGGCGGGGCCATCGATGGCGATAACGATTTCGGTCAGTCTCCGTTTCCGAGTCATGCAAACCAATACAGCTATTTAATATACATAGGGGGCAAGGAGAATCAAGGGAAAAGAACGGGGGAAAATCAGTGTTTTTGGGAGGTGAGGGATGCGAGTTTTTCAAGGGCGTGGGCGGCGAGGCGGGTATTTGGGTAAGCGGTTGCGATGGAGTCGCAGAAGGAGGCGGCGGAGGGTAAGACTCGAAATATGGCCTTAGCTCCAAGAATCGCAGCCTCACTGTCCGGAATTGTTCTAATTATGAGTTTGCCATACGACAGGATTCGCGAAGTGTCATGGTCCAAGGTGGACGCTGCGAACACGATATCACAAGCTAAAGGCAAGTATCTGCTCTCTGGATATAGAATTACCAGACTGTCAAAGATGCTTGAAGAGCCCTCTGAATCGCCGTCGCGTGCCACGACAAGCGCTCGCAAAATCATCTTGAGTGCTGATTGCTCCTCGGCTGTCGGTGCCAAGATTGTTAGTTGAACGGGCGGAGAATAGACTTGGTCATAATAACTCGCTTGAATCCACCGATGTCCTGTGACGGGGAAATCTGCGTCGGGAAGGTTCATCTGCAAATAACCACAGTCGGTCGACAATATCCGTGTCTCAGTTAGTGAATCCCCGGGACCAAGTTCCATTGTTGGTAAGTTTTCTTGGCGTGGAAAACTTGCTTTGGGAGTCAGGTGATTTCCTGCTTCATCAGTGATGGACAATGCAGGAAATGGAAAGACTAAGTGATCTACAGTTACATTGTGGTCAGACTGGTTTCGGAGAGTGATATGGGCGACGACATCTTCTGCAAGCAGGCAAGAGTCTTTATCGAGCGAAATTCGAAGATCCAGCGCCTCAGCATCTGCGTTCTCCAGATTGTCAGTTAGCAGATACTTTGCAAGGTAGGTAGCAGCCAACGCCAAGACTAGTATCAACAATAGTGAATGAACCCGTTTCACGACACCTCTTTGCAGCTTGATCATCTGGTTCTAAAGATATGACAATTTTGCGGTGTAATCGAATGAAACTTTCGATCCGAACGTCTGTCAGGTCGCACTGGACGGTCTGGAGCGGTGAAAATTGTCGGGTTCCACGCTGCGCTGGGAACGCCGACCTACGAAGCTGGGCGCCTTCGGCAGCCGCCTTCGCGGGAATGACGGCTTTGTTTTCTGCTGGGTTCCCGGCTGCGCGGGAATGAAGATACTGATTTGGTGGTTAGACTAAACCGACTTTGCGTTTGAGGCGGGCGACTTCTTCGGAGGTCAGGTGGCGCCATTTGCCTTTGTCGATGCCCTGGAGCGTGATGTCGTCGAATTTGACGCGGACAAGCGAGATCACCGGGTAGCCGATGGTTTTGCACATGCGGCGGATTTCGCGTTTGCGGCCTTCTTGTAATTCAATCGAGAGAAAGGTTGAAGCGGCGTCGGAGTCGATGATTTTGGCTTTGGCATGAGCGACGTGGCCATCCTCTAAAGTGATACCGTCGAAGAAAAAGCGGAGGTGTTCCTGGCTAAAGGCTCCCTTTACGCGAACGGTGTAAAGCTTTTTGATGCCGTAACTTGGGTGAGCGAGCCGGAACGCGAGTTCGCCGTCGTCGGTCAGAAGGAGCAAGCCTTCGGAATCGAGGTCGAGACGGCCGACCGGGTAGACGCGCTGGGTCAGGCCGGTGATCAGGCGCTGGATTGTCTTGCGGCCAAATTCGTCTTTGAGGGTGACAAGGTAGCCCTTGGGCTTGTTCATGGCGATGTAGACGTTGGATTGCGGGGGCCGGCAGTTGACGCCGTTGACAAGAACAACGTCTTTGGACTCGTCGATGACGTGGCCGAGTTTGTCGACAGTTTCGCCGTTAACGGTGACTTTACCCTCGGAGATGAGGGTATCGGCCGCCCTTCGCGAAGCCATTCCGCATTGTGAGATGAATTTGTTTAGTCGCAAATTAAGCTTCAGGAATCTTGTCGTCGGGCTCAAGCGCTTCGGCCGGATCGTCGATTTCGGCATCGGAGCCTTGGTCAACGATGTCGGGATGTTCGTCGAGTTGTCCCAGCGCGGAACCCAGAATTTCGGCCTCAGATTCGGTTTCGGTTTCGTCGGATTCGGTGAGTGCAAGTTCGGGTTCACGATGCGTGTCGATAGCTTTGGGTCCGAGTTCGGCCAGTCTTGGAAGCTGGTCGAGTCCTGCGATGCCGAAGTATTCCAAGAACTTAGATGCGGTTGCGTAAAGTAATGGTTTGCCGATTTTTTCGGCGCGTCCAGCGGGTTTGATCAGCTTGCGCTCGAGCAAGGTCTGGATCACACCGTCGGCAGCGACGCCGCGGATTTGTTCGATTTCGCCCTTGGTGATCGGCTGCTTGTAGGCGATGATCGCGAGGGTTTCGAGGCCGGCCGGGGTCAGGCGGCGTTCGCGTTGGACGGAGAAATATTTCTCGACCTGAACGGCGTAGTCGGTGATGAGATAGTATTGGAAGCCGCCGGCGATTTCGCGAACACGGAAGGTGTTGTTGTTGGCGGTATATTTCTCGTTGAGCTTATCGACGATGCCCTTAACGCCGCCCTTATGGCGCGAGGTCAGGAGCTTCTTGAGTTCAGTGGTCGGCATCGGACGCGGCGAGGAAAAGAGGACGGCCTCGATGAGGTTGATTTCTTCCTCGGTATAGCCAATCTGATTAGAGTCGGATGACATAGATTTCTCCAAAGTGTTGGTGCTGACGCGCGCTGATGCGCTGAAGCTTGACCAATTCCAGCAGCGCCAGGAAAGTAACGACATAGTAGATACGGCGCTGATTGGCTTGCACGAGACTGGTTAAGGTAGTTTGCTCGGTATTTTCGAGAATGCCGAGAATGTATTCGATCTGGTCCTCGATGGACAGTTCGAAGTTGTCGACCTCGTGTTTGGGTTGATCCTGCGCGGTTTTCATGACATCGGAAAAGGCGCGGACGAGATCGTAAAGAGTGGCCTCGATGGTGAAAGTTTCCTGAACTTCGGGGCTGAGATAAGAGAAGTCGTGGCGCTTGAGCACCTGACGTTCTTTGACTTCGAGGATGGCGAATTTTTCGGAGGCTTCTTTAAAGCGTTTGTATTCGAGCAGCGCCATGATCAGTTCTTCGCGCGGGTCCTCATCGTCGCCTTCGATTTCGGCGTGGCGCGGCATAAGCAGGCGCGCTTTGATGCGAATCAAGGTGGCAGCCATCAACAGGTATTCGCCGGCAACTTCAAGGTTGAAGAGCTTCATCATTTTGATGTAGTCGAGATATTGGCCGGTGATGGTTGCGATCGGAATGTCGTAGATGTCGATTTCCTGATTGCGAATCAAATAGAGCAAGAGGTCGAGGGGGCCTTCAAAGCCTTCGATCTTGACCGGAAAAGAATCGGCTTCGGAGACCGGCTGAATATCGTCGAAGAAATTATCGTTGCTCATCGCAGGTTCATCTTCTCCCTGACTACTGCCATAGTTTCTTGCGCACGGACACGGGCGCGATTGGCGCCGTCTTCGAGCACGTCATTGACGAAGTCGAGGTCGCTTTCGAGTTGGCGACGTTTAGCTCGAATAGGTTCTAACGCTTTATTAATGCTCTCGGCAAGGAATTTCTTATCGTCGACGCAGCCAAGTTCGCCGGAGCGGCAGGTGCGGTCGATGCGTTGGAGTTCGGCCGGGTGGGTGTAGATCTGGTGCAAGGCAAAGACCGGGCAGACTTCGGGGCGGCCGGGGTCGCCCTTGCGGAGTTTTTCCGGGTCGGTGAACATCTTCTTGATTTTGGCGGTTGTCTCCTCGGGTGTTTCGGCGATGGTGATTTCATTGCCGTAGGATTTGCTCATTTTTTGGCCGTCGATACCGGGTACGACCGGGACTTTGGTCAGGAGCGCTTCCGGCTCGGGCAAAACGTCGCCGTAGAGCGAATTGAATCTGCGGGCAACTTCACGCGTCAACTCGATGTGCGGAACCTGGTCTTTTCCGACCGGCACGTAATGCGCGCGGTAGAGGAGAATGTCGGCGGCCTGGAGGAGCGGATAGCCGAGGAAGCCGTAGGAGTCGAGGCCGAGCTTTTCGACCTTTTCTTTGTATGATGGAACGCGCTCGAGCCACGGTGTCGGGACGATCATCGAAAACAGCAGGTGCAGTTCGGCGTGTTCTTTGACCTGCGACTGGATGAAGATCGCGCACTTTTTCGGATCGAGCCCGGCGGCGAGATAGTCGATTGCCATCTGGACGATGCGATCATCGAGGTCTTCAGTTTCATCGGCATGCGCGGTGAGGGCGTGCCAGTCGACGATGCAGCAATACATGTCGTAGTCATTTTGCAGACGCACCCAATTGGCGAGCGCACCCTCAAGGTTGCCGATATGTAATTTCCCGGATGGCTGCATTCCGGAGAGAATCACTTTTTTGTTCATGCTATTTCGATTATCCAACGAAGAGGTATTTTTTCCAGACTTCATCGCCCTTGCGGACAAGCTGGCGGATAAAGGTCAGGTGGCTGGGTTTGCGCGGACGATTCATCAAAGGCATGCCGGCTTCATCGGGAGTGCGGTTGCCCTTTTTGTTGTTGCAGCGTTCGCAGGCGCAGACGAGGTTGTCCCAGGAATCGGCGCCGCCGCGGACGGTGGGTATCACGTGGTCGACGGTCATATTGCCGTGGATTGCGCCGCAGTACTGACAGACGCCGGAGTCGCGCTTGATGACGTTTTTGCGATTGAGCATGACCTGCCGATAGGGAACGCGGGCGTAAAGTTCGAGCCGGACGATGGAGGGTTCTTCGACAACTCGGGAGACGGAGCGAACCTTGCGGCCGCGGCGACTTTCGACGAGTGATGCTTTGCCGAGATAAACCAAGACGATAGCTCTTTTTACGCTGGTAGTGACCAGCGGTTCGTAGTTTTGATTGACGACTAGTACAGGGTCAGTAAGCATAGTAATACCAAATTAACCGATAAGGTACGGATGAAACCGCAAACTGTCAAACTAAAAACTGAATTAAAGTGTCGGATTTCACGCAAAAACATTGAGTGTTTTTAGATTGACAGGGAGAGCCGGAGCGCTTGATTTTGGGCATGGTTACTACAAAAATCAAAATACGCCGCACGAAAGCAAGCGATCTAACGGATTGCTTAAAGATGGTTTTTGCCACGCTCAACCATTTGCGCAAAAAGAGCGGGATGAAGGCGCCGAAATTCAAGATTACAGGGCCGGATCCGCTGATGGTGCACATGATCAAGACCGATCCGGAGGCGACATATGTCGCCGTGGACGGCAAAGGAAAGATCGTCGGGTTCACGCAAGCGTTGATCAGGAACGACGAATGGTATTTGGGCTGGTTGTATGTCGACCCGAAATGTCAATCGAGCGGCGTCGGCAAGAAATTGCTGAAGCTGGCGATGGATTACGGACGCAAAGACGGCGGGATTAAGCGTTGGGCGCTGACGACGTTTGCGTTTAACCCGCAGGCGCTGGCGATTTACAGCAAGATGGGAATGACGCCGCAGATGCCGGTGATGGATATGATCCGCGAATTTGCGCCGGACAAGTCCCCTGCCCCGATTGCGCCGCGGATCAAGTTGAAAATGGAGGTTGTGACGAGCCATAAGTTGATCAATCGACTGACAAAACTTGACGTAAAGGTGCGCGGGATTGCGCGACCGGAGGAACATTTTTTCTGGCTGGACAACGAGAATCATCGGCTTGTCGCATTTTATGACGGGACACATTTGGTTGGATACGGCGTGGTGACGTTGACCTCGCGAATCGGACCGATAGCGGCAGTCAAGCCGGAATATGTAAGTTCGATGTTGGCGCAGTGCATCAATTACGGGATCGAACTGGGGCAACCGCGACAGGTGGTTTTCGCGAACGGCGAGAATGTTGAAGTCGTTCAGATGCTGCTGAAGGCGGGGTTCCAGATTGAGGAAGCCGCGTTGGTGATGGCGAGCGAGCGGTTTGCGGATGCAGACCGGTATGTGCCAGGGCATTTGGCTCATTATTAAGACCCTCACCCCGACGCAAGATCGCGGTGTTCGCCGAAATGGCAGGGAGGTGTGAGTTCGCTGGATAACCTGGTGATTCATGCGCCCTCACCCCCGACCCCTCTCCCGCGAGCGGGAGAGGGAGCCAAGCTCGATGTTAGGAGCACCGGGCTCCTGATCTACTGACTGTAGGCGACCCATTATGGGAACGAGACTTTGTGTGATAGTGTCAGGTCGCCCTCATCCGCGATGAGACTTTGGAGCGGGACTTGCTGCACTGCGAAGCGCGGATTCGTCAAACCTGACGCAACAGTTAAGCCCTCACCCCTTCCCCTCTCCCGCGAGCGGGAGAGGGGAAAACGTTGGCATACGGTCGCGCCACGACACAAGAAATTCTGAACGGACACGCGAATTAGAAGGCTGGATTCCGGCCTGCGCCGGAATGACACGATCTCTCCCGCAAGCGGGAGAGGGGAAAACGTTGGCATACGGTCGCGCCACGACACAAGAAATTCTGAACGGACACGCGAATTAGAAGGCTGGATTCCGGCCTGCGCCGGAATGACACGATCTCTCCCGCAAGCGGGAGAGGGGAAAAAGCAACGAAGAATCGGCGGAAGATTTTGAAATCGAGCCTTGCTGGACGCCTCCGGCAGCGGCTTGCGCCGGAATGACACGGTTGGCGTTCGCTGGAATGACGTGGGCAGTGATTCTTTCAACGAGATGCCTTGCTGGATTCCCGCCTTCGCGGGAATGACTTAACAAGACGACGGCGCATGTTTGGAATGTTATGATAATAGTCGACTCGATTTTTTCAACAGTCCCATACGCGGGAAGGACACGAGCAATGAACGTCTTATTTTATAGGGCATCATTCTAAAGAAATTTTCGTAGAATTTGAACAGGAACCAATGAGCGGGCGAAGGGTTATCATTCATACGTGAGGCAGTTATATTTAGCATTGGGAGCCGGCGCGTTCGTGCTGATACTTGGATTAGGGCAGGTGTTGTTCGTGCGCGTGCTTAACACCGTTTGGTGGCGGAACCGCCTGCTGAAGCGGATTTCGCTGGGCTTGCTGATGTTTGCGTTCTTGTCGGCGGCAATTTGGGCGCTTTTGGTCTATTTGCAGTTCAGTGCGGCGCTGATATATTTGTTGGCGACGTTGACCTCGGTGGCGGCGGTGCTGAATTTAGCGCTGCTGGTGTCACTTCCCTTCTCCGGCGTCATCAATACAATCACACATTTCGTGATGAAGTGGAAAGCGAAACGCGGGGTTGAAGTTTCCGACGAGCCGCGCTCGCGGCAACGAAGATTGGTGCTTCAGGGAGCAGCGGCGATGTTTCCGGTGAGCGCTGTGGCGCTCGGATCCGGCGGGATGACGAAGGCGTTTTCGGGCGTCGCTGTGCGCGAAATTCCATTTTACTATGAGGACCTGCCGCCGGAGTTGGACGGATTCAAAATATTTCATGTGTCGGACAGCCATTTGGGGCCGTACGTGGACAATGATGATATTGCCGCTTTGATGCTGAAGGCGGAAGAATTCAAGCCGGATATTCTGTTGTACTCGGGCGACGTGGCGGATGATCTGTCGATGCTGCCGGACTGCATCAAGCTGGTGGAGCAGCTTAAAGCGAAGCACGGAGCGTACGCCTCCATGGGAAATCACGATTATTATCGCGGCGCGCCGGAAGTGATAGCGCAGTTCGACAAGAGCAGCGTGCCGATGTTGATTAATCGCGGGGTGACAATTAAAGTCGGCAACGCGGATCTATATATTGGCGGCGCGGATGATCCGCGGCGGATGGGTGAGACTTATGAAGATTTCTTGCGCGATACTTTCGATCGGGCTCTGCAGCAGTCAAACAGCAATAGCTTCAAAGTCGTGATGAGTCATCGGCCGAGCGGATTTGATGCTGCAGCGGAGCGCGGTGTGCATTTGACGCTGGCGGGACATACACATGGTTGCCAGATTGGATTCATGGGCGAGCCGATTTTCAACGAATGGGGCGGCGAACGGTATGTGTGGGGGCAATATAAGAAGGGGAATTCGCAGCTTTACACGACGAGCGGAGTTGGGCACTGGTTTCCGTTTCGATTGGGATGTCCGACGGAGGCGCCGATTATCGTGTTGAAGCGCAGGAAGGATCCGGAGCCGGATAAGGGGCGAGTGGGGTAGCGAACATTCGCGGACTGAAAAGGGCAGAGATAACTATTTTCATGTTTGATGGTGGCAGGTCACACCCCGGCGAGGTCAGATTTTCGTCAAAGATGAGACGTAGTGGCTCGCCGGGGCAAGACCTGCCACAACGTATATTCAAGGCATCTATAGGAAAGAACGATTGGCGGGTCTCCATCAAAGTGATTTGAAGAACCGCGAAATTTCGGTAAGGAGACCCACCCTACAATTTTCTTCTGCATCCGCAGGAATGACGGGGACCAAACGAGGATTACCGCTTGGATCAAGGGGACCCACCTGGCGCTGCGCTTAGGTGGGGTACAAAGTTCGACTAAAGTCGAACCCACAGCACTTAGACAACAGCGCCTAGACAGATGTCGTGAGGGAGCGGCGAGCTTCCTGGATGTTGCGGACCTCGGCGACGATTTTCTCGGTCTGGCGTTTGATCGACAAGAGGTGCTTGGAAGCAGCCTCGTCTCTGATGGCGACGGAGTTGATCAGTTGATCGGTGCGCGCCATTATTGAAGTCAACGGCGTTGCCAGACGCTGCGGCAATTCGGTGAACAACTCCCCTACTGTCGTGCGAACCTGCAGCGCCGAGACCCGGTCGCGCAGGATGTGAGCCTCCTGAGCGAAGATTTGTGCCGACATCACCTGAGCGACGATATTGGCGAGAGCGCGCGCGAACAGGGTTTCGGAAAGCGAGAAATGATTGCGTTCCCAGCAGCGCAGTTCGGCAAGCGAAATCACGCCGATGGTTTTGCCGGCGGCGATGAGCGGAATAATCAACGCTGAACGAGCGCCGCGGATCAGCGCGAGGGATTCCTCATCCTCGTCCATCTGCATGCGGGTCTCGCGCTGATTGATGACCATGACGCGGCCGGTGGTAACGGCCTGTCGGTGCCAGTGCACGCGATCGAGGTCGACAGATTGGGGCGGGAGATTCTGCGCTTCGATATCGCGGCTGCGCGCGTCGGCGACGAATTTGAGCGATTCGGAGAAGGTGTCATAGCGCCACAGCCGGCAGTAGGTCGTCGGGATTTTCTTGACGAGCATCTCGAGCAATTCAGAAATCATGAGATTGTGGTCGCTGCCGGAGACGACGGTTTTGAGCGCGCCGGTCAAGTCGAGGATTTGGCGGTTGTAAGTCACGAGTTGGTGCGCGGCGAGGTCGGCCTTGACGACCGGAAGGAGGGTCGCGGTCAGATCGACGGCGATCTCTTCGGCAAGTTCCGGCGAGAGCGAGTCCGACGACGCGGCAAGCGTAATTGCGGCGACGACGGTATTGTGGGAGATCAAGGGAATCGTGATCGCGCATTGGGCGCCGCAGGAGGCGAGCCAGCGGTCGTCCTCGTAGTCGCTTTGTTTCAGATCGGCGTTAAACGCGATTTGCGGCTCGGAGAAGAGAACTCCGAGTTGCGTTTTCTGTGTGCCGATGGAACGGTCGCGTTCGCTGAGCAGCATCTTGCCGCCGCCGAGACAATGCTGGGTGACGTTGTAACCGCGCTGGTCGAAAACGGCGATGCGCAGGAGATCAAATTCGATGTGTTCGCGAAGGGCGTCGTAGGTCGTGCGGATGGCATCGGGGATGCGGTCGACATCGACAAGCGATTCGCGCAAGGAAGCGAACAGCAGTTTGAAGCGCGATTCTTCAGGCGCATTCTCGACGACGATACGATTGGAAGTGATCATCAACATTTCCGCGGTGAACTGGAGATTGTCAAGCACAAGATCGGTGACGGATTCGGGGCCGGTCCATTGACCGACAAAAACGTCGACGGAATTGTCTGCGCGATTGAACGGGATCATCGCGACGGGGTTGGCGCGGCGGCCGAAGCCATCGGCAAGGAACACATGATTTCCGGAAGAGAGCGACTCGTAGAATGGCGCAAGACGGTCCTCGATTGACTGACGATTAGACGAGGACGAAATTTGGTCATCGGGTTTGGCAAGTATCACGGTGTCGACGGAAGTGAACTTGAACAAGCGCGCGAGCATGCGTTCGAGGTCGTGCAGGCCGCCGCTGTTGTGTTTGAACGCGCGGGTGATTTCGTTGGTGAAATCGATGCGAGCCTGCAGGGAGTCAGTGTTTTCGCGGGCGCGGATTAGCTGCGGCAGCCAGGTGAAAAGCGCCGCGACAATGAAGGTTCCGCCGGCGACGAGCAAAAGCGCCTCGAGGGGATAGCGGTATTGGTCGTCGGAGAGAATGGGAATTTTGGCGATCAGGCTGCTTTGTGCGATTGAAGTAATCAAGAGCAGCAGTCCCCAGGCGGCGAGTCCGGCCATGAGTTTGTTGTACGTATCGCGCTCAGCGCCGAAGAAGCGTTCACGCGAACGGGACAAGCCGTAGCTTGTCATAACCAGCAACACGAGGTAGAGATATTGAGACACCTTGACCTTCCCCCGGGAAATAGTTCACTTAGCTAAATGTATCGACGATTGCCGCCAGAGTTTGAGGCGGAAGAGCGAAGTGAATCTGCGACTGAGCAAGTGATTAGAGGAAGTCAGACGCGGGCTGTTTCGAAGTGAAACTCGACTTCTTTCGGCAGGAGGACACCGGAATCGGTGACGAATGCTGTGATGAGCGAGTTGGGAGTTTGCTCGAAGAGGAGGTCTTGATAAAAGGATTCGAAATGGCGGACGATTTTTTTCGGGTCGGGGCGGAATCGAGCCGGGGCGAATTTGGTGCTGTCGGCCGCGACGAAGATGCGTTTGCCCAATTCGCGGGCGGTGAGCGCCAACGTATAGGTGCCTATTTTATTGGTGAAATCGTGTTCGCTGATCCAATCGCTGCCCAAGATGATAATGTCGACATCTTTCATGATCTGAGCGCGGGCGTCATCGACAAATGTCTTTACAGCGAACCCTTCGATTACCAGTTCCCCGGCCAGGCTGAGGCCCTCCATATCGGGACGGCCCTCGGAGATAAAGATAGTCGCATCGGAAGGAATCGACTGCCGCACCAATTCGCGGACCGTGCCGGAGCTGCTGTGAAGCATGACGGATTTGGGTGAAAGATTGAGGTGGTCGAATTGCAGGGCAATTCGTTCGCCGGTAGACTGATGAGCGCGATCGAGATCGTTCACCAATGCCAAGAGCACCTTGCTCAAATCGGAGGACGCGGATTGATCATTGAGAAGACAAGATAACTTCTGCGCAAGGAAGTGAAACGGAGCCATAGCGGGCTGCGTGTCATGAATCGCTTGGACGATATCGACGATGTCGGCATGGGTCTTGACCGCGCCGGTGGCGGCCGTCTTTTTCAAAATGTTGAGAGTCTGTGCGTAGAGTTGAGCGGCTCCGAGTTGTCGATCGGCGCGGATTTGGCTAAACAAGTCGTCCCAATTGTTCATTGATCTTCTTCGTGTTCTTGAAGTGAAGTTTGGCAACCCGCCGCATGGCCTCTTCCCCATGCTTGCGGATGAACTTGACGCCGGCGGTATCGACGAGCGGCCCGCCGCCTTTCGGCAGGGTCATACCAAAATCGCTTGAGAGTTTTTCCATCGCGAGCAAGAATTCGGCGCGCGCCAGAACCGAGGCGGTTGCGACGGCCAATTCGGACTCGCCGCGAACCTGTTGAATAACTTCGACAGCTCTCCCCTTTTCCATTAGCGCTCTTTCGAGCACGTGGGCTCCGGCAAACTGGTCGCTGATGACGGTGGCGCATTCGACCTTGCCGAGCAAGTTTTCGATAGCGCGGGCGTGACCCCAGGCGAGCAGCTTGTTGAGGTTGGCGATTTTCTGGTAGAGGTCGTTATACTTGTCCGGCATGATCACTACGATGTCGTGCGGGACCTGCGCCTTGATGGTGCGGGCAACGGTGAGAATGCGGGCATCGGTCATTTTCTTGGAGTCGCGGACATAGAGTTCGGTGAGGATCGGTTTTTCCAAATCGCCCACCGCGGCCGCGGCGATGACCAACGGCCCGAAATAATCCCCTTTGCCCGATTCGTCAACGCCGGCGATGTAATCGCTCAAGAGATCGTCCTAATTGGCACGTTCGAGATATTTGCCGGTGCGCGTGTCGATCTTGATCAGGTCGCCTTCTTTGATGAAGGGCGGGACTTTGACTTCGAGACCGGTTTCGACTTTGGCGGCCTTGGTGATATTGGAGACGGTGTCGCCGCGCACAGCCGGTTCACACTCGACGATTTTCAGGATCACCGACGCGGGCATGTCGATGCTGATCGGGGCGCCTTCGAAATAGAGGATGACGTATTCGGAGTTTTCTTTGAGATACGGCGCGTAGTCGCCGATTTGTTCTTTGTTGAGGAAGAACTGTTCGAAGTTCTCGACATCCATGAAGTACCATTCTTCGTCGCCGGTATAGAGATACTGCGTGCGTTTATGGGCGAAGTCGGGAATGTTGAAATTTTCGCCCGAACCGAAGGTGCGTTCGATGACGGCGCCGGTCTTGATGTTTTTGAGTTTGGTCCAGACGTTGGCGCGGCCGCGGCCGGTTTGCGAGCGCAGGAAGTCGATGATAAAGTAGGGCTCGCCTTCAATTGCTATTTTCATACCGATTCGAAAATCACTGGTAGAGATCATTCATCCTCCAAAATCAATATTGGTAAAAGAAATCAAATTCTATTTAAGCTTTATAAGATACGCTAAAAAGGGGCGTTCTGGCAACTACTTTGAGCGCGAGCCGGAATAGTTGGCGTCGGCGCGCTCGCGGTGGCGGTCGCGTTCCCGCTGCTGCTGGTGCCGCATCTCGGGCTGATCCGCACCGGCGCCTTGTTCGGGCTGATGAACGCCGCGGTCGCGGTCTGGGCGCTGCTGCTGTTTCGCGGCGAGCTGCGGCGCCTTGCCCCGCACGCGTTCGCCTGCGCGCTGACGGTCGCGGCGCTGCTCGCGGCCTTCGTCGCCGCGGATCACGTGACCACCTGGGCCGAGGACCGCTTCTACGCCGACCACGTGCTGTTCAGCGAATCGACGCCGTACCAGCGCCGAGTGCGTCGTCACCGCGAGCGCGCAGGGCGTGCGCCTGTTCCTGAACGGCAACCTGCAGTTCCACTCGCGCCGAGGAACGAGTACCGCTACCACGAGGCGCTGGTGCATCCGGCGATGGCAGCAATACGTGGCGATG
>CAVPQS010000095.1:0-7575 GCA_963707485.1 uncultured bacterium
CAAATTTCGATATGCTGCAATTAGGGGTTTTGACCTACTGAACTATCCCAGCCGGAAAAGTTGAAGCGCTACGGGAGTTTTTTGATTTGTTGGAAGCGGACGGAGGCGCATTTGGGGCAGATCCATTTGCGCTGTTTGTGGAACGAGCGCTTCTCTTCTTTCATTTTGATTTTGCAGCGGCGGCAAATCATAGCAGGTGCAGGAAGTCACCGAGCAGGAATTCGATGCGTCCGATGAGCAAGGTCAAACGCGACGTGACTGTGTAGCCGAAGGTTGCGCCGAAGAAGATCATTAGGAAGTAGACGCCGGTCATACTGATGCCGCGAACGAGTTTGGTGTCGGGACGTGTATAGAAGAAGTAGACCATGACGGTGACGCAGCCGACGAGGCCGACGACGGCTTCGAGGATCATCATGAACGACGTTTCGGGAGCAGCGGCAATCGCTGCGAAAGGCGTGATCGTGGCAGCGACTTGCTTGAGAATGCGGGCATCAAACATGGCGGGAATCGAGACGCCGGCGCCGGCGCCGACGATCAGTGCAAGTACAGGTTTGCTCAGATAGCTCAGCGATGATTTAATACGCAAAAGCATCAGGATCGAGAGCGCCATTGGAATCAGTGCCCAGAGGTCACCGTCAATAAATAGCGGCGAGAGCAACTTGGGCGTGAGCACGTATGCGCAGAGCAGAACCAGGACGTAACCGACAGATAATCCGATTAACAAATGTTCGGCTGCGCGGTAGAGCGGATTGTCGCGGTACAAGAACGAAAAGATGCAGATCGTTACGATCCCGGCGGCGAGAGTTTCAATGCTAATCACGACGCCTCCGCCAGCGCTCGATTAGATTTCCGGCAATGATTATCAGTACGATTGCGAATTGCGACACTGATTGCGCAAGCGCACCGCGCGAACCGGCGCCCTCGTGGCCGAGCAGCGATTCGTATTCGGCGGCGCCCTTGAGGCCGGCAGCGATGCCCTTGATTTGACCGGACGCAAGATATGGATAGAAGGAAGTCGCCATCGTCGCGGTCAAAACGGTTTGGAACTTCGCACGATGCGGTGTGACGGCGTATTCGACCCAATAGGTCGGCATCGAACCGTCGGCGACGGAGACGATCAGGGCGATGTCGCTGTAATTGTCGACTTCGCGCATCATTGGTAGATCGGCGGTGACATTGCCGAAATAATCAACTGGAAATTCTCTTGAAATTGACTCACCCATCGCGAGAATGGCGGCCTGGAATTGCGGGCGAAATCCGAGATAGACATAGTCAACGCCGTAGACTTTGCCGCTGGACCCTGCCAACAATGTCAGAAGTTGCCGGCCAAGCTCGGCGCCCTCGACAAAGAGCGAAACTGCGGCGATGCGGAGATTCTTAGCGATGGCGTGTCTGATGATGACTTCGGCCAAGGGCCGCACTTCCGCCAGAGAGGAAGCCTCAAAGTCGAAAGAAACCATGATGACCGAGCCGGGCGCGAGCGAGTCGATGTTGTCGAAGGTTTGCTGCGTTTCCGGTGTCACCGAACCACCGAGACGAATATTGAACATGATCGGCAGGATTACCGCGAGGGCGATGATGATGAAGACGATATGGCGCGGCGACATTTTCATAGCATCGATCTCACATGTAACTTCTTTCGACGCCGAGAATGACTCGCAAAGCCGTCGCGACGGAGCCGAGTCCGACACCGATCAGGATGCCGCGTTTGGCGGCCGAGGACGGATTGTTGAAAACCCAGCCGGCGAGATCGGGGAGCACGTCCGAGATCATGTCGCCGAAAACACTGCGGCCGACCAGGACGATGATTGCAGTCAGCGCCAGCACCATGGCAGGCTTGCTGCGAATACGGAATCCGCGATAGGCGGCAGACGCGACGAAAAATGCAAGAAGCGAAAACATGGTGGCCTGCATCGGCGCCTGAAGGTTATTGAACGCCCATTGATATGGAGTGTAATTGCCGGTACCATAGAAGGCGGCCGCGACGACCATGAATAAAATGCCGGCGACGGTGAGTAAGCTGTAGACAAATCCTTCGTGCTTGGAAGTGATTTTTGCCGAGTGATGCCGGAGCACACTGATTCCGCCGACCAGCATGGTGACGGCGAAAATAATCTGGTAATAGTCAAGGATGGCGCCATAGATCAAATTGGTCAGGTCCGTTTTGATGAAGTACTGAGCGGCCATGAACAGACCGGCAAGAAAGGCTACGATAGTTGCGATCCGGGCGGTCATGGCATCAAACTCCGATGCCAGTCAAAGCCGAGCAACGCGGCGATCGGCAAGATGATGAGAATCGCCAACAGCAGCAGCCGCAGCGCATCCTGCGCGAGCATCGAGGCTTTGATGCGTTTGTCGTCGCTTAAGTATGCGGATGCGGTGTAGAGTTCTTCGCCGATGAGTGTGTAATCGCAGGCAACGATGAAAAACGACAGTTGAATCGTCGAATCGGTGCCTGCGATTTGCAGCGCGCCGGTCATGTTGCCGGTTTCGGCGAGGATAAGCGCTTCGCCCTCGAAGGTGCCGAGCAAGAAGAGCGCGCCCGGTTGCGAGCGCGTGATGATACCATCGACACCGGCGGCATAACCGAATTGCGTCGGCGAGACGAAGACGACATCGTCGTCCCGGAAGAGGTCGCCATGCCCCTGTTCTGCATAAGCGGTCCTGAGAATTTCGCGCGCGGTTTCAGCGATGACGGGGTCGTGAGTCGGAAAAATGATGCGCGTGCCGTAGGCGGCGGCTTTGGCAGCGACGAATTTGAGCAGGTTGAGCGCGGCCAAGGTTGTCGGGCGCTGGATATCGCCGCCCCAGCCGGTGGTGAACACCATCGGCTTGCCGAGTTCAGTGGAACGGCCGATGGCTTCCTCGATAGCTTTGAGCCCGGGGATCATGCGCAGTTGGCGTTTCCACTGCGCCGACTTGAGCGTAAAGAAGATCACGACGCCGACGGCGAGAACAACCCAGCAAAGCAATATCACGGTAGAATGCGACATGACGGCTTCATCCCAAAGTTCAGTGAGATCGAATTCGCGAGCAGAAACAATCTGCGCCAATGCGAATCACGGTCAACTAAAACTTAGCCTCTCCCCTGTTGTTTTAGTTGATTCGAAGCGGCGTAGTTGCAATGTTCAAGGCATGAAGAGATTCTTGATTGGGACTTCCCTGCTGGCGATGGCGCTGCTGGCGTGTTCATCGGCGCCGGAATCAGACGCACCGCTGGTATGGTGGCAATTCTGGACCAATCCGGAAGTGCGGCCGACCATTACGCAACTGGTGACGAGTTTCGAGAACGCGAGCAAGGCGAAAGTTCAGCTCGGTGATTTGACCTGGTCGGATGGGCATGAAAAGATCGCGATTGCGCTGTCAACCGGAGGTGGGCCGGATGTGATAGAGCTGGGTTCTGATTGGGTGGCAGAATTTGCGGCGAGCAAGCGGCTGCTCGATTTGACCGATCATTTGGGTGGGCTGCGCGACAGTCTGCTCATGTGGGAACCGGGGATTTACAAGGGCCGCGTTTATGCGGCGCCGTGGATGCTGGGAACACGCGTGCTGTTCTGCAATCGGACATTGCTGGCGCAAGCCGGATATTCCGCGGACTTTGTGCCGCGCACATGGGCGGAGATGTTGGAAGCAGCGCGGAAGGTCGACGAACTGGGCGAAGACATTTTCGGGTTCGGTTCCAATTCGGCGGAGCGGCATCGGCTTTATAAAAAGTACCTGCCGTTTTTCTGGAGCGCCGGCGGAGAAGTATTTAACGCAAATGCAACGCAGACGCAATTCAACACGGCGGCAGGACGGGCCAGTCTGGATTTCTATTTACTGCTGTCCGAAAGCGGAATCGTGGAAACGCAGGCGCGGATTGAAGAATATTTCGCGGCGGGCAAGGTTGGATTTGTTATTTCCGGCGAATGGCTGGCGGGCAAATTGCTGCGCAATGCGCCGGGGTTTGAGTACTTCGCAGCGGTGATGCCGGCGGCACAGCCGGGCGGAATCGGATATTCATTCGCGGGCGGCGAATATCTCGTGATTAACGAGTCGTCGCAGAATCGCGAAGCGGCGCTGGCGTTGCTGCATCATTTGACGCTGCCGGAAAACGACGCGCTGTTTACCAAGGCGACGGGTAGTTTTACGCCGGTGAACAAGTTCACGGCGTTTGAGGTTGATTCGGCGGCAATGGCGACCGCGTCGGTATTTCAGCAACAAATCGGAAATTCGCGCGCAACGCCGGTTCACCCGGGCTGGGTTGCCGTGGAGGAGATTCTCGAACGCGGCATCGAGCAGGCGCTGTACGGCAAGATGACTTCGCAGGAGGCGCTGGAAATGATCGACCGCGAAACGGCGCCGATATTGCAGAAATATGCGGAGCGGTAGCACCAGCCGATTTCGGGGCACCGACCTACTCATGTTGTCGCCGTGGCTGGCGACGCTGCTGTTATTCTGGTTATTTCCCATCATTGCATCGTTTGTTTTGAGCCTGACGGATTACCGGCTACTGACGGGCGAACACGCCTTTGTCGGGCTGGACAATTTTGCGCGGCTGTTTTCCGATCCGATATTTCTCAAAGCGGTCTTAAACACCGTGCTCTTTACTGTGGGCACGCTGCCGTTTACGATTTGCTTTGCGATCTTGCTCGCGGTGTTTGTGCAGCGCAATTTGCCGCTGAAGACGTTTTTTCAATCGGTGTACTTTTTCCCTTCGATTGTTTCGCTGGTGGTGGTGGCGTTGATCTTCTCGACGCTGTATGCGCGCGGCGGATATATACAACTACTTTGCGGCGCGCTGGGAATTCCCTTTCCGCAAGCCGGGTTGCTTTTTTCCGAAGCCACTGCCCTGCCGGCGATCATGGCGATGGACGTGTGGATGTCGACGGGATATTACATGTTGCTGTTTGTCGCGGCGCTGCAGTCGATTCCGAATGAGTTGTATGATGCGGCCACGCTGGAGGGCGCCGGCTGGTGGCCGCGAATGCGCGCGATTACTTTGCCGCACCTGAAACCGATGCTGCTGTTCGTGCTGGTGCTGAACACGATCAAGTCGTTCCAGATTTTTGTCGAAGTATTCGTCATGACCAAAGGCGGACCGTTGAATTCGACAACGACAATTGTGTATTTCGTTTATGAAGAAGGACTGCACAAATTCAATATCGGATACGGCGCCGCGGCGGCGAATGTATTGTTCGTGCTGATTGCGGTGATAGCGTGGGCGGAAATGAAATTGGTGCAGGAGCGGCAGGCATGAAGGCGCATTCGGGCGGATTGTCAAAGTCACTTCGCTTGTTGGGCGCGAGCTTGATCGCGTGCGTGTTTTTGGCTCCGTTTGTCTATATGCTGTTGGGATCGCTGGCAAAGAATTTCAATCTGGCCGGGACGCTGGACTTGAGCGACTACAGCGCCACGCTATCCTACTACACGATGCTGTTCACGCAGACGGGGCTTTACCGGCCGCTGATCAATTCGATCGTCGTGGCGCTAATTGTGACCGTCGGCAATGTGGTTTTCTGCACACTGTGCGGGTACGTGCTGGCGCGGCGGAGATTTCGCGGGAAAAATCTGATCATGCTGAGCGTCGTGATGGTGTTGATGATTCCGATGCATGTCGTGATTATTCCGATGTATCTGCTGACGAACTGGCTCGGCATTTTCGATTCGTATCTGGCGCTGCTTCTCCCCTTTTTGGTGACGCCGCTGGGCGTGTTTTTGATGAGGCAGTATATTTCGACGATTCCGCCCGACATGGAAGAATCGGCGCGTCTTGAGGGCGCGGGCGAGTGGACGATCGTGTGGAAGATTGTGATGCCGCTGTGCAAACCGGCGCTGGCTGTCTTGAGCGTGCAGGTGTTCCTGGTCAATTGGAATTCGTTTATCTACCCCTTTATTCTGACTTCATCGGAGTCGATGCGAACGCTGCCGGTGGCGCTGGCGCTTTTGCAGGGCTATCAGAGCATAAATGTGCCGCAGTTGTTTGCGGCATCGATGATTTCGGCGCTGCCGACAATTATCCTGTTCGTTGTGTTTTCGCGGCGAATTACCGAGGGGATTATTTCCGGCGCACTGAAAGGCTAAGCACGCTTAACGGCCATTCTTGGCGCGCTCTTTTTCTTTCGCTACAAAGTCCAAAATGCCGTCGGTAATTGCGCGGGCGATTTTGGCGCGAAAGCCCGAGTCCTGCAGCGACATTTCCTGCTCGGGAATCATCATGAATGCGCATTCGACCAGTATCGAAATGAATCCGGTCGGACGAATCACCGCGAAATTGCCGTGGTAGAGGCCGTAGTCATTGAGACCGGTCGCGGGAACCAGCCGCTGATGCACAAGGCGGGCGAGTTCCTGCGATTGCGGGTGATAGTAAAAGCAGGCGGCGCCGTTGTTGACGAGCGGATTGACGCCATCGGGAATCGCGTTATTGTGGATCGAGACGAAAATGTCGGCATCGAAACCGTAGGCGAGCGCCGGGCGGTCGTACAGAGGCAACGGCGTATCGGCTGAGCGCGTCATCAATACGGTGGCGTCTTTGCTTTCGAGCTCTTCCTTCAATTGCAGAGCGATGGCGAGGTTGGCGTCTTTTTCTTTGAAGCCGGTCGGGCCGCTGGCGCCGGGATCGGGCGAATGGCCGGGATCGACGACGATTTTAATACCGCGCAGGTCGCCGGACAAAGGCGGCCGGCGCTTGAGTTTGAGGTTAAACTGGTTGTTGTCGTAGGAACAATCATAACCCCACAAAGTCTCATTTAAGTCTATCACCAAACGCACGACGCCAACTTCCGATTGTTCGAAGTTGATCGATGCGACCATGCTGTCAGCAGCATCGTAGCGAATCCAGTCAATCGACGAAGTGCAATTATAGATATCGAGCAGCAGCCGGTTGGTCAGGGGTTCCTGAATGACATCGAACGGTAGAATCGCGCCGGGATTGAAGGTGAGCGTTACTCCATCGTCAGTTTTGCGCGTCCGGATGAGGGCGAATTCGCCGCTGGGGATGCGGGAACCCTCGGGGAGAATCTTCACGCTGCTGTCGGCGATCCAAACATCCTGATTATTCGCCAAACGCGCGCGATAGTGACCGCCGGCATAACCGGTTAAGCGCAGCCGGATGCCCTTGGGTTGGAAGACGGAGAAATAGCCTTTGCGGGGACCGACGCGGAGGGTTTGCGTCGAGTCGGTTAGTTCGCCGACGACGATTTTATTCGCGGGCCAGACTTTGATACGCGCATCGTTGTCGCGAGTGACACAGCGGCAAGCTGCAAGTTGCCGCTTGAAGGTTTGATCGCGAGTGTCGATCAGCCGAAGTGAATCGCGGCAGAGATAGTATGCGACTTTCACAGTGTCGCCAACATGATCACTGCCGAGAACCACATTGCCGTTGTAGCTGCCTTTGACGAGCAAAGAATCGGGGAATTCGCCGTCACCGAATACGTCCTGCGCCCAGTAGCTTTGCGGGGTCGCAGGCGATTCAGCCATGCGCACCAGCCGGTGATCGGCGGAGAGACTGAAATATCCATGCAAACCGGGCGTGCCGCGAAAACCGGTGCTGAACATGTCCCCTTCCATGAGTGTGATGTCGGACGAAGGCGACAT
>CAVPQS010000096.1:0-52038 GCA_963707485.1 uncultured bacterium
CTGACCGGGCGGATGGTTTACAAAACAGACCGGGGGGATGGTTTACAGATTAAGTTGTGGCATAAGCGAGGAGGAAGTTTATGCCATGGCCGGGAGGTCTGTAAGATGGATTTGCGTGAGAAGTTGGTGAAGATGCATTTGCGCGAAGGTTATGAGATCAGCGAGTTGTGCCGGGAGTTTGGCGTCAGCCGTCCGACGGCGTATAAATGGATCGCCCGTTATGAGGAGTATGGTCGGAGCGGATTGGCAGATCGATCCCGTGC
This sequence comes from uncultured bacterium, assembly GCA_963707485.1. Lineage (GTDB taxonomy): Bacteria > Zixibacteria > MSB-5A5 > CAIYYT01 > CAIYYT01 > JADJGC01. The sequence goes on from CAVPQS010000096.1 coordinate 264, forward strand.
GGCCAAGACTCATGCGAATGCAGTATCCGCGGCAATTGAACACGAGATCGTTGAGATGCGTGGATGCCACTCGAAATGGGGCGCATTGAAGATCAAGACGCGGTTAGAACGCCGGAATCCGCGGCGGGTCTATCCGGCGGCGAGCACGATCGGTGAGGTTCTGAAGCGCCGTGGTTTGGTCGTCCCGCGCAAACGGCGAGCTCGGACAGAACCTTACAGTGAACCATTCGTGAACTGCACGAGTCCGAATACGGTTTGGTGTTGTGATTTCAAGGGTTGGTTTCGCACCGGCGATGGCGTGCGCTGCGATCCGTTCACCTTGTCGGACGCCTACAGCCGGTATCTGTTGCGATGTCAGGTGGTGCCGCGCCTCGACGAAGCATCGGTGTGGCCGATATTGGTGGCGGCTTTCTGCGAGTACGGGTTGCCCGTGGCGATCCGCTCCGACAATGGCGTGCCCTTTGCCTCAAACTCGTTAGCCGGTTTCTCGCGTTTGTCGGTAAAGCTGATTCGTCTGGGGATTACGCCGGAACGGATTGCCCCGGCTCATCCCGAACAAAATGGCCGTCACGAGCGAATGCACCGGACGCTCAAGGAAGCCACAACAACACCGCCGGCGGCTAACCGCCGGCAACAACAGCGAGCTTTCGATGCCTTTCGCAAAGAGTACAACGAGGAGCGACCACACCAGGCGCTGGGACAACAGACGCCCGCGGAGCATTATCAGGCCTCAACTCGGGTCTATCCCTTTTGCCTGCCGGAACTCGAGTATCCGGAGACATATCTCAAGCGACAAGTTCATCATCGCGGTTACCTGCGTTTTGGCGGATTCGAACTCTACTTGTCATTGGCCTTAGGTGAGGAGTGGATTGGGCTTGACCAGGAAGACGAAGATCGTTATGGATTGTATCTGGGACCAGTACGTTTTATCGGTCTTGACAGTCGCCGGGGCCGCTTGATCAAGACCAAAGTCACGCCTTTTCAAAGCTCGCGCTAGCGCGAGCTTTGAAAAGGCAATAGCTAACGACACAACAAAGTGTAAACCATGCGCCCGGTCTAATGTGTAAACTATCCGCCCGTCTGTACAAGCCACGCCTTTTGACATGTCTTCAAGTCCGGAATAAACCAAGACCTTTAGTAGATCACTTTCTTGAGCCGAACTCAGATTCATAGCTGTGGCGTTTTCGATTGCATACTCGCCCGTCACTCTGAACGTCGCATAAATACCACCGATTTCCAGCGGAGTCTCTGTCGACAAGATGCCGTTCGCAAGACTCACTTGCACATCATCGGCAAACGGAGTCAGCTTGGCATACGGCAGAGCATCTCCCACAACCACGCGCAGCAGGTAAACTAAATCTCCCACCGTAAGTGTCGTTCCGTCCTGGTTTGCATCGGAAGCCGCGATTTGTGCCTCACGATATTGCGGATTCGGATCGAATGCGCTGAAGCCGAGTAAGAAATAATTCGTGTACAACACCGCATCCGCGATTTCATAGGCAATGTCGTTGAGATTCAAATCCCCGGGAGCATCAATCGAGTCGGAACAGGCGATATCGATTCCGCCGTTCCAATATAGTATGAATCGAATCGGTTCATACTTTCCGCTGACATCGCAAGCCCCGCAGGCGCCGCCGTAGCTCACCGCAAAGTAACAACTGGTGTCTGTGATCTCGAACCGAGAATCGGTTAATGGATCGGTGTTCTCGAATTCAAAAACCTTCGCCGATATCCACAAAGTATCGCCGCCAACATTGGAAATACCGTTGTCGCCGCAATCCATCCACACGAATCGAATCGGCACATATTGGCATTCATAAGTGCGGTCGTCGGTGACATAAAATTTCAACCGTGCCAGTTCGCCGCCGTCCGGAACTGAAAAACAGTCGGGATGATTGGCGCCATTGTTGGCGTCAGCTATCGCTACGACACGCAACAATCCGCTTGGACACGGTCCACCGCAATTGCCCTGAGCGCCGTATCTGAAAGTAAAGTACTCCCACCCGCAGCCGGTCGGACCAATATCCGTTCCGATTTGCGCCGTGTTGAACAGAATCGCACTCGCATCGTAAGCAACCAGGAAATCAAATCCGCCTATTAGCTCGCTGCCCGCTTCCTTGGTTATCGAAACATATTCGTAGTTGCCCTGGAAAGTCCCGTGCGTCTTCTCGATCTTGATCAGAAATGGTGCTATTCCATTATGATTAACTGCCAAGTAGCACGTATCCGCCGAACCGCACTCGTTCGTCGCAATGGCGCGGAAGTTTTTAACTGTTCCGCCCTCAGTCAGATCAAACCCGAACGTAAACAATCCACTTAAATTAATCGTCGGCGCATTCACGACCGGATCAATCGCCTCGACAGTCCATGTAATAGCACCGGCGTCCGGCGTCGTAGCATCAAGATCGTAGACTGCCGGACCGAAGAACGTCGCCAAAATCGAAGTGCCCGAACAGTTCGTAATCTGCGGCGGATCGCACGGCGGCCGCTGAACCAAATCAAAGCACACCGCTGGCGCATCAGGTTCTGTCTGCGAAGTATTCGTCTGTCCCTGGAACGTTGGAATTGCATCCTCTGAGTTTCCCGGGTTGGCGTAGTAGACGAATAACCAATTGCCTGCCGGCGGATAGAATACGTTGTCGATGCAGAATCCACCCGCCGTCGGGGAAACTCCGGATGGAATTCGAATTTTCATCGAGTAGCAAAGAGTCGAAGTAACGTGGGTAGGCAGCGGCGTTCCGGGTGCTGGACCACTGTTGACTCCGCCAAATAGAATGTCGTTTGGTGCAAGTGAGAAGTTAGCCAGGAGATTTCCCCCAAACCCAAAATTATCGATAGCATCGCCGTGCTCCATAATATACTGATCTCGCGGCGGATTTGGTCGACTGCCATAAGGAGTGACAAATTCAAATGGCCCCGCAGAGTTCGAGAAATGGAGCCCGAGCGACATTCCTTCGATGGGAAATCCATTGGTAATGTAAACCTCAAGTATGTTGTCCTCCCCAATATAGACAACATCGCTCCCGCCGTTAAAATGGACGGAAACATCGAATGCGCCAAAAGCAGCAGCCGAAGTAAATGCAATCACAATGAGCATGAATATCAAGGTGCAGGAATATGCAGTCATGGTGCCTCCCCCCATAATGCAGACGTGTTTTTGAATTGGCGAAACAGTAGCGTTTGCGGCAGCCGCCGGAGAAGTGACAGTGTCTTCATATTAAGCTACGAAATAGTCCCCAATTGTCAATGCCAATCTGTTCAGCTTTTGAGCGCCGGCATTCCATCCAAACCGATATTTCCCTTGAAAAAACAACCAAACGAGTTATATTAATCGGAGTATAAGGATTAATGATACTGATGAAAATGAGCCGACATATCGCATTTATCGTCCTCTGCGCCTTGGTGTTCTCGGTGGCAAGTTCCGTCGCGGCGGAATTTATCGTCACTTGCGATGATTGCTGCGGCGAAACAGCCTGCGACGATTGCATCACTTGTTGGTGCTGCAGCGCAATTCCGGCGGTAATCACCCCCGAAGGTCCCGATGTTGTTCTCAATGCCGACATCGAGTTGCTGCAACTGCCGCTTCATCAGTTCACCGAATCGCTCTGTTACGAGCTGCTCGATCCCCCTCCTCGCTCCTAAGTTGATCCCTCAATCGTAAGCGTGCGCAATCGCGCCCGCAGCTAACCGTTAACGGCCGCGCCTCTTCTTGCGCGTCGGGCCGATTAACGCAGTCCGTTAAAACCGTCAAATACAGCGAGGACACTTCATGTCCACTAAAGCAATGATACTATATGTCTTCATCGCCCTGGCTGGAATCGCCGTCGGCGTGTTGGCAACACTCTCCCTCACGTCAACATCAACGGCGCCGGCCGCACACACGGAAGACGATGGCCACGGCCACGGCGCTGTCGCCGCAGTCGCATCAAGCTCCGGTCAAGCTTCCGACTGGTGCGCCGAACATAGCGTGCCCGAATCGGTATGCACATTATGCAATGCCGATTTGGTCGCCAAATTCAAAGACAGCGGCGATTGGTGCGGCGAACACGGCATTCCCGAATCCCATTGCCGGCTCTGCAATCCCGAGATCCGGTTCCCGCAGGAAGAGTTGATCGTCGAGACTCCGGAAATGTTCGTCAGTCCCGACGTCTACTTCCCGGCCAACGCCGGCAAATGCGAAACCGACCGCGCAATCATCCAGTTTACGTCCGCCGAAACCGTCCAGCGCGCCGGAATCACCATGGAGCCCGCGTTAGGATCTTCGCATGCTGGCACGGTGCTGGACATCCCCGCCGAACTCGAGTTCGACGAGACACGCACCAAGATGCTCACGCTCTCTATTCCGGCAACTGTCGTACGCTGGCTGGCCGAGCCGGGCCGAATCGTCAACCGTGGAACCGACATCTGCGAGGCCGATTCGCCCGAAATGGCGCGCCTGCAATCGGAGTATCTCGCAGTCAAAACCGAATGGCAGGTCGACCAACAAGTCATGCAGCGCGCCGACAGCCTCTTTGCCGCCAGACTGATTAGCGCTTCCGAGTATGAAGAAATCACCGGCGAGGCCGCCATGACTCTCGCGCGGCTCAACGGTTTCCTCGGTCAACTCCGCGCGGCCGGTATGAGCGAATCTCAAATCGACCAAATCCCCTCCGCCGGCATTTCTTCGCACTGGACAGTCGAAGCCGGTATGGATGGCGCGCTCCTCGAACGGCGCGCTGCGCTGGGAATGTTGCTCGAAGCGGGCTCTACCATTGCCGTCGTCGGTGATCCAAATTCCCTCTGGGTCCAGGCTCATGTGCGCGAACGCGACGCCGGACGGGTAACCGCCGGCCGGCGCATCGAGTTCGCCGCCGATGGAGCCGCGCTCGACCGCATTCGCGGTGAAGTCTTCTGGGTCGCTCAATTCGTCGATCCGCAAACGCGCACTGTCATGGTTCGTGCCCGCGTCCAGGGCGACGGCCGGCTCGCCCGCGCAAATCGTTTTGGACGCATGCTGATCTCCGGCGACCACTCGCAGGAATCGGTCATGATTCCCAAGGACGCCGTACAATGGGAAGGCTGCTGTAATGTCGTCTTCATTGCCGATGCCGGAAATAAGTTTCGCCCGCGCAAAGTGGAAATCGAGCGCGGCGACCGGTCACATTATCGCGTCAGCTCCGGCATTAATGCCGGCGAAATGGTTGTGGTCGGCGGTAGTTACCTGCTAAAGACGGAGTTAATGAAAGGCAGTATGGGTACTGGTTGCTGCGGTCTCGAACCGGAGAGTTAGAATCTACATGCTGCAAAATCTTATTGAATTTACGATCCGGCGGCGCTGGTTCATTCTTTGCGCTGCCGGAATTCTCATTGTTGCCGGAACCGTGGCATTTCTCGACCTGCCGTTTGATGCCTTCCCCGATACGACTCCGGTCATGGTGCAGGTCAATGTCTCGTCGCCCGGCTGGGCGCCTGACGAAATCGAGCGTCAAATTACCTTCCCGGTCGAACGCGAGTTGTCCGGCCTCAGCGGCCTGACCGAGGTCCGCTCCATTTCCAAGTACGGGCTCTCGCAAGTCAATCTTATCTTCACCGACGACATCGATATCTATCTCGCGCGCCAGCAGGTGTCCGAACGATTACTCGCCGTCGTTCTTCCCGATGGAATCGAACCCCCGCGCCTGGGACCGGTCTCGACTGGACTCGGCGAGATATTCCATTATGTCGTCATCGCCAAAAGCGGCGATCCCACCGAAGCTCGCACTGTGCAGGACTGGATCATCAAACCGCAACTCCAATCAGTTCCCGGCGTCGCTGAAATCAATAGCTGGGGCGGATTCGAAAAGCAGTTCCATATTCTGATCGATCCCAACCGCCTCGTTCAGTATGGCTTGACGCTAACCTCCGTTGTCGAGGCAGTGAAGGAAAACCTCCGCAACGTCGCCGGCGGACAAATGATCCGAGCCGGAGAGCAAACCGTTATTCAAGGCGTCGGCATTGTCAATAATCGCGAACAAATCGAACAACTCGTCGTCGAAACTCGCAATGATGTCCCGATTCAGATTCAGGACGTTGCCGACGTCGTCATCGGCCACGAAATTCGTCGCGGCGCCGCCAGCTTTCAGGGCTCCGGCGAAGTCGTTCTCGGTCTCGGCTTCATGATCACCGGCGGCAACTCGCACAAAGTCGCTGAAGAAATGAACGCCCGCCTCGACGAAATCCGTTCGACCCTGCCCGAAGGCATCGAAGTCAGATCCACCTACGTGCGCACCAGACTGGTGGACAATGTCCTGCGTACAGTCGAGCACAATCTGCTCATGGGCGCAGCCTTGGTTGTCGCGATCTTATTCGTCTTTCTCGGCAACATGCGCGCCGGCCTCATCGTGGCGTCTGCAATTCCCCTGTCGATGTTGTTCGCCTTTGATCTGATGTCGCGTGTCGGTATCATCGGCAGTCTGATGAGTCTCGGCGCAATCGATTTCGGACTGGCAGTCGACAACGCCGTGATCCAGGTCGAGAATGCCGTCCAGCGCCTCAGTCAACCGCACGAAAGCAAAAGTCGTTTAACTGTCATCCGCGACGCGATCATGGAGGTCCGCAAACCCACGCTCTTCGGCGAACTGATTATCATCCTTGTCTATTTGCCAATCCTCACACTGCAAGGCGTCGAAGGCAAAATGTTCCGTCCTATGGCGCTGACTGTGGTCTTCGTCCTCCTCGGTTCTTTGATCATGTCCTTCACGGTGATTCCGGCTCTCATCGCCTTGTTTATGACCAAGCCCCTCAAGGAACGCGAACCGCGCGTGATTCACTGGGCAAAGCGCCTCTATCGCCCCGTCATTAGTTTTGCGCTGGACAATCGCGGCGCCATTTTGGTGCTGACTGTGTTGTCGCTCGCAATCGGAACGCTGCTTTTTATGCGCCTCGGCTCGGAGTTCATTCCGCGTTTAAGTGAGGGTACCATCGCCGTCAATGTCATCCGCCTCGCCGGTATTGACGTCAACGAATCGGTGCGCAACAATACGAGCATCGAGAAAATCCTGCTCGAAAAATTCCCTGATGAAGTCGACCACGTTTGGACCCGCATCGGCACTGCCGAACTCGCGACCGATCCGATGGGGCTGGAACTGAGCGATGTTTTCATCACACTTAAACCGCGCAACGAGTGGACCAGGGCAAGCGATCAACAAGAGCTCGTCCAGTTGATGGACTCCGAACTCTCCGACATTCCCGGCATGAAGCGCGTTTTCACCCAACCCATCGAAATGCGCGTCAACGAAATGATTGCCGGCATTCGCGGCGACGTCGGCGTCAAAATCTTCGGCGATGAACTCGAATTGCTCGAAGCCAAAGCCGAAGAAATCGCCGCGCTGATGACCGCCATCCAGGGTAGCGCCGACATCACCGTCGAGCAACTCACCGGGCAGCCGCAACTGCGGCTCGCGCTCAATCGCGAACAACTTTCGCGCTATGGAGTCGAAGCACGTGAAGCCCTCAGCTATGTCGAAAGTATGGGCGGCATCCGCGTCGGTGAAGTCTTTGAAGGTCAACGCCGCTTCGACCTGATGGTGCGGCTCGACTCCAGCTACTCCGGGGTGCCGGAAGATATCGAGCGCATTCCGATCCAAGCCAATCAGGCGATTCTGACTCTGGATCAACTTGTCGTGCCAAATTTGGACCGCGGTTATTCAACCATCACGCGCGAATGGGGAAAACGCCGCGCCGTCGTGCAGTGCAATGTCCGCGGTCGCGATGTCGGTTCTTTCGTCAATGAGTTGCGCGACCGGATCAGCAGCGATATCAAACTCGAACCGGGCTATTTCGTCCGCTTCGGCGGACAATTCGAAAACCTTGAGCGCGCACGCACCCGGCTCGCCATCGTCGTGCCGATCGCCTTGCTGATGATCTTGGGTCTTCTCTACTGGACTTATTCATCGATTCGCGATGCGTTGCTGATATTCACCGGCGTCCCGCTCGCGGCCGTCGGCGGCGTGTTGGCGTTGTGGATTCGCGATCTGCCCTTTTCGATTTCCGCCGGTGTCGGATTCATTGCGCTTTCCGGCGTCGCTGTCTTGAATGGATTGGTTCTGGTTTCAACCATCAAGAGACTCCGCTCCGACGGCAACAGCCTGCTCGACTCAGTCCGCGCCAGCGGCGAATCCCGTCTGCGTCCGGTGCTGATGACAGCCCTGGTGGCCGCCTTCGGATTTATCCCCATGGCATTGTCCACGGGCGTCGGCGCTGAGGTCCAAAGACCGCTTGCGACTGTAGTCATCGGCGGAATTCTGACTTCAACCGCTCTTACCCTGATCATTCTGCCCGTCCTGTATTCGATATTTGGCGCCGGCAGTAAGGCTGAATCTTAGACATCATTGGTCAGGTTTACCAAAAAAACAAACCCACCCGTTCAAGTCGACGGGTGGGTTTGTACGTTTATAAACAGGGGCGCCAGGATTCGAACCTGGGAATGGCAGATCCAAAATCTGCTGACTTAACCACTTGTCTACGCCCCTATTTCGTCGGCAGTATAAAAAGATAACGGCAAAGAGTCAACGACTCTTGCCGTTAAAGTTCGAAAGCGGAAAATTGTTCTTGACGTCGCTAATTATTTGTCGCGGCCGCTGTTTCCGTTTCTGCAAGCTCCTTCTCGTAAGCTGCCAATACACGGTCCTCAATTAGTCGGCGCGCTTCGTTGTTCACCGGATGCGCTATATCCTGATGTGTGCCGTCAGGGCGCTTGCGTGACGGCATACTGACAAAATATCCCGTCTTCCCGTTGATCACCTTCAGCCCGCGCACCACAAATTGATTGTCAAATGTGATGTTCACAAACGCTTTGAGCTTGTCCTCGTTCTTGAGAGTTACCCGAATGTCTGTGATTTCCATGCCTACCTCCCAATACATTTCCGTCGGAGTCCCTAATTCTGAGCCAACCTCACAGGCTTGAGACTATATACCTGCCAGCCAAATTGACTGGAAACAACCTTAACCAACTCCGTGTCAATCTCGCGCTCGAATAATCCGAAAAAGGCTGAGCCGCTGCCAGAAAGCCCAACGTAACTCGCCCCGCCCCGCTGCAACACAGAAATGCACGAACCAATCTCCGGATGGTCCGCAATGACCATCCTCTGAAAATCGTTGCCAAGCTTGTATAGCGTTTTAAAAAATTCTGAACCTGATGTCTTCAGGTTAATATCGCTCATCACCGAAAACTTTGTCAAGTACAATCTTAGACCTTGATAGGCATCTTTGGTCGAAATTCTGAATCCCGGAACGATTAGAAGTACGAAACAGCTCTGCAAAACCTCAACCGAAGTCACAATTTCACCCCTTCCAGACACAATCGCTGTGCCATTCGAGAAAAAAAAGGGTATGTCCGACCCCAATTCTGAACTCCACTCGGCCAGTTGCTGCCAACCCAAATTCAAGCCATAAATCCGGTTAATCGCCTTCATTACAGCCGCCGCATCAGAGCTTCCACCGCCCAACCCCGCCCCGTAAGGGATGCGTTTCGCCAAGCTGATCGCTACGCCACCCGATACCTTCGCCTTCTGCAGCATCAAATCAGCCGCCTTCCAAGCCAGATTAGACGAATCCGCCGGCAATTTCGGGTCGTCACAGTTCATCGAAATCCCTGATTCTGTCCGCGTTACGACCACGGTGTCATACAGATCTATCGCCTGAATCAGCGAATGGATATCGTGGTAGCCGTCTGAACGCTGGCCCAGAATTTTCAGGTAGAGATTAATCTTGGCGGGGGCGAGAATCGTCACCGAACGGTTCATGCTCAGTCAACTAAGCCTTGCAGATAATAGGCTATGAATAAATTCAGATCGACACGATTGACATTGTCACCGCAGACATGCCGGTAATTATTAAAATGCGCGTATCTTGCAGACACTCGACCCTCAATAGGTCCGCTCCCAAACCAAAGTGCTGTCGCTTTGATTGAAGGCGACTTCTCTACGACACCAATCGGAAACTTGTCCTCGAACGGCACGCCGGAGAAAGCGTGCTGCTCGATTCGCCCTTCCCCTTTACGCGTAAACTGGAACTCAAGCTCAAGATCCAGCGTGCTGCCGGCATGATACCGCGCTAATGCCAGTATTCGGTCCTGGTCATTCCCGTCGAAGTACCCAATCGGCTGGCCATAGTACAAATACAGATTCTGCGCCTGATTCTGACCATACACCGTCGTGTTCACGCGCGTGTAACTGAGTTTCGTAAACAGCTTCCGCAACCCGAACGGTTCAAGCATGTCGAAACCGATCTTGTACCCCACTTGGTGCGGTTCAGACTTCAGATCGATCTGAAAGTCATCGATCATCAGCTCGCCAAATATGCGGCATTGGCGCGGCCAATACACCGCGAGGTCCAGTCCGAAGAATATATTGTCATCGCTGCCGCGGTTCCATTGCTCCCAATAGTAAGTGGTGACCGGATTGAGATATCGCCAATCTATCGGACGATTATATCCGCCATACAGCGCAACCTCTGATAGCCCAAGCTCAAATACACCGTGCTTGCGAAATGACAGACGGTGCGCTGATATATATCGCACCAGCAAAGAATCGTTGTGTTCGACGTCATCGAGTCGCGTGATGAAATAATCAAATCGCACCGCCCTATGCTCGTACCCGAGCCAGATGCGATCGAATTGCGGAGCATTGTCGGAAAGCAACAATGCATCCCGCTGCTCCGGTCCCCAGATCATCGCCGATCGTCCAATCGAGGCAAACAAGCCCTTATTGTAGTAGTAGACCGCCGCATTATCAATCCAGCCGGTGATCTTCTTGTCCCACTTGCGACCATTGAATTGCGAGTACAGCTCCCCGTGATTCTCAAGCCGCATCCGCAGATGCACCTGAATTTTATCCGACGGAACCACCCACGCCTCGCTCGTCAAGCCAACTCGAAAAATCGGCTTTTCGTCATCAGCCGCGATCTCCTCAAAATAAGGCACAAATCGGGTGCCCAGCCGCAGACCCTTGCTGTCAGTCGACTTCAACACGCCCCAACGATTTAACTGCATGTTCGCTCGCAGTTCATATGCGTCGATCCGCTTCTTGAGAATCGGGCCGACTCCAGAATCATACTCCCGTTCTTCCGTTGCCGGAACCAGTCGCGGCAGAACATTGGCATAGAGAAAAAGCCCGGGATCAAGAAGCAAGCGCTCCTCCCAATAGCGATTCAATGTTCTATCCGTCGCTTCAATCCGGAATATATTCTCACTGTGGGCAGGCATCATAAACTGCGACAGCAGAAGCAATACCAAGGCGAGCCAAATTCTGCGCATACGGTCAATAATCGAAACCGCCTTCCCTAAGTCAAACTAAAAGGTGGACCGCTGCCGAAGACTCGTCGTCAGCAGCCCAAATCAAATATTCGTTGACAAAACAAGTACTACATCGGTATATTATCACTGTACAACGATTCTTCTCAACAGAGTAATTCTAAGGTTCCGACGTTCGCACGACGTGCGGTCGTGTGCGCCATATTGTCTTCAGGCGGACAATTTCGCGTCGAACTGGCAAGGTCCCGATCGCTGTACGAACAGACCATACCCCACAAACAGCTTTCAGGAGGTAAAAATGACCGGACCAGGTCCCTGTCAAGCGAAGGGCTTATCATTCGTTGCTGCCCTGCTATTGCTGTTGACGATGCGCCTCGCCGCGATTGCCGCGCCAAATATCATCGTCAACGCAAGTCCGCCATTCTCCGAGCAGCACAATTCCGAAATCGCCAACAGCGAAACCACCGCCGGTGAACTCTATTCCGTCTGGAGCGAGTATCCTCCCGCTGGATTCGGCACATCGCTCATCGGTTTCGGTATCTCAATGACTGGTGGCGCCGCTTGGTTGGCGGGAGTTATTCCACCGACCGCACCTTACGCCTTTGAATGGAATCCGTCGATTTCAGCTCATCCCGCCGGACCGTTCTTTTCCGTCGGCGCTGCCTATGGTCCCGGTGCACCGTGGCTCTCGCCCAATCAAATCCTCGCCCACGCTTCTCCCGGAGGCGGCGCCGCTTTCGGTGCCGGTGTCCCGGTTTCAGGAGTGAGCGTACCCGGCGTTAATTGGTTTGATTATCCTGACGTCGCCGTTGATGACATCCCCGGCAACCCTGCCGTCAATTTCGGCGCTGTCCACGTTGCCTGGGTTGAGTTCATGAACGGAAACGGCGTCGATGGCGATGGCAACGGCAATCCCTTTGATGACCCGGCTCCCCCCGGTGACGGTTACCTCATTCACTACGCCTATTCAAGAACGGCGCCCGGGCCTGCTCCTATATTTCCCGCTTTCTCACCGCCCGCGGTTCTGGTTGCAGCAGGCCTGCCCGTTGGCAATTCACAGGCGTCTTATCGACCTTCGGTCGCTATCATGGGGCCTCCCGGAAACGGCATGGTTCCACCCGGCGGAGTCTATGTCGGCTGGACTGACGGCACGATCGCGTTCATTAGCGCATCCCCTGCACTCGGTGCGCCATTTGGACCTGTCGTCGCTATTGCGCCGACGCCTCCGACTCCTGTGGTAATGCCGCCCGGAATCGCCGGCTCCAACGGCATTTCAATCGGAACCGGACCCGCGGGCGGACCATGTCCCGGAGCCGTGTTTGCTGCATTCACTTCGACGGTCTTCGGCGATGTCGACGTCTTCTTCTCATGGAGTCCAACCGGAGCCCTCGGAACCTGGTCGCCAATCATTCGCGTCAACCAGGACCCGGCTGGCAACGGTCTTGATCAATGGGCGCCCAGCTTGTCGGTGCATCCGGCAACCGGCGAGATTCGCGTCACCTACTATGATCGCCGCAACGACCCGACCAATATCCGAAAACAGACTTGGGTCTCATCGTCGATGGATTGTGGATTAACCTGGACCGACTGCGTGCTGTCCGATATCCCGCCATCTGCCCCGGCAGCGATCTTCGGCTTGCCGCCTGCTCCGCTCTACATCGGCAATTACCTCGGTTCAGACTTCAATATTCCAAACAAATTTTCTTCAACCTGGAATGACGAACGCGTCGGCGGCGGTGATCAGGATATCGTCTTCGAGGCCGTTCCCAATTGCGCACCCGACTTTGACGGCGACGGCATTCCTGACTTGTCCGACAACTGCCCAACCATTCCGAATCCGAGCCAGGCAGACTTCGATGGCGATGGCGCCGGCGATGCCTGCGATAATTGCCCGACTTTTTCCAATCCCGGGCAATTTGATGCCGATGGCGATGGTCAAGGCGACGCCTGCGACAATTGCCCCGGCATTCCCAACTCCGGTCAAGCGAACAGCGACACCGACGCGCTCGGAGACGCTTGCGATAATTGCATCTTGACCGATAACCCCTTCCAGGAAGATGTCGATTTGGATATGGTCGGAGACTCTTGCGACAATTGCCTGACTGTCCCTAATTTCAGTCAGACCGACTCTGATTCTGATGGTGTCGGCGATGCCTGCGACTCGGCGCTCTGCATCTGCCAACCCGGAGATGCCGACGGCAACCTCATTATTACCATTTCCGACGCTGTCTACATCATCAACTTCATTTTCTCCGGCGGCCCCACGCCCTGCAACGGCGATGCCGATTGTAATTGCATAATTACAATCTCCGACGCCGTTTATTTGATCAACTATATCTTCTCGGGAGGACCGGCGCCGTGCACTTGCGCCGTGTATATACTCCTGTGTCCTTAGCGATTCTGTCCGATTGATACGGTTTCAGGGGCACGCTTGCGCGTGCCCCTTATTATTTTGCCGAATCGAAGATTTCTGGAATGGGGGGTGTTTTTTCAGAAGGAAATTAACTGATCGCTGGTATGTCGCACTGTTCGCAGACTCCATCGAGCATGCGCCAAAGCGCGCGCGCCGCCTTTTCCGCCGACTCTTCAATTTGCTTGCAGTCATCTTCGGAATTCGCCATCCGTGCAATCAAATTCGCCCAGGTCTTGGAGTGCTCAATGTCGGCCACCATGTGCTCGCGGAAAAACTGCAACGTCTCTTCATCGCGAATGTCATAATGCTGTTGCAGCCCCTCCAATTTGGAAAACGATACAGCCGGGATGCGCGACTCGTACGCATACATCGCCGCTGCGCCGACTGCGCAGTTCGAAGAGTTGCAGAGATTGCGATAGGTCAGCATCAACTTGCGCGTCGCCACTGAACCACAATGACAATAAAGTTCGTCGCGCGATATTCCGATGCCGCGGGCAAACCACACCCACAACTCTTCATGTGGGATTAGGCCTTCGCCGCCGGTCTCTTCCTCGACCAGATTCTCCAAAATTGACAATCGCTGCGCATGTTCGCGGCAATTGGAGTGAATCGCGCTGACATAAGTCGGTATCGCACGCACAAAATGGAAGTATTCCCTGGCGTAAATCCTGAGCTCGGTATGGGTCAATTCTCCCAAATTCCAGCGTAGGTAAAAAGGATGCTTGAGGAGGTCGTACTTATCGATCTGTGTGTCGAGCGCTGATACAAATGTATTGGTCACGATGTTATTACGACAGCGCCAGCCTTGTTTGTTGCAGTTTTAGGCAAGTTTTTCACTCGGCGCAAAAATTTTACTGAACCAATTCGACTACGCCGGAATTTTGCTCCGCTGGCGATTGAACGCACTACGCAACATCTTGTCTGATCCGACACAAACTAGCGTTTGCAGCAACGTCCAATATACCTGCGCGCGCGTAATCTTGACCTTGAATTGCCCGCTCAGCAGCGCCGGATTATTCCACGCCTTGCGCAGAGTCTTGATCGCAAAAAACGATGACCAGAGGTTAAATAACCTAATTCGCACATAGCTGCGCGGAATAAGCAGTGTGTATTCAAGCGCGCCGTCGAGATATGTCGCTGCTCGACGAATCAACACATTGAGCGTCTCCTGCGCCGCGCGAATGTAAGCCGGCGCAAAGAACTCGTGTGCGCAAACCCCATGCTCCTTCATCAATTCGCTCGGTATATAGCACCAGCCGCGTAGATAATCCGCGTGACAATCCTTGATGATATTCGTCATCTGCAGTCCCAGCGCAAATGCCGGACCCAGCGATCGCAGTCGTTCCCGATCGGATTGCGGCAGCGATGGAATCTCACCCATAAACAATTCAGTCAGCATCTGGCCCACCGTCCCGGCAACATAATGACAGTATGACTTGACATCATCCATACTCTCCAGTACCGTCAGGTCTTCTCGGTTGTCTTGCCTCCGTACGACCGTCGCTCGCATTCCCTCTGCCATCTCGACCACGCACGCCTCTACCGGAATACGTTTCGATTCAGGCAGCAGCAAAAATGCCGCCGCCACCTGCGGTAGACCGATTATCAATTGGTGCTCGGGATTTGCCGCGTCAAGCGCTCCCCACGACTGAATCCAGGCTGCCAGCGTCTCATCGTCGTAACGGCGCGACGCAAATATCTGTCTGAAAGATTCCAGCAGTGCGATTCGCTGAGTCGGCGTGAGGTGTTCCGTGTCCTCTGCGGTATCGACAATGCGGCAAAACAAGTACGCACACAGCACTGCCCGATGCAAATCCCCGTCCAGCACGCGAATATTGATCGCGAACGTGCGCGAAACTTGCGGAAGAATTTCGACGCAGAAGCGGAATGGGTCGTGTCGCATTAAATCAACATAACTACTCACCCGTTGATCTAAAATCGGAATTTATCGTTTCGCCATCCGATAATGATAGGATCGCCTTGACAAGACGCATCAGATCACCGCATTATGCTGCCACTCTAAAGGAGTTGATACTTGAGCAAACCACTTTTCGAAACCATCAAGAACTTTCTCGATGAAAACGGCATCGCCTATCGCAGCGTCCATCACGAGCCGACTCATACTTCGGAAGAGTCCGCCAAAGCTCGCGGTGAAGACGTCAAAATCGGCGGCAAAGCGATTCTCATGAAAGTCGGCGATGTCTTTCGCCTCTTCGTACTCAGCGCGGCGCTCAAAATCGACTCTGATTCCTTGAAACAGCGCTTCGGCGTTAAGGCTTTGCGCTTCGCCAACGCCGAAGAATTGCTGGACTTCACCGGACTTGTGCCCGGCTCGGTGCCGCCCTTCGGTTTTCCGATTCTTCCTTTTGATCTCTATGTCGACAAGTCGATACTCAACAATGAAAAGATTGCCTTCAACGCCGGCTCACTAACCGATTCGATAGTTATGCGTGTTAGTGATTATCTCAAAGTTGCCGACGCCACGGTACTCGAATTCTCCAAAGACAATCAAGATTTTCAAATCAACTGAGCGCTTCTTTCAAGGCATCCAAAAAGAAAACCGGGCGGACATTTCGTCCACCCGGTCATGAATACAATGTCTAATCCTGCGTTAGCAGCCGGCACACGGCGCCGAACCGCCTGAGAAGATGTAATTGATCAAATACACCGCGTCCGAAATCGTCACGATACCGTTGCAGTCGGCATCGGCAGCAAGAAGCGGAGTTGGCGCCGGTCCGCCGGCAAAAATGTAGTTGATCAAATAGACCGCATCTGAGATTGTCACAATCCCAGTGGCGTCGGCATCGCCGCAAATGTACGGCGGGTTGCTTATCGTGATGCTGAGACTGACCGTATCTGAGGCCGGCGATCCCTGGGCGTCGAAAACCGCGATCGTGAAGAAGTACTGGGCATTGAACGACGGCGTACCCGTGATGGTTCCGACCGCGCCCCCGTTAAAATCGCATCCGAACGGCAAGTCGCCGCCAAGAAATACCCAGTTGTACGGCGGAGTTCCGCCAACCGCTTCCATCTGATAGAAGTATGGAATATTCTTGAATCCGTCGGGCGGCAAGTTCTGATAACAGTAAACATTGCCGTCGCAATGATCGCCGACACCGTCGTCGTTCTGGTCAGGCTGCGTCGGATTCGCCACTGTCGGGCAATTGTCACACACGTCTCCGATTGCGTCGGAGTCGGTATCAAGTTGATTGGCGTTGGCATCATTCGGGCAGTTGTCAACTGCGCAAGTGTTCAGTGCGTAGCCGGGGTTACCGTAGCCGTCGTTGTCTGTATCGGTGCAATCATCGCACACATCGCCGATGGCATCGGCGTCGGCATCAAGCTGGTCGCGATTCGGAGTGCTCGGGCAGTTGTCGCACACATCACCGACCGTGTCGGCGTCGGCGTCTGATTGCGACAAATTCGCTGTCAACGGACAATTATCGGTGGCGTTCGAAACACCGTCAGCATCGACGTCGAGATTGAGATAGTTCTGCAGAATCGCATTCGTCCAGCAGCGCATACGGGCTTCCTGCTGATTGGTGAGAATCTCGACCGCGCATCCCGAATATCCCATCACGTTTTCCGGCTGCGTCGCACCCCATGGCTGGCCGTTGCAAGCGTCCGTTCCGCCCGGAGGAGCACAGTTGAAGTTCAGCGGTGTCGGCGGTACATCCGAAGTAAAATCACCGCGTACATCACTCGGGCTGCCGGCAAATTCATAGCAAGTGCCGCAGGCCGTCGTCTCATCGACGCCGCGGAACGTGTGGTAAAGTCCAAGCGTGTGTCCCATTTCGTGAGTAGTGGTTCCGGAGCTCGGATCAAATCCAAGCGTGTGCATTACGATACCGTAGCGAACCTGGCCGGCCTGTTGCCACGGCAGGTAAGCATAACCCAGCGTGATCAAACCCGGCTGCGTCTGCTCGATATCAGTAATGTAGATATTGATTTTCGTCTGGTACGAATCGGCATAAGTCTGCTTCATGAAGAAGTCTTCTGAACTGCTTAGTATCCGGTAGTCCGAATCGTCGTGAATCAGGATTCCGTCGAGCAAGAACTGAATACCTGAATGAGCGTAATCGGAGTTCAGCTTCGCAAACATCTGATTGCACTCCGTAACCGTGCTCGCCGGATTCGTGCCGTCATCTTCGCGGAAAATATGGAAAACGATGCGGGCATAGTAGACCGTCTGATACGGCGCCGGCAAATACTGATTGCGTGTCGCCGGATTGTCGCAGGCGCCGCTCAATGGGCAGTCCAACGGCGAACGGTTGATCGCATCCTCGGACGGCGCCTCTTCCAGCGCTGTCGATCCGCACCACCGTATCTGATTTTCGCGAATGATCTCCTGAAGTCGGTCCGGATTCGCGCGCAATTCTTCAAGGATCTCTTCCGATGTCTTCGCGGCCTCCGCCGGAACTGTCGTGATCGTCAACCAGGCTACGGCTGACAACAGACAACCAAGCTTCAATCGCCTGCAGACGTTGTCAATTAATCGCATCGTCTCGCTCACTTTCCCTGGATGCCCGGCGCTTCGCCGCCGGCTCCAATAAGTTTAAGTTGTTGTTCGCGCATAAAGTAAAACCAACTTCACACGATCCTACCGGCACGCCGCACATGGCGCCGGGCCGCCGGAAAAAATGAAGTTGATCAAGTAAACAGCATCAGAAACTGTCACTATCGAATTGCAGTCGACATCTCCCGATTCAATCGGATCCGGCGCCGATCCTCCCGCGAAAATAAAATTGACCAGATAAACCGCATCGGAAATCGTGGTAAGGTCATTGCCGTCCGCGTCGCCGCACAAATACGGCGCTTGCGGCGGATCGACAATCCGAATGCTCAAGGAAATCGTGTCTTCCATCTCCGGTGCGCTGGCGTCTTTGCAAACGATTGTGAAAAAATATTCCGCTTTGAACGAGGGCGTTCCCGTCATGGTTCCCACCGCGCCGCCGTTAAAGTCGCAGCCAAACGGCAAATCGCCGCCGAAGAAAATCCACTCATAGGGCAACAATCCGCCGACTGCCGAGAACTGGTGGAAGTATGGCTCGCCTAAGTATCCTTCGGGAAGAATATAGCTCTGGATATGAAGCTGACCGTCACAGGCATCTCCGATGCCGTCGACGTTTTCGTCATACTGTTCCGGGTTCGGCGTGTTAACGCAGTTGTCGCATTGATCACCCACGTTATCAGCATCGGCATCGGCTTGAGACACATTAGCTACCGCCGGGCAATTGTCAACCTGGCAAGTGCTGGCCGGAAATCCCGGATCCGCCGCGCCGTCCCCGTCCGTATCTGTACATTCATCACACGCATCGCCGAATCCATCGCCGTCAAGATCACCCTGGTCGTCGTTGCTCACCGATCCGCAATTGTCGCAAGCGTCGCCAAACTGGTCGTCGTCGCTATTTGCCTGGCCCGCGTTTGCTAAGAACGCGCAATTATCGGAAGCATTCAGCACACCATCCGCGTCGATGTCAGTATCGCAGGCGTCGCCAAAGGCATCGTTATCTACGTTTTCCTGGCAGGGGTTGAAGTTGTTCGGGCAGTTGTCAAGAGTATTGTCAACGCCGTCGCCGTCGGTGTCAACCAACGCCTCCAATGCCGACGATCCGTTCTTGTTGCCGCCGCAGTTGCGCCACGATCCCAGTTCGTTATTGATCCAACAATGATATCGTCCCCATTGCTGCGAAGAGAACTCGGTGTAGCAGAAATCCGGCGCATAGCCCATGAAATTCTGCGGATCAGTCGCCCCCCAGCTAAGCCCGGTGCAAGCATCGGTGCCGCCGGGTGCGCTGCAATTGAAGTTCGTCGGTGTCGGCGCCGTATCCGAGCAGAAGTCGCCGACATTGTCGGCATCCGTACCGTCCGGGCGCTCATAGCACGCGCCGCACTGGGTAACTTCTGAGACACCATGATGCGTATGCCAAAGCCCGATGCAGTGCCCGACTTCATGCGTGAGCGTGCCTTCGCCGCCGCCAAAGTAATTGTCATCAAGTATAATGCCGCCCAGAAATGTCAGCGCATCACTGTCCCAAGGGAATGTCCCGACGCCGATATAGCTCGAATTGATATTCGTCACATAGACATTGAGCTGCGAATCCGGATCGACCGCATAGGCGCCCTTCATGCCGAATTCTTCGTTGTCGGTAAACGTCCGATACGTCGTCGAGTTAACTATGCGCCAACCGCCGGTGAAACGAATCTTCGAAGGCGCAAAATGGGCATTGAGCGTCGCCATCTGCGCGTCAAACTTCGCCTGATTTGCCGCCGGATTCGATCCGTCATCGTTCGCAAAGACATTGAAATAAATCCGCAGCGATGTAAATGGATCACTGCCATCTGGAATATTAAAATCGCGCGTCGCCGGATTGTCGCACGGACCTTGCGGCGTACAGGCCAGCGCCGTATTCTTATTCACTCCCAACTTCTCCGCCCAACGGATTTCTGTCTGGCACCAGTCCCCGCCTAATTCATCGATTGCGGCTTTGACATGGTCGCCATCAAGTCGGCCGATTTCCTGCCAGGCATTCGAAGGGACTTTGGTCAAGTCGTCTGAGGCGGACAATTGTGAGGCAAGTGCGAGGATTAACATAGCAATGGCAATCGCGGGCGACGATGCGCGTCCGGCTGGTCTCATAAAAAAGTATGCTCCAAATCAGATTGGTTGCGTTTGGGCTCGGTACCAATAGGCAAGTACGCCTCACCTAAATGTATGAGCTAAGTGCATATTTGTCAAGAAGTTTCTCCCTTGCCGGCTATCCACGAGGTCGAATCTCCTAAGTGATTAGCCCGGTTTTTACTCCGCTCGCCTCCCATTTCTGCTTGACTGCCCGCCTGCAATTCGATTCATTAAACGCAGCGCATCGATACAAAAGTCCATATTAATCCGTACGCGACTGCGCTCTTTAGTACTCTTGTAAGTAAAAGACGACTTAAGTCTTGTGATTTTTTTCACTATTGGAAGGAGACGAACATGATGGGACAATCACAAAAGAGGCAAACTGTCCGCGTTTTTCTAATGCAGAAATGCTGGCTGTACCTCTTTACACTCCTTGTCGTCGGAGCCGGCGCTGCCTCAGCTCAACCCAAGGCCGGTGACCAGGCTCTCGGAACCCAAAAATACGATAGCTACATGACTCCGGACTTTTGCGGGACCTCTTGTCATGTCGGCTTTTACCAGCAATGGCGGCAGTCAATGATGTCGCAGTCATACACGCACGCATGGGATGAAATCGAATACTTTAAGCTCGCCGTTCCCCATGCCGAAAAAGACTCAGTCGTCGCGGGGGTCAAGCAGGGGTGTAACGGTTGCCATGCTCCACTTTCATTCCTGGCCGGCGATGTCCCCCCGGCACGGCCGGAAGCAGGCTCGCGAGCCAATGAAGGTGTACAATGTGAAGTCTGTCACTCGATTACCGGATTCGAAGGCAGCATTCCGTTCAATTTCAATTGGACATCGGTGCCCGGCGCCGACAAACAAGGTCCGCGCGCCCAAGGTGAATCACCGGCTCATAACATGGTGAAAAACGAGTTCCTGGCGACCGCCGAATTCTGCGGAACTTGTCACAACGAGAAGTCTCCCTACGGCGTTTGGGTCAAATCGACGCACCTCGAGTGGAAGGAGGGTCCGTATGCCGCCCAAGGAGTCACCTGCCAACAGTGCCATATGACATTTGCGCCTGGAGTAAGCGCTGAAATGGGGACGCAATACGCTGATGTTCGGCAGCACCTGTTCCATGGCGCGCACGACCCGGGAAAGCTGCGCGGGACGATTGAACTTCGGATTCACCCCGATATCCGCGAGGTCGAGCCGGGTGAGACGGTCAAGTTTACCGTCGCGTTGTTCAATCAGAAAACTGGCCACAAATTCCCTTCCGGTTCGGTCGAAGACCGCATTGTCTGGCTTCATGTCGAAGCTACTGACGCAGCCGGAAAAAAATATCATCTTAAAGTCGACCCGTTGGGCTTCGACGGCGAGGAGTATACTATTGCCGCCGACGTGCTCGCTTATCAAGATATGGGAATTGCCCTGAATGACCCTGCCTTCAAAGGCGTGCAGCGTGACGGTATCCCGGTTGGCAACCGCATCTTCCGCATGGCCTATTTCGACCCGCAAGGCAGAATGACAATTCAGCAATGGAACACCAAATCTCTCGGCATTGATTATCGCCTTGGACCACGAGAGACTAAAATCGAAACTTTCACGTTCAATCTTCCCGACGACGTCGCCCCCGGCGATCTCAAGGTAACCGCTACCCTGAATTATCAACTTCTCGTTAAGCCTGTGGCCGATTTCCTCGGCGTTCCGGAAGAAGAGTCTCGCGTCGTCGTCATCAACGACCATTCAACGACAATCACCGTGTTGCCATGAGAAGAGAGATCTCGATGCGCAAATTCTGCTCTTCTATGGCGGCATTGACTCTGATGACGACAATTGCCGGGATAATAATGATGGCGCAAAATAGCGACTTGTTCGCCATACCCGCATTTGCCCGTAAGTACAATATGTCGTGTACTACTTGCCATGATCCCTTTCCCCGGTTAAAAGCCTACGGCGACGAGTTTGCCGGGAATGGTTTTGTGCTCAAAGAAAAAGATGCCGCTCGGTATTTTACGGATACCGGCGACAAAAATCTTTCGCTTATTCGCGACCTGCCGTTTGCGCTTCGATTGGAGGGTTACATCACACACGACACCGAGGTTGATCATGCCGTGGATTTCACCTCGCCATACCTCGTTAAGCTCCTATCTGGCGGATCGCTCGGCAAAAATGTATCCTACTACTTCTACTTCTTCCTTAGCGAGCGTGGCGAAGTTGCCGGCCTGGAAGACGCCTTCGTGATGTTTAATAATCTGGGCGGTTCCGAACTCGACATCTACGTCGGTCAGTTTCAGGTTTCAGACCCGCTATTCAAACGGGAACTGCGGTTGCCCCTTGAGGATTACCAGGTTTACCGCGTGAAGCCGTTCGGATCAAATCTCAATCTTACCTATGATCGCGGAATTATGGCGACCTACGGACTTTCAACCGGCACCGATATCGCTCTGGAAGTCATCAACGGCAGCGGTATCGAAGCGGCAAACGCTGATCGGCTCTACGATGATGACAAGTACAAAGCTGTGATGGGAAGAATATCGCAGGACCTGCCGCAGGTGGTGCGAATTGGAGGATTCGCCTACTACGGCAAGGAAGAAATGGCGCTCTCTGCCGTAAATCGAGTGACCATGCTCGGTCCCGATCTCACACTCGCACTCGACCGAGTCAAAGTCAACCTTCAGTATATTGAGCGGCGGGACAAAATTGTCGGCTCTTCAGATAACAATGAAACGCGAGGCGCTATAGCGGAAATCGTCTACTGGCCGAAAGGCGACGCAAGCCGCTGGTACGCGACCGGTCTGTTCAACTGGGTGGAATCTGACGACCCGGACCTCAAATACCGTACGATGACCGGCCACGTAGGACACCTGCTTCAAACTAATTTCCGAATTGTCACAGAATTGCGCTACGACCTGGATGCCGAAGAATTCAAACTCGTCGGAGGTTTTATCGCCGCATTCTAACCGGAGTTTCCTCGTCACTCCAAGTCGACCTTGAACAAAAGACACGCTGTAGATGAGGATCTGCAGCGTGTCTTTTTCAGTCGTCTCCGCGCTCAGTTATTTGCTGTCGTCAACGAATCTTAATGAGGCCGAATTCAGGCAATACCGAAGTCCGGTCGGTTTGGGACCGTCTTCAAACAAGTGCCCGAGGTGCCCGCCGCAACGGCTGCAGTTCACCGCCACCCTTATCATTCCCTGGCTCAGATCAGCCTCGGTCTCGACACTTGTTTCACTCAGCGGAGCATAGTAGCTGGGCCAACCGGTACCTGAGTCAAACTTGGTCTTCGAGCTGAACAACTCGTTCCCGCACGCTGCGCAAACATAGATGCCGTCGCCCTTGAAGTTGTGATACTTCCCCGTAAATGCGCGCTCGGTCCCATCCTGCCGCATGATCCGGAATTGCTCGTCAGTAAGAAGTTGCCTCCACTCATCGTCCGTTTTTTCGATCTTAGCCGACATCGAGTTTTCTCCCTCGTTTTGCTCTGGAAATGGCTTGTCCGCCAATTCTCTCAATTCCTGCCCCTTGCGGTCTGCGCCAATCGCGAGCAGGATTCCCAGTGATATTACCACCATCATCACGAGTGCGGGCAGGGAAACCTGTCTTCTCATTTCTCCTCCTGAGCCGCCGCATATTCGACGACTACCATCGACTTAAACCCGGAAGGATTCAGCGATGTTCCGCATTACACGCTGCGGCAGAAGAAAGCCCGTACCCGTGACACTCATTTGACAAAACGCACACCCGCCAACTTTCGCAGCAAGGTTAGGTTGCGAATGTCATCCTCATATCCGTCATCCTTCGGCGTCTCC
The DNA here is from genome assembly GCA_963707485.1 of uncultured bacterium. Classification (GTDB taxonomy): domain Bacteria; phylum Zixibacteria; class MSB-5A5; order CAIYYT01; family CAIYYT01; genus JADJGC01. The sequence goes on from CAVPQS010000096.1 coordinate 24,359, forward strand.
AGCAGCTTCGGAATCTTGTCGAATCGGGGATCCTGCATAATAAACTGAAAAGCGTCCTTCCCGATCAATCCCTCCCCGATATGAGTATGACGGTCGACCCGCGAGCCAATGTCTTTCAACGAGTCATTCAAATGAATCACTTTTAGATACTTCATCCCGATAATCTTCGCGAACTGCTTCATCGTTTGCTCATAGGTCGCCTTGGTTCGAATATCATACCCTGCCGCAAAAATGTGACAAGTGTCGATACAAACCGAAATCCGCGATTTGTTCTCTACGCCAAATATCATTTCCGCAATTTGTTCAAACGTGTATCCCAAATGCGACCCCTGCCCCGCCGTCAATTCCAGCGAAATTCGCGCCTTTGCATCCTTCGTCTTTTCGATGCAAAGATTCAACGACTCGATAATCTTCTTCATTCCATACTCCGGCGATCCATCCACCGGCGAGCCGGGATGCAGTACGACATCGGGAATGCGTATCTGCTCCGCGCGTTGGATTTCGTCGATCAGCGCCTTGGTCGACTTGTTGTGAAAGTCCTGGTTCGGTGTCGCCAGATTGATCAAGTACGCCGTGTGCGAAATCACCGGGCTGATTCCCGACGCTTCCTGTGCATCAAGAAACTTCTCGGCCTCTTCGTCGGTCGTCGGGCGCTGTTCCCAGCGATTGTTGTTCTTGGTGAAAATCTGAATCGTCGTGCACCCGGTTTTTATGCCGTGCTGAATCGCGTTATGCAGACCGCCCGAGGTCGACATGTGCGCGCCAATGAGTAGTTCCGGCTTCTTTGCCATTAAAGCTCAACTCCTGTAAGTTTTCGCGTGCTCCAGTTAACTAAAATGGATAATCAGAGTCAATGCTTCACTCAAGAAATCTGTCGCGATCTGTTTCCATCGGTACCCGGCATGTCTCGCGCCGGCCAAACCAGCGATATCGATTTCGTGCGACAAAATCGTAGATCATGTCGCGCACCGGCCGCGGAATAATGACGAACGCATATCCAAGACGCCAAATTCCCCGCAAGCGCCTTGCGATGTGCAGGATCGCCGCCGACCTCAAATAGAATCGCCCTTCATCATAAACTGCGACTGAGTCGGCGCCGATTGCGTCGATATTGCCGCGCTCCAGAAGGCTCTTCCCCGTTGCCGACTGCGCCGACGCAAATCGGAGCTGCTTCTGCCTATCGATCTTGATCAGGAAATTGACCCAGAAATTGCAGAACTTGCAGTATCCGTCGAACAGCACTACTGCGTGAGGACATTCTGTATTCGATTCTATCATCGCTCGATTCTGCGTCCTAACCTTCGTTGCACGGCTTCGCTCCGAAGCTCCCGCAACGCGTCAGCCGCGATCCAGCGAGCCGACTGTGACGGCTGCTTCCGTAGCTTGAGCGCAACAGCAATGGCTTTGCGATTGAGTGCCGGATTCCTCTTGCCGATCTCGCGCAACGCCCAGTTCAACGCCTTCTTGACAAAGTTCCGTTCATCGCCGGCATGCCGAATTAACAGTGGGAAGAACTGCTCCAACATCGAATCCGGCGCCCGCTTGTCATGCACCGCCAATGCCGCGATCACAACAAATCCCGCCCGCCGCACAAATTGCTCTTCGCGTTCTGTCCACTCGAACACTTTTGCTGCTGCAAACGGCGTCTTGTCCACCAGTCCGCCGCAAAATCCGTCGCAAATATCCCATGAATCAATTTCGCCAACCCATCGATCAAGGACTTCCTCCGTAATCGTTTCCGGATCCGAAATCATCGCCGCTAATAACCGTGCTTCGTGAATCCGCGTATTCCACAGCGACGTCGCCAGCTTCTGGTTCTTGCCAAGTTCCTTCGCCAGTGCCCGCAGCTTCGGCGCCGATACCCCCAGATTTCGACCGGCTGCGATTCCGAAGTTCGCCATCCGTTCACGATGACCCGTGTCGGCAAGTTGCTTGAGCCGCGCTATCACCTCTTTTGTTGTCATTACTTCAAATCTTGGCCGCGAGCATCAATCCGTCGCGCAACGGCATGATCGAACAGAATGAGTCAGGCAACGCATAAACTTTCCGGTTGAATTCCAAAATACCCGCCGTCGACGCGCTGGGCGGAATCTCCTCAACAACTCGCCCGCTCCACAACACATTATCCGAAATCATGATTCCGCCGCGCCGAAGTTTCGGCCAGGCGATTTCCAGCGCCCGCGGATACTGCTGTTTGTCGACGTCGTTTAATATGATGTCGTACAGACCCACCGCCTTCTCCATTGACTCCAGCGCATCCCCGACATGCCAGGTAATATGATCATCCACTTCTGCTTCTGCCGTATATTTCTTGCCGCGCGCGATATTGGCGGCGTCCATTTCCGTGCATTCGACTGTGCCGCCTTCTTTCAGCGCAGTCGAAAACCAAATCGCCGAGTAGCCGTACCCGGAACCCATCTCGAAAATCCGAGTTGCTTTAGTCAGGTGAACAAGCTGATGCAGGAATCGTCCCACCAGCGGCCCGATGATCGGAAAGTCGTTCTCTTGGGCATACTGTTCCATGTCGGCAAGTACTTTTGGACGTTGCGGTGTCAGGCTGAGCATGTAATCATTGATTTCCGGATTCACTAAGTCCATATACTTCATCCTTTCAGATCGTGAGAAATTTGTAGATTATACGGTTATGACGGCGACGAAACGAGCAATTCTTGTCAAGCAGTTGGCGCGCGAGCACGGATTCGACTTCTGCGGCATTGCCCGGGCCGACTTCCTCGAAGAAGAAGCGCCCCGCCTCGAACGCTGGCTCCGACTCGGCAAGCACGGCGAAATGGCCTACATGAACAATTGGTTCGACAAGCGCCTCGATCCGCGTAAACTCGTCGACGGCGCCAAATCTGTCATCTGTCTGATGCAAAACTACTATACCGATCAAGTTCAGACCGATCCGGAAGCTCCGCGCATCGCCAAATATGCCCGCGGCAAGGACTACCATTGGGTGCTCAAGCAGAAGCTCTTTTCTATCGTCGATAAACTTCGTGCCGACGTCGGCGATTTCAATTTTCGCGTCTTTGTCGACTCCGGTCCCGTTCTCGAAAAAGCTTGGGCCGCCAAAGCCGGACTCGGCTGGATCGGAAAAAACTCGCTCCTGCTCACGCGCGAACACGGAAGCTTCTACTTCCTCTGCGAGATCATCGTCGATTTCGACTTGGATTATGACCGGCCTATCACCGACTTCTGCGCCAACTGCCGCAAATGCCAGGACGCCTGCCCGACCGGTGCGCTCGTCGAACCGCGCATCCTCGATGCCCGCCGCTGCATCTCCTACTTCACAATCGAATATCGCGGCGACTTGCCGCTTGAGTTGCGGGACAAATTCGACAATTGGATGTTCGGCTGCGACATCTGCCAGGATGTCTGCCCCTGGAACCGCAAAAGTATACCTCATTATGAATCATTGTTTAATCCCGACTCCGAAATGCTGAACAAAAGCAAAACCGAGTGGCAGGAAATCACCCGCGACGTGTACAACCGCCTCTTTCGAGACACCGCGGTCACACGCACTCGTTTTGAAGGTTTGAAACGAAACATCAAATTCCTCACGGCATTGCCGGCTGCCGGCAATTCTCAGGAGAAGAAAGACGGCGAAATTTCGATTTGAATGACCTCAAGCAATACATCCGCGCCAAATTGGCGGCTCATCCGAAGCGCTCTATCAGCGATCATACCGGTATCCCCGCCGGTGTCTTAATTCCCCTTTTCGAAAAGAACGGCGAAGCCCACGTTCTCTTGACCCTTCGCACTAACACCGTCGCTTCGCACAAGGGCCAGGTTTCCTTTCCCGGCGGAGGCTTCGAAGACGGCGATGCCGATATTCGCCAAACGGCATTGCGCGAAACCTACGAGGAGGTCGGCATTGATCCTTCGAAAATCGAATTGCTCGGTGAACTCGACGACGTCTGGGCGGTCAGCAATCATGTTGTCACCCCTGTCGTAGGTATCATCCCGCACCCTTATCCATATCGAGTCAGCACACAAGAGATCGAAGAAATCATCGAAGCGCCGCTTTCCTTCTTTATCGACACCGCAAATTGTCGGCTGGAAACGCGCCCTTATCGCGGCAAAGATGTCCCGGTATATTTTTATCAATATCAACAACACACCGTCTGGGGCTTGACGGCGATGATCTTGCGGGAATTTCTCGAGATCTGTTACGGAATACCAAAGTAGGCAGGGCCGGATCCGACTATCGTCGCGATCCGGCATGTTCTTGATGTTTCTTACTTTTCCGGGAATGATTTTACGCGATACTTTTCGTAAAGCTCTTTGTGCTTGTTGTTGAGATCGACTTCCCTGCCGCCGATGTAGGCTCTCACCACACGCTGTGTTATCGGATCGAGGATATCCCCATCAGATACCACCAGCGTCGCCTTCTTACCGACTTCAAGTGATCCCAGGTCCTTCTCAACTCCAAGAATCTCGGCCGGAGACAGCGTCACCGATCGCAGCGCCAGACCGGCATCAAGTCCGAACCCGGCAGCTTGCGCCGCCTGGAACGGAAGCGATCTCCCCCCCCAATTTGCATAGTTGTACGACAGGCAAAATTTCACTCCCGCCTCCGCCAACAATGCCGGCAAACGATAGGCTGCATCATAGTCATCGTCTTCGCGCATCGGCTGTGCCTGGACTCTACCTAATATGACCGGGATGTTGTGTTGCTTGAGCAAAGTCGCAACGCGGTACGACTCGCGCCCGCCGACGATGACGATCTTGATGTCCTGCTCGACCGCGAATGAAACCGCCTCTTGAATCTGCCGCATGTCATCCGCATTGATGAACACCAACATCTGCTTGTCAAAAACCGGCGCCATCGCCTCCCAACGCACATCAGTTTGCGTCAGCGTGCCCGCCTTCTTCGCCTTCGCATAAGCTCGCGCGCTCTCGAAAGCGTCGCGCAGCTTTGCCCGGTTCTCTTTCATTTCTTTCTTTTGGTCTTCCGGCGTCTTTTCCATCCACCATGCCGTAATGATTGAAGCCCGCGGCCAAGTCACGTGAATGCCGACATCCACTTTTTCGACCGCATCTTCCCGCGTCCAGCCGTCGAGATTCATCAGCGAAGAGCGTCCCGAAATCGTCCCCCCTTCCGGAGCGATTAGAGCCGACAGAATTCCATTCGAGCGAACCGTTGGAATTAGCTCGGAATCAGGATTGTAAGCGACTTGACTTTGCACTTCGGGCGTGATATTGCCCACCTCGCTGTTATCAAGTGTCGCTCGCACTGCGCCGATCTCGACTATTCCGAGCGTCGATGCCCCGTCAATCAGACCCGGATATACCCGCTTGCCCGTCACATCAATCACTTCTGCATTCGCCGGTGCAGGGACATTCTTTCCTATCTGCGTGATCCGACCGCCATCAAATAGCAGATCAGTCTGGGTCAATACTCCACCGCTTACGGTGTACAGGTCTCCGCCCTTGAGCAAAATCGGATGATCTTGCTTCTTACCCGGAACGTAGAAATGCGCCAGCGCCAGCGAACTTGCTATCAGTACCAAAAGTATTGTCAGCTTCTTCATTCCTGTTCCCTCCAAACATCAAGAACGTCGTCGCAATGCCATTCTCGTTCCGGTTGCTTGAATCCGCCGCCGTCGCCGCGGTCTTTTTCCCCGCCGCCGCTCTTGAGCGCCTTTTGCGTCAGTGCGCTCTTTTCGGCGAGAATTTCCGCTCGCATGACTGAGTCCTTGGCGAGGCTGAAATAATTCCTGCCCTCGATCCATGTCTGCTCAACCTTCGAATACGTCGACAACGGATTGCCGTTCCAGATGACAAAATCCGCATCCTTACCGGCTTTGATGCTGCCCACGTAAGCCTCGACCTTGAGCTGCTTTGCCGGATTGATTGTCACCAGCTTGATCGCTTCTTCCTGGCTCATCTTGCCGTACAGAACCGATTTACCAGCCTCCTGATTGAGCCTGCGCGCCATCTCGCCGTCATCCGAGTTGATGCCGCTCAACACGCCCTTCTCGGCCATCAGCGCGGCGTTATAAGGTATCGCATCATAAACTTCGAACTTGAACGCCCACCAATCGGCAAACGAATTCGCCGTTGCGCCGTGCTTGCGCATCTCGTCGGCAACTTTGTATCCTTCGAGAATGTGCGTAAACGTCTGAATTCGGAATCCCAGTTCCTCCGCCAATCGCATCAGCATCAGAATTTCCGTCTGATGATATGAGTGGCAGTGAACGAACATCTTTGAATTCATGATATCCACCAGCGCGTCGAGCTGGATATCGCGCCGCGGCGGCACGGTCTTCTCTTTGTCCGATCCGCCGAGTGCATTGTATTTCTTCCACGCACTCTCATACTCGCGCGCTGTAATAAAAGCGTCTTTCATCACCGTCTCGACGCCCATGCGCGTCTGCGGATAACGAATGACATTGCGTTCGCCCCAGTTCGACTGCTTGACGTTTTCACCGAGCGCGAACTTGATCGTCGCCGGCGCCGGCGTGAACTTCAAATCTTCCGCCATTCCGCCCCAGCGGTGCTTGATTACTTGCGCCTGTCCGCCGATCGGATTAGCCGACCCATGCAGCAACTGCGACATCGTTACGCCGCCCGCCAACGTGCGATATATGCTGATATCCTCCGGATTCAGCACATCGCCGATCCGGACTTCGGAAGTTATCGAATGGCTGCCCTCGTTGACTCCGCGCGCTATCGCAATATGCGAATGCTCGTCGATTATTCCCGCCGTTACATGTTTCCCCGTGCCGTCGATTACCCTCGCGCCGGCCGGCGCCGCCAGCTCCTTCCCGACCGCCGAAAACTTGCCGTTCACGACGAGCACGTCCGAATTCTCAAGAATACCGTCCGACTCCGATGTCCATACCGTCGCATTGCGAATCAGCACGTTTTCCTGTGCCGGTGGCGTTGCAAGCCCATAGGCTTTGTTCGGAAAAGTTAACTTTGAGACGATTATCGAATCCGCCTCGTCCTCCATACCCTTCTCTCTCCGGTCCGACTTTCCCGTGCCGTTCACTTTCGTCGTGTCGGTTTTCGTCGAGTCTGCCTTGGCGCTGTCAGCCTTTTCATCATATTCCGAGACAAATGTCGCGCTCCAAGCAACCGACTTTCCGTTCGGCAAAGCGCAGTTCCCCGTAAAGTCGCGATTACTGCGCAGCCCGCTGAATCGCAGAAATCCTTTAAATCCGGCCGTGTCCAACTCTACATTGAACTGAATCGCAGCGCCGTCGCTATTTAGGTTATCAAGCTCCTTCTTCGCTTTTCCAATCGTGAGCGTGCCCTGCGGTTTAGCAATCTTGCCGGTTATTTTCAGATCCCAACTGTTAGCTTCAAGCGATAACTTGTAGTCCCCGCGAATGTCGAAACGCGGCGGTTCCTCCACCCGGTGCTTGGTCCCCGCGATCCAAACCGAATGTATCGCGAGTTCTTCGTCAAATATCTCGCCGCTGGTAATGATAAAATTCGCCAGCTTGCCTGCTTCAAGCGTACCCGCCCGGTCGGCAACACCAACCAACTTTGCCGGAACGGTCGTCAACGCCGCCAATGCCGTTTCTTTGGTCAGCCCGCGCTTGATCGCCTTGCGCAAATTCGCCAGCGCGTGCCCGCGCTCTTTCAGCTTCGCCGAGGTCACCGCGAATTCGATCTGGTTCTTTTCGAGAATACTCAAATTCGATGGCGCCATTTCCCAGTGGCGCAAATCGGCCAACGAAACGTCGAGCGCGTCCTCAGCCGTTTTCACGTAAGGCGCCTTGGGAAAATTCACCGGCACGATCAAACTCGCGCCTGTCGCCTTGATTTGGCTTGCTATCGAATACTCATAGCCGCTGCCGAGATATGTCTGCTTGAGCCCAAACTCCTTCGCGATTTTGTCCGCCCGCAATAGCGAAAGCTCGTCCTCAGGATCGAATACCACCGGCTCGCTCTTCACTCCGGCCAGCGCCGCGAGTGACAGATTGGTTTCGATCTGTGCCTGTGCCGGATTGCGTCTGACCGCCTCCTGCGCCTTCGCATACCAATCGGCATCCATCAACGTCTGCCGAATCAGCGCGATGCTTCCCATCTGTGAACTCGGATATTCCTGCTGCGAACTTCCCTTGCTGAAAGACAAGAAATGACTCGAGTGCTCAACGAGAATCTGATCGTTAGGCAGACCATCATTCAACAATGCCACAAATCCGCGCCCGCGAAATACGCCGTCCAGCCGGCACGATTGCGCTATTGCATAGCCCGCTTCAATCAGATCTTTTGCCGCATCCGCGTCCGGCTTGAATTCGTTGACGAAATTCATCTCCGGCTGAACCGCATCGTTCCACGAATCGACACCCACGCGCCTGCCCTCATATTGCGGACCGGCGTTGCGATCGGGACGTCCGCCCGTTGCCCTTTCAATTCCGTATTCGCTGTATGGCTCGATAAATGCCGGATAGATGAATTTCCCCTTCAGATCAACGACCTCGGCATCGATTGGAATGCTCACCGAATTTCCGGCTGCCGCGATTCTCCCGTCGCGAATCAAAAGCGTCGCATCCTCATAACTTAGTTCCGGCGACACGACAACAGTCGCGTGCGTAAACGCCACGAGCGCCGTGCTCTTGTCGCGGATGCCATACTCCGGCGTGGTCTTCTGATGTTGCGGGGCGCCGGTCAATTGCGATAGTCCGGCAATGACGATGACGGTCAATAGTGCAAGCGTCGCACGTGCGGCGCGCTTAACAAGGCGCATAATCAATGGCTCCTACGGTTTCAGGCACATTGGCGATTCGAATAGTTATGTTGAAAAAGATAAACATCTGAATAACGAAAAAGTTCGCTAGGGGCAACGGATTTCTTGGACATTCTTACCGGTTCGAACGGTCGTCCCAAATCACGATCCGGTACAAACTGTCAGTTGCCGACTTGCGGAACTTGAATTCGGCTATACCCACAGCCTCGAAAAACTCATACCCGAAGTCGCCGTCAAGGTCCTTCACTGACAGATTGAAGTAGACCCGATAGACTTCCCATACCTCGTCATTGGGAAATTCCTGCCGGTCAAACACCGGAACCCAGGTCTCCAGCGTGATTTCATCGAACAACCGGAACAGCCTCTCGGTACGAGCCAAATCCCCCGATGGACCATCGCGGGAAATCTCCACTTGCTCGATTTGACCCGTCCGATCCTGGTCGATGTATCGGAATATGAACTGGTTATCCAGGCAGTTTTCGTAGACGTCGATGTCGCGGTGCTCGTAAGCGTACTTGAAATTGTGCAGCGCCGAATCGGGCGTCGTTTGCCGCACGATCGGGACAATTCGCGATGGTCCAATGACCGCCGGGGCAAACGGATTCTCGCAAGCCGCTGCGATCAGTGTAACCACCGCGAATATCGCGATTCTAACGAAACGCATTCTTGAACTCCGCCCACGAACTTACCTGAGTGTCAGAATGAAGATCTTCCCACCGCCGCAGCGACCAGAAATTGAAAGCGCTCTCTACCAGATCGAACCTCGCAACCCCGTGAAAATTATCCTGCACCGTCCCCAGTGTATCGGTTACACTCAGCGTATAGCTGCGAATCAATGTCGCTGCCGTGTCGAGCAAAATATCCGATTGGTCCGGCAGATCGACAAATTCGATGCTGATACGTCTGACCTCCTTGTTCGAACTGAACTCATTGAACATCTTCTGCGTCAACGCGACCTCCTGGTTGAATCCCCATGAGGTATCCCCCGGCGTCGTCTGCACAAAGTCAAACCTGAACGTGAAATTCGAATCGAGGCACTGAATAAAATTCCCGATTACCAGCTCCGAGTAGGACAACCGCAGATTCTCAAGCACGATTGCCGGCGCCGTCGGCGGAATAAATGTCCCCGGCTTTTTCGTCGGCAATTCATTGTCGCGCGTGGAAAACGGATCCTTCGCGCACGACAGCAACGCCAGCATAATTAGCAATAATGCAAATACTTTCGTGCTGCTCACAGGAACCTCTTGACGTTAATCGTGAAAAAATCGTAATCCTGGCTGTGCTGGCGCTGATACTCCTGCACTCGCCGTTCCAATTTGCATTCAACGTATGAGTTCTGCGACATCGTCCACAGCAATTCAAATCCGATCAGCTTCCTGCTCAACTCGTCGCTCTTGGAGCGCTGACCCAGGACATCCTCGGCGTCGAACAAATGATCGTAGGACGATTGGATTTCGTACGAAGCATATGGATAAAACCTGAATCCCCGCCACGGCCGATACTCGACGCCAAACCTTGGCCGGTGCGTCCGCCGGTCCCAGCTCACTTGCTGCTTCCATTGATCTTCCCACACCAACCTGCCAAAATCCTCATACCGATAACTGTACTCAAAAATCAAATCTGTTCGCGGCGATATACTGACCGTTACATTGTTCACGAGATTCGCCCGTCGGTACAACGTATTGCGCTGGCTGACCGCGTTCTTCTCATACTGGTAGTAGACGTAATTGGCATGCATCTGGTAATTCTGCTGTATCCGAATCCCCGGATACGGCCGCCAAATCAGCGCCGGGTTGATGATATAAACATTGTTGATATTATTGTTCGCCGACAGTTCGCCCGAAATATAAATCGTGTGAAAGCCGCGATAACTCCCGTCTAACGTGCCCGTGATGAAATCGTTAACCTTGTGCACCAACCGCGTCGCTGCAACCTTGATCGACCGGTCGCGATCGGAAAAATACGCCGAGGTCGACGGCGCAAAATACGAGGTCACTCCCACTTGCCCCGATAGCTCCAGCGTATCCGGCTCGCTGTAATTCAGAACGACGCGCCCGTTGAGTTGTCCCGTCTCCGCAAGCTGATTCGTCTGCGTTGACCCAAAGTCCTCGTCGGTGCGATTGAACAGGTAGCTCGATTCAAATGATATCCACTTGCCCAGCTGCTTGTGAACCGCCACGCGGTACTCGAAAATCGAAGTCAAATTATCATTCTGCCGCAACAGTCCGCCGGTGTCGCCCTCATATTCATAATCATAGCGATCGTACCGGTACGCGGCGCTAAACACCAACCGGCTCGAAACCGGCAACCGCTTGCTCGCGTTCAGGTCCCACCGCCGCTGCTCGGTCGATTGCCGCGCAACCGTCTCAAAATTGCCGCTCGACGGAAAATAATCCCGCCGCGAAAATGCCTGGCTCCCCATCACCGCAAGCGTGTCGCCGTTGATCACCAGTTCCGGCAGTTCATAACTCAGGCTGATATTGCGGCGCGGTGTGTTGCGCAGCGAGGTCAATTCGCCGCTGACCTTGCCCTGTCCCCAATCCAACGATGCGCGCGGACGAATCCGCAAGTCCGACTGGTACGTCAACCCCGTCTCGCTGTTTGCGCGCGGCTCCGAACGTCGTTCCTCCCATATCACTCCCGCGCCCTGCTGCCACGTCAGGTTCTTCGCTTCCCACGTCGAAGTCGCCAATGCTCGCGTCCCGATAAATCGTTTCTCTTCCAATCGGTCGAAGTCCTGCGACATTGCGATTCCGGCTTTGAGATTCTTGCGCACCTGGTAGTCAAGCGCTCCCTGCGTCGATGCCGTCTTCTGCCAGCGGTCGCCCCCTTGTCCAAAAACCGACTCCTGGAAAAGCGTCGCCGACGACCGATTGCCGAATTGAAAGGAAGCGCCTTTGCCAAACGACTGCTTCACCGATATTGAATCGGCCCAATTGTATGTCTGGCGATCAATGGAAAAATCGAGATTGAAATATAGACAATAGGCTGTTGAAAGCGGCAATAGCAGGACGATCAGGATTCCAAGTGTTCGGGCTGAAGTCTTAGACATGACAGTTGCCGGGCAAGCGCCACAAATCTTTCCACCGGCAATTGCTCGGGCCGCACCGTCGGGTCAATTTCAAGTTGTGCGAGCATGCTTTCGAGCGCCGGTTGCTTGATCGAATATTCATCCCGCAAAATACGTATTAACTGCTTCCGTCGCCACCGGAAACACGCCGACGTCAACCTGCGCAATTCCGGAAATTCCTCGTCGCTCACCAGCGCTGTTGCGCGCCGACTCAGTCGAATCACCGATGACGACACTTTCGGCGGCGGCAAAAACGATCCCGCCTTGACATCGAATATCTTTTCCACCGCGTAGAACAACTGCACAAACACCGTCAACGAACCAAAGTCTTTGTTTCCGTGACTCGCCGCCACCCTTTCAGCAACCTCGCGCTGAATCATGATCACGACCGACGGAAACCGGCTCCGGTTGTTGATAATCCATTCAAGAATTGGCGAAGTGATATTGTACGGCAGATTCCCGACCAGCCCGATTTCGAGTTCGGCTGCGAAATAGTCGTCGACTTTCAAGTCAAGCACATCAGCATTGACCAATCTCAGGTTCTTCGCCTCCGCAAATCGACTTTGCAGGATAGCGATCATCTCCGCATCAAACTCGATACAGGTCACATCGGCGCCCGTGGCGACCAGATGAACCGTCAAATCGCCGCGTCCACCGCCGATCTCGATAACCGGATCTCCGGGCTTCAGCGCCAGCATCCCCGCGATGCGTTTTGCGGCGTGAACATTTATCAGGAAGTGCTGCCCGAGACGCTTTTTCGGTCTCATTCGAATTCGAAAAACTTCTGCGCGTTGTTGTCGATGATCGTTTCGATTTCTTGCCGATCGCGATTGAGAACTTCCGCGAGTTTCTGATACACAAGCGCCACCATCGCCGGTTGATTGCGTTTGCCCCGATGCGGATGCGGACTCAAGAACGGCGCGTCCGTCTCAAGCAAGATTTGATCCAACGGCGCTTTGCTTACCAGTTCCGGCAAGCGCGAGTTTGTGAATGTCAACACGCCGCCAAAACTCAGGTACATGCCGTAGTCCAGCGCCCGCTGCGCCTCCTTTAACGTGCCCGAAAAGCAGTGTAATACGACATTGTTCTCGTAAGCCTTCTCGCTAACCAGCATGTCGATCGCCTCTTCGTACGCCTCGCGAATATGAATCACCAGCGGCAATCCCAGTTCGCGCGCCAAGTGCATCTGCCGCACGAACACGTTCCGCTGCACATCTCGCGGCGAATGGTCGCGATAAAAATCCAGCCCGACCTCGCCAATTGCGACCACCTTGAAATTGTTCGCCATCTCGCGCAGTTGCCGCTCCATTTGATCGTCGTAGTTCTTTGCATCGTGCGGATGAAACCCGATAGCCGCATAGATTTCTGCATGTTTATTGGCAAGATCCACTGATGCCTGCGACGATTTTAAATCGCAGCCGATGTTGACCATCTTGGTTATGCCCGCATCTTTGGCAGCCTGCAAAACCTCGGAGCGATCGTCATTGTAATCGGGGAAGTCGAGATGGCAATGGGTGTCGATCATGATTGGATTCTTCGTGTACTCCGGTCGGGTGAGTGACTTGCGGCATCAACGCTTAGCCCACCGAAGCGCCGGAGGCAATATCCCCGTCAACCGTCACCAATTTCAATTCCTTGCCGATTTTGGCGGCAAGCAACATCCCGTTGGATTCGATCCCGCGCACTTTCGCCGGCTTGAGATTGGCAACGACGACAATCTTCTTGCCGACCATCTCTTCTGGTTTATAGAATTCCGCTACCCCCGCAACAATCTGGCGCTTCTCTTCGCCGATCGCTATTTGCAGCTTGAGCAGCTTGGTCGTCTCCGGCACATTCTCACATGCCAAAACTTCCGCTACTACAAGTTTCGTCTTGAAAAAATCATCAATCGTAACGACGCCCTCGGGCAGTTCCGTAACGGCAGGTTTTGTCGGTTCCACTTTTTCCTCTTTGCGCGCTTGCAAGCGCGGAAAAATATTGTCCAGCGGCCGCAGTTTAGTGCCGGCCGCTAATAACTTCGATTTTCCGGCGTCGACGAGTTTCGGTTGATATCCGCCGTCGAGCCCGAGCATTGAAAACACGATCTCCGATTTTTCCGGCATAATCGGCCAGGTCAATGTCGCCGCGATGCGAACTGCCTCAAGCGACCGGTGCAATACCGCCGCCAGTTTTGCCTTATCGCCCTGCTTGGCCAGTTCCCACGGCTTGCTGTAATCGAAATAGCGATTCGCAGCGCGGATCAGAACCCAGATCGATTCCACCGCGCTCAACACATCAATATCCCGAATCTGCGTCTGGACCTTCTGTGGCGTCGTCGCGATCAAGTCCGTCAGTTCGCGGCTGTGCTCATCTGCGGCATCTGCCTGCGGCGGAATCTTTCCATCGAAATTCGCCATCGTCAGCTTCACGACGCGGCTGACCAGATTGCCGTAATCATTCGCGAGATCGGAATTGTATTTTTCGTACAATCGCGGATAGCTGATGTCTCCGTCCAGATGAAACGGAAACTGCGAAACCAGCAGGTAACGCGCGGCATCCTTGCCGAATTCTGCCACCAAATGCTCATTCGATATCACGTTTCCGAGCGACTTGCTGATCTTCTGCCCGTTCAAACTTATGTATCCGTGGATAAACATGATATCCGGCAGCCGCAACTCCGCTGCCATCAACAGCGCCGGCCAGATAATCGCATGGAACTTGAGAATGTCGCGCCCCATCAGGTGCACGATCTGCGAGTTGTTCCACCACTTGTCGAACATCTCTGGATCGTCGCCGTATCCGATCGCCGTGATATAATTCGGCAGCGCGTCCATCCAGACATAAGTTTTCTGCGTCGGATCGAAGGGAATATCAATCCCCCAATTCAGCCTTTCGCGCGAAATCGAAAAATCGTTGAGACCTTGTTTCAATAGCCCCAGCACTTCGTTGCGCCGGCCCTCGGGCATGATCTTGATCCGCCCGCTGCGAATATGTTCTTCAACTTTGTCGAGATACGAAGTCAGCCGGAAAAACCAATTGTTCTCGGACACGAGCTTGGGCTTGCTCAGATGATCCGGGCAGAGACCTTCCGGTGTCAGTTCTTTCTCCGTGATGAATTTTTCGCACCCGATGCAGTACAGCCCTTCATACTTCCCCTGATAGATCGCCGGCTGCCCGTCCGGCGTCTTTGCGTTCCACAACGTGTTCAATAATTTTTGGACACCCTTCTTGTGGCGCTCGGAAGTCGTCCTAATAAAATAGTTGTACGAGATGCTCAGCGTCTTCAGCGATTCGACAAACTTGAGATAGTTCTCGTCGCAAAGTTGCTGCGGCGTTTTGCCCTGCGCCAGAGCCGATTCTTCAAGCTTAGCACCGTGCTCATCCATTCCGGTCAAGAAGAATGATTCCTCCCTGAACAACGTGTGGTAGCGCTTGAGAACATCGGTAATGACAGAGGTATAGCCGTGGCCGATATGCAATTCTGCATTGGCGTAGTAGATCGGAGTCGTTATGTAGAAGTTCATTTTTCGGAATTACTGCGCGCCTTTATCGCGGCGACGAATTGCTTCTTCTTTAAAATTTGATTGTATTCCTTCCAACTCAGCTTCTCGGTCAGGCCGTCCTGATAGCGAACTGTCATATACTGGTGGAAGACGTTTATGCCTTCGACAACGGCTCGTCCCTGCTTGCCGTCGATTTCCGAACCGACTTCGGGGAACTTGCGCATGCTGTCAGCATAGTGATTTTGCTCGTACTGCAGGCAACACAGCAGCCGCCCGCAATTGCCCGATATCTTCGCCGGATTCAACGACAGCCCCTGGTCGCGCGCCAGTTGCGTCGATATCGGCTCGAACTCGCGGATGAACGTGTTGCAGCACTGCTGCAGTCCGCAAATTCCGAATCCGCCGATTCGCCGCGCCTCGTCGCGAACACCGATTTGCCGCAGCTCAATGCGCGTCCGGTAACTTGCCGCCAGGTCCTTGACCAGCGCCCGGAAATCCACTCGCTCATCGGCAGTAAAATAGTAGGTCATCTTGTTGAGATCATATTGATACTCGACATCAACCAGCTTCATCTGCAACCGGTGCTGCGCGATCAATTCCGTGCAGCGCGCCAGCGACTCCGCTTCCATCTCGCGGTTCTTCGCCAGCTTGTCCCGATCATCATAGTTGGCTTGACGCAAAATCGGGCGCGCCTTCGCCGGGCGGCCCTTCACGAACGTTTCCTCGCCAATCAACATATGCACAAAACCCATATCTTCGCCGCGCTCCGCTTCTACAATCACCCACTCCTGTTCCTGCAACGGCAGGCTGAAGGGATTCGAGTAGAATTCGCGCCGATGGGCCTTAAACTCTATTTCGTACAAAAGATTCTGTGGTTCCAATTATGCCTCCAGATGGCGTTTCCTGAACCAATACGCGATGAGTCCAATTAATTCGATACGAAGTTGACTGTCAAGTTGTCTTAATGGCTCACGCTGTTATAGTTCGCCGCGTGCTCAATTCGCCGAATCCGCTTCGTCGACTGAAAATTTGTTGAATTTCCGTCCTCAATAAGCAATACTGGCTTACTGACAAGGAGAATCAAAGTCGATGATTAGCGGCGACACCTTAGCGCACTTTCGAATTATCAGCAAACTCGGCGAAGGCGGAATGGGCGAGGTCTACCTTGCGGAAGACACCAAACTCAACCGCCGGGTTGCGCTCAAAACTCTGCGCGATGACTATTTCAGCGATCAGGACCGCCGCGACCGCTTTGAACGCGAAGCCAAAACCGCCGCCCAGGTCCAGCAGGCAAACGTCATGGCAATCTACGACATCGGTTTCGCCAAAACTCCCGGCGGCACAAGCGATATTCACTACATCGTCATGGAATATATCAAGGGTCATCCTCTGGCGGACTTCCTTGCCGCGAATATCAACGACACTGGCAAACTTCTGCGCGTCGCCGAAAAAATCGCCAATGGCCTCGCTGCCGCACATAAGCTCGGAATCGTCCATCGCGATATCAAACCGGAAAACATCATCGTCGATGAACAGGAAGAACCCAAGATTCTTGACTTCGGTCTCGCCAAGCCAATCACCCCGCTGCATTCTGCCGACCAGGCCATCAGCGGCGAAACCGTCAAAGCTAACTTGACCAAGATGGGCACTGTGATCGGTACCGTCGCCTACATGTCGCCGGAACAAGCCCGCGGCGAGTCTGTCGACACACGCTCCGATATTTTCTCCTTTGGCGTGCTTCTCTATAAAATGTTCACTGGCTAAATGCCGTTCACTGGACAGTCACAAGTTTCTATTCTGGCGAAAATTCTCGAGACAAGACACCCATCACCGCGCGAACATAAGACCGACATCGACCCCGAAATCGAACGCATAATCGACAAGTGCCTGCAGAAGGACGCCAATGAGCGCTATCAGGATACTCGCGACCTCGTAATCGACCTTCGCAATCTCCGGCGCCAATACGACAGCGGCATCTCGTCGACAATTTCCGGCGTCCGCAATCAGGAAGCATTCAAGCAGGAAGTCAAACAAGAAGTCGGGCGCGTCCGCCGCCGACGTTTGATGATCGTGTTCCCGATCTTCGCCATCATTGCTGCTTCTGTGTTGTTCTTCCGCGATCGCGGTCTCAGTCCGACTGCCACGCTGGAAGCAAAAGAATACAGTCTTGCCATCCTCGGCTTCGAAAACAAAACCGGAGACCCGCAATTAGACTGGCTCGAAACCGGCCTCCCGGAAATCCTGATGACCGACCTTGCGCAGGGCCAATCGATGAATATCATCAGCCAGCGCCGACTGCTCGAAGCGATGGGTACGTCAGAGGGCGACCTCAAGAACATTAGTTACGAAGATCAGGTCAAAGCTGCCCGCAAACTCGGCGCCGTCAATGTCATGTCCGGCACGATTTACAAACTCGGCGACAAATTCCGTATCGACGCGCGCCTTGAAGACGTCAAAAGCGGTCGTCTCATTATGGGCGAAAAGGTCACCGGCGACGATGCCTTCAAAATCGTCGATTCCCTGACAGCGCGCATCGCCTCATCGCTGAATATGGAAGAAATGATGAACAGCGATCGCGGCGTCGCACAGCTCACAACTTCTAATCCCGAAGCCTATCGCTACTACCACGCCGGCCTGAATCAACTGCTCTCATCGCTTTGGGACCAAGCCACCGAGAATTTCGAAAACGCTATCAGGATCGACTCAACCTTTGCCCTCGCTTATATGCGTCTCGGAATGGTGAACGTCTTTCAGGGTCGCATGACCGACGCGGCGCCTTATTTTGCCAAAGCGAATAAGCTCGAAGCTAACATGCCGATGCGCGACCGCAATCTGCTCGATGTCTATTCTGACCTTTGGCTGCGCCAGCAACTCAATGACGCCTTCGTCAAAATCAAGACCCTGGTGGAAAATTACCCCGACGATATCGAAGCGCGATCGATTTACGCGCTGCTCGTCTGGGAGTTCTCCAAAGACACCACCGAGGCCATGCATCAGCTTGAGGAGGTCTATAAACTCGATCCCAAGTTTCAACTGGCGCTTGGTTTCAGCGCCCAAATCAACTTGGCTCTGAAGGACTATGACAAAGCGATCAGCTACCTGAACCTGATCAAGAAGTACCATCCCGAGTCACCGACGCCGGACCTGAGTCTGGCAAATATCTACACCAGACTCGGACAATTCGACCGCGCCAAAGCGGCCTTTGAAGAATACTACCAGCGCTTCCCCGAAGATCCGGCAGTCCTGAACAACCTTTGCAGTAATGCAATTCGCCGCCGCGACTTTGCCAAAGCGGACTTCTACGCCGAAGAACTGGGGCGCAAACATGGCAGCGACCCCTACGACATGAATGACTATCTCGAAATCAAAGCCAACCTTGCCAATTGGCAGGGTAAGTTCCGCACCGCGTTGGACTATCGCTTCAAAGCCGCCAAACAAATTGCTGTCACCAACGACAGCACCCTGGTCTACGCAGCTTGGAGCTCTATTGCAGCTTTTTACCAATACTATGGATTCCCCGATAGCGGCGCCTACTACCTCGGCGACAAACGCGAACTCGTTCTACCTTTTAATCGCATCAACCACTCAATGTTGATGGTCGAATTTGACCACACATTAGTCGACTCGATGCGGCCGATCTTTCAAAAGGACCTCAACGAATTTCGCTCCCGCCTGCCCAGTCAATTGCAAACTCTCGGCGATCAAGTGCTCGACCTCTTTAATGCCTATGCAACCTTGGATACTGTCAGGATGATAAGTGTCTTTGAAGAACTCAACAGGTCCAACAGTGTCGGTAACGACGGACCGCGGACAATTGCCGAAATGGCGGCTCTCTCAGGCAACTATCAAAAGGCCTATGATATGCTGACTCCATATCTGAAAGAGGGTGGCTCGGCCGGTTCTGGCCTCTTCTACCCGTATTGTCTCTATATTTATGGCATTGCCAACGAGGGGCTCGGCAAGACATCGGAAGCGATCAAGCTCTATCGTGAAGCTCTCGGCTATTGGGCTAATCCCGAAATTGAAATTCCCGCAATCAAAGATATGAAGGCGCGCTTGTCACGCTTGAAGGCTTAGTTTCTCCGAAATAAAATTAGTATCCGAATACCGTAATCTCCCGCTTTTCGCTCTCAGTGACAAAGATGTGCCGCGCTTCCGGATCGATCGCAATCCCCGTTGGCCTTAGCAATTCGCGCTCGCGCGGATAAACCAATCGCAACTTCCCGCTCTCGTCGTACACGAACACCTTCCCCGCTACCCGGTCCAGCAAGTGTATTCGCCGCGACGAAACATCATCCCCCAATTGCGACTCCGCAAAGTCGCACGGAAACGCCATTCGACTTTTCGGCGGCTTTTCGCCTGCCGCAAACTTCCCGTCCTCGTCCATAGTGAACAAACCGCCCGGCTGCGAATCGCCGATCCACAATTTCCCATCCGACGCAGCCATCGCGCAAGTCGGCAACTTCACCATCGTATCCGCCATTTGTGGATAGATCGCGACCAACTCAAGAAAGTCATAAAATGGTTCGCGTTTGATCAGAGAAATCTTGGCCACATTCTTTCGCGTAATATCCGTCGCGTACAAAAATCCGCCCGCAACCGATAGATGCACCGGCCTGACTCGCGACTGGTGATCCGGATACCATGACGCTGAATTGCGATAGTAACCGTCGCGATCATAGACGGCGATTGTTCCCAGCACCGTGTCGGCAGCAATTAACAACGAATCGGTCAAAACAAACGCCGTCGGTTGAAGCACCGCCGGACGCTCTAATTGAATGTTCTTCAGCAAATCAAGATTCCGCGAGTAAATCTGCAACAACGATTGCCCGGCAAAGGTCACAAACAGCGAGTCGCCTGATACCTCAAGGCACTGCGGAGTCAGGTCCTCTCCCCCATGCCGCACACTGAAGCTAGTGAGTTCAATCGGCGGCGTGTCGAGCGGCTGAAATTGATGCTCCGGTATACTTTTGTCTAATAATGGACCGAATTGATAGCGGTAAAGACCGACCGCGACAAACAATATGGCAACGGCAAGAAGGCTGTATCCCAGCCACCGCGAGGACGTCTCTTCGGTCGGCAACTCCGGCTGCCTAACTCGTTCGCTGTTTTCTACTTCTGGTTCCACAACTCGGTCGCTCCCAATTCAGCGTCCAGGACTCCCACCTTCTACCATCTCTATGTTCTGTATCGGATTTCATTCCGAAACGCCCACCAAAAAAACTCGCGCCCCTGAAACATTTTTGCGACATGTCGCGTCAAACATGGCAGAGCATGGTCCCCACCACATGAAGGAGGTGTAACATGGCCAAGCGGATGTACTTATCTAACCGGAGCAAAGTGTTCGCCGGAGTCGCAGGCGGCCTGGGAGAATATTTCGATATCGACCCGGTCCTGATCCGCATTGCGTTCGTCGTTCTGGTATTCCTGCATGGATTCGGATTGCTCGCCTACATCGTGGCTTGGATCGCCATGCCGCGCGTGCCCGCCAACGAAGTCGTGGTCGAACCCGTGACTGGACCCGAACCGTCGCCGCTGCGCAAATACCTGCCCGGCATCGCCCTTGTCATGATCGGGCTGGTTTTTCTACTCGAGCGCACCTTGGACTGGTTTGAATGGCAATATATCTGGCCGATATTGATCATCGTCGCCGGATTGGCGTTAGTCGCCGGGGCTATTTCAGGTCGCGAAAGCAAGTCAGGAGGAGTCAATGAGTCCGTCGAGAATTAGATGGGGGTTAACGCTGATTCTGATCGGCGGATTGTGCCTGGCAATCAACATGGGCAACCTGAGTTGGTGGATCTTCCTCGATTTCCTCTATCTCTGGCCCGTTGCCCTGATTGCTATCGGATTGGAAATGATTGTCAAGAATACCCGCTTCCATAACCTCGCCTATTTGTCCAGCGTCCTCCTATTGGGCTGTTTCATCTGGGTGGTCTGGGCCGATGGCGGCTTAAGCAACGGCTATTCCTCCTCTGATGGATACTCCTCCAACGAGGCCAAACTCGAGTATCACAGCGAGCAGGCAGTCATGGTCAAGGCTACTTTTGAAAATGGCCGCATTTACGTGAATTCCGGCGACTCCGACCTGCTCCGAGTTACCAGCGGCGGCTCGCGCAACCGCGTCGGCATGACCTCCAATTGCGATGCCGAACGTTGCGAGGTAGACCTCCGCAATCAGGAACGCCGCTTTTTCAAGCGCGTCAACTATTCTTCATCAGACAACTATTGGAAATGCTATGTCAACCCCGCGGTCACAAGCAGCTACAATCTCAAACTCGACGAAACCGACTTGCGCCTGTTTGCCGATGACTTGAAAGTCAACTCCATCAACATTGATGCCATCCAATCGGACCTCTTGATCAAGCTCGGAACCGACGTTCCGAGAATCGACATAACTTTGTCCGGCCGCAGCACCGATGTCGACTTGGTCCTGCCCGATTCGGTCGGTCTTCGCCTCGAGGGCATCGAATTGCGCCCGGCAACAATTGAGATGTTCGAACTCGTCGATCGCGGCGGTGTCTTCACCAATAAGTTCGCCGACATCTCGCCCGTTCAGGTCAGCATCGTCTCCAGCATCGACAATGGCCGGTTTAGCCTGAGCACTTACGAACGCGTGAAAAGCGTAGTCGACACGTTTTAGCTCGCGCAAAAATCTTTCGCCGAATTTATCCTCTTCGGGCAAAATGTTCGTATCAATTCGATACTGAATTTCACCCGAGGAGGATTTCTTTTTGAAGATTCACTACATCATCATGGCGCTCGGCGCCTACATGCTCGCGATGGGGATAATCGGTTACATTAGAACCGGCTCGCCGACCGCGCTCTATATCAACGGTGGTTTTGCATTGGCAACGCTGATACTCGGCTACTTCAACGGCGGCGGCAATCCCTTGTTATTCAAAATCACTTTGGGCTGGGTGGTGCTCAACGCCGCCATGCTCAGTTATCTCACTGTCAAACGCATCGCCGCACATTCGCAAACCCGCGCCGGATCGGAATTGATCTTCGGCTCCATGGCCCTCTTTGCGATCATCGTCGCTATTATGATGTTCATGCGCCTCGGCAAAGACGCTTCCAGTTGATTTCTTGCGCTTCCCGAAAATCAAACGCAAACGGCGGATGGTCAAACTCGACCACCCGCCGTTTCTATCTACTTGAAATTGCCCTCTACTTAACCCAGCGCTGGAACGAATAATCCGTGTTGTTACAAAAAGCGCGCCAGTACCCGTTAAGCGGCAGATTGTTCTGCGCCGGATCAAGCGCATAGTCGCCGAATTGCCCCTTAACAAATCCAATCAACTTGTTGCTCATATCGGTGTAGAAGCCGACAAACACCCCGTGGCTCGAGCCGCACAGCGGACACATCCGCGGGTCGTCGTAATGCCACGTCCCGTAGACATGATAAACCACCTGCGCCGTCAGTCCCAGCGATACCCAGCCCTCGAATATCCGCAAATCGCTGTCTTCGGTCCAGAAATTACCGGCAAACTGTCCGAAGGGGCTCCCGTTGGTATCCCACCAGGTCGTCTGGAACGTGCCGTTCTGTCCGCCGACATCCGCTCGCACCCATTCGCCGGTGATTGCCCCGGTCTCGCAACTCGATGAATAAATCCGCCGCGAGTGAATCGCCAGCGCCGATGTGTTGCTGACCGGATAAAACGCATCGAGATTCTCCAACGCGCCGAAATCGAAAGTCTTCGTAATCGCCGGCATTGTAATGGTCAACATCGGCGCCGTGATGTAGACGATGTCCTTGTCGAGATAAATCAGGAGATTCACACCATCAAAGTCGCCCGCTGTCTGCGAAACCCATACCGCCATCGGCGGATTATTTGTCGCAATCAGCGAGTCCTGCCCTGTTTCGAAATGTATTGTATGAGTTACATCGATGGTCGACACGCCGTTGATGGTCGCCGATCCGCTCCAATCCACCAATGGCCCGCCACCCGGTGCCGTGTTGGTCAGGCTGCCCCACAAAAGCGTCACTGCGTAAACATCGTAATTTTCATAAGACGGCGCCGCCGGCATCACACTCTGCTCGACCAGCTCATTGTCGGCCGTCGGTATCTCAAGCGGAACCGCATACTTATTCAGCAGCCCTTGCGTCTCAGCCGGCACATTTGCCGAATCGTTTTCCGGGATAGTTGTTGGAGCGTCTTTGCTGCAGCCAAAAAGTGCGAACATCGTGGAGAGGCAAAATACTGATACGATTCTTCTCATGGTCTCCTCACTTCCTCTGAGCCCGCGAAAAGAAGATTAACAATTCTGACACAAGAATCAACGCACTAAAGCTGCAATTTGATTAATAAGTCACTGTCATTTTTCTGTCATCTTTGATAATCGCCCAAAAAACGCCCCGAACCGATCTGGCCCGGGGCGCAACCCTGTGAGTAGCTACCTCCTGTTGAAGGCTAACTAACTGATCCCGTACTTGGAGAAATGTTTGATCTTGAAGGTCGCGACACCGTCTTTGACCTTTACGACTTCCTGGAGATCCCAGGTTTCGGTTTCTTCATTGTAATAGTATAGGTAACTGTAGCCCTGGCCGCTCGGCATCGGAACCGACAACTTGGCCGGGAGTTTGAACTTCGTTCCGTCCGGACCGCAGTCATAAACATACAGCGAACCAAGCGGAGTATCGAATTTCTTAACGTCAATAGTAATGTTGGTCGGAGACAAAATCGCCCCAAACGGAACATCGAACGTCGCGGTGGCATCGTCTACGACCACGTCGATCGTGCCGCCCAATAGACTGACGATTTCTTCAACAAATACTTCGGTAACTTCGAGCAACGACGGGACCTTGGAGACATCGTCCGCACGACCGGTATCATAGAGATAATTTATCTTGTCGTCTGGCGGAATCTGATCATCCGGTCCGGCGGAATTGCTCGAGCAACCAGAAAACACAAACAGCGCCACGACGGCCGCCGCAAACATTCCGACTCTGGAGATGTGCTTTCTGAACCTCACTGATTTCCTCACTCTCTCCTCCTTATCGACACAGGGTGTGGTGCCGCTGGTGACTATGCCATTACTCATTCGGACTGGTTTAATGCAAAGCCCCTGCCGGTTTGTTCCGGCATCGCACATTCTGAAACATGAAAACTAAGTGAGTGAATCGTAAGGAGATATGCCGCTCAATTGTGTTTCATAATAGGGCGCCTTTTTTGAACAGCGCTTTTTCCCCGAAAAATTGGGGAGTTTATCCCACAGTATAGCGGCACGAGGCAATATCTGCTAACTTCAGCGCATCCTTTAAAGTTGCTTGGAAGTACCCATAATACCGGGACTCCAACAGCGACCGCAATACGTCGCTGCCATTCCAACCGCTGAATCGATCAAGCAACAGCGCTAACTCAATCAGATGTTCGCGCGATTGCTGCTTGTCAACCTCGGCAAGACGCACCAGCGACTTCAATAGAAGCTCAAACTGCTCCTGGTCGCGCGCATAAGCGTGTGCCGCGCGAAAACAGGCCACTGCTTCGTGCGCCGTGCCGGAAATCCTCGCAAGTTCCCCCTCAAGAAACCGCGCTTCGTTGAGATTCCTTAGTGAATTTGTCGCGGCGGCGCCAGTTTTCAACTGTTCGACCCATACCCGCGCAGCATCGACATCGCGAACGCCAATCAAATGCCGACACAGACCAACCGTTCCGCGCGTCTGATATTCTACCGAACCCGCTTCTTTGGCAATGTTGATAGCCTTTTCGTATTGCTCACCCACTCCTGAAGTTTCCCCGCCATAAAACGCGCACTCGGTCAGACGAACTGCGGTCTCGGCTTCAAGCTCCTTGTCGCCGCAAGATTGCGCATAGACCATAACCGCCTGGTACTTTTCCGTCGCTTCCTGTATCCGGCCTAGCACCAAATCGATATCAGCCAAATTACCGATTGTATAGTGATGTGGATGCGTCTCGCCCAGATGAACAAAAATTCGGTCCGCCGTAGTGAACAACTCGGTCGCTTCGCGGAATCGACCCGCCTGCATTTGCAGATTCGCCAAATTTCCGGATGCATACGATTGATTCCGCCGATCGCCATACTCCGCGAAGATTTCGCGCGCTCGATTCGCAAGTTCGCGCGCTCTGATATAAGCGCCCTTTTCTTCGGAAATGATCGCCAAATTATTCGCCACGCGCGCTTCCATATACTTCGCGCTGCGAGCCTCATGTATGTCGAGACACTTCTCGAAGCTCTGCGCCGCTTCATCCAAATTCCCGCCCGTCCAGTAAGCCAACCCGAGATTATTAAGCGCCTGAGCCCGTTTCTGCGCATCGTCGGCTTTCTCCGCCAATCCGACCGCCCGGCGGCATGACTCCTGCGCCTCTTTGATTTTTCCCGTCCGGCGGTACAACTCTCCCTGAAGCGCCAGCGTGTCGGCAAGCAATGCCGGATCCGAGTCCCCAAACTCGCGATCGATGTGCTTAAGCGTTGGCCGGCAAAGATTGTAGCGCGATTGTTTCCAAAACAAATGCGCCAGCCCGTTCGCCGCCGCATGCAATTGCCGCCGGTCTCCAACCGACTTCGCCAGTTTTCTCCAGCGATGAGCTGTCGCATATGCCCGTGAGTAATTGCACTCCGTCGAATAAAACTCCGACGCACACTTTAGGTACTCAAGCTGGTCCAAAGCCGATAATGCCGTATTCTTTAGTTGCTTCAGCGATTCGTCGCATTGTTGGAAATAGCGGGAGGCATCCAGCGGCAGCCCGGCATCACGCGCCGACTGCGCCGCTTTAAGATTGAACTTAAATGCTTCCGCCGGACGATCAGCGCGAGCATAATGATACGCAATTTCGTAAACATCGGTCGCATCCGCAGAATTGCCAAGACGCTCGGCGATAATCTGGTGCCATGCCTGAAGCTGCAACACCGGCGTCCGATTGTAAATCGTCTCGCGCAAAACCGACCGCGCAAACCGGTAAGCCGGCTCGCGCCGCAATGGCGATGCCGGTGCCATCGTCAGGATTTTGGCGTCAATGAGTTCCCGCAGCAACCCTTCGATTCTCTGCACCGGCCAGTCAGGACGCAACGCACTCAGGTCGGAGCTTCTAAACTGATGCGGAAATACCGACGCCGATTTTAGCAATGATCGCGTCTCTTCCGGAAGCCGGTCAAACCGCGCTAACTGCAGTTCCTCCAGTCGGCCGCTTAACGCAACTTCTCCAACGGACTCGACGACATCAAACCGCCGCGCCTCGCTGATATTCGCCAGCGCGCCGGAATCGAACAAATATTGCAGCGATTCCTCAATCAGCAGCGGATTTCCCGCCGAAACCTCAATCAGTCGGCTGGTCAAATCGCCTTCGCGCTTGCCGTCGACAAAAATCGAACTCAGCCACTCGCGCAAATCGGACTGCTCCAACCCTTCAAGATTCAGTTGTTCCACTCGCGAACCGGCGTTTTCCCAGTTGTTTTCCGTATCGATCAGAATGAATAAGCAACTGCAATGTTCGAGTTGATTCAAAATCGCCCGCAAAAGCGTCGCCGATAATGCGTCGAGCGATTCAAGATTGTCCAAAATGACAATCTTGCCTCCAAGCGACGTCGCAAGACTCTCTTTGGCCAAGTCGGCCGTCTTCGCGATTCTCAGCTCCGCGCTCAAGTCGCGCAACGTGTCATTAGTCTGTTGCGTCGAACCGGCCAGGCTCTCCAGCAACGGCGCCCATTCTGGATCACAGTGCTGGGCAATCGTCGCCGAATAATCCTCCAGCGTTGCGCATCCCATCGCTCGCTTCAGCAATTCGTAGATCAGCCAGCCGCCTGTGCGCAGGTGACTCGATGCCGCATCAACAAAGATGATTTCGACATCATCAACACCGCTCGCAAACACCGCCGTCAGCGAGGTCTTACCCGTTCCGGCGGTGCCCGAAATCGCCATGCACACCGGCCCATCGGACTTGGATTTCTGATACGCTCGCTCCAGTTGCTCAAGTTCGCACTTGCGGCCAAAAAACTGCTTCGGCCGAACACCTCGTGTTCGCCTCGATGAAATGGTACGACTGGTCCCGGGCGTTCCACTTGTATTCCATCATCGCGACACCGTCCCACTGCATGGCGGCGAGGCGGCGCAAGGCATCGTCGCGAATCCCCTCGTGCCACCACGTGCGGCGCAGGACCGTGAGGCCCCCGGAGTGCGGCGCCTCGTGCATGGCAACGCACATGGACTCGGCCAGCAGTTCGCCCTTGTGGAGACAGGCGTTGTACGTGGCCTTCACGCCCGGGACGTCGCCCTGGACGAGGAGGCCACGGTGACTGCGGCTCAGCCGTGAGATCGCCTCGGCAGCGTCCTCGACGTTCAATGCCTTGACCACGCCGCCGTGCTGTCCCCGGTCGTCCAGCACTTCGTCGGCCTTGATGTAGAGCGGTAGGCCGAGCGCGGCGAGTTCGTCATGAGCAATACGTCGTAACGAGTAGACGAACA
>CAVPQS010000097.1:0-7140 GCA_963707485.1 uncultured bacterium
CATCGAAAGCGTTCAATAAGGGGCTTTGACCTTCGATTTGTTCGTGCTGCTTCTGCTAAAACTCCGCCACTCCAAACAGCGACGCGTCCACCGGCCCCATTGGCTCGCGCGTTGGAAGCAAAAATCCCAGCGCCTTCGCCAAACCCGAATTCTCCATCGCGTCAAAATCGACGATTTCGATTCCCAGCCCGATGCGCTTGGTCGCTTTCGAATACCAGTTGCCGAATGCCGCCAGCGGTATCTTCGCCTCAAAACTGTGCCCGGTCGCCGATTGCTGCCCGGCGATTTCGTACGCCGCGCCAACGTTCATCTTCAAATTGGCGCGCGGCATCGCATTGATCGTAATCGTAAAACAGCCGTCGCCCATCGTGCCCGTGCGCGTGAAATAGCTCCCGGCTTCCGGCCGCATGTCGAGATAGAACGTCACTCCGTCGCTTTTGCCGTCGGGGAACCCGAGCAACGTATTGTCAATGACGTTGCCGGCGATGTACAGAAACTCCTTTGAAGCCGCAAGATAAAATGACGCGGACAGGTTGTTGACGCCGGACCACAGCGCGGGACCATAGACATATCCGCCATCGCCGGTCAATGACAGCGCCTTTTGTTTCTGCCACTCTTCGATATTGCCGTCGACGACGATGTCGTCCTTGCGATCCCGAATCTTGAAGTACGCCGCCGCATCTCCCGTCACCAGCGCCAATCGCGCAGTTAAAGACAACATCGCCATGCGGTCCTGAATTGTGGATATTTGCGCCTCGGACTCGGTAAAGCAGCGTTTCGCCAGTTTGCTGTCACCCTGCAACTGCAAATTGTATCCCAGCGTGAAGTAGAATTCGGCGAGGATCGGATTCCGCGCCGATACTTTGAGATACTTATCTGCCAGTCGATTGAGATAGTCGCGTTTGTATTCCTTCGAAAATTTCGCCAGACGATTGAGGGCATTAAGAATGTCGTACTGCTGCGGCTGCCGCTTGTCGGTGGAGAACATCAAGTAGTCGCCATAATTGTCAAGGGCGCGCATGCTGTATTCGGCAGTTTGACCAAACAAGCCCTGATCAAAAGTGATATCCCCCATGCGCGCGCCGGCGGTAATTGCCGCCAGACTTTGCGGATGCAACGAAATAACTTTGTTGTAGGTCGCCACCACTTCGTTTTTGCGCCCGGCAGTTGCATACAAATAGGCGAGGTCAAGATAACTGTCAGCAACTGTCAGCGAATCGAGCGAGGTCGCCATCGTGCCTTCCAACTCCTTGATGCGGGCATCGACATCAACCCGGACCGCACCGACCTGCATCGGAATCGTCGCAGCAACCGGCTGTGGTAGCTGCTTGCTGCTCTCGTCGCTCAGGCTTAACAGAAGTGGTCCGGCAGTCTTGTCGCAGCCGACCCAATAACTGCCATTGTTAAAAATGACTCCATGCGCCGGCGAATCACCATGCAGGTACCCTTCCGCAGCGGTCAGCGCAAAGTCCTCGCCGCTGCGGCCAATTTGAAACACGCGCACATTCGCCTGTGGCCGCGTCTGCGGCTCGCGGTAAGTCAACACTAGTTTGCTTACGTTGGCAGCGACGGCTATTGACTGCGGACCAACGCCGATATCGTTGAATATCCAGGACAATTTGTCGGTCTCAGTGTTGATCACGCACACCTGCGATCCGCCGCGCTTGCCGTTGTCAAGGCCCTGGCACGCGACGAACAGCAACCTGCCGTCGCCGCTCAATGCCAAATCCACCGGCTCCGGTCCGACGGCGATCGTCTTGGCGACCTCGAAGCTCGGGATCGATACCTTGATGACCAATCCGTCCGTATATGAAGCCACGTAGAAAAATCGCGAGTCGGGCGTCGTCACGATCGACGAAGGCTGCGTAAATCCGCCGACCGAATACAACGGTTCTTTTGTCGCGCAATCAATAGCCATCACCGAGTTACCCGGCTTGTCCGGCGCGGTTCCGACGACGAAACACAATTTCCCGTCGGGCGTGAAAGCTACATCCGACGCCGTTACCGTCATATCGATCGTGCGTACGATCCGGTCGTTGCTGCTGTTGATCACATTGCAGTAGCTGCTGTGTTCGCCGAACAACCAGACCTCGGTTGAATCGGCGTTTGCAGCCGCGATTCCGATTTCAAAGGCGCTCGAAACGAGATTGATCACCGATTGTGATTCGAGCCCGAACACGGTCGTGACATTGCTGCCGTTGCCGGAAGGCACATAGAGTTTTGTCACAGTTTGCGCGGATGCACCGGCAAATATGAAAATGCTGATTAGTGCGCAGTGTAGAGTTCGCAGCATAGTGATTCCCTCCTCTGCTGTTTACTCGGGAAATCCATTCCCGGAATATTTCAACTCACCGTCAATGTATGTCGCAACAACGTCCGTGTCGAGAATTTGTTCGCTGCGGCAGCGCATCAGGTCGCGATCCAAAATGACGAAGTCCGCCGCTTTGCCGACACTCAGACTTCCCCGCTCTTCGTCGTCGCCGACCGTGCGCGTGCCTTCAATCGTGAAACCGCGAATCGCTTGCTCGACTGACACTGTCTCGCTGCGATTGAAGCAGACTTTGCCACCGATGCGCTTGCCGGTGACCGCGGCGTAAATGCCGTGCAGCGGGTGCAAATCCTCAATCGGCGCATCCGATCCGAAACACTGCGTAATGCCGAGCTTGGCAAGCGACCGCATGCGATAGCTGTCCTTTTGCCGGTCGCCCAAGTAGCGCTTCATAATATCAATATCGGCTGTGGCGTGGCTCGGCTGTACCGAAGCAACCACGCCCAGTTTCGCAATCCGCGGCAGGTCCGCCTTGTTGAGAATCTGGCAATGTTCGATTCGATGCCGATACCGCCGCGACACGTGCCTGCCGGCGGCTTCGTATGCATCAAGGACATTTCGATTCGCGCGGTCGCCAATCGCATGGATCGCGCAGGCCAGCCCTGACTTTGTCGCCAGTCCGATTAACTGCTTCAATTCCGCCGACGAAGCGACCTCAATGCCGGTATTCGTTTTCGATCCCTTGAATGGTCTAAGCATCAACGCAGTCTGCGATCCCAACGCGCCGTCGGAGAAAATCTTCACTCCGCCGATCTTTAAGTGTGCCGAGCCAAATCCGGAGCGAAGTTTTAACCGCACCGCATCCTCGAGCCGGTTAACCGGCAGATAATAATTCACTTTCACCGGCAGACGATTCTCGACATCCAGCGCCTGCAACATCTCAATGCCATTAATCGAATCGAACGACGTCACGCCGACGCAGCCTTGCCGGTACATCTCCGCAAATCCCGCCTCCATGATCGGCAACATCTCGCGATAACTCGGCGGCACGTACTTCTCGATCACTGGTTTGCAAGCGTTATCCTTGAGAATCCCGTTGATCTTGCCGTCTTCACCGCGCATGATCTCGCCGCCGGCAGGATTCGGCGTGCCCGCGTCGATTCCCGAAATCTCCAGCGCGCGCGAATTCGCCCACAACAAATGCTCGTCCTTTGAATAAATCGCAGCCGGATTGTTCGGAATCAACTTATCCAGATCGCGCAGATGCGGCCAGCGAATAAATTTCCACTGCTCCTTCTTCCAACCCTGTCCCATGATCCAGGCATTCTTCCGCGGCGGAAACACTCTCAGATGCTTCTTGATTCGCGCCAGCGCGTCCTCGTACGAAACTGCGCCATCAAGGTCAATTTGGGTCCGCGAAAGCGCCCAAAACACCAGATGCGTATGCGAATCGATAAATCCCGGAAACACTGTGCGCCCGTCAAGATCGATCAACTCGTAACGATTGCTCGGGACCTCGGAAAGATCGCCCGCCGTTCCCAACCAGGCAATCCGGCCGGAGCGCACGATCATCGCATCGCATACCGGCAGGCGCTTGTCCATAGTGTAAATGCGCCCGCCGAAAAATAGCGCCGAAGTATCATTCATTCGCATAAGTACCGATAATCTCCTTCGCGGCGCGTGACACGCCGGCGATCCAGGTCTTCGAGCACGGGCAGCACGACCTTGCGCGAGGTGCCGGTCAGGTCGCGCGCTTCCGCCACAGTGATTTTACCCTTGTCCTTCAGTGCCGCAACAACCGCAGCGACCAGAGTGTCGAAATAATCTCGCAAATACACCGAACCGCCGATGTCGACAATCAGGCCGTTCTGCTTCAAATAGGTGTATACTTTTTTTGCTTCTTTATCAAGCGCCATTATCTCGTCGCGCGTCGCCATGCCGCCCGACTTTTGCGACAGCGCCTCTATCACGCGTTTGCGCAAATTTTCCAATTCGCTGCTCAAGCCGGCAGAATAGTCGCTCAACTTTACGCCCGATTCGTGCCGCTGCAATTTGCCGGCTGACACCAATGCCGCCAGCGCATAGTCGAGCAGCAACTGCGGAATTGACAGGCGCGAATTCAATTCCGCCAGCGACATCGCCACCAGATGCTGATTGGCATCGTGGTACTCCTTGACCTGCGCCGCGACGGCAGCGAGACTCTCGTCCCACACCTGTTTATGAATCAGATAATCATCGCGCTTGATAATCACCTTGCCCGCGCTCATGCGATCGATTGCCGCCTTGATTTCCGGTTCCGGAATTAACGATTGATACAGAACGTCACTCGCGCGCACTATCCCCTCCTTGAGCAATTGATAAACTATCAAATCTGTGGTGGCCAAGGATGACGCCAACGCGAGCCGATCCCACTGGATTACATCTTTCCGCTCAAAGTCGTTGATGACCGCATCAATTACCAGTCCGCCTCCCACCAACAATGACGGCGTCGGCAGCCGCAGCACAAAGCGGTCGCCGATCTTGCAGATCACCGGCGCTGCCAGCTTGATGACGACAAGTGTCGCGCCGTCACCTGCAAGTTGCCCGCTCGCCGGCATGACTAAATTCCCTTCTACTTCCGAAGTGCCGTGCAGGAACAAAATCTCACGGTTGTTCTTCAGATGACGCGCTGCCTTGGCTTCGACATTCAACTTAACCGCCACAATCTGCGAAGGCTCGAGAGCGTCCGGCCAATAGAGAAGATCGCCGCGAGCAATGTGTCCGCGCTCCAGCGCCTGCAATCCGACCGCGAGACGAATACCCGGCGGCGCTGTTTCGAGATGCGAGTAAAAACTCTCGAGACTCTTGACCCGCGTTTTCGCACCCGATGGGTGATGATACAATTCCTGTCCGACAGCGAAATTGCCCTCGCGCAAAGTCCCGGTCACAACCGTCCCCGTCCCCGCGACTGTAAACGTGCGATCAACATATAGCCGCGCCGACCTCGCCGGCAGCGACCGCAATGTCGTGCGCAGCATCTCTTCAACGGTCGCGAATATCTCGTCCAGATTGCGATTGTCTGTCGCCGAGAATTCGATGATCGGGCGCCCTACCAGAAATGTCCCCTTGGTGTGATTGCGCAAATCAAGCTTGACCATTTCCTTCCAGTCGTCTTCGACCAAATCAACTTTCGTCAGCACGATAATTCCCCGCTCCACGCCGAGATAGCGCAATATCGCCAGATGCTCCTCCGACTGCGGCATCCAGCCATCGTCGGCGGCAATGACGAACATCACCATGTCCAGCGCGCTGACGCCGGAAATCATGGTCTTGATAAATCGCTCATGTCCCGGTACATCAATGATGCCGACCTCTTCGCCGCCCGACAGCCGAAAATGCGCAAACCCGAGTTCGATCGTCATCTGCCGCTCTTTTTCTTCTGGCAGACGATCGGGATCGATTCCGGTCAG
Source organism: uncultured bacterium (assembly GCA_963707485.1). Taxonomy (GTDB): domain Bacteria; phylum Zixibacteria; class MSB-5A5; order CAIYYT01; family CAIYYT01; genus JADJGC01. The sequence goes on from CAVPQS010000097.1 coordinate 5,719, forward strand.
CGCGCGAACAAGCGAGGATTTCCCGTGGTCAATGTGCCCCGCGGTGGCTATTGTAAACATGTCTTGTTGTCAAGGAGAATTCTAATTAGTTCCGCGTCCCCCGCCGGATCAACCGTACGCAAGTCGATGTAGTACTCGTCCTTTTCGATATAACCGACAACCGGTGGCGTCGCGGCAAGCAATTTTCGGCTGAACTCATCAGCCTTGATAGTCGGTTTAAGTACAATTGCAATCGATGGAATCGAACCGCCGGGCAACGATCCGCCGCCGGGCGTCGCTGCTGATTCGCGAACGAAAAGAGCAACGCCGTGCGTTGACAATGCTTCACTGACTGACTTCGCGCGGTCGCGCAGCTCCGCGACCGAAGTCCGAATCTGCCGCCACAATGGCAACAGCGTTGCATCATCCTTGCGCAAATATGACAGCGCGCTTTCTTCCAGCAACGTCATCGTGACCTTGTCCAACCGCAGAGCACGATAGATCGGATTTTGATGCAATTCCTCGGTATGTTCCGGCGCGCCGATAATAATCCCCGCCTGCGTGCTGCCAAACAACTTGTCGGCCGAAAAGCACACCAGCGCCGACTTCGTCCGCAGCGCCGCCGTGATATTCGGCTCAGCTTTCATTCCAAATTTCTCGGTCTGGTGATACGCCCCCGACCCAAGATCATACACCGAAATCAATTTCTTCTTCTCGGCAAGCTCCGCCAACTTTTCCGGCGAAACTTCATCGACGAATCCTTCAAGATGAAAATTCGAGCGATGCACTTTGAGCAGCATTGTCGTCTTATCGGAAATAGCCTCTTTGTAGTCGCGCAGGGTAGTTTGATTCGTCGTGCCCACTTCAACCAACTTCGCGCCTGCCCTGCGGATAATGTCCGGAATCCTGAACCCGCCGCCAATCTGCACCAACTCCGATCGCGAGACAAGCACCTCGCGCTTGTTGGCAAATGTGTTCAAAATCAAAAATAGCGCCGCCGCATTATTATTCACGGCAATCGCGCTTTCGGCTCCCGTCAGTTGCGCGAGAATGTGTGCGAGAAAACTCCCGCGCCGCCCGCGTTTGCCGCTTTCGAGATCAAACTCCAACGTCGAATAACCGCCGATCCGTTCGGCTGCTCGATTCAACAACTCGCGCCCCAGCGGCGCGCGCCCGAGATTCGTGTGAATCAACACCCCGGTGCCGTTAATGACGCGCGTGATCCGCCCCCGCTCCAAAATCCGGCAGCGCTCTTTAATCTGCGCCGCCAATTCCGTCAGCGACGGCACCGCATTCGACTTCTTGTGCGCCTTCCTGACGTCAGCCAGTGTCTCGCGCACAATGCCGGCAACCAGCGGCCGCGACAAGCCGGCGATCTCGGCTTCCAAGAGACCCGAGCTGAGAATCTGGTCAACAGATGGTATTGATCTGAGTTTGTCTTGC
>CAVPQS010000098.1:0-12079 GCA_963707485.1 uncultured bacterium
GCCAGTACCCTATCAACCTCTGCTCTCTGCGGTGTTTTGACGTCTTCGCTTCTGTAAACCGTGTGCCCGGTCGAATGTGTAAACCATGCGCCCGGTCTGATTGGAGGAACCCCTTAAACGTCCGTGGCTGCAATCACGAACTTGTCTCTTGTCCTATCATGTACCCACAAAGACCATTTTTGCCCCTTGCGTACCATGTTCGTCACCTAAATGAGGAATTCACTTATGCAATCTGATTTGAAACCCATCGAGGACCACTACGCCCGCGGCGGCATTCTCCAATCAATCTTGGCCGCTCTCGAAAAATCCGGCAAAGATACCAATCAACTCGAGCCCGCCGATCTCGCGCCCGTCGACGAATTCCACATTCGTGGCCGCGAAGCCACTCTCGAGCTCGCCGAACGCGCCAAACTCAAACCCGGCTTGCGCGTCCTCGATGTCGGCTGCGGTCTCGGCGGTTCCGCCCGGTACCTCGCGACCGAACAACGCTGTCAGGTAGTCGGCATCGATCTGACTCATGAATACATCGACACCGCCAACAAACTCGCCGGTCTCGTCGGCTTGGATCATCAGGTTGAATTCCATCACGGCAGCGCTCTCAAGTTGCCGTTTCCCGACAACTCCTTCGACCTCGTTTGGACCGAGCACGCCCAAATGAATATCGCCGACAAGAAAACTTTCTACGCCGAAATCGCCCGCGTCCTCAAACCCGGCGGCCGCTTCGTGTTCCACGACATCTTCGCCGGCGATCAAGATCCGCCGCATTTTCCTGTTCCATGGGCGGAAATTGACTCCCTGAGTTTCCTCACCAAATCCGACCAAGTCCGCAATCTACTGCCGGATCTCGGTCTGCAAGTCGTCCAATGGGATGACAAAACGCAGCATTCGTTTGATTGGTTGAAAGCGACCATGGAAAAATTCGCCCAAACCGGTCCGCCGCCGCTCGGTATCCACCTGCTTATGGGCGCTACGGCAAAACAAAAACTCGGCAACGTCGCCCGCAACTTCGAGGAAAATCGCATCCAGGTCATTCAAGCCGTCGCCGAAAAGAACTGACTACGACGCTGAATTAATCAACGATAAACAGCTTGGCGCCGGTCCTTGTGGTCGATCTGTGGGGTTCCACCAGGTCGGCCACATGATAACTCGTCCCCGGCGTCAGCATGAATTTGCGCCCATCCTTCAATTCCGTCTCCAGCGTCCCTTCCAGGACCAGAAGGACATGCCCCTTCTCGCACCAATGGTCGGCAATGTAGCCCGGCGAATACTCGACCATCTGCACGCGAATATCTCCCAGTTGCTTCTTGCGCCAATACGCGCCCCCTCTTTCTCCTTTAGGCTCGGTAACTTCTACTTCGCCCCAATTTTCGGTTGCAAACGGTATCTCGATCATCCTCATAAGACCACTTTCGATTAACTATGCCGTTCAGAATAACCGATACCAACACCGCCGTCGATTCTTTTCTATTCTTGTTGACATCGCCCTCAAATAGCCGTAAGGTTAATCCCGTGTTTTTTACAACCCAACACGGGATACCCCCGAATGATTAGTCGCGAACAGCTTCTCAAGCTCGCTGCTTTGGCGCGCCTGCGTCTCGATGAATCCGAAATCGAGCCCTTCCAAAACGATATCGCCGGGATGCTGGACTACGTTAAAACTCTTGGCGAAATTGACACTTCGGCCATCGACTTGTCCGCGGCTGATTCCGGTCAGGCCAATGTCCTCCGCGCCGACATCGTTCAGCCGTCCTTACCCGTCGAGGAAGCCCTCAAAAACGCTCCCGAGCGGGTGGATAATTACTTCAAAGTCCCGAAAGTGGTGGATAATTGAAAATAGTCGGCGTTATTCCGTCCAGATTGGCATCCAAACGTTTTCCCGGCAAAGCCCTGGCCAACGTTAACGGCAAGGCGATGATACTCCATGTCTGGGAACGAGTTATGTCGTTTTCTCGCTTTGAGCGCGTGATCGTCGCAACCGACGATAACTCAATCGGCAATCTGATCAAATCACATGGCGGCGAAGTATTCCTTTCATCCCAGCCGTTTCGCAATGGCTCCGAGCGCTGTGCCGCCGCCGTTCGTGAGATCACTTGCGATATTGTCATCGATATTCAAGGTGACGAGGTCACAATCACCCCCGAGCAGCTTGAACGTTCGGTACAAATGATCGAATCCGATCCCGCCCTGATGGTCGCAACGGCCGCGTTTCCGGTGCTCCAAAGCGAAGATCTCGGCGATCCGAACCTCGTCAAGGTTGCTATCGATTCACACGGCCACGCAATTGACTTCTCCCGCCAGCCGATAAGCATTACAGGGAAGAAGATTACCAATTACGGACATGCTGGAATTTACGTATATCGAAAGGAATTCCTGCTCAAATACGCCGATCTGCCCCAGACTCCCCGAGAGTTGGCTGAGTCTTTGGAGCAATTGCGAATTTTGGAGCACGGCCATAAAATCGGCGTGGCAATTATCAACAAGCCGCTATTATCAGTAAACACGCCGGAGGATTTAGTGTTAGCGAATAAAGTGCTCTCGGAAGAGAGAGGAGTATAGAGTGAAAGGCGCCAAATATATCTTCGTGACCGGTGGCGTAGTGTCATCCCTCGGGAAAGGGATCGCCTCCGCCTCAATCGCAGTCCTGTTGCAAAAACGCGGACTCAAAGTCAACATCCAGAAAATGGACCCATATATTAATGTCGACCCCGGAACCATGAACCCGTTCCAGCATGGTGAAGTCTTCGTTCTTGACGATGGCGCCGAAACTGATCTCGATCTCGGTCATTACGAACGCTTCACTGGTCAGTCCCTCACCCGCGATAACAACGTCACCGCCGGCCAGGTCTACCTGTCGGTCATCAATCGCGAACGCAAAGGCGATTACCTCGGCGCAACCGTCCAGGTCATCCCGCACATCACCAACGAAATTAAATCGCGCATCCGCAAACTCGCCCGCCGCGATGACACCTTCGATGTCGTCATCACCGAATTCGGCGGCACCGTCGGCGATATCGAGTCTTTGCCTTTCCTCGAAGCCGCCCGTCAGATCGCTCTCGAAGAGGGCCCCGGCAACACGCTCTTCATTCACCTGACTCTCGTTCCCTATGTCGAAACCGCCGGCGAAATAAAAACCAAACCGACCCAACACTCGGTCCGTGATCTCCGCGAAATCGGCATCCAGCCCCAGGTTCTCCTCTGCCGCACCAGCAAACCGCTTTCGGATGCCATTCGCGAAAAAATCGGCTTGTTCTGCAGCATTCCGGCAAAGAACGTCATCGAATCAATCGATGTCGACACCATCTATGAAGTCCCGCTCCTCTACCACGAGCAGGGTCTCGATGATTACATCGTCGATTACCTCGGTCTCGACGCGCCCGAACCGGCCCTCGCCGAGTGGGAAGAAATCGTCGGCAAAATCAAGCGCCCCGATAAACACGTTCGCATCGGCATCTGCGGCAAGTACGTCCACCTCAAGGACGCCTATAAATCCATCATCGAATCGTTCATTCATGCCGGCGCCGAAAACAACGTCAAGGTCGATCTCGTTTGGATCGCCTCCGAAGACATCAAACTCAACGGCGCCGAACCCTATCTCAAAGGCATCGACGGCCTCCTCATCCCCGGCGGTTTCGGCGAACGCGGTGTCGAAGGTAAAATCGAATCGATCCACTACGTCCGCGAACGCAACATCCCGTTTTTCGGAATTTGCCTTGGCATGCAATGCGCCGTCATCGAATTCGCCCGCAATGTCGCCGGTCTCGCGGATGCGCATTCCTACGAATTCTACCGCGACCTTAAACATCCGGTCATCCACTTGATGGCCGACCAGCACGAGGTTACCGAAATGGGCGGTACCATGCGCCTCGGCGCGTTCCCGTGCGTGCTCGATGAAAACAGCAAATCGTTCGAAGCGTATCACGAGCGAAATATCTCCGAACGCCATCGCCATCGTTACGAATTCTATAATTACTACCGCGACCAATTGACCTCGCGTGGTCTGAAACTCTCCGGTCTGTCTCCCGATGGCAAACTTGTCGAAATCGTCGAAATCCCCAGCCATCGCTGGTTCGTCGGCGTCCAATTCCATCCGGAACTCAAAAGTCGCCTCGGCGATGCCCATCCCCTCTTCCGCGAATTCGTGCGCGCCGCCTCGGAATATCACGACAACCCCGCGCAACCCGAACTCGATCTCGAGAGCGAACCGGCCGCCGGCGCCGAACTGCTCGATGAGTTGAATCTGCGTCAATGATCCAATTCGGTAACCACAAATTCGGCGATGGTAAATTATTTATCATCGCCGGCCCCTGTCTTATCGAATCCGAAGATGTCGTTATGCGCACCGCTGCGGCATTGGTCAAACTTGCGCGCACCTACGATCTTCCAATCATCTTCAAAGGCTCATATCGCAAAGCCAATCGCCTCTCCGGAAAATCATTCGCCGGCATCGGCGATCAGGAAGCGCTCAAGCTGCTCCAAAAAGCAAAATCCGAGTTCGGCGTCCCCGTGCTCACCGACATTCACGAAACGTCCGATGCAAAAGCGGCCGCCCAAGTCTGCGATGTCCTGCAAATTCCAGCCTTCCTCTGCCGCCAGACCGATTTGATAGTTGTCGCTGCAAAAACCGGCAAAGCTGTCAACATCAAGAAGGGTCAGTTTCTCGCCGCCGAAGACATGTCTCACATCGCGCAAAAAGCCGTCGACGCCGGCAACAGCAACATCATGCTCACCGAGCGCGGCACGACGTTCGGCTATCGCGATCTCATCGTCGACTTTCGCTCACTGATAAAAATGAAGCAGACCGGCCACTTGGTCGTTTTCGATGCCACCCATTCTGTCCAACAACCGGGCGGGCAGGGCGGATCATCCGGCGGCAATCGCGAGTATGTGCTCCCATTGAGCAAAGCCGCCATCGCCGTCGGCGTGGATGGCCTCTTCTTCGAGGCTCACCCCGATCCGGCGCACGCACTGTCCGATTCCGCCACGCAACTTCCGCTCGACTACGTCGAGACCTACCTCAAGGAGATCAAACGCATTGCTCAAATTACAACGCAAGCTTGAGATAAACGTCGCCGACCTCGAGATGCTCATCTTCGATGTCGATGGCGTCATGACCGACAATCGCATGATTTTTCTCAAAGACAATCAGGAAGCCAAGGCCTTCTCCGCCGCCGATGGCTTCGCCATCAAAACCGCCGGCGGGCGCTATTTGAAATTCGGTGTCATTACCGCGCGCGGTTCCGAAGTCACAGTCCAGCGCTGCACCGAACTCGGCGTCGCCGATGTCGTCGTCGCCTGGGACAAAATTTCCGCCCTGCACGAAATGGCGCAAAAACACAATCTCGACCTCAGCCAAATCGGTTATGTCGGCAACGACATCCCCGATCTCGTCGCCATGGAGCAGGTCGGCTTGGCCGTCTGCGTCGCCGATGCCGAACCTGAACTCCTCCCGTTCTGCCACTACCAGACCGACCGCGATGGCGGCAATGGCGCTTGCCGCGAAGTCATCAACTTCGTCCTCGCGGCAAAAGGTCTTGACCTCGTGAAAATTTATCGTGATGATATCAGCGATGCTAAAACGCGCTAAAGAGGTTCTCCTTCACGAAGCCGAAGCCGTTCGCGGCCTCGTCGATAAACTCGATGACAACTTCGTCCATGCCGTCGAGGCTATCCTCAACTGCAAAGGCAAGGTCATCGTCACCGGCCTCGGCAAATCCGGTCTGGTCGGCCGCAAAATTGTCGCGACCTTCAACTCTACCGGCACGCCCGCGCTCTTCCTTCATCCGACCGAGGGCCTTCATGGTGATCTCGGCTTGCTGCAAAAACACGACCTCGTCCTTGCCATTTCCAAGTCCGGCAACCTCGACGAACTCGAGAGTTTCTACCCCGTGATCGAGCGCCTCGGCTTGCAAGTCATTTCCATCACCGGCAATCTCAAATCGCCGCTCGCGACTCGCAGCGATATTCCGCTTGATGCCTCCGTTCCCTCCGAGGCCTGCATTCACAATCTCGCGCCGACTTCGTCATCTACCGCAGCAATCGCTCTTGGTGATGCGTTGGCGTTGGTCGTGCAGGAACAGCGCGGATTCACCGCCGAGGATTTCTCGCTCTTGCATCCCGGTGGAACGCTCGGACGCCGCCTGACAATTCGCATCAAGGACCTCATGCACTCGGGCGATGATCTGCCCATCGTCAATCACAACATTCTCGTCAAAGACATGCTCGTCGTCATCACTAACAAACGTCTCGGCACGGCGCTGATCGTCGATGATGACGGCAAACTCACCGGCATCTTCACTGATGGCGACCTGCGCCGCGTCCTCGCTCGCAACGACAACTTCATTAACAAATCCGCGTCGTCGGTCATGTCGCCGCAACCAAAACTGATCGGCCCCAACGAACTCGCCGAACGCGGCCTCAAAATCATGGAGGACCACAAAATCACCGCGCTCGTTGTCATCGACGACCAACATCGCCCCGTCGGCATCGTTCACATCCACGACATCCTCAAAAGCAAAGTCGTCTGACCCTCATAGTCATTTGACTCGCACAGTAATCCAACCTGCAACGTCATCTAACCCGCATAATATTCTGACTCGCATAGTCATTCGAACTGGAAATTCGTCTCAACTATACGCGTGTCATTCCGGCGAAGGCCGGAATCCAGCAAGACTTCTTTTTGATACCGTGCGCAGTCTCGCTGTTCCGTACTTCTTCAACAGTCTCTCGATACGGAGTGTGTCTCGAATTCGCGACTCACACGAACTCCACAACATGGGTAGAGCGTGTAGGGTGGGTCTCCTTATCGAAATTTCGCGACACTTCAGATTATGCCGACCGAGCCCCGCCATTTCTGATTCTTCAAAGGTTGATCACTGTTCGGTGCCCCACCGGCGCGACGATGAAGTACCTCTCAAGACTGTTACAGAATCCCTGTCTCCACTCGTACCCAATTTCGACCTTCAAAAGAGCGCACGGTGGGATTGTTCCGCCCTCAAGAACTCCCGGAAATCGAGATTCCCTCAACCATCGCGAGAAAGCACGGTGACCCCGTCGATTCCCCCTTGAACCACTCCATCCATGTCCATATATTTCCCCCATGCCTCGCGCCAAATCCGACACCGCTCACCTGACACCATTTCACCAATGCGTCGTCGATGTCCTCCGCCATATCCCCCGCGGCAAAGTCGCCGCCTACGGCCAAATCGCCGAACTTGCCGGTGCCCCGCGCGCCGCTCGCCAGGTCGTCCGCATTCTCAATGCCTGCTCCGAAAAACTCGATCTCCCTTGGTACCGCGTTATCAATAAGCAGGGAAGAATCTCGCTTCCCAAAAACGGCGGCTATGAATTGCAAAAATCGCTGCTAAGAAAAGAAGGCGTCAAATTCACCCGCGAAGACGTCATCGACTTGAAAAAATTCGGCTGGCGCCCGTAGCGGCGCGGTTCCCTCGCCCGCTGTGTTCCATCAACTGCCTCCTCCGTTCGTGTCATTCCGGCGAAGGCCGCTGCCGAAGGCGTCCAGCAGAACCTGTATCTCTCGCCGCATTCACTCTACACATCCGGAATCTGCCAAACTGCCGCCGTGATACAGATACCTCACCAACAACACAATATCCGACAAATTAATCCTGCAATCACCATTCACATCGGCAGCATTGCGAAATTGCGGGGCAGTGCCGTGTGCGAAAAGATAATTGACAAACGCCACAACATCTTTCAGATCGACGGTACCGGAATTGTCAAAGTCGCCGGCAATTCCATAGAAGAGCTGCCGATACAGCCGCTGAGCTTCTCTCACATTTCCGTCGAGATCGGCAAAATTCAGAGTATTATAAAACGCTTCGGGATTCAACGAATCAAACAGACTCCAGTCTTCGGGATTGGCATGCAGATTTTCGCCTAAGACGATTGCCAAAGCAAATTGCATGCTGTCTCCGGGAGCGAGATCACTGCCGCCGAACGACATCAAAAATCGTATATCATCCATGTAGGGATGAGTCAAGCATTGAGTCGGGAAAAACCAGTCAGCGAGTATTACACCTGCCCCGGCCCACAATTGATTGAAATCAATCTCGGGATTCGACATCACATAATATTTGTTGCGATCACCTGCCGGCGTACCGACAGCCTCCGTACCAAAGGGTCGGTCGTGCGTTAAGAGCCGTGGCCCCCAATCAAAACAAGAAGTGGCATTGCTAATCCACCAATTGAATCCGTTGTTCTGACTGCCAGTAGGATCAAGCACAGTCGCAGAAAACACTGATCGTGCCGAATACTGATTCCACTCTCCTTCGGCGCTCGGGTCGCCGTCATTGTCGGCAGCATACCCCACTAAGAGACTGTCTGTGCCGTCAAACGTCGAGACCCACCGGCTGCCGGTAAAGTCGTCCCTGAACCCGTCGCGATTGAACGTATGCCAGATATCTGTATCAAAATATGTGGCAACATATACACCATTCAGGTAGTTGCTGCCAACGTTGGTTATTGTGTATCGCAACAAAATGAAGTCATCATCGGGCGAGTCGCCAAACGAATAGGAATGCTGCCTTATCTTCAAGCCGAGAGGTATATGCGGCCGAGCTTCGAATGGGTCCGCATGTGTGATGGCTGGGTCGGATAGGGTATCAAAATAGACGGCGACAAATTCCTCATCCGCAATAGCCGATGAATCAAAGTCCGGATCATTTTGCCGATTGCTTTGCCTTGTGATTTCCCCCGGACTCATATCGGGATACATCTCGAATACATTCTGCCATCCATCGGCTCCGACTGACACCAACGTGTCATTCCCCACTATGGCGCCGATCCATAACGCGCCTTGGTAACAGTGCAGTACTCCCGATCCCTGCGGATACTCGCACCCCGGATAGAATTCACTCGAATCAGGAAGCATCGGTTCCTGATAAGCACCAAACATCCCAAAGTTTGTGATTGTAAATACCACCTTGCTGCTTTTGTGATTTCGAGCCATCGGATACACTTCCGGTTCCAGCGACTGCGATCTCGGTTTTACTTTAGACTTTCCAACTGTTGTCGATGAATTCACAGACGATGAAGCAGACAACATTATCGCCGCAATTGCAAGATAGCAAAGTTTTCTCAGTGGGCGCATACAAGCCTCCGATTAAAGTTAGCCAACTTAACTGGGTTGAGACTGCCGTGTTGTCAAAGTTGAGACGAAGTTTTGTTTAGAATGTTTAGTCGAATTGTTGATTAGTTGAAAGCCCTTACTGCCACATTTATGCCCCCGCTAGCCTACCCGCCCATCCCCAGCATCAGTGGCGTCTGATATATCCGGTACGTCTTGTACGCCTTGCCGCCCATCGCTTCCGCCGCCTGCACCATCACATGATTATCCTCGAGTATCCACGACATCTCGCCCGTGTGATACCCGTTCTTCATCGCGTTGTGCCACAGGTCGTAGAAAAACACGCTGTCGATTCCCCGCTTTTGATACTTCTTGACGACACCCGCCGTCAACACCCGCGCCTCTTTGACTTTCTTGCGCACCTTCATGTCCCACAGCAATCGGAATATTCCGAACGGCAACAGCCGCCCATTTAACTTCTTGAGCACGATATTAATATCCGGCAGCGCCAGCGCAAATCCCGCCGGTTCGCCGTCAACTTCCGCGAACAGCGCCAGATCCGGATCAAGAATCATCCTCATGTCCTTGGCGATATGAATAAACTCTTCCTCCGACAACGGCACAAATCCCCAATTATGCTCCCACGCTTCGTTGTAGACCTTGATCACGCGCAATATCTCATTATTGAAATCGCGCATGTTGATCTTTCGCACCGTCGCGCCTGACCGTTCCCGTAATCGTGCGATCAATCTCTGAATTCGTTCATCGTCGACATTATAGTGATCGATCCGAAAAGCCAGCAAATCCTTGATCTTCTTCAGTCCGAATCGCTCCAGATACTCGCCATAGTACGGCGGATTGTACGTCATCATCACCATCGGCGAAGAATCATACCCGCTTACCAGCAATCCCACTTCATGATTGGTCGAGAAATTGCACGGCCCCCGCATAATCTCCATACCGGCTTTCTTGAGATATATCATCGCAACTTTGAGCAGTCGATGCGCGACATCATAATCCTTGACACACTCGAAAAATCCGAAAAACCCGACCTTCTCTTGGTGAAACTCATTATGCGACCTGTTTATACACGTCGCGATTCGTCCCACCGGTTTGCCGTCGCGATAGGCAACGAACTGCCGCGTCTCGGCAAATCGGTAGAACGGGTTTTTGCGTTTATTGAAGAAATCTTTGCGGTCGATGATTAGCGGCGGTACCCAATATGGATTATTTTCGTAGATTTGCCACGGGAATTTTATGAATCGCATCAATTCAGAAGAGGAATTGACCTCCCTTACATCGATCTCGTCGGAATTGTTCACTGATTTACCTGTATCGAGATCACACCATCGCCGAAATCATGCCCATTTTTTTGCCGATACTCTCAAACGTCGATAACACACGGTCGAGTTGAGCATCAGTGTGATTGGCTGTATAACTGGTGCGAATCATCGATTGCCCCGGCGCAACCGCCGGCGGAATTACCGCATTCGCGAATATCCCCGCCTCCGTCAATGTCTTCCAGAACGTGAAGCATTCCATCATGTCGCCGATATGAACCGGCACTATCGGAGTCTGCGTGGTCCCGATATTGAATCCTAAATCTTTCAGCCCCGCATGCATCTTCCGCGTGATCTGCCACAACCGCTCGCGGCGTTCCGGCTCGTCTTTCATCACTTGCAGCGCAGCCCTGACAGCCGCTGCCGCCGCCGGCGGAATCGAGGCCGAAAATATCATCGTCCGCGACAGATGCTTGACATACTCCATCACCTGCGCATCGCCGACGACAAACCCGCCGATCGAAGCGAATGATTTTGAAAATGTCCCCATTGTTATGTCAACTTGCTCTGTCAATCCAAAGTGCTCGGCCGTGCCGGCTCCCGTAGCGCCCAACACACCCACCGAATGCGCGTCATCAATCATCAGCCGCACATTGTATCTCTTGGCAAGCTCCACCATCCGCGGCAAATTGGCAATATCGCCCTCCATCGAAAACACGCCGTCCGTCACGATCGCTTTCGGCGCATCAATATCAATTCCCTTAAGAAGGCGTTCAAGGTCTTCCATGTTATTATGGTCGTACTTCAGTACTTTGCCGAATGACAAACGCGCACCGTCGACAATACAGGCATGATTCGAGCGATCCATCAGAAGATAGTCACCTTTGCCGATCAAACATGAAATCGTCCCGAGATTCGTTTGGAATCCGGTCGAATACACCAAACAAGCGTCTTTCTTCATGAAAGCCGCCAACTCACTCTCCAACTGTACATGTAAATCAAGCGTGCCGTTCAAAAACCGCGATCCGGTGCAGCCTGAACCATATTTTCTGGTCGCCGCTATCGCGGCTTCAATGACCTTTGGGTGGGTCGTTAGTCCAAGATAATTGTTCGATCCAATCATCAGCATCTTCTGGCCATGAATCATGACCTCCGTGTCCGATGCCGTGCTTATTTCGCGAAAATATGGATAAACCCCCATTGCCTTGATTTCAGCGGAACGGGTAAATGTCCTGCACTTTTCGAAGATATCCATAAATGGCTTGCTTTCAACCTTACGCCTGGTAGATTGGCTCCGTGTCGTTACTAACAAGTGGAAAATCATAAAAGATGACTACGTTAAAGTCAAGCCAATTTCTCCCAATTTTCGGCGCCAGACCTAAGGCTCTCATCACCGGCGGCAACGGTTTCGTCGGCAGCCACCTTGCCGATCGCCTCTCCGAGTTGGGCTTTGATCTCTTCTTGTTGCTCAGACAATCCTCCAAAACCGACAACATTGCCTATCTGAAATACACTCCCGTCATTGGCGACCTTCGCGATTGCTCGATGCTCGCCGAAACCATTTCCCAGGTCGATTACATCTTCCACAGTGCAGGTTTGGTCAAAGCGCCTTCAACGCAGGCTTTCATGGAAGTCAACGCCGCTGGGACTGAGAAGCTCGTCAAACTTGCCGCCGACCATGGCAAAAATCTCAAGCGCTTCCTCTATCTCTCAA
>CAVPQS010000099.1:0-59615 GCA_963707485.1 uncultured bacterium
CATGTTTGGGATTTACTTTGCGTGGTTTCGACACTTGACTGCGTTCGCCCCGAATATCTGTTATCAAAATCTTCCGTAGGGGCGCGGCGTCATGTCCCGCGTTTGTCGGGATCTCCGCGCCCGTCATTCCCGCGAAGGGGGCTGCCGAAGGCGTCCAGCTTAGTTTTTCAGTTCGTAGGTCGGGTTCCCAGCCCAAAGGGCGCGGAACCCGACATAAATTGAAAACGGCTCTGCATAAGCGGAGCCGTTTTTCATTACTGCATTAAGTATTTTCACCGATTCCGTAGGTCGAAACCACTAATGGCATACTGGTAATCTTAGAATTCACGTTGAGTGGTTTCGACACTTATCTGCGTTCGCCCCGAATATCTATTATCAAAATCTTCCGTAGGGGCGCGGCGTCATGTCCCGCGTTTGTCGGGATCTCCGCGCCCGTCATTCCCGCGAAGGGGGCTTCCGAAGGCGTCCAGCTTAGTTTTTTAGTTCGTAGGTCGGGTTCCCAGCCCAAAGGGCGCGGTACCCGACATAAATTGAAAACGGCTCTGCATAAGCAGAGCCGTTTTTCATTACTGCATTAAGAATCTTCACCGATTCCGTAGGTCGAAACCACTAATGGCATACTGGTAATTTTAGAATTCACGTTGAGTGGTTTCGACACTTAACTAATTGTTCCCCTCTCCCGCTTGCGGGAGAGGGGAAGGGCTGGGGCCCTCACACTTCTAATCTGCACGCAATAATCAAGAAAGCCGGCCGCCTCAATTCATCCTTTAGGTCCGGCCGCTTCGCCAATTGTATTTCTTCCGGTTGCGGTTCGACTAATGCCGTCATCTGAAATCCGGCATTAGCCTGCAGTCGCACATACGTCTCGACGGTGCGATGATACTTAACTACGCCATCAACAAACCAGTGGGAGATACGAGCACCCTCATCAAAGTAACGATCCACCGGCCAGTACCGCTTATTCCCGGCATCGCCCTTCGCCCATCCATCCAATTGGGAAGTGCACATCGGATGTTCGATCGAAAAGACGAATTGTCCACCCGGCCGCAGGGCGCCTGCGATTCGCTCAAAGAGGACATCGATTTCCTGAACATAGTGCAGGCAAAGCGACGATACCGCGAGGTCGTAGCTATCCTTCGCGGGTACAAAATCTTCAAGTGCCATGCAAATAAACTTCACCCGTTCATCGCGGATCCTCTCTCGCGCTACCGCGATCATCTTCTCCGAAATATCAACGGCGGTTATTTGAGCAGGACCCTGCTCTAACGCAAACTTCGCGAAACTTCCAAAGCCGCAACCGAGATCGAGAATGCAAGTGCCCTGTAGTGGAGGTAGTAATTTTCGAATTGCCGGTTCTTCGAGTACCTCGTTGAGCCCAGCCCTTTCATCACGCATTCGTTTGTATCCTTCGAAGAAATCGGGGTTGTCATAAATATTCTGTTTCACACTTCAAACCCTCGCTTTGAATGTTCAATTTAACTGATCGCCGCGCTCGCCCTCGTTCAAAACACCGTCCTTCCTACTCACTCAGCCGGCTCCACCATCTTCGGCTGATTCTCCCGCCACCAAACCGTCCACTCCTTCGCGCCCGCGAATTCCATTCCGGTAAGCTTCTTAAGCTCCGCCTTTGCGCGTAACCGCTCAGAATCAGTCCCAATCCACAGCAAATTCACCAAGCTCGAAACGACAATCGGTTTCTCGTTCGCTCGCAAATACTGGCGATATTCACCGGCCTGCTGGACTATTGACGCACTGTCATCAACATCCGGCATGTACTGTCCCATCGCTATTCTAATATAGTATTCGCATACGAGATTCCCGGTAACTTCCATGCGCGTGATGTTTCGATTTGCCGGCCCTTTTGCAAGAATATCCTCGACACAATCGAGCGAAGTCGACTCATACCATTTCGAAAATCGTTCAACGCGCCGGCGAACTACGGAAGTATCAAATCCGTTGCGCTCTTCTTCCGGCAAAACGATGCCTGTAAATCCCTCCAGATATCGATAAATCGTATTGTGAATGTCGCGCACAAAGTCGTTTTCGACATCCGTCAATTCTCGCAGGGTGGGAATCATCGCATCAACGAGACTTGCCGACCAGACATTCGTCACCGGCGTTGGACGGACTGGGTGCTCAAAATAGACGATTCCGCCGCCAACGCCCGCCATTAGCCGCTTTCCGGGTATTGCCTCAATATCGATGCCATCAAGGATCGAGTTGTCTATTGCATAGGTTGTCTCTGGCGCAAGGTAGCAGTGTGGATTGAGTTGCTCAACCCACGTCTGGCCGATCGTATAGACGTTGTCCTCGCCGAAGTGTTCGGTCAGATAATGCGCAAGAAAGTAGCCTTGACCAGAAATGCCCGGCCTCGATTTCGACTCATAGGTATTCTTGTTCACCTTTTGCTTCGCCAGATGCGCGGCTCCATAGAATATCAGCGCCTTAAAGTCTGGATGTTCTTCCATCAGATCAATAACGCGGCGTGCGGAATACTCGTCCCGCCTCCAAATGAAGAAACTGTCGCGCTCGGATTTAGACCAGTTTTCGATATTAATCGTACTTTCCGGACCCACAATTTCGAAAGATATCTGCTTCGTCGTGGAGTCTTTGTTCTCCACATATTTGTCCAATGCAGACGGCTGTGCAGTCACCGCATTGTGCCGGTCGACGCGCTTTTGAATTTCGCACAAATCGTGATAATACTCGATGCTCTCTACAGTAAAGTTCGGGGATGACGCTGCAAATCGAATACCTCGCCGCCGCACCAACTCAAGCGCACCTTCGGCAATGGCAAACTTTCCGTATTGCCCCATCGACTCCGAATCTGCTTCAAGAACCAGAAAGAGCCTGCTCGGAATCGAGTCCAATCGATCGCCGCCTTGCTCTATCCTGTCGATCCAGAAATTTAAAAACTCCGTTACGCTTCGCCGCGGCAGGGCACTGCCGTGTTCGAAATCGGCAAGCATGACAATTCGATTCTGCTGCAGTTTATCGAGAATGAACCCATTGACATCATGTTCACAGTTGCGCAATACCGCTTGACGCAATGCCATTTCCGGTTCCGTTCGGCTGCAGGCAAGAACGACAGCAACCGCCATCGTCGTCGCCAACAGCCGCCAATTCCGTTTCCAGCCTAATTTTGCCAATTCGTTCGAATA
The DNA here is from genome assembly GCA_963707485.1 of uncultured bacterium. Lineage (GTDB taxonomy): Bacteria > Zixibacteria > MSB-5A5 > CAIYYT01 > CAIYYT01 > JADJGC01. The sequence continues at coordinate 3,162 of CAVPQS010000099.1, forward strand.
CATTTTCATACCCGCCTTTCAATAAAACTTTCCTTTCGACAGCGAACTCACCAACACGCTTTCAAACAAGGACGACACCATCCATTTGTCAACGCATTTACCTCAGCCCCACTCGTTTATTCCCTAACGGCCCACATCTGCGCCCCTGTTGGTTCAACTTCAGTCGAACAGTTCTATGCGCATTGCGTTTCCCCTCTCCCGCCTGCGGGAGAGGGGTAGGGGTGAGGGCAATTTTGGAACCCGAAATCCATCCGACATCGCGCCGCCATCAGCGCCTTCGACTTCAGCCGAACAACTTCGTGCGCACCGTGCGCACTAAGTTTCCCCTCTCCCGTTTCGTGAGAGAGATAGGAGTGAGGGCTTTCCCTACCTCACTACCGTCACACCCCGCGCCTCCAACGCCGGTATCTGCTCATTGATCGCCGTCTCCGAAAGCGGATTCTCCGGCACCATCACCGTGTCGGGATCAGTGATATTTGCATTGGCAACGAGTGCCGTCAAATCCGTCAGCCCGCATTGGCGCATTGACAGGATATGTAGTCCCGTCATCTCGGATATCGGGGCGACGCTTGCAAGCGGATTTACATCAAGAAAGAGAACCGTCAACTGATCCATTGCACTGATTGGCGAAATATCCGTGATATCATTTCCCACCACCTGCAGCGAGTGCAGATCCGGTAATGTCGATAGGGGACTAAGGTCCGAAATCGAATTGTCCGACAAAAACGCCACTTGAAGTTTCTCGCACTGCCCGATGCCGGCCAAATCCACTATGCCTCTGGAATTGCCGTCGAGAAACACCAACGCCGTCAAGTCCGACTGCAGTATCGTTCCCGTAGGTTTGTGGATAGCGTCCCGAATGGCGCTCTCCAGTCCATTGTCCGGAAATCTCACTTCATGATCGACAAGACACATCGCCATCACGCAATTGGAATTCCCGCTTTCATTACCGGCTTCATCCTTTGCCATCAGCGAGAAATAGTATGTTGAGTCTTCGTCAAGCCCCGTCACCTCCATCGAATCCGCGCTGCCGGCCAGGCGTGGATGCGGCTCGCCTGCTGCCTGAATAGCTTCGTCCCAAATGTCAGGAGTGATCCAGGTGTGATAATACCGCATGTCGTAAGAATCGCATGTCCCTTCGTCAGCATCATCACCTGTGGCAGTCCAGGTAAGCGTAACGCTCGTGTCGCTTACAGCTACAACTTGCAAGTCGAGAATCATGTAAGGACTATTCCCATCATCGACTTCGTCATCCGGCCCTTTGTTCGAGCAGGACCACAACCCTGCCAAAACGACTAAAGCGCCCGCCAAAAGCAAATACCGGTTCCGCGCGAACATATTCTACCTCCCAAATAATGGATTGATTAACATATAATGTACTATTCGCTCCACTATTCTGGCAAGCGTTTTCGCGCAATTATTCAGTTGGTGCCCCACCGGCGCGACGATTCCTCAAATCGATATTTCCCTAATTCCGGTCAATTCGCCGAATTCCGAATGTTTTCCGATCAACAAGCGCGCGGTGGCACTGGGGTGTTCGCCCTCGTCTCCACGTAGCATTTCCACCTCAGGGCGCTATCTCTCGCTCGTGTTTCCAAAAACGGAATCTACCCGAGTAGCTACACCATCTTGCCGCCGAAATCACCTATGCTACTGAGGACGCTTTCCCGCCCTTGCATTTTTCAACGAGATTGCGTATGTATGACTTCCAATGCACAACTCAATCCTCATACTCGCGCTCCTGATTATCGCCGCCATTCCATTTCCGGCGCAAGCGCACAATCGCACGACTGCCAATACTCACCACGCCTGCGCGCCGCTGGCAACGAGCAATCCGCTCGGCGCCGAAATCGCGCCGCGGCTTACACCCACAGGCGCCGAGTGCGCCATCACTCGCCAGACCGACAACGCCTTTAACTCGATCTTTGTCCCGCTGACGAAAGTTATCCGCTGCGCCCCCGGCCAGTTCCACCTTTTCGTCAGCTTCATGAATACTCAAGCGCCCTCAGATCCGCTCCGGATCGCCAATCCGCACTTGAGTCCGCTGTTTACGCCGCGCGGCCCCTGAATTCGCGCCGCTTTTCTCACTCGATAACAGCACACATCAAACAAATGAATTCATGAAGCAAGGATCTACCATGTCTGAAAATAAATCTAATCTCGAAAATCGCGGCTCCGCTGCTGCGCCAAATCATGATGACGAACCAGTCTCCAACAAAAGCGTCGTCATGAAGGGCATCATTACGACACTGGGATTACTGGGCGGCCTCGCAGTCGTGGGGTATTTGCTGTATCTCATCCTGAATTAGCCTCGTCATCGAGGTCGTCGCGAGAGCGGAGACTCACGACACTTGTGTAAGGGCGCGCCGTCCGTAAGTCCCGCCTTTGTCGGCGCTGGCGCGCGCCCTTAAATTAAATCGCAATTCTTGAGCGCGGCAGCCGCGCACGCCTGCCGCGTTGAATTACGAAACCTAACCGCCGTCATTCCGGCAAAAGCGGCAGTTGAAAAAGCCGAGTCGATTATTAGTGTGACTTTCGAATCGTGAGTCCTCGTTTCGTTAAGTCGTTCCCGCGAAGGCGGGAACCCAGCAGGACGTTTTCATAGTTTTATCATCTCCGTTCGAGACTCTATCTTATTCAACAGTCCCGAAAGCTATATTCCAGCCTGCAATTTGGGCTGCATCCTGCTCCGAACGAGAGGAACCCGACATCGAATTGGACTTGATTTCTTGAAATCGTCTGTCGCTAAGGCTGGGAGATGGCGAGGGCGGTTACTTTCCACCGAATATGTAATTGATGATTGACACTACGTCAGATATGTTCGTCTGCGCATCACCATTGAAATCACCAGTTGCGTGCAACACTGGCGCATTGCTCCCGGCGAAGATGTAATTAATCAGGTAGACTGCGTCTGATATCGTTATCAGTCGATTGCCGTCGGCATCTCCAGAAATGACGAAACCACCGAGAATATGCGTTGGCGCTACATACTGACCGCTCCTCAATGTCCGTCCAGAAACCGCAAGATAATAACCATCGCCGTCAATTTCCGGCTCGGAAATGTCGGCAAGTGGATCGCCAAGTTGTCGTTCCTCCGACCAAGTCATTCCTCGGTCACGACTCATTCGAAAGTAGCACTGCTTAGGATATTCGCTTCTGCTCCACACTACGTAAACTCCCAACGAATCTGAATACACATCTGACCATGTCGAGAGCGGTTCCGTGGAGAGATATTGGATCGAATCCCATGAAATGCCTTGATCGGTGCTTCTTCGAAAGAACAAATAACCGGTATCCGCATTTGGTGAATCTTTGTAGTCGAACCACGTTGCATAGACAGTACCGTATGGGTCGGCCGAGATTGATGGCCACTGAGAAGAATACCCGTCAGTATCTGAAATGAAATTATCAACGCTCCAATTGACGCCGAAGTCGGTCGACTTATTATAACGAATTTCTGGGGATCCACAGCTTCCACGGATGGCGTGGAGAACGCCAGATCCAAATGCGATCTCGGCCCCTTTTCCACAGGGGAGACCGCCAACTACAGATTCAGCACCCCAAGTCACCCCGAAGTCGGAGCTCTGTTTTGAGCGCAAGTAATGACCATTAATGTTAGAGCCTTCGTATACGACTGAAAGGAAGCCCTGGTCGGCAACAACGTCAGGTCGATAAGTAAACGGATTGCCGCCTTCGTTATACCCGGCGACACCCGTTATAGGACTCCACACACTAGTACCATGAGCTATGCTCCGGAGGAAAGTTGAATCTTCCCCTCCACCTTTCCAAACGACATAAACCAATGAATCATCCGAGCCGATATTGCAGTACTCGTTGGCAGTGGGTCCAAGCGGACTCAAACGAATACTGTCCAGCCAAGTAACCCCAAAATCAGAGCTTTGTGCAGCAAAGACATTGACACTACCTTCTCCAGAACCGAACCACGAATAAAGTACATTGTGATTTTGGATTACCGACTGCGGATGATATGAAGTACCCATCATTGCGGTGATAACTGAAAGGTTAAACTCGACGCCCGAGTCTGCTGACGAATCTGTCACTGCAAACGGAAATGTATTTTGCTCTCGCGGGTTCGCCGTTGTTTTCAAATTCTGAAGATACCAATTCCCCCCACAGAATATTGTGTCGCCTTTCTGAATCGCTTGCTTGCCATCACTGCGGGAACCATCACCATGTGCAATTCCGATACCGGAATACCACATCAGGAAAACAAATGCCAGACTGTGTATCCGCCGAGAGCGCATGCCAACCCAAATTGTTAATTGTTTAGCTAGTTACTTGAATAAACACCAAATTCCTGTTATAACAAGCTCTTTCGCGAATTTCCCGCTCTCCCACGGCGATTAGGCAGTGGTGAGGCCACTATGGTCTCCTCCCCATACCCTGACGCCTCCCATTAACACTTTTCGCACTCTGCAACTCAATCGATCTTAATCTTCGCCCGCGCAACTCCATCATCCGCAACCAAATCAAAATCTCCGCCAACTTGGCAGCATCCTTGCACAGCTATCTTGCAGTTAATCTCTTAAACGGAGCATATAAATGATGGTCAAAAATAATTCCGAACGCGGCGTCACGATGATGGAAATGATGATTGTCGTTGTCATCGTCGGCCTGCTCTCGGCTCTCGCTGTACCGAACTTCGGCGGAGCCATCAAGAAAATGAAATTCGACAACACCGGCCGCGAAATCGTCAGCACTCTCCGCTACGCCCGCGCTGCCGCCGTCGGCCAACAACGCCAGCTCGGCGTCTATTTTGACGCCGATGCCAAGGTCATGACCACTTTCGTCGATCTCGTAAATCCCTCAAGCGGCACCTTCGAAACCGGCGATTCCGTCGTCCGCCTCGACTCAATGCAATCTAACCTCAACTATATGGGTTCGAGTTTTACAAATTCAACAGTGATCTTTAACCCCAACGGCACTGCCTCCCAGAGCGGCGATGTCGTCTGCACGGGCCAAAACGGCGGCTCAACCCGTTCATTCTCAGTGTCTTTGGTCGCCGGCTCCGGCCGTGCCAAATTGGAAAGCTACAACTAATCCTTTGCTTCACTCCTGATCAGACTGCTCCGCATTTGCGGGGCAGTCAACCCCCGCTGTGAAATAATTTGTCAGCCCACGCTAATTTTTTCCCTTCGCCCCGACGATAATAAAACAGAGTTAAAGGACTTAACAATCTTCTGTATGGAGGAGACGCCATAGTCTCCACGCGACAGAGAAATTATAGCTCATTTTAACAGATAAGGTACGATATGCTGTTTGGACAAGGTAGCAAGACGACCGTCGGTCTCGATATTGGCGCCTCCTCGATTAAATGCGTCAAACTCGAACGCCGCAACGGCACCTTCGCGCTTCTGGCGCTGGAATCGCGCGATCTCCCGCCTGAGGCAATTGTCTCAGACGAAGTCAAAGACCGCGACACCGTTATTTTTAACATCCAGTCCGTGATCGATATGGTCGACCCGCGGACCCGCGATGTTGTTGTTTCCGTCTCCGGTCATGGCGTCATCACCGACAAGTTCACCCTCGACAAGAAAACCGGCCCCGAAGCGGAGCAGGCCATCTTGTTTGAGGCTGAACAGCGCGCACCGTACGATCTCGATGACGTCACCATGGACTACCACATCCTCAGCGTTGACGATGTCAACAACAAGATGGACGTCCTCCTGGTCGCCGCGCGCAACGACTTCCTAAAGCAGTACCTCGATCTGCTCATCGATGCGAACCTGCGTCCCGTCATCGTCGACACCGACGCCTTCGCAGTTCTCAACGCCTATGAAATCAATTACGACATCCATCCCGAACGCGTCACCGCGCTCGTGAACATCGGCTACGATAACACCAACGTCGTGTTTATCAAGGACGGCATTTACCATTCGACCCGCGATGTCGCCGCCGGCGGTCGCATCATCTTCGACACTATTCAGAAGGAATTCCGTCTGAACCAGGAATTGACGATGAAAGCGATCAAGGGCGAAATGGAAGCCTCGATCGATCAGGACATGCTCAAGGCGACCATCGTGACTTCCGCCGAAGAACTCATCTCCGGCCTCGAAGTCGCATTCTCCTACTTCCGTTCGCTGGCGAAGGTCGACAAAATTGATTGGGTGGTCCTCTCGGGCGGCGGCGCGCTCATGCCGCATCTGCCGGAATTCCTTCAATCCAAATTGAACATTCCGATCGAGATCTCCAACCCGCTCCGCAATATCGAATATGATCCGGACCTTTTCACTAACGTCCAGCCGGAGAGAATTGCACCCCTTCTGGCGGTGCCGATTGGACTGGCAGCAAGGAAGGTATAGCCAATATGTTGGAAATTAATCTACTCCCCAAAGAGTACCGGAGACGAGGGAACGTCTTCAACTTCGACAAGAAGTTGGTCTACATCGGTGTTGCTGCCGCCGCTTTTGTCATCGTGCTGGGTGGCATCACCTTCTACCAGAACCATCAGATGGGCCGGCTCCAAAAACTCATCGCCAAGGCGCGCATTGAAGAGGGCCGCTACAAGAATGACATCGCTATCATCGATGCTCTGACTGAAGTGAAAGAAAAAATCCTCGCCCGCGTCTCCGCGATCGAGAAGCTCGACCAGCGTCGCGATTTCTACATCAAGTTGATGGAAGACCTCAATACCCGCATTCCGGAATTCCTCTGGATGACCGGATTCGCCGAGACCCCGCCGAGCACCGGCACGCCGGTCAATCAACCCGGTACGCCCGGAAAGCCGGCTAACGTTGCTAAGGGACAGGTTGCCGCTAATCAGCCGCCGGCTCAACCGGTAAACCCGGCCATCGGTCAAGCCGTCATCGAGGGTTACGCCCACAGTCTCAACGCCGTCGGGTCATTCATCATCGGTCTGATGAAATCTGAATTCTTTGACAACGTCAAGCTCAGCCAAGCCATCAACGAAGACGTCGGCTCGGTCACAGCTTACAACTTCAAAATAACCTGCGACCTCAACTACGACGCGGACCTCGCCAGGGATGAATTCGAAGATATGTCCGATGAGGACTTCGATTTCTCCAGCGCTTCCGCCGAAGACGAAGACTACAGCTTCGACTATTTCAACGACAACTACGAGGAACAGTAGGTTCAACCCACGATTAAGAGACAGAGCCGGAGGCAATAAATGGATTTCAAAGACCCGAAAACACAGAAGCTGCTTTTAGTAGCGCTGGTATTTGTTCTGGCGCTCTACTTCTGGCATTCAAAGGTGTACGAACCTGCCAGTGAGCAATTGAGCGCGCAGCGTGCCAGTTACGAGCAGGTAATGACCAATCTCAAAACGATCGAGCTCAAAGCCAAATCGTTGACCGGATTGCGAAAAGAATACGACAAGCTGTTGGACCGCTATCAAAGCATCGAACAGTTGCTCCCCGAAGAAGAGCAAGTGCCAGACTTCCTGATGCAACTGCATTCGGCGTCGATGATCTCCCAGGCCAAAATCGGCGAAGTCATGCCGCAGATGGCCGGAAGCGAGTCCTTCTATAACACATCCGAATACGGCGTCAAGTTTGTCGGTACCTATCACGAACTCGGCCGCTTTCTCGCCGCTGTCGCCAATTTCCCGTTCATCACCAATGTCTCGCGTCTGAATCTGAAAGGCTTGCCTCCGGAAGTCGCCCTTCAGAAAACGACCGACCGCAAGAAAGGCGACTACGACTCGCGCACTCTTGAAGCCAACTTCTTCCTCTCGACTTATTTCGTAAAGCCGGAAGAGAAACTCAAAGGCGTCCAGTTTGAAGGAGAGGAGACGGAAAATGCAAATTAAGCGAATCCTGGCAGCTCTGACTTTGCTGCTCGCGACTGCCTCGCTCTCTGCGAACGCGACTGTCAAGGTCAACAACTTGTTCCTTGTCAAGAGCGGTCAGTTTACCGAATTGACCATCGCTTGCGATGGCAAGTGCGAGTTCACCCACCAGATCGTGGAGGAAGCCGCCAACAAACCGTATCGCATCGTTGTCGACATCAAGGACGCCGTCCATGACCTCCCGCAACATGCTTTCGCGAATCTGCCGACCGGCATGGTCAAGCAGATCCGCACCAGCCAGTTCTCTACCGACCCCGAAAAGGTTGTCCGCGTCGTCATCGACGCCGTCGGCAGTCTCACTTATAAAGTGAACGCCGGCGACAATGGCGTCACTCTCTTTATCAATACGCCGTCTGACCAGAACTTCTCGCTCTGGTCGGCACTGCCCGGAACAACTCCGGCGCCGACATTGGTGAAGAACGATCCCCCGGCCGCTCCGGCAACAATGCCGGCGTTTCCCGGCAACGAGCAAAACGCTCCCAAGGTCGATCAGTCCGATCCGGCCAAGCAAGACCTCAAGCTCGCTGTCAAACCGATTGATGAAGGCAAATTGCTGAACAAGCCGCGTCCGGCCGACAGCATGCCCCAGTCAAACGTGCCGGTGATCACGCAATCGCCGACAACCGCAGCCTATAACTCGGCGAATACGACAACCACGCAATCCAAGCCCGAGCCGGCTAAGACCATCATGGTCGCGCCGCAACTCGCCAACCTTAACAACTCAGGCAAACCGGCAACGCCGCAGACGACAACGCCTGCTCAGGCTGAAAAGCAGTCGACAACCGCCGCCGCGCCGCCACCGGCTCCGCAGACTGCCGTCGCTCAGAAACCTGCTGTCAAGGTTGATACCAAGGTGCTTGGCTCTATTTACGGCGAAGACAAACCGGCTCCGGCCGTTGCTGCCAATACCGAGTCTGCAACTGCCCAACCGAAAACCGCTACCCCTGTACAGGCCGCGAGCGAATCAAAACCGTCGACTCCGGCAGCGCAGGAATCCAAAACTGAGCCGGCAAAAGTCGCCGACTCCGCGGTTATCCCGCAGTTGAAAAACCCGGCAACGACACCCGCCAACCAGCCTTCGGAATCCATCAAGCCGCCGAAGGATCAAAAGTCAGGTCTGCCGGATGTCAAAGTGAATCCCAAGCCGAAGTTCGCCGACGAACCAAGCGCTAATCCGCTTGATCCCAAGCTTGCTACGGCTCTCAAGAACGATAACAACGAAGCGGCCGCCTCAACATCTACTGATGAAAACGGCGCCGCCCTCGCTCAGGAAAACGCCGCGCCGACTGTCAAGTCCAAGAGCGACGCAGTGCGTGAAAAGTACCAGGCCAGCCGCGACAACTATGAGGCCGAAAAGTCTCAGGCTGTCGATAGTGCTGCCCTTGCTCAAACTGGGCCGGATAATGCCGCTCTCTCTAAGATTGACAAGATCCGCCTCAAATACAAACGCGGTATCAAATTCGTGCAGAACGAAGAAGACGAACAGGAAATAGCGCTCGACGAATCCGATTACTCCGACGAGGGCATGGTTCCCGCGCAGCAAGTCGGACCGTACAACGAGTTCTTGCCTGAACGCGAAATCGTGATGTACACCACCGGCGGACGCATGGATCCTTTCGAACCGCTGGTTGAAGATGCTCAGAAAACCGCTGGCTACGATCGCATTCCCGACGTCGAATCGCTTCGACTCGTCGGTATCTTGATGGACAAAAAGAGCAGCCGCGCGCTTTTTGAAGACGCCAACGGCTACTCCTACATCCTGCAAACCGGCGACCGCGTTAAGAACGGATTCGTTCTTTCCATCGCCGAAGATCGCGTCGTCTTCCAGATCCGTCAGTACGGCTGGAACCGGCAGGTAGCCCTTGACCTTGAAGAAACGCACTAATCAATAGAGAGAGGATAAGATGATACTGAAGAAATTCTATAGCACAATTCTGGTGCTTGCGATCGCGTTCTTCGCATCCGTCGCATTCTGCCAGAACGCTGTCGCGCAGGATGATCCGTCCGCTCCGATCAAAAATCTGAGCTTCCAGAACGCCGACATCCGCACGGTCATCGGCTTTCTTGCCGACTACGGTCAAAAAAATATCGTGACCGCTCCCGAAGTCACCGGCAACGTCACTTTCTCACTCAAGAAAGTAACCTGGCAGGAAGCTTTGGAAATCGTCTGTAAGACCTATGGCCTTACCGCTGTCGCGGAAGGCGAGTACATTCGCGTCATGCCGACCAAAACCTACCTCGACGAAGTCTCGACGATGGAAAAACATCTCAGCGAAAAAGAGAAACTCACCGAGCTCAATACTTCGGTCATGAAAATCGACAACGCAGCAGCGGAAGATCTCCAAAAGACCGTCACGCCGCTGTTGTCCGAACGCGGCAAGGTCCAGATCGACAAGCGCACCAACAATCTCGTCGTTCGCGATGTGCCGTCGAACCTGACCAAGATCGAAGCCCTCGTCGGCAAGCTTGATCATCCGACCAAGCAGATCAAGATTTCGACCCAGATGATCGAAGTCTCCACCAACGCGCTTCAGGAGTACGGTATTGACTGGTCCTCGACTGGATTCAAGAAAACCAACTCGGGCAAAGAATACAGTCAAGAGTCCAATCAGTTCCTCGATAAGGTCACCGATCCCGCCGGAAGCTTCAGCTTCACGACTCTGCAGGACGGCTGGGACCTCACCGCGACCATCTCCGCATTGATTTCCAACGGGAACGGCAAGATCGTCGCCCATCCCGAAATTACCACGGTCGACAACAAGGAAGCCCGCATCCAGATGGGTCAGAAAATCCCGATCAAGCAGTTCGACGAGTCCGGTAACGTCGTTATCACTTTCGAAGAAGTCGGTACCTTGCTGCGCGTAACGCCGCATGTCACCGAAGCCAATAAAATTCTTATGCAGCTTCGCCCCGAACGCTCATCATACACGTTCGACCCGAACGGCGTGATTATCAACACCAGCAATGCCGAGACCAACGTCGTCGTTGAAAATGGCCAGACCGCCGTTATCGGTGGCTTGACCACGCAGGACGTCATCAATGATATGTCCGGCATTCCGATTCTTAAGGACATTCCGTTGCTCGGCTACCTCTTCCGCTATGAGCGTAAGAAGGTCGACAATCGTGATCTCTTGATCTTTGTCACTCCCACCATCGTCGACGGTAGCTTGGCTGGTGCCACTGTGCCGGTCGACACCGAAAACTAAGCGAGGCGAGTGATGCAAACGATTGGATTTCACGAGAAGGAGTTTGCCGGTATGAAATCATTCTCTTTATTGAATAAACTCGCCCGCGGCGCCGCTGTCGCACTGATGCTCGCTTTCGCGTTCGGCATCTCAGGTTGCGGCGACGACTCGATCTCGGGCGGTGGCGATTACTTCGTCGACCAGATTGTCTCCACACCGACTTCCGAAGTCGATAAAGGCTCAACCGTTGTGGTTGAAGCCCTTGTTACCGATGCCGACGGTTTGGCGATGTCCGGTAAGGCCGTCACTTTCTCCGTCAGCCCGACTTCACTCGGTTACTTTACACCGACCACTGACACGTCTGATGCCAACGGTCTCGTTGCCTCATTGTTTACCGCAGCCTCGTCAGGCAATGCCACACTCACGGCCACCGTGGGCGGCAACAGCCTAAGCAAAACCCTGCGTATTAACGAATCCGCAGTCTCGACCGGTCGCGTAACTCTCGTCCTTAACCCGGCTCTGATGACCGCCAACGGCGCCGACTCGGCGCACATCACCATCTCCGCCGTCAATAACGACAACACGCCGGTGGATGACGGCACTATCATCTATCTCGTCGCCGGTGAACGCTTCATCGACCGCGATCAGGATGGTTACTTCAGCAATGGCATCGATAGCCTGCTCTTCGACAGCAACGCTAACAACGTCTGGGATCCGATCGGCTCGATTCCCTCGACCGTCTCTACAGTCGGCGGACAGGCAACCGCGACTTATTTTGCCGGTAGCCAGGCAACAACCGTCTATATTCGCGCCACCTTGGTCGGCGGCAATCAATACGATTATACAGAAATCTCCGCCAAGCTCAATCCCAACACGACCGTCGCGTCGATCACCCTCACTCACAATGGCGAGGATCTCCGCGTCAAGGGCGTCGGCGGTATTGAATTCAGCTTGGTCACCGCTACCGCATATGACGAATTTGGCAATACCGTTCCGGAAGGAATCCCGGTCGACTTCACGATTGCCAACGGCCCGAACGGTGGCGAAAATATCCAGTCGCAAGGCTACGGGCCGGTCGCTGTGAATACCAATTCGCAAGGCAAGGCAACCGTAACCGTCTACTCCGGAACCATCGCCGGTACGATTCGTCTCCGCGCATCGTCAGGTACCGTGCTTTCCGCCGTTACGCATCTCACGGTCAATGCCGGTCCGCCCGCGCACATCACCGTCGGTGTTGCAAACCTCAATATTCGCGCCTGGGATGTTGTCAATGCGCAAAATCATGTCAGCGCCAACGTCAGCGATATCTGGGGTAACCCGGTTCCTGACTCGACCGCCGTCTACTTCAGCACCGAAGAAGGCTTCGTGCAAGCTGAAGCTCTCACTGGTACTGCTTGGCCCGACGGTATTGCCGAAGTCGATTGGTACTCCGGAAATCCGCGCAACGATGGAATCGTCTGGATATATGCTTCAACTTCCGGCGGAACAGTCGCCGACACCGGCGCCTTCATCGCTTCCGGACCATCTTACTATGTGGACCTTATCGCATACCCAGGCTCTCTGAACGCCGACGGTGAAGACAAGGCTCCTGTCATCGTTCAAGTCAGAGACATCAACACGAATTGGGTCGTTGCGAATACTCCCGTCACGTTCAAGACCGACTTTGGTACGCTCAACGGCGGAAGTACTCAGGACGGCTGGGCTAACTCGCTCTTCGAGGGCGACTTCGTCTCCGAGGTCCTCAAGCGAGACTACTCGCCTGTAGCCCCTGATGATGGCGTCGGCGCCGTCGCAATTGTTCGTGTCCAGGCTGGCGGAGTCGTCGGGCCGGGCAGTAACTTCCAGACTCTCTTCCTGACCGGCAACACTTACACCGGTAACTCCGACATCATTATCGATGCCGAAGTCGAGCCCGGTTCGACCGTGCCGTTCTCAGTAGTCGTCAAAGATCGCTCCGGCAATCCGCTCGGCGGCCATAGCCTCCAGATCGCGGTAAGCATTGGCTCCGTGTCCGCCTCTCCGATGACGACCGATTCTTATGGCGAAGTCAACCTGTTCTACACAGCTCCGGCGTCTATCGGCGCCTGTATCATCACCGTTACCGATCTTGATCCGCGCGGTGATGTCAGCTTTGCCAAGAAGATCAAGATCAAGAACGAAGAGTAATGCTCATCCTGCTCTAGTCCTGTCTGAAGAGGCTCCCTTCGCTCGGGAGCCTCTTTCGTTTTAGCTCAAATCTCTTGCGATATGTAACCGGCATAGTGTTTATTGGTATAAGTAACACCTATGCTGATTCACGAACTACTCAACAAAGCGGCCGAACTCCACGCCGATCGAACGGCTTTCTGGCTGCGCAGCTCCGATGGCTTCAAGCCGCTTACCTACGCGGCAATGTGGCGACGTGTGTCCGCCATCGCTGCCGGCCTCCCGCGACTCGGACACCAGCCCGGCGGCCGCATCGGTATCTATGCCGCCAACTCCCCCGAGTGGTGCATGATCTACCTGGCAATTCTGGCTGCCGGCGGCGTCGCCGTCCCGCTCGACCCGCAGCTCAAATATCTCGAAATTCGCACTATCATCGCGCGCGCCGATATGCGCCACATCTTCTGTGCCCACTCGTCTTATGCCGACCTCGTCGAACTATCGTCGATGTCGATGCCGCACCCCGATGTTATCTCGATCGACCCGCCGCCCCAGTCCAATGCCGCACTTACCTTGTCCCAGCTCGAAGGTCTCGGCTTTGGCAAAAATCCGCCGCCCAGTCCGGCAAAACCAAATGATCTGGCGATTCTCATTTTCACTTCCGGCACGTCCGGCGATTCCAAAGGCGTCATGCTCTCGCATGAAAATATCACCTCCGATCTCGAGGCCATCAAACCGCGTCTGATTATCACGCACGACGACCGCTTCCTGTCCGTCTTGCCGCTTCATCACACATTCGAGTCAACCTGCGGCTTTATCTTTCCGCTTTCGATCGGCGCGTCTATCGGCTATGTCCAGTCGCTCAAATCCGCCGATCTCCTTGCCGATGTCAAAGCTCTCCGCGCCACCGTTATGTGCGGCGTCCCGTTGCTCTATGAAAAAATCCATTGGGGCATCCTGCGCGCTCTCCAGAAAAAATCCCCAATCGCGCGCCTCTATGTCAACCTTGGCCGCAAATTGTCCGATTTCTCTAAATCCGTACTCAATATCGCGGCCGGTAAGTTGATCTTCAAATCGCTGCGCGCCAAAGCCGGCCTCAGCTCCATCCGCATGTTCATCTCCGGCGGCGCTGCGCTCGATCCCGAAGTGTCCCGCTTTTTCAATAATCTCGGCATTGTGCTGCTGCAGGGGTACGGCCTCACCGAAACCTCGCCCGTCCTTTCCGTCAATCGCGAAATCGACAATGACTACAACTCCGTCGGCAAACCGCTCGATGGCGTCGATATCAAAATCCTCGATATCAACGAGCAGGGGATAGGGGAGATTGCGGCCCGCGGCAAAATGATCATGCTCGGCTACTATCAAAATCCCGAAGCCACTCAAGCCGTCATGCACGATGGCTACTTCGCGACCGGCGATCTCGGCTATGTCGACGCCAAGGGCCACATCCACATCACGGGCCGCAAGAAAAACGTCATCATCACGCCCGCCGGCAAAAATATCTACCCCGAAGAAATTGAGGCTGTCATCGATGCCTCGCCCTACATCATCGAAAGCGCCGTCCTGCCGCGCCCCAAAGGCACCGGCCAGGAACCAATCGCCGTCGTCGTCCCCGATTTCGAATACATCGCGTCTCTCAATGCGAATCACGTCCCGACCGATGAAGAAATCCGCAGGATTCTCAAGAGCGAAGTCCTCAGACTCTGCGAACAACTCGCCGAATACAAACGCGTCAAAGACGTCCTCGTCATGACCGAAGAACTCCCCAAGACCTCGACGCGCAAAGTCAAACGCTACGTCCTCGTCGACACCCTCCAAAAACTCGGCGAATTGTAACTCAACCGGTTATGACTGTGCCCCACCAGAATGGTGGGAAATATTTCCGTAATTCCCGCGTTTAGGTTTTTGAAAGAATATCTCAGAGACGATTTGCAGGTCGGGTTCCGAGTGGAGCGCCGAGCGAAACGAGAAGCCCGACATAAAGTTTAGCAGGGTAGATCTCCTTGCCGAAAGCTCTCGCCCCACGAAACTACTTTCCCGGAGATCTGCCAATCTTTCTGAATACTACTCGCACCGCCAGGGAACCCATTTCCTCCCCCTCCGTTACAATAGTGGCCACCCAATTTTGCCAATAATAGTCCACTTTTGACCGGACAGGGAAGACCGTCTCTTGAGCAATTGGCTAAGTATTATCGTCTTTGCAGTCGCCGTCGTATTCTATATATTCTGGCTCAAACGCGGCGGTGGCTGACGTTAACGAATTTTCGACTGCGTGCCAGTCGAACGAACCCCTGTCAGAACGGTCATTTACCGAATAATATTCTGTAAAACTGCCGTTGCTCAATTCCTGCTAAGTTATTCATTTTCTTCATAGTACGCGCGATTTTTCGCCATTTTCCTGTTGACTATTTCCTCCGTTTTCGTATAATATGATGCTACAATATTCGGAGCGAGGACGGCTCCCAAACCAGCTTTCGCGAGGTGATTAGTATGACAACTTCCCAAACCGTAGACCAGCAGACAAAAACAAAACTCGGCTACTCGACTATGCCTGACTCCGAAGTTTTTAGCCTCGAAGAACGTTTCGGCGCCAGCCACTACACGCGTCTCAAAACCGTCATCCGCCGCACCGAAGGCGCCTGGCTCTACACCGCCGATGGCCGCAAAATCCTTGACTGCCTCTCAGCCTACAGCGCAGCCAACCCCGGTCATCACCATCCCCAGATCGTTAGCGCGATCGTAGACGCCTTGCAGCAGGGCTACGGCTCGGTTATTTCCAACGTCGTCTTCACCGACGTCCGCGCCAAATTCCTTCGCGATCTTTGCGAACTGGTGCCGCAACTCGGTCTCCGTTTCGGCAACAACGGCAACAAAGCCCTTTGCAAAAACGGCGGCGTCGAGTCCGTCGAAACCGCGATCAAACTCGCCCGTTTCTATGGCTACAAAGAACGCGGCATTAAAGACGGCAACCAGGAATTAATCGTCTTCACCTCGAATTTCCATGGCCGCACGACTTCCGTTGTCTCTTTCTCCGATACGCCAAAATACAAAGAAGGCTTCGGCCCCTTGACTCCCGGTTTCAAGACCGCGCACTACGGCGACCTCAAAAGCGTCGAAGCGCTCATCAATGCCAACACCTGCGGTATCCTCGTCGAACCAATGCAGGGCGAAGGCGGAATGTACATCCCGCCGGCAGGATTCCTGAAGGGACTCCGCGATCTCGCCGACAAACACAATCTCATGTTGATCTTCGACGAAATCCAGGTCGGTCTTGGCCGCACCGGTCGCGACTTCTGCTTCCAGCACGAAAATGTCACGCCCGATGCCATCATCATCGGCAAAGCCATTTCCGGCGGCTTGATCCCGCTCTCCGCGTTGATCACCAACTCCAAAATCATGGACCTCGTCTTTAAGCCCGGCTCCGACGGCTCGACCTACGGCGGCTACTCGCTTGCTATGGCTGCCGGCGTTGCCGCAATCGATGTCTTCAAGCGCGAAAAACTCTCCGAAAAATCCGCCAAAATGGGCGCCTATCTTAAAGCTAAAATCGATGCCATCGCCGCCCGTTCGACGCACGTCAAAGAAGTCCGCGGTCGCGGCCTTTTCATCGGCATCGAGGTCAAAAACGGCGACGCTATGGTCTATTGTCGCAAGCTGCTCGATCTCGACTTGTTGGCCAACGACAGCCACAACCACACGATTCGCATCAGTCCGCCGCTGATCATCACCGAAGCCGAGGCCGATTACATCGCCGACCGCCTCGAAAAAGTCCTGGTTGACTAACGCGAAGTTGTAGAATCAAATTCAATCTGTGCGCGCCCGACGTCCTCGCCGGGCGCGTTTTCTATGCATGCCGCCCACACGATCTTTCCCGCCAATTCTAGGTGCCCCAGCGCTTGCGCTGGGATAACGTATCCTATGATCCCCTATCGAATGTCGAGCCCGCCTAAGTTGATAATTTGTTCCCCTCTCCCGGTCACGGGAGAGGGATTAAGGGTGAGGGCGTTTTCCCCTCCCACCGCTGCGTTGGGAGTACGGGTGTGGACGGTACCCTCAATTTTCCTTGAAATTCTTCCTCAACTTGTCCATTCTTCGTTGTATAACAGGGAAATGGTCCCTGAACACGAAAGGTAATGCTCGGAAATGAATCGTACTTTTATCATCGTCTGCGGCCTCCTTATCGCCGCCTCCATGTCCCTGTTTGCCGCGCAAAGCAGCAAACGCTTCTATCTCTCCCAGGACTCCAAAGCGATCCAGGAAAAAATCACCGACGATCTCAGCAACCCGCTGCTTACGCTGGCGGAACTGATCGACTCCGTCCCGGCGTTTTATCCGCATGAGGCCACACAGCGCCTCGTCAACAAGCAATTCCATCTCATGTCCGTCTCTCCCGACGACAACCGCATCGCCTTCGTCAGCGGCGAGGAAGACCGCTGGCTCGGCACCATCGACACTCAGGAGCGCATTTATAAATTCATCCTCTTTGGCAAAAGCACGAAATTCATCGATGCGCTTTGGAGCCCCGACAGCCGCTATCTCGCCTACGCTTTCAAAGGTCCCGATCGCCGCATCGTCGTTCACATGATTCAGCCGCCGGCGCTCGATGAAAACAAACCGACGCCGATGAACGGCTGGCAATATCTCTGTAATAAGGACGAAAACCTCCGCATGGTCGGCTGGAACGCAGCCAAGGATACCACCTTTACATTCGAGGTCCTCGACGCCAACGGCAAATCGCTGGAAACCGTTGCGCTCCCGCTTCATCGCGTCGTGCCGGCCGGCCCGCTGAAGTCGGTCGGGAATTGAGCCCCGCGCTCTTTTTTGCCTTTCCGATATCGGCGTAATCTGATTATCCTGCGTCCGTGAAAATTCTCATCGCCTATCCGTCGCGATCCTCCTTTGTCGCACGCGATATCAACATCCTCGCGTCAAGGCATGATGTTTCCGAACATCATTTCTACTCGCTGTCTCCCGCCAATTTGCTGCGCGGAATCAGGGCCGTCGCCCAAGCCGACTTGCTCTTCCTCTGGTTCGCTTCGTTGCGCGCACTGCCGCTGGTCTTGTTTGCCCGCCTGCTCGGAAAGACCGTCGTTACTGTCGTCGGCGGCTACGAGGCCGCCAATTGCCCGGAAATCAACTACGGCAATGCCCGTTTTTGGCGTCAGAAAAAGGTCACCCGCTGGATACTCTTCCGTTCGCGTTCGATTCTTACCGTCTCCGCATCTTCTCAGCAGGAAATCATTAACAATCTCGGCATCGCCGCCGCGCGTCTCACCTTGATCCATCACGGCTTCGACGACTATGCTCCTGCGGCCGCAGTGAATAAAGCGAAATCTGTCCTGACCGTCGGACTGCTTTCGGATGTCACCTGGACGCGCAAAGGTGTTTACGAGTTCTTTCGTTGTGCCGAACACCTGCCCGACATTCAGTTTGTTCATGTCGGCAATGTGACAATTGATGTGGAAAAGAAATGGGGAAGGCCGCTGCCCGCCAATCTGCATTTTCGCGGAATTCTCTCGGATGCGGATCTAAAATCCGAAATGTCGCCCGCTGCTGTCTATCTTCAACTCTCGCGTCACGAAGCATTCGGTTGCAGTGTCGCCGAAGCCATGCTGTTCCGCTGTATCCCCGTCGTGTCGAATCGCTACGCGCTGCCCGAAGTCGCCTCGGGCTCCGGCCATATCGTCGACCCCGACGATATCAACGCCGCCGTCGCCGCCATCAAGACGGCAATCGCAGCGCCGCACGCAAGCGGGGAAGCCGCTCGCACCCGCATTCTGACTGCTTTTCCTTTGGATTTGCGCGCCCGGAAACTGCTCGAGGTAATCGCCGCCGCTAAGCAAGCAAATCGATGAGATGTTCTGACATCTCCAGCGACGTCCGCAACGCGATGACATTCGCCTTGACTGTAACTTCGGCAATCATCAAATCGACCTGATCGGACACCTCCGCCGTCTCGAACCGCGCCATGTTCTGCGCCGCCCGGTTGGCCATGTCCAGCCCGCTTCTAATGCCGTTAATCGATGAATCAAACATCACTCTATCTCCTTGGTACATTATCGTCGCCGCCACAAGTGAAATTTAACGGGAACTGCGGCTGTTCAAGAAACGCTCATCACGACGGAAAGTAAGAGAGCGCGGAATATTCGGCGGACCACTTGATTACGTCCGGCAAATTCGCAGATGAGTCATTCTCGCGAATGCGGCTGTTGATAAAGTCGAATCGTCCGCTTTCATAGCTTTCCGGACCTGCGCCGTCGTTTTGTTAAGTCTTTCCCGCGCACGCGGGAACCCAGCAAGGCTTCTTTTTAGTATTATGCGCAATCACGCTGTTTCGCACTTTTTCAACAGCCCGCCGCTTGCCGCTGCCAAGGGCGTCCTGTTGGGCTCTTTTGCGAGCTTACTCCCTCTCCTCACCATCGCTGCTATTCAGCATTCCTTGAATAGCAGACCTACCTCGCAGTTGGTCAACCATCGCCCAAAGCAGCGACAATTCGGTTGACAAATAGCCCTCTGACTGCTAAAATAGCCGATTATGATGTTTACCTAAGGACAGAGGAGTTGACATTGAAAGAGTATCTCGCTGACCAAATTCGCAACATTGGGATTGTAGGACATGGGGGCTGCGGCAAGACATCTCTCGCCGAATCAATCCTGTTCTCCACCAAGGCTATCCAGCGTCTCGGAAAGGTCGACGACGGTTCAACCGTCTCCGATTACACCGAAGAGGAAACTCGCCGAAAAATCTCAATCTCAGCTACTCTGCTCCATGCCGAGCATAAAGGCTTCAAAATCAACATGATCGACATGCCCGGTTTCGCCGACTTCATCGGCGAAGTCGTCGCTGGCCTCCGCGTCGTCGACACCGCCCTCATCGTCGTCGACGCTCTCGGCGGGCCCGAATCCGGCACCGAATACGCCTTCGACATGGCCGAAAAATACGGCTGTCCCACGGCTTTTGTCATTAACAAGATCGAAAAAGAACACGTCAGATTCGACACCGTCGTCGGCAAACTTCACGACACGATCAGCCCGCGCTGTTTGCCTGTGCAAGTGCCGATCGGCGAAGCCCTCAACTTCAAAGGCTATGTCGATATCCTCAAAATGAAGGGATTCGAATACAACGCCGATGGCAGCACCAAGGAAGTCCCGATCCCGGCCGACATTACTGCAAAAGTCAATGAAACCCGCGAAAAGCTCATGGAAGCCGCCGCCGAAGCCGACGATGCCTTGCTCGAGAAATTTTTCGAGGCCGGCGAATTGACCCCCGACGAGCTCGACAAGGGACTCAAAGCCGCCATCGCCAAGCGCGTCCTCTTCCCGGTCTTTATTGCCTCCGCATTGTCCAATAAAGGCGCTCTGCCGATTCTCGACTTTGCCACTCAATATTTCCCGGCGCCTGACTACATTTCTGAAATCAACGCGCTCAAAGACGACAAAGTCGTTTCAATCAAAATCGGCGAAAACGAACCGCTCTGCGCATTCCTGTTCAAGACCGTGGCCGAACGCCACGTCGGCGAACTCTCGCTTTTCCGTCTCTACTCGGGACACCTGAAAAACGGCGAGGAAGTTTTCAACTCGAATAAGAATAACACCGAAAAAGTCGGCCAGATGTTCTCGCTCAACGGCAAAGAACGCACCGATATGCCTGTCGTCCATGCCGGCGACCTCGGCGCCTTCGTCAAACTCAAAGACGCCCGCACCGGTTACACGCTCTGTTCGCGCAATAGCGGCATCATCTTGCCGCCGATCGAATTCCCGGTCCCGACCATCGAATTCGCCGCCCAGACCGCGACTAAGGGAGAGGAAGACAAACTCGGCGCCGGCCTCACCGCGCTGAGCCACGAAGATCCGACTTTCCACTTCGAAGTCAGCCCTGAACTCCACCAGACCATCATGCACGGTCAGGGCGAACTGCACCTCGATGTCATCTGCAAAAAACTCAAATCCAATTACGGCATCGATGTCGAACTCACGCAGCCGAAAATCCCCTTCCGCGAAACCATCACCCGCAAGGGCGAAAAAGCCTACCGCTACAAAAAGCAGTCCGGCGGTCGCGGCCAGTTTGGCGATGTCTCGATCAAAATCGAACCGATGCCCCGCGGCGGCGGCTTTGAATTCGTCGATGCCATCACCGGCGGCGTAATTCCCGCCAAGTTCGTCCCCTCAGTCGAGAAGGGCGTCATCGAGGCCATGGAGCGCGGCGTCATCTCCGGCAACAAAGTTGTCGATGTCAAAGTGACCCTTTTCTTCGGTTCCTATCACACAGTCGACTCGTCCGATATGGCTTTCAAAATCGCCGGCTCGATCGCCTTCAAAGAAGGCGCTATCGAATGTAATCCGATCTTGCTCGAACCGATTTATGACTTGGAAATCATCGTGCCCGACACCTACACCGGCGACGTCATGGGCGACATGTCCTCTCGTCGCGGCAAGATACTCGGCATGGAACCGGCAGGGAAGTACCAGCGCGTGAAAGCTCAAGCGCCTTTGTCTGAACTCTTCAAGTATGCCACTTCGCTTCGCTCAATGACCGGCGGCCGCGGACGACACACGCAAAAATTCGGACACTACGATCCAGTCCCCAAGGAAATCACCGACAAAATCGTCGCCGAATACGAGAAACACCGCACCGAAGACAAACACTAAGCCATCGATTTTCTTTTCAGATCGCTATCTACCTTTTCCCCTCTCCCGCTGGGAGAGGGGTAGGTCGAAGATCCCGCGTTTCGCGGGAGGTGAGGGCACATCCAAAATCTCTTAGTTGTCACTGAGAATGAGGGGCAGGGGTGAGGGCGCTTTCGCTCTATTTCTTCGTGGTCTCCTCCACCACCCTCGTCCCCCCGAATATCAACCTGATGCTCCGATCATACGTGACATAATTCCACACCCAATTGATCAACACGACAACCTTGTTTCGAAATCCCACCAGGTTCATCAAATGCACGAATATCCACAGCAGCCACGCAATAAATCCCTGTATCTTCAAATGCTGAAAATCCGCCACCGCGCGATTGCGTCCCACTGTCGCCAGATCGCCAAGGTTCTTGTACACAAACGCCACCGGCTCTTTCCCCTTGAGCAACAAATCCAGATTCTTCGCCAGCCGCGTCGCCTGCTGAATCGCGACCTGCGCCACCATCGGATGCCCGTTCTCGTACGACTCCGCCGGCAGACAGGCCAAATCGCCGATGACGAAAATATTCTTGTGCGCAAGCATCCGGTTGAAACTGTCAACTTTGATCCGATGATTCCGCGTATGCGACTCCTCCGGCAGCCCTTCAATCGCCGCGCCCAGTACTCCGGCCGTCCAGATCACCGTCTCCGACCGGATCGTCTTCCCGTTGCCCAGTTCAACCGTCTTCCCGTCGTAGCCCTTCACCGGCGCATTCAGCCAGATCGTCACGCTCAGTTCCGTCAGAAATTTATCCGCCTTGGTCGAAGCGCCCGGCGACATCATTCCCAGTAGTTTCCCCGCCGCCTCGACAACGTGGATTTGCATCCTGCGCAGGTCCAGTTCCGGATAGTCGGTCGGAAGAATATGCCGCTTCAGTTCGCCCAGCGCGCCCGCCGTTTCAACACCGGTCGGACCGCCGCCGACAATCACGAAACTCATCAGCGCTTCCCGCTCGTCGATATCATTTGTCAGCAGCGCCTTCTCGAATCGCTGCAGCACGAAATTGCGCAAGTTGAATGCATCCTGTATCGACTTCAGCGGCATCACTTTTTGCCCCAGAAGCTCATTTCCGAAATAATTCGTCCGCGATCCCGTCGCCATCACGAGGTAATCATAGCGCAGTCGCCCGATACTCGTCTCGATTTCCTGTGTGTCCGGATAAACCCGCGTCACCGCAGCGTTCCGAAAAATCAAATTCTTCTGGCGCCTGAGTATCTTGCGCAGGGGATAGGCAATCGAGTCCGGCTCAAGTCCCGCCGTCGCCACTTGGTACAACAGCGGCTGAAATGTATGATAGTTGTTCTTGTCGAACAGTATGATTTGCAGATCTGCGCGCTGGAGCTTGCGCGCTAAGGTCAACCCGCCAAAACCGCCGCCGACGATCACCACCCGCGGCAGATTCGATATCGGAACATTCACCGTCATTTTACTGCCTCCGGCATTCACCACTGTCATTCCCGCGCGCGGCTGCCGAAGGCGCCCAGCTTGTGTCTTCGACTTCAGTCGAACACGAAGCGGCGCGATCTGAGCTGTGCCCCACCAGAATGGTGGGAATCTTCCATTAATGGTGGGAATCTTCCATTAATAGTGGGAATCTTCCATTAATGGTGGGAATCTTCCATTCGGATCTATGTCTCGCCCACCAACCGCCAATATATCACCACCCAATCCAAAAATCTAAACGAATTATCGACCGCTTTGTTCCAAATTTCACAAGCGGAAATCGACTTCTTTGAGCTATAATGAACGGGTGGTTGACAAAGTGTTCTTCCTCCAAGTAAGGCGGGTCTCGTTGCCGGAATCAAATAGTCATCAACAAGCGTCTTTCCCCGGAGCCCCGCTAATCCTGATCTTCCTCACGACTCAATCGGAGCGACCTGCGCCCCCACAAAAAAACGGCGGACATTGCGTCCGCCGTCAAAATAACAAATGGAACTAAAAACTACTTCGCGCTGCCGAAGAAAGCTATTACTCCAAGCATGATACCAAATTCGTTGCCGCTGATGCCATCCCCTTCCACTTCCGGTCCGACAGCAGGAGTGTATGTCGTCTTGGCATTTTGCAATTCGAAGTAGGCTTCACCATGGACGCCCCATACGCCACTCAACATCCACACGCCGCCACCCGAAAAACGGGCTGCATAGCCGGAAATTTTGGTATCGTCAGTGGCATTTGCTGCAGCCAGTTTTGCTAACTCGGGGGTCGATCCGGGATCTTCAACCTTCATCGACTGGTATATAAAGGATCCGGAAAGAAACGGCAGGATCTTTCCCTTCGGCTCATCAGCATTCTTCGCAGTCGGGAACCAGATTACTCTCGGTCCAGCGCCGAAAGTGGTTTCCTTGTAGTCACCCCAAGTGAAGTTTGCGAACTTCAGGGTTACACCAATAGCGAGACCATCAGCCAAAAAGTAGCCGAGCGATGGATCAAGCTGTAGGTAGGTCGGGCTATCTTCGCTTCCGCCCTTATTTAGATCTCCGCCCCGAATGGCAAAATTGCCGGTCCAGGCGCCATCCATATACAGCATGCCCTTGCCAACCGGGTTGACCGCAAACGCCGATGCCGCCATCAAAAGTACCAGCATCGCAATAAGTGTCTTCTTCATTTGTGAATCCTTTCAATTATTTGAGCACTTGACTCTTTCACTATCTTCTGACCGAATGGTTTCGCGGGCAATTTCCCGCACTCTCGACACCATCCATTGATTACTCTTTGCTTACTTTCACTCCCTCCGGAGTCACTGGGACAAACTCCAAGAGTCATCCCGAACACATAGTGACAGCGATCACTCTCCTTCAATATTCAGGTTTTTAGCATTCCGTTCGCCCCGCTCACCACGGGACTAATCTACATGGCGCGAATTATGTCATTTTTGACGAGAATCATGCAACTAAAATTTTAAGGAATGAAGAGCGACGTTGTCTCCTTTGGGCTGATAAAGTTTTGTTAAGGAATAAGTTAACTTGAAAGAGCTGGGGTGTTGCGCCACCCCAGCGTCAAAAATGTATGCAAATCCGAGTTTAGCTCATCGGTGTGCCGGTTGCACCCAGCCAGAAGTGCAAACCAACTGCCAACTGCAGCATCATGAGAGTGTCGTCAGCCATGATGAAATGCAGGCGCGCCAAAAGGAACAACGACATCTTCGCGGCAACCATGCGCTGATACATTACACCGCCGAAGAAACCGATATCGTTGTCGCCGGTGTCATACAGGCCCGCACCGGCGTTAAGCATCAACATCGCGCGCTGCATATAGCTCATCGCATATAGAGCGCTGAACAAGAAGTTTGTGCCTGACTCAGACTCGGAAAAATCCGCTTGACCGAAGAGAGGATCCTTTGCTTCCTGCTCGTACTTGATGCTTTGGATATAGATTTCGCCGCCAATCATCATTTTTTCGGAGAGACCGTAATGGAAATTACCGCCAAAGTTAACTCCTGGACTAGAGGATGCCTTAAAGAACGCGTTTTCCTCATCATAGAAGCCGCTTAGACCGAGCGTGTATCCGGCATAAGGTCCCGCCATCATGAATGACTTAAGAGTCGCTGCCGAACCGGCCGAAGCAGCCAGCAACACGAGAAGAATTGCGGAAATTACGAACCTCTTCATTCGTTACTCCTTAAAAGTTTATCGGTTTCAATACTTCAATGCACTGTATACGGAATCGCCGCCAATCGCTTGCTCTACTGAATCCAAGACCTTCTTCCTATCAATCCGGAAAAGCCCCGCCAGTTCGACCATTTTAAGCCTGCGATTATTCTTTGGCGCCTCTCAAGCAAGGCGCCGCGCCTCGTTCCAAACCATGAATACAATTTGATCGCGCTTCCGTCAACCAAAACTTTGTCGGTCTACGAATTCCAAATATAAATTTCAATTCCCAATGCCGACCTCTTTTGGCAGCCGCTCTCTCCCCCAGACCTGCCAATCTCTTGAAGTTCCCCTCTTGGGGGACTGTTAGAAATGTGCATCGCTCTCAATAGGCTGCCCGCCCATAGTTTGCAGACTCGGAGTTAAGTCTTTCCCGCGCACGCGGGAATCCAGCAGGACTTGATTAGGGAATCGTCTCGGACTTCCTTGATTTCACTTTTTCCAACAGTCCCTCGAGAGCGGCGCCTTGAGCGCGCGTGTTCAAGTCGGTGTGTGTCGTCGCTCTTACTGTTGCGGCAGGTCTTCCGAGCCCCGCTCAAATCATTTTTTCAATTTTCACACAATCTTGCGGGGCGAGGGCGACCTCACGCATTTCTCGATTCGCACCCTCCAAACCCCTTCCTTGACAATTCCTTAAATTGCACTAAATTATCTGCTTACCACGCAACGCCGGGCCGTCCGACGTTTTGATTTGCAAACAATTATTCAGCCGAGCCTACATTGACGACGAGCGCCTCCAACAACTTTCGGTCGATCCTAATTGCCCTGATCGCAATTCTCCTAACCCAATCTGCCTATTCCCAAACCACCGGCGACTGGTGCGGTACTAACACACGCTACATGCAGCAATATGGCGCGCGCTACAAATCGCTCGCCAATTGCCCGATCGAAACGCCTTGCGACAATCCCGATCTCCGCAATACCTTCATCCCGGAAAACGGCGACTCCATCACCTGGCTCAAAATCATGATTCACGTCTTCCGCAATAACGACGGCAGCGCGGCCGCTGCCAGCCCGCAGGTCGTCGTTTCCCAGATGGAACTGCTCAACAAGAATTACCTCCCCTCGATGATCCAATTCAATTACTCCTGGCGCTATATCGACGACACCCGCTATCGGTCGATGAGCGAGGATGAATTCTTCCCGATGAAAGCCCAATACGCCATCGACCCCGACAAACAACTCAATGTCTTCGTCGGTTACGTAGAAGCGTCCTATTCCTACGGCACATTCCCTTGGGATCCTGACTGCCTCACCAGTCAGGGCGGCATCGTCATGACCACGCCGCACTTTGTCGTGGGCGAAGAGACCCTCGCTCACGAGGTCGGTCATTGCCTCGGCCTCTGGCATACTTTCCACGGCGTCACCGAGGTCAATCCCGCTTGCGGCGGTTGCCGCGAACGCGCCGACGGCTTCGAAACCGATATCACCGGCGACTTCTGCTCCGACACCAAACCGACACCCGTCAACAACGATTGCGGCGAAGTCGGCGGCTCCGATTCCTGCAGCGGCGTCAACTGGGCGCCCACCGATCGCAATAATTTCATGGGTTATTCCGGCACGTTCTGCTGGGACCGCTTCTCACAGCAGCAGAAGGGCCGCTTCCATTGCTATCTCACCAACACTCTCGCAAGCTGGCTCTGCTCCGAGGGTCCCGATGGCGACGGCGACGAAGTCTCCGACTTTTGCGACAATTGCGCCGCGATTGCCAATAACGGCCAGACCGATGTTGACCGCGACCTAATCGGCGATGCCTGCGATGACTGCATCGACTACGATTCCGACGGCATCGGCGATGCCGGCTACACCAGCGCCGGCTGCCCGTCCGATGATAACTGCCGCTTTGTTGCCAATGCCTCCCAGCTCGACACCGATTCCGACAACGTCGGCGACGCTTGCGACAATTGCCCGACGACTCCCAATCCGTATCAGACCGACGAAAACAACGACGGGGTAGGGGATATGTGCGACGGCCAACTTCATATCGTCAGCTACACGCTGCCCAAAGGCCACATCGGCGTGCCCTATAACGTTTCTCTCCAGGCCATCAACGGCGTAGCGCCCTACAACTGGACGCTCTTGGGCGGCGACTTGCCCTTTGGTTGCGACTTTACGGGCGGCACTGTCGGAACGATCAGCGGCGTACCCTCGTGGAAAGCCACCTACTTCATGACCTTCACTGTCGATGATTCCGGCGACCCCGTCCAAAGCGACACTATCGCCGTCTCCGTCACCATCACCGACCCGCTCTTCCTATGCGGCGATGTCGACAAAAACGCCCGCGTCGATTTCGCCGATGCCGTCTTTCTCGTTAATTACATTTTCGGAAGTGGCGCCGCACCGGATCCGCTCGAATCAGCCGACAACGATTGCTCCGGCCGCATCGAAATCTCCGACGCCGTCTATCTCGTCAACTACGTCTTCGGCTTCAACCCAACCCCTTGCTCAGTGTGCCCTTAGTCGCTCCAGTCTAACCCCCGACTTCGGCAATCAGCCCCACTCAATCATTGACTTATTTTATAAAACCCCTATATTAGTTACTGGTCTATCCGGATCACTCCAATCCTAATCCCATGCGCTTTTGGCGCCACTTTTTGTGTTGGAAGTGGATCCCCGTTTTACCGATGTATTTGCGAATGACGAACATTTACTTCTATTCCCGAGCTACTCAAGGAGCAACAAAATGACAGTTGTTAAGAGCAAGTCCCTCCGCTCAATTGGACTGATTGCCGTGCTCGCGCTTACGCTTTGCCTGGCGCTCGCAATCTCCGCCCAAGCACAATCGCCCGTTTCCTACAAAGAACCAACCTACACCGAAGGCGAACTGCTGATCCAGGTCAGCCGCTACGTCGATGCCAAATCCATCGGTGATGTTTTCTCCGCACAAGATCTCAAACCGGTCGAGTTGCTTGGACCCGACATGAATATCTGGCTCTATTCCTACGATGACGCCGGCTGGACCAAAGAGATGCGCGAAGCCTTCCTTGAAGACGTCAAGGATCAGTATGGCGTTCTGTTGGCGCAGTTCAATCACCATGTCACCATGCGTTCCACGATCCCGAACGACCCGAGTTTCGGCCAGCAATATTGCCACAACAACACCGGCCAATCGGGCGGTACCGTCGATGCCGACATGGACAGCCCCGAGGCCTGGGACATCACCACCGGCGGCACCACCAGCACCGGCGATGAAATCGTCGTCGCCATCGTCGATGGCGGTTGCGATCTCGCCCACCCCGATATCAACTACTGGAAAAATACCGATGAAATACCGGGCAACTCAATCGACGACGACGCCAACGGCTACGTCGACGACTACGATGGCTGGGATGCCTACGCCAATGACGGCTCCGTCCCCAGCAACTCGCACGGCACCCACGTTGCCGGCATTGCCGCCGCGCGCGGTAACAACTTGCTCGGCGTAACCGGCGTCAACTGGAACTGCAAAGTTATGCCCGTCGCCGGCTCGTCCGGAACGGAATCAATCGTCGTCCGCGCTTATGCGTACGTGCTGAAAGAAAGAAAACTCTACAACCAGACCAACGGTCTGCAAGGCACATTCGTCGTCGCGACCAATTCCTCCTTTGGCGTCGACTTCGGCCAGCCCGCGAATTTCCCGCTCTGGTGCGCTTACTACGATTCACTCGGCAACGCCGGTATCTTGAGCGCCTGCGCTACTGCCAACCAGAACATCAATATTGACACCAGCGGCGATATCCCGACCGCTTGCCCGAGTCCCTATATGATCGCCGTCACCAACACCACCCGCACAGATGCGCGCAATTCCGGCGCAGCGTACGGCGCAACGACCATCGACCTCGGCGCTCCCGGCACTGATGTCTATTCAACCTTGCCCGGCGCCAGCTACGGCAACAACACCGGCACCTCGATGGCGACCCCGCAGGTTTGCGGCGCCGTCGCTCTGCTTTGGTCCGAGGCTTGCCCCACGATGATGGCTGCCTACAAACAGAATCCCGGCGCGCTCGCAATCGTGATGCGCGACTTCCTCTTCGGCGGTGTTGACCTGAAACCGTCGCTTGCCGGCATCACCACCACCGGTGGTCGACTCAACGTCTACAACAGTCTGCTTCTCGTCCAGAGCTATCCTTGCGGCGTTGCGATTTCGCACGAGCCGTTGACTGACACCAAAGAGACTGTCACTCCGTATGCGGTCGTCGCGAACATTGTCGCCGACGCCGCATTGAACCCCGATTCATTGTTTCTGAAATACACGATCGGCCTGACGAACTATCTCGATACCCTGGTCAGCACCGGCAATCCGGATGAATACTCCGGCTCGATTCCGGCTCAGGCTCCGGGCACGATGATCAGCTACCGCCTTGAGGCTCACGCCGTCAACGGCAAAGCCGACACCACCGCCATCTACACCTTCCGCGTCATCGACTACGCTGTTCTGCTGACGCCCGCCGGCGCTTCATCAGCCGGCGCCGTGGATGACACCGTGTTCTATAACTTCACCGTCACCAACGACGGCCTCTTCGACGACGATTACAATTTGAGCTTGTCCGGTGTTAACTGGGCAACAGCGATCTATGATAATGCCGGCACGACGCCGATCGCGGCAACCGGCACGCTGATTCCGAATGCGACCTTCAATTTCAAGGTCCGCGTCATCGTTCCGGTCAGCGCCTACGGCCAGATGGATACCTCCTTCGTGACCGCAACTTCGGTTGCCGCTCCGGCAGTGACCGAGACTGCTTCGGTGCGCACGACCTCGGCCGGCCAGCCGCTGACCATGCCGTTTATCGACCAGTTCCCGCTGACTTCGCTCGACCCGGCCAAGTGGGTTTACAACGCAAATGCCGCGATTGACGGCGTCGGCAGCGCCGAACCCTCGGCTCCCAACAGCCTGCGCCTGAACGGCAGCCCCAGCGGCGCCGATACCGTGATGTCGCAAGCCATCGACATGGAAGTTGTCGACGGCGTCAACTTCAGCTATTCCTACGAACGCACCGGCGGCGGCGATTCGCCCGAAACCGGCGACGATTTGATTATCGAGTACTACAACGAGACCGGCAACTGGGTGGAGTTAAGCCGCCAGTTCGGTTCCGGCGCCGACATGACGACCTTCGCTGCGGTGACGGTCGGTCTGCCTCTGGATGCCTATCATTCCGCTTTCCGCCTGCGCCTGCGCAGCATCGGTTCAGCCGGCGATGACTGGTTCGTCGACGACATCGGACTGGCCTTCGGTCCGGAGATTGCCGCCAATCCCGGCAGCTTCGATGAGTCCGTCATAATCGGCGATTCGGTCAGCAATCAACTGATCATCAGCAACTCCGGCCTGGGCGCCCTCGACTATTCCTTAGTCGTGCTGCCCGACTTCTCCAAGCGGATGCAGCTTTTCAACGAACTCTATGCCGCCGGACAGGTCAATCCCGCCAGCTCGAATAACGGCAACGATCCGGTCATGACCCAGGCCAAGGATGCTCCGTCATTCAGCCCGCGCGGTCCCGAGGTCGTCTTTGATGCCGGCGGTCCCGATAACTTCGGTTACTTCTGGGTTGACTCCGATCAGCCCGGCGGTCCGGTCTTCAACTGGGTCGATATCGAATCCACCGGGACGCAGGTGACCGGTTTGACCGACGACAACTTCGTCGGACCGTTCCCGATCGGCTTCTCCTTCCCGTATTATGATTCGGTGTACACGCAGTTCTATGTCTCCGGCAACGGCTACATCGGCTTTGGTCCGACCACCGATTACGGCAACTTTGCCAACACCGGTCTGCCCTCGACGTCGACGCCGAACAACACGATCTACTGGTGCTGGGATGACTTGAACATCACCGACTCCGACAATCCGGGCGGTAAGGTGCTGTATCAGGTTGTCGGCGGCGATCTGGTGATTCAGTTCGAGAAGTTCCCCGAATACGATGGGGGCACCAACCCGAACGACATCGCCACGGTGGAAATCATCTTGTCGCCGAGCGGCAATATCAAGATTCAGTACGAATCGATTTCGCCGACCTTCACCGTCCACGAAGCCACCGTCGGCATCGAGAACAAGAACGGCGCCGACGGCTTGCAGATTGCGTTGAACACGGCCTATCTGACCAGCGGCTTGGCGATCGAGATCGAAAAGCCGGCGCAGTGGCTGTTCCTGTCCGCTCTGGACGGCAACGTTGCAGCCGGAGCAGCCGATACCGTTGACATGATGTTTAGCGCGGCCGCTTTGGACACCGGCATTTACAAGTCGCTGATCAACATCTACAACAACGATCCGGCGCCGGGCAACAACCCGCTGGTCTTGCCGGCGAAGTTGACTGTGACGTTGACCGGTCCGACCTACACCTGTGGCGATGCCGATGCCAACGAACTGATCAATATCTCCGATGCAGTTTACCTGATCGCCTATGTCTTCACTGGCGGACCGGCGCCGATACCGGTGGAAGCCGGCGATGTCGATTGCAATGCCGTCGTGACGATCTCCGATGCCGTCTACCTGATCGCTTACGTCTTCTCCGGCGGCCCGGCGCCCTGCTCGGCCTGCAAGTAGAAACTACTCTCCCGTAACCACTCGGGACTTACACAGCAACCCCGCAAGGGGCATCCCGACAACGGATGCCCCTTTTTTGTTGGGGACTTTCAACAAGCCGAGTCGACCATGAATACGACTTTCCAATCATGTGTCTTCGTCTCGTCAACTCGTTCCCGCGAAGGCGATTGTTGAAAAGCGCGTCAAGTTTGCTCCGTCACTGAACCATGTATTGCAGACTCCGGGTCAAGTCGTTCCCGCGAAGGCGATTGTTGAAAAGTGCGTCAAGTTTGCTCCGTCACTGAACCATGTATTGCAGACTCCGGGTCAAGTCGTTCCCGCGAAGGCGATTGTTGAAAAGTGCGTCAAGTTTGCTCAGTCACAGGACCATGTATTGCAGACTCCGGGTCAACTCGTTCCCGCGAAGGCGATTGTTGAAAAGCGCGTGATGTTTGCTCAGTCACAGGACCATGTATTGCAGACTCCGGGTCAAGTCGTTCCCGCGAAGGCGGGAACCCAGCAAGGCTCATTTTTGATTCCGAGTTCGATTCCTTGGAAGCATGGTTTTTCAACTACCCCTTTTGAGGGGACTGTTGAAGAAGTCCTCGCCCATGTCATCCTGAACGAAGTGAAGGATCTGCTTCGGTTGCCAATGAGCAACTTACAGATTCTTCGCTTCGCTCAGAATGACAAGAATTGACTGTTTCAACAGTCCCTGAGGTGGTATCAGTCTCAACAAAAAGGCGCCCGACTTGCGCCGGACGCCTTTTGAAATAATCTCAACTGCGAATTGCTATCGCTTGTCCGCCGTATAATCAATCAGCGCTAACTGCTTGTAGAAATTCCAGTGCGACTTGACTTCCGCCTGCGCTTCTTCCAACAACTTCGCCGCCGCGGTCGGATTCTGCGACTTCAGCGCGCGGAACCGATTTTCCCCGTAGTAATAATCACCCAACGGAATCGTCGGATCCTTGCTGTCAAGCTGGAACGGATTCTTGCCCAGATCGCGCAGCGCCGGATTGTAGCGGAACAGCACCCAGTGTCCCGACTCGACTGCTTTCTTTTGCTCGTCCAATCCGTGTGCCATATCAATGCCGTGAGCGATACAATGCGAGTACGCAATGATCAGCGACGGTCCGTTGTAGGCTTCCGCTTCCGCAAACGCCTTCACCGTCTGGTTCGGACTTGCGCCCATCGCAACACGCGCGATGTACACGTTGCCGTAGCTCATCATCTCCAGACCGAGGTCCTTCTTCGAGGATGGCCGTCCGCCCGCCGCAAATTGCGCAATCGCGCCGCGCGGCGTCGACTTCGACATCTGACCGCCGGTGTTGGAATAAACTTCCGTATCGAGCACCATCAGATTGACATTGCGGCCCGAGGCCAAAACGTGATCCAATCCGCCGAATCCAATATCATACGCCCAACCGTCGCCGCCGACGATCCACACCGACTTCTTGACGATGTAATCCGCCACCGACAACAGATGCTTGGAATCGGATGTATTCATCTTCTGCAACTGCGCCTTCAGGCTCTCGATCTTGACGCGCAGCGCCTCGATCTCGGTCTGATTCGTCTGCCGTGTATTGCGAATTTCCTCGAGGAGGTTCGGGAATACGCGAGCCAGTAACTCCATCGCATAGTCATGCATCTTGTCGATCGTCAAACGCATGCCCAATCCGAACTCGGCATTGTCTTCGAACAGCGAATTCGACCAGGCCGGTCCGCGGCCATCCGAACGTTTGCAGTAAGGCGTCGTCGGCAGGTTGCCGCCGTAAATCGATGAACACCCGGTGGCGTTCGCGACAATCGCGCGGTCGCCGAACATCTGCGTCATCAACTTCACATATGGCGTTTCGCCGCATCCGGCGCAAGCGCCTGAAAATTCAAACAGCGGCTTGACATACTGGCTGCCTTTTACCGTCGCAATATTGAATTTCGACGGATCCGGTTCCGGCAGGTTCAGGAAGAACTCGAAATTGGCGCGCTCCGGCTCGCGCAATGCAAGTTGCGGCGCCATGTTGATTGCCTTCTTGGTCGTCTTGTTTCCGTGTTCGTCTTTGGCGACGGCCGGACAGGCGACCACACAAACTTCGCAGCCCGTGCAATCTTCCGGCGCCACCTGAAGCGAATACTTCAGTCCCTTCATCTGGTTCGTCATCGCGTCGATCGCTTTGAACGTCGCCGGCGCACCCGATAGGGCAGAGGGGTCATAAAATTTCGGACGAATCGCGGCGTGCGGGCATACCAGCGCACAGATATTGCATTGTATGCAAATGTCGGCTTCCCACACCGGAATATCGACCGCAATATTGCGTTTCTCGAATTCCGTCGTGCCGGTCATGTAAGAACCGTCTTCCGGGAATGCGCTCACCGGCAGTTCGTCGCCGCGGCCCTCGATAATCGGCGCTGTCACAAGTCGGACAAATTCCGGCGCATCCGCCGGGACAACGCTCGGACGATGCGTCTTGCTGGTCACGGTAGGTGGGTACTTCACCTGCTGGGTGCCCTTGATACCGGCATCGACCGCGTCATAATTCATCTCGACGACGCGCTCGCCTTTGTTCCCGTAGGTTTTCTTGATCGCTTCCTTGATCGCTGCGATTGCGGTGTCCTGCGGAATAATCCCAGATATGATAAAGAACGCCGTTTGCATGATCATATTGATGCGCGCGCCCAGTCCCAGTTCCTTGGCAATCTTGATCGCGTCGATCACATAAAACTTCGCCTTCTTTTCAATGATCGATTTCTGGAACTCAACCGGCAGCTTGTCCCAGACTTCGTCGGCCGAGTAGGGACAGGTCAGCAGGAATGTCCCGCCTTCAACCAGCTTCTCCAGCATCTCGTATTTTTCGACAAAGCTGAAATTGTGACACGCGATAAAATTCGCGCGATTAATCAAATAGGGGCTGCGAATTGGATTCTTGCTGAAGCGCACATGCGATACTGTGACCGCGCCGGCTTTCTTCGAATCATAAACGAAATAACCCTGCGAATAAGCGCTCGTCTTTTCGCCGAGAATCTTAATCGAATTCTTGTTCGCGCCGACTGTGCCGTCCGAGCCAAGTCCGTAGAACAGCCCGCGGAATACTTCGTCCGGTTCGATATCAAATTTGGCGTCGACATCAAGCGACGTCTTCGTAATATCGTCAACTATGCCGACGGTAAAATGCGTCTTCGGCACGGCGTTCTTCAGATTATCAAGCACGGCTTTGGCGGTGGCCGGATAAAATTCCTTCGAGCCCAGACCATAGCGCCCGCCCGTGACCTTCGGCATCGTCTTGAACTTCGCAATCTTGCGCTCGGTCATCTCTTCCAGCGCGGCCTGCACATCGGTGTACAACGGCTCGCCGACGCTGCCCGGCTCTTTGGTGCGGTCAAGCACGGCAATCGCCTTGACACTCGCCGGAATTGCGCTCGCCAATGCATCCACCGAGAACGGACGATAAAGGCGAACCTTGATTAATCCAACCTTCTCGCCGCGCGCATTGAGATAGTCCACCGTCTCATGCATCGTCTCGGCGCCTGAACCCATCATAATTACGATGCGTTCCGCATCCGGCGCGCCGAAATAATCGAACAGATGGTATTGGCGTCCGGTAAGCTTGGCAAATTGATCCATCACCTCTTGCACGATCGGAATTGCCTTCAAATAGAATTCGTTGACCCGTTCGCGGCCCTGGAAATATACATCCGGGTTTTGCGATGAACCGCGCAGCATCGGCCGATCCGGCGTTAAAGCCCGCATGCGGTTCTCGATGACGATATCGTCCGAAATCATTGCGCGCATATCGTCAAACGACAGCTCTTCAACTTTCGCAACTTCGTGCGAGGTCCGGAAGCCGTCAAAAAAGTGCACGAACGGAATCCGCGAACGCAGTGTTATCGCTTGCGAAATCAGCGCATTGTCCATCGTCTCTTGCACCGACCCGGAGGCCAGCAATCCAAATCCGGTCGAACGTGTCGCCATGACGTCGGAATGGTCGCCGAAAATCGACAACGCTTGCACCGCCACTGCGCGCGCCGATACGTGGAATACTGTCGGCGACAATTCGCCCGCGATCTTGAACATGTTCGGAATCATCAGCAGCAATCCCTGCGATGCCGTAAACGTCGTCGTCAAAGCGCCGGTCGTCAGCGAGCCGTGGCAGGCGCCCGAAGCGCCGCCCTCGGACTGCATTTCCACCACGCTGGGAATCGTGCCCCAAATATTCTTTTCGTTCTTGGCTGACTTGGCATCGGCGATTTCGCCCATCACAGATGAAGGCGTAATCGGATAAATCGCGATCACTTCGTTGGTCGCATGCGCTACATGCGCCACGGCAGTGTTGCCGTCTATCGACACCATGCGGCGCTTAATCGTCTTGGCATCCTTGCTTGCACTCGCGGCGGCTGCCTTTGCGTCTCTCTCCTGGCTATTTATCACAAAGATCACCTGATCCTTTCTTAAAGTGATGCCCTCATGACATCACGCACAATATTCGCTCTTATTCGTTATCGGCGTTTACTTCGCTATTCGCGCTCGCGTAATCGCCTTCTGCGCCTGGTACTTGCCCTTCTTGTCGGCATAGGAAACTTTGCACAACTCGTCGGCGCCGATAAACAGCACCTGGGCTATGCCCTCTTTGGCAAACAATCGTACCGGCAGGGGAGTCGTATTCGAAATGGATATCGTGACAAATCCTTCCCACTCCGGCTCCAGCGGCGTCACATTGACAATCACGCCGCAGCGGGCATAGGTCGATTTGCCGAAACATATCGCCAGCACGTCGCGGGGAATTCGGAAATATTCCAGGCTCCGCGCCAGCACAAAGGAATTGGGAGGTATCTTTATCGACTTCTGCTTCATCGAAACAAAATCTTCTGCGCTTTGATCTTTGGGATCAAGTATCGCGGCATGCACGGGGGTGTAGACTTTGAACTCATCCGACAGCCGCATATCGTAACCGTAGGATGAAACTCCGAAGGAAATCACCTTCTTGGCGACCTGCTTCTTGGCAAATGGCTCGATCATCTTGTGATCTTTGGCCATACGAATTATCCACGAATCTGGCTTTATCGACATTTCCTATCCACGTTGAATAACTACTACAACTATCGACTTATCCAGAATTAGATAGCTTAATCTTGCCAATCCGTCAAATCTTTAATTGTGTGCTCGGAGAACACCTTCAGCAATTTGCCCTGCGCTTCTTCAAGCAGCTTGCGCAGACTCAACATTGCCGGCGATTGGCCATCGGTCGGCTCAGTCAGGCATTTGGAGATGTAATAGGGCCCCTGAATGCTCTCAACCACCTCTTTGATAGTGATTTCGTGCGACGGCTTGCCAATCGTAAATCCACCCTTCACACCACGGTGCGAGCGGATTAATCCCGAACGCGAAAGCGACTGAAATATCTTCGCCAAGAACTTCTCCGGCACCTTCTGGTTTTCGGATATCTCGGACAGCGGCGTAATCCGACCCGGCGGCTGACTGGCCAGGTACATGATGCCGAAGATTCCGTATTCTTCAGCTTTTGTGAACTGCATTGCGATACCTCTTTCCTAAGCGTTAGAGTAGTGCTCTTCCTGCATTCGTGGCGCAATTGCGGGCGATAGGTAATGTGAAAAGATTCACAAAGTCGACTTCGGTCTGTATCGTCCAGCGCCATTCCGCGACGCATTTACTCTCTATTATACTTTTCGCCATTATCATCGCTACGCTGAATGTAAAAATTGGTATAAATTATGTCAACTATTATTTAGTGATTTTTTTCACATTGTAGTTAGTATGTGCTAACTCGCTGCGTTGTTGGCGAATCTCTTATCCCTTATGGCTTAAGCCTTTACATTGTCGCCACTTTTGCATAGATTCTCGCGAGTTTTCACAGGGAGGATCGATTGACGCCATCACAAGAAGAGAATAAAGGTTTAGTTGTCGTCTATACCGGAAACGGCAAAGGAAAGACGACTGCTGCACTCGGGATGTGTATCCGCGCTGCCGGATACAAAAAGAAAATAAAGATACTGCAATTCGTTAAGGGGAGTTGGAAATACGGAGAATTAAAAGGTATCGAATTACTTAAGGACTTCGTCGAAATGGAACAGGTCGGCGAGGGATTCGTCGGCATTGTGGATGATAATAAGGAATTTTCCGTCCACCAGGAAGCCGCCCGCAAAGGGCTCGCTTATGCGCGCGACATCATCCACTCCGGCATATACGACATAGTAATCCTTGACGAACTCAATGTTGCAATCGATCTTGGATTGGTGCCGCTCGCCGATGCGATCGATCTGATCAAGAGCAAACCGGAGCTGCTCCATATCGTTATTACCGGCCGCGGCGCCAAGCCGGAGCTGATCGAAATCGCCGATCTCGTCACCGAAATGCGCGAAATCAAGCACCCTTACCAGAAGGGCATCCTCGCGCAGCGGGCGATCGATTGGTAGCGGGAACATTTTTCCCGCTCCTTGTTTTCTTATGTGATAGATTTATGTCGAGTTACTTTTCCAATATTGTGCAAGAGGCGAAATGAATACTGACTACGATATCATCATCATCGGCGGCGGTCCCGCTGGACTAACTGCCGGAATGTACGGCGCTCGCGCCAATCTCAAATCCTTGGCAATTGAAAAATATCTCCCCGGCGGCCAGATCGCCAACACCGCCGAGGTCGAGGACTATCCCGGCTTTGAACATATTCTCGGACCCGAGCTCGCGCAGAAGTTCGAATCGCACGCCCGCAAATTCGGGCTCGAAATCGTCAGCGACTCCGTCGAAGAGATCCACAAGGAAAACGAACACTTCGTCGTGCGCGCTGCCGAAAAATCCTACACCACCAAAACCGTAATCATCGCCACCGGCGGATCACCCAATCTCCTCAAGGTTCCCGGCGAACTCGAATATGCCGGCAAGGGCGTTTCTTATTGCGCGATTTGCGACGGCGCATTTTTCAAAGAACAAGTGATCGTCGTGGTCGGCGGCGGGGACGCCGCTGTCGAAGAGGGCATGTTCCTGACCAAGTACGGCTCCAAGGTCTATCTCATTCATCGCCGCGACAAGCTGCGTGCGCAAAAAGTCATTCAGGATCGCGCCTTCCGCAATCCCAAACTCGAAATCATCTGGGACAGCGCCATCGAGACAATTAATGGTGAAAACAAAGTCACTCATGTCATGCTAAAGAACCTCAAGACCGGTGCGGTCTCGCGTCTTGATTGCGGCGCCGTATTCGTTTTCATCGGCTTCGTTCCGAATTCCAAATTCACGCGCGAACCGCTCGAGCTTGATCCCAACGACTACATTCTCACCGACGAAAATATGCAGACCTCGACACCGGGCATCTTTGCTTGCGGCGATGTCCGCCATCAGCTTGTCCGCCAGGTCACCAATGCCGTCGGCGACGCGACCACAGCCGCCATGGCCGCTTCGAAATACATCGAAGAGCTCGAGGACAAACACGCCGCCAAGGTCAACGTCAAGGCGTAATTCATCTGGGCCGCGGTTAGTCGGTGCCCCACCCGAAGGGTGGGAAAGTAGAGTGGGCCAAACCCCTTATTGAACGCACTCAATAAGCGCCGTCTCTCTGCGGGCTTTTGACAATTTCCAACCAACCTATCCCGCGCCGCCAATCGTAACTAACCGCCTCCTTCTCTCAGCGTAGGGGCTAACTGTCGAAGATCCCGCGTGCAGGGCGTTCGCCAGGCACTACCACGATGTTCAACACAACCGCGCGCTGTCTTCGTGCCCGGAGTAATTCGAGCATTCCATTTGTGAAAGACTTGTCCACACCAACGAACGACTCAATTGTTCACCGCAATCTCCCTCTCCCTTTGGGAGAGGGAATAAGGGTGAGGGCGCCCCACTTCAATGTAGCTCTCTGGAACCGAGCCCATATATTGGTTGTTGAAGGATAAGTATATGAAAGCTACCGTCACCGAATCCGTCCTTAATGACATCGTCAGTCTCGTCAACCGCTATTTGGCGGTCGATGGCTACTATGTCCGCCGCGACGAGGTCAACATCCGCGGCTCGCTGGAAAACGCCGGCGCCGACTGGCAACCGCAATTGCGCGCTGAATTGGCGAGCCTCGGCTACACGCTGCGCGCGCAGGAAACCGGCGCCATGGTACATCTGAACATCTATCCTTCCGGCAATCGCATCCCCTGGCTGAATATCATTCTCTTTGTCGTTACTGCGATCTCGGTCTCGATTGTGCCCGGCCTTTTCACCAGCGGCACGTTGATCTTCACGGACCTCAGCGTCTTTCTCCACTGGCAGAAATTCGCGATCCCGCTTTTATTGATTCTGCTCTTCCACGAATTCGGCCACTATCTCGCCGCTCGTCGCCGCGGCATTCGCGTATCGTTGCCGTACTTTCTTCCGGCCCCGACTCTGATCGGCACCTTCGGCGCCTTCATCAAATCCAATTCGCCGTTTCCATCCCGTCGCGATTTGCTCGAAGTCGGCGCCTACGGCCCGATTGCCGGCTTCGTCGTCGCCGTCATCGTCATGGCTATCGCGCTCGGCGACATCACCTACAGGCAGACTCCGATAAACTTGCCCGCTGCCGGCAGTCTGATCGAACCGCTCATCATGCGCTTTCTCGAAGCCGTGCTCTGGAACCATCCGGCGCCCGCCGGCTACGATGTTTATTTTCAGGACAATCCGATGATCTTCGCCGCGTGGGTCGGGCTGGTGGTTACCGCGCTCAATCTGCTCCCGGTCGGACAGCTCGATGGCGGCCACATCATCTATGCGCTGTCGCCGCGATATCACTATCTGGTTTCGCGTCTTGTGTTCGCAGGAATGGTTGGATTCGGATTTTATTGGGAAGGTTGGTGGTTCTGGGCTGCGATGATCTTTTTCGTGATTCGCTTCAAGCATCCGCCGACGCTCAACGACTACGAACCGCTCGATCGACAAAGCCGCTGGATCGGTTGGACCGCGATTGCAATCTTTATCCTAACGTTTTCACCGGCTCCGTTCTAATCTCTTCGACCTCGTCGATATTGTAGATTATATCCAGCTTCTCGCGGTTCTTGCGAATCGCCTCCGCAAAAATCTCCACGATATCAGGATCAAACTGCCGGTTGGCAAAGTCGCGCAATTCCTGAATCGCCGCCTCAATCGACTTGCCGCGCCGATACGGCCGGTCCGTCACGATCGCGTCGAACGTATCCGCGACCGCCAAAATGCGTCCCTCAATCGGAATGTCTTCGCCCTTCAGCCCGTGCGGATAGCCCGAGCCGTCCCACTGCTCGTGATGCGACATGATAAACGGCACGCACGGCTTAAGGAACGCAATCCCTTCAATCATGCGCGCACCGACTTCGGGATGGCGCTGCATTGTCAGCCGCTCTGGATCGGTCAATTTGCCCGGCTTGTTGAGAATCGAATCCGGCACGCCGATCTTGCCGATGTCGTGAAGCGAACAGCCCATCGTCAGGATGAAGATTCGGTCGTCTTCCCAGCCGAGTTCTTTCGCAATCAATTCCGCCAGATACGTCACACGCACCGTGTGACCCGAGGTATACCGGTCGCGCGCTTCCACGGCGTTTGCCAGCGCCATGATCGTCGACAAATACGCCTTCTCCAGATCGTCGTACAGCCGCGAATTCGAAATCGCATACGCCGCTTTGGAAGCGATCACCTTCAGGCATTGCAGTTCGCCGGTCGCGAATTCGCGATACAGGCTGTGCCGCTGCATATTGAGAATGCCGATCACCCGCCCGCGAATCAATAGGGGACAGGACAAAAAAGTCTTGATGTGCGTCTGCGTGGCGCCTTCGCCTTCGAATTCGCCCGCATTCTCAATATAAAGATTCTCGATCTCAACCACCCGCGACTGCGCCGCCAGCGTCGAATGCCGCGTGCGCCCCTCGAGAAATTCGCGGTCGATTTCGGCGTGATGCGCCGTCTGGATTGCCTGCAGCACGAAACGGCCCGAATCGGTGCTGTCGTGGAAAAGTATCGAGGCGGCGTCCGCGCTAAATTCCTTGATCGTCAACCGCAGCACCTGGTTAAGCGCTGTTCCGAGATGAATCGTCGAACCCATCGCCTCGGCAATCTTGAATAGCGCCAACTGCTCCTTGAGATGGATGTTCTCCCGCGCCAACCCCTGCTTGCGCAGTCCGCGTTCGACCGTGGCCATCAAATGGTCCATCTTGAAGGGTTTTACGATGTAGTCGTAGGCGCCGTGCTTCAGCGCGTCGATGGCGTTTTCCATCGTGGGGTAACCCGTCATCAACACGACAATCGTTTCGCCGCTTTGCTCAAGCGCCGCCTCGATCATTTGCATACCCGAATACTTGCCCATCATCAGATCCGTGAGCACCAAATCGAACTGGCTCGTCTTTAGCAACGCCAGCGCCTTCGCCGGATCGTTTTCCGCCACGATTCGGTAAGTCTCGTTCGAGCTCAGCATTTCCTTGACGACATCGCACACGACCTGCTCGTCGTCAACCACAAGAATTCGGTGTTTAAGAATCATATTCCGTATGCAGTCTCGTCGCCCTCGTATTTCGAATCAGGAAAGTAGTAACGCAATTCTCACGTTTTCATGTGATCGTCTTGAATTTTATCGACAGAATCGGGTCGGCGTGAAGTTTGTCCGCTGTGCAAATTTGGGAAAAAGCCGCGACTGCGTGAATTTCACGCAATGTTGTTGACTGGAACGCCGATATTATTAATAATAACACTTATGACTATCACACGTACCGACTTAATCATCCTGGCGTTCCTTTCTGAACAGCCCGCGCACGGTTGGGACATCGACCGCCGTCTGATCGAGGCCGGCGCCGATTTGTGGGCGGAATATTCGCGCCCCAACCTCTACTACGCGCTGCGCAAATTGGAGCGCGCCGGATTGATCGAAAAGGACAAAGCCGAAAAAAACGCCATGCGCAAATCGTACCGCGTTACCGCTAAAGGCAACAACGCGCTGCGGGAAAACGTCAACCTCGAGCAGTTCGCCTCCGGACGCACCTATTTCGATTTCGATTTGATTCTCGGCTTCTCGCGGCAATTGCATTCACAGGCGAGCGAATTCCAGGCGCTGCTCAAGAAACGTCTCGATGAAATGGAAACCGAACTCGACCGCGCGCAGGAGGTCTGGCAAAAAGCCGAGATGAGTTCCGGCGTGCCGTTTGGCCGCATCGCCGTGATGCGCCATCGCATCAAGTTCCTCAAATCCGAAATCGAATTCGCCAAGTGGCTCGCCAAAAACGCCCCCGACGACTGGGACTCCCTGAACAAATAGTAGCTTTGTTCTTCCCTCTCCCTCTGGCCGAATAGGTCCCGCGAAGTGGGAGAGAGGGATCAAGGGTGAGGGCGTTGTTTTGTCACTCCCCCCACAAGAAAACAATTTCGTAGGTCAAATCCCGCATCTCAATCCGTCGCAAAATCGTTTCATGCCTGTAAACAATGGTCGAAATCCGCCTGCGCCTGCAACGTAGGGATTTGACATTCCATCCAATGCGCGCGCGGTGCGGCAATGTCAAAACCCTCATCGAATGGCGACGTCGTATCGCTCGATGGCATCCGCGCGATTACTCGCCGCATCCAATCGCCGCCATTCGGGTTTTGACCTACTTCGCCTGCAACGTAGGGATTTGACATTCCATCCAATGCGCGCGCGGTGCGGCAATGTCAAAACCCTCATCGAATGGCGCCGTCGTATCGCTCGATGGCATCCGCGTGATTACTCGACGCATCCAATCGCCGCCATTCGGGTTTTGACCTACTGCGCCTGCAACGTAGGGATTTGACATTCCATCGAATACGCGCGGTGCGGCAATGTCAAAACCCTCATCGAATGGCGACGTCGCATCGCTCGATGGCATCCGCGCGATTACTCGCCGCATCCAATCGCCGCCATTCGGGTTTTGACCTACTTCGCCTGCAACGTAGGGATTTGACATTCCATCCAATGCGCGCGCGGTGCGGCAATGTCAAAACCCTCATCGAATGGCGCCGTCGTATCGCCCGATGGCATCCGCGTGATTACTCGCCGCATCCAATCGCCGCCATTCGGGTTTTGACCTACTGCGCCTGCCACGTAGGGATTTGACATTCCATCCAATGCGCGCGTGGTGCGGCAATGTCAAAACCCTCATCGAATGGCGACGTCGTATCGCTCGATGGGATCCGCGTGATTACTCGCTGCATCCAATCGTCGCCATTCGGG
Organism: uncultured bacterium; assembly: GCA_963707485.1. Lineage (GTDB taxonomy): Bacteria > Zixibacteria > MSB-5A5 > CAIYYT01 > CAIYYT01 > JADJGC01. The sequence continues at coordinate 47,301 of CAVPQS010000099.1, forward strand.
TTTTGACCTACTTCGCTTCGTTCGCCGTTCCCCCCACAAAGAAAACAATTTCGTAGGTCAAATCCCGCATCTCAATCCGTCGCAAAATCGTTTCATGCCTGTAAACAACGGTCGAAATCCGCCTGCGCCTGCAACGTAGGGATTTGACATTCCATCCAATGCGCGCGTGGTGCGGCAATGTCAAAACCCTCATCGAATGGCGCCGTCGTATCGCCCGATGGCATCCGCGTGATTACTCGCCGCATCCAATCGCCGCCATTCGGGTTTTGACCTACTTCGCTCAAGTTGTTTCCCTCTCCCGCTGGCCGAATAGGTCCCGCGAAGTGGGAGAGAGGGATTAAGGGTGAGGGCGTTGTTCTGTCACTTCCCCCACAAAAAAACAGGGGCCTCGTTTCCGAGACCCCTGCGATCTATCCGAACAGATTAAACCGTCAGATTAGAACATGAATGCACTCTTCGGAGGAGCACCACCGGTGAAGTAGTAGGCCGCCAAATAAGAGCAGTCAGCGGAATCAACAGCGCCATCGTTGTTGACGTCGCCAAGGTGCTTAAACGGAGCCGGTCCAAGTGAACCCGGCAGAGCCGCGACAAAGCGCGACAGTCTAACCAGGTCACGAAGATCGATCACGTCGTCATTGTTGACATCGCCGCGAGCAAAACCGGCATACTTGTTGACGAATTTGCTCAACGCTTCGGTGTCACCATTCTGGTTCGCAGAACCTTCAAGTCCGTAAATCGCGAAACCGTAAGAATGACTGCCGTTAGGAGCAAGGTCAACCTTACCGAATGCTGCGATTGTGGACTTGTCCGGTCCAAGCGCGCCATCTGGCATCAGATCGTACGCACCTTCCGGAAGCCCATCAACGAACGCATAGAGCGAATCGAGGATACATTCCGGACAAGCAGCGCTCGGATATACAACCTCACCATTCTCAATGGTTCTGGCGTTGTACATCGGGTCGGTCTTCGTACCATCCGGCCAATAGGAACCATTTAACGGCAGACCAATGAAGCCGCGCACTTTGCCTGCTCCATCACTCTGATAAATGTAACCCTTGGAAGGATCGCCGTAACCAGCGTCGATCGGATCGAAGTCTTCGATGTTACCATAATACAGGCCGTTTACCGCGGCAGCATTACGATTGTTCATGTCAACTACGATCAACTTGAAGTCGCCGAAATCTGCCCCGTAGGTGCCGACTTCGCGATAATTGATCAAAAGCCCGATCGTCGGACCGCTCTGGTGCGGCCAGAGGCCGGCGCCCTGCAGTGAGTCGATCATGGCAAATGTGCAAAGGTCGCCAATGGTATTCGCGTAGGAAACACCATTGTCAGTTGTGTACTCGACAGGAAGGTTTACGCCAAAGTCGCAACCACCACAATCGCCGTCAGCAAATAGGCCAACATAGAACGGGAACAAGAAACCAAATCCGGCAGGTACGCTGCTCGCATCCGGGTTCCAAGCTGCATCGTCCATGGAGGTCATGAACCACATACCGCCGCTGTAGGTAATCGAGCCGTCAGTTGAACCATCAAGCGTGAACTCGAAGGAGACGGATCCATCAGCCAAGCGACCGAAGTTGGTGTACCATTCGCCACCGGTTGTTCCGAATGCCATACGACCGGTGTCTTTTGGACAGTATTCGTACGGAATGCTGTACTCGATGATCGCCTGCGGTGAAGCCAGCGGATCTTCAAGATTGTAATCCGGATCATCCGAATCAATGTACACGTAGAAATTATTCGGGGCCAGGAAGTTCATTCCTGAACGATCGAATTCAAACGTAAAGTTCTGGCCAAGGCCGGCCGCTACCGCAAAATTCGCGGTCGCGCCACCAGAGGCCGGAAGAATCCAGTCAACCCATGACGGAGGAGCAAGAGCTTCTGAATTGGCGCGGGCCGGCTTAACATCTCTCAGCATCGCTGCTTGCGAAATGATCTCGCCGTCGGCATCCATAAGTTCGATTGATCCATCCATACCCTTCATAGAGACCGCAGCGCGCTCAACCATATCGTAGATACTGTAATCTATGAGTGACGAAGCGAGCGACTGCGCCTTCACGGCAAGGCTCGGATTGACATCGGTGATTCTACGCATTGCTGACGGCGGGTTGCCGGCTTCAAGCGTAGCAGTCACGTTAAGAGTAGCGCAACCAACGTTCAATACCGCATCCACGTCGGTTCTCTGAACCGGTGCAACTTCCGAGGTGTTGGTACCTGTGAAGGCTACAACCGCTTCGGGGATCGACATACGCGGACGAGGACCGCCGTTCTTGAAGGCGAACAAGCCGCCCGGACCGGCGCTGAAGTTGGTGAAACGAGTCGAGAATACCAGATAGGTCTGGGCATCGGAACCCTTCGCGATGGCGGTACCGTTGACCATGCCGGCGGTCAAATAATAATCGACCAGGGCAGTGCCAGTCATACCATCGACGATTCTCCAATGAGAATCTCCGTTTAGAAGATCATAAGTACCATAGACAAGGTACGGGTCACACGTGACAGCAATCGACTGGAAGACGTTTTCGTCATACGCGCCGGCTGTGCCGCCTCTGGCCCAAACAGTGCTATTGGCAAAGTTAACCGCACGAACGCCACGGGATCCGGAAGGACCCGAGAAACCGTTGTTCAAGCTGGCAAAGTACGCTTGCGAACCATCGACAGCAGTGTTGCCGCCGAAAGAATTCTGTCCTTGCAGGAAGTAGCTCGCCCAGTTCGGAATACCGGTCGCCGGGTCAAGGTTCTGGCGATAGCCAGAGAATCCGGACGCGGGAACGGAATTGCTGAACGTAGCATGAATGAACAGATTGGTGCAACGGAAGGCCGGAGCGGAAGCAAACGCTTCATGAAGAACCGAAATGTTCGGGCTTTCGAAATCCCAGTTCGACGTGAACGAGCCGCCCGGAGTCACGGAATGGATACCGCCGATACCGGACGTCGCGCTTGCCAAGTTCGCGGCATTTGCGAAGAACAACTGAGAACCATCGGTCGAAGGAGCGCCAGTGATGGAACCCTTCAGAGCGTTGGAGGTCAGAATCTGGGCAAAATAGTTGTCTGCGCCGGTAGTGGCATTAAGCGAGTAAATCTGGCCGTTGGCATCGCCGAAGAATACTTCGTTGCCGCGGACAATGTTACCGCCGTAAGTGGTCAGACCCGGGACGCCCGGCAGCGGATTTCCGACGCCGATACCACGGGACCAAATATGGTTACCGGTCAGGAGATCGGCTTTCGCGAAACCTCTAAGACCACCGGTGGCAAAGTATACCGAACCACCATCAATGGTGATCTGGGTACGAAGACCGGTATTGATAACCAATGCATACTGGGCAGCTAATGCACCAGCTTTCGTATCCCAAACGAGCGCGCCGGTGAGCAGGTCGACGGCCTGAATGCGGTCGTCATGTGCACAGAGGACGAGGTCATTGGAGATAACCGGGCTGGAGAAGTTGCTGGCGCCGGTGCCAACGAACGACCACGCGCTGACAATACCGCAAAGGTCGCCCAGGCTCAATTGAGACTGGCCGGTACGGGCATAGTCATGCGAGAAGGTCGGCCACTGGTCTGTCGCCGAACAGGTAATCGGGCAGTATCCCGGAGGCAAGCAGCAGACATCAACGTTGATTAAGAAATCAACATCAACACCCCAGCTATTCGCCATCAACCACCAATTACCAAGATAGAACTCGCCGGATCTGCCCGAGCCGCTGTTTCCGTCGTCAGACAGAATCGCCAGCACGTCAGTCGGTGTGTTCTGAATGGTCGTGTAACCCACATGGTAGTCGCCGGTGATGATGATATTCGCCGGCGCAACGTTGATCGAAGTAAACGTCGGGAAATATGCGGATACCGGATTGATGATGTAGGTCGTAATGACGGACGTCGGATACGTGCCGTCGGAACTCCAAATGTACACTTCTGCGCCCGGAGCGCCGACCGAACCGGAGGCATCAAAGCCCAGGTTGACCGTCTTCAGGGAGCAGTACGATGCGTTGGTGAATCTCTGGTTACGGAAGGTGTCACCATAAGCATCCGGTTCCGGCCAATAATAGAACGGAGATCCGGCATAGTTAAGGTTGCTGCAGGCGTTTACAACGGTCCCGCAGCAATAATCAACTTCCATCATCCAGTTGTCGTCGTAGCCTGGGTCAAGAGTGGCCATGTAATCCCAGGTAAGACCGCCGTCAAGCGACGCGGTTCCACGCAGGACTCCACCTTCCGGACAAAGAGCCGGAACTTCGCCCTCGTCACCCACCGGCTGATAGTCTTCAGCCAGGTTGACGGGAACGTAACCAACATGGTAATCCTCATTGGCCGAGAACACGAGGTTCAACGGAGTGAGGTCAACGCTGGTCATGCCACCAAGTACGAGATTGGCGTGCGGTACAAAGACCGAGCCAAGCACAGCGCCGGGAAGTCCCGCCGCATTAGCATACACACGAACGTTCACGCCACCGGTATAACCGGCTGCGCCGAACGACGAGATGAAGAAGCGGAAGGTCTTAAGAGTGCAAGCGCTCGTCGAAGTAAAGCGCTCAGCCGGAACGAATCCAGGCCAGCGATATACCGCGGCGCAATGCCAAAGCTGCGTGCCGCAGTCGCCGGGGGCGGGGCTAACGCAGCAGGTTTCGGTTTCCTGAATCCAGTAACCGTCGCCGCCTGTGAAGACGCCGCCGTTACCGTACCAGGCGCCACCATAGAACAAGCTCGTGGTCGTTGCCGTGGTGGCAGCATCCATCAAGCCGGCATAGTTGTCGCCCGGGTTGTTCGGAAGGTAACCGGTGTGGTAAACACTACCGACAATAACAACATTCGGATTGAAGTCGAACATACTCGGATAGTATAGAACGGATCCATGAGGAATGTTGGTAGACGAAATTACAGCACCAGGGAGACCCGTACCGTCGTCAGCCCAAACATAGCCGGTTAAACCACCGGAGTTCGGAGTCAAACTGCCGGCGAGATATACGACAAGGCTAACGGTTTTAAGCGTACACGCGTTGGCGGTCGCCGGCCATCTCACGGCCTGTCCTGAACCCGCTGCGCCAAAATAGACGGAAACGGCGCCAGCTTGCGAATTGACTGTACAGGTCGCAACGCTCTGACGATTCAACGGACCAGGATCGGAGATGGGAGTAGCGGATGCGCCAATCGAATTTGTCGGCGGATAAATCGGCTGAGGATTGTAGAGAAGTCTACCCTCACCCGGCGTTCCGATGACATGCGTGCCGCGCTTAAATTCGGTCGGATCTTTGGTAGCCAGAGCCACACTGCAGAGACTAACTAGGAAAGTCAAAGCCAGTACGACTACCAAAAGTTTTTTGAACATGTACTTCCTCCTTACAAAGTTAGGAAAATACGCGAGTTAGATGTAGTAGCCTTCCGAAGACGAATCTTCAAGAAGCGCCGACACGACAAATGTTATCCGCCCAGCCGCGACAGATCATGTAGTCTGACACAGGCAAGAGCAGGATTTTTGAGTCGGCGTTAACCCGGTAACTTGTCTAGGGTTTGCGGGTCCAGGCCAACTACATTGATCCAATGATTCCTAATTTTGGAGTCTGGGGTTAACCACTTAGTTCGTGTTCGGCTGAATGCCGCACAACTTTAGTTATCCCCGATAACGAGTCGTACACTGAATAGCCAAATTCTCTTTATCTACTGTGAACCGCCCTTGGCGATTTCACCTCCTAATACATGTGCCTTTATATCATAAAGACAGTTAGCGATTAACGACAAGTAACGAGATGAGATTTGGTGATTTGGAGTTTTGGAGCAGACGCGCCAATAGCCGAACAGTTTGAAGTAAACAGGGAAAACCGTTAGCAAAGTGACATACGTCAGGAAAATTGAGGCTTGTGCTGTTAACCTAATGTTAACGAACCTGAAAAGTGCTTGTGATGCTAAGGGATAATGTACGGTGGGTACATTAGAACGTTCAACCAACCAGCAAACAATGTATCAGAAGTTCCCGGAAAGTCAAGAATATTTTTGCAGTTCAGCGACTTAATTTGGCCAGGCCCCGTAAGGGCAGGGGAGTCGTTCCCGCGCATGCGGGAACCCAGCAGAGGCGGGTCGCCCACAGCTTGTCGAAGATCCCGGTTGCGGGCTGTGGGAACGGTCCTAAAACGAGGCGGAAGGAACCCTTTCCTTCCGCCAGAAGCGCCGTCAGGAATGGGTTCCTGACGGCTCAATCAACGGCACACGCGAATGACCCGTAGCGCCCACGAGTGTGCGCGCCCGCCGTCCACGTCGGGCGCGTTTGATAGCGGCCAGCGATGACGCCCGCCGCGCACGTTCCCCGCTATGGGTGTTATCATTAATAATATTATCCGGACCCCGCTGCTGCCGCCCATATCGCATTCAATCGCCTTCGTCCCGGCGCCATAATCTGCGCGACCCGGGCCAATATCGCGCCAAACCCTCCTAAATGCTTATCAATACGAAGATTGGTATACCACATCAATCAATCCTGTTCTGCCGCCGCGCAAGGCTCGATCACCGCGATTTGCGCGTCATTGAGGTTTGTGTATTATTAATAATACTATATTACTTGCCTGCTGCGAATTTTAGCGGCGTTGCTCATTAACGACCGATCTGCTTGACAATTTCGCCCAATCGCGGTTTCTTATAGCAGCCAACGAGATAGTCCGGCGCAGCAGGGAAGAACTCCAATTGGCCGCAATCTCACGCACCGTCGAGCAGCTATTATCAATAATAATATCTCAGTTTTAGTCTTGACGATTTGGCAATGTCGAATACATTGCTGCCGTATGAAGCAACAATTCAAGCAGATCTTCGAATCGCTCGTAGGCAAGTTGCGCCGGGTAGCCGATCCGGAGGCTCCGTTTGAATCCATCAACAGCGCGCTTGAAGCCGGCGACTATGATACGGTCCTGAAAGAAACCGACCGGATCATCTCCAGCAGCCGTTCAGTGGCGAATATCCTGCGCCGCCGCATCGCCAAGACGCGCATGTTCAATTCCTCCGAAGAGTACAATAATTTCATCCGCCGCCATCCCGGCGAAGCCTTTGTCGGCTGGGAATTCCCGACGGCTCCCGAGGCGCATTATCATCGCTCATTAGTATACCAACGCTCGGGGCGGCTGAAGTCCTCGCGCACGGAGCTGGAAAACTCGCTGCGCGACTTTCCGGAATCCGCCAAGTACTTGACCGAGATGGGAACGGTGCTGATGGCGATGTCCTACCATAAGGAAGCCGTCCACTACTTTGAACAGGCCTTAAAGTATGACTTCACCCAAGACGAAAAATATGCCTGCAAATCGCTGATTGGAATCGGGCAGTGCTTTGTCGAGACCGGCGAATTCGAGCTGGCGCGCAAGAGTCTGCATCAGGCGCTTGAGATCGAACCGGGCAACCGCGAAGTGTTGTCGCTTTTGCATCTGGTCATGGAGGTCGAAAACGATCCGCGGCAGCGCGCCGAATTCTTCCTTGCCAAGGGCAGTTATGCGCTGGCGATTCCGGCTTTTGAAGAGGCGCTCGACCAGAACCAGCAGGATTTCGAAATGCATCTGGGCATCGCGTACGCCTATAAAGAAATGCAGCAATACGAACTCGCCGAGGATCATATCCGCCGCGCGTTCCGGTTCAACCCGGGATCGTCGCAAGTCAATTTCGCGCTGGCGTGGATCTATCTGATGCAGGACCGCGTCGATGATGCCGAGACTGAATTTCTCAAAGCGGTCCGCAAAAATCCGTACGATCCGGGCTACCTGATCGGACTGTGTTACGCCTATCTCGAACGCCTGAAATCAAGCGACCGGCACGATCAACGGCTCGTGCAGTTGATTTCCAAAGCGAAAGAACTTGATCCGATTTATCCCGAGCCGGACATTGTCATGGCGGAGTATTACCTGATTCTCGACCAGGCGGAAAAGGCGCGGGAGTCGATTGAGGCGGCAATCAAGTTGATCCCGAGCCACCAGGCTGCGCATATCGTCGCCGCCGAGGTGTTTTACGAATTGAATGATAAGCCGGCGTCGAATCACCATTTGAGCGAGGCCGAAGAATATGGCCGCGACACCGAAGAGATGCGCCTCTTGCGCGAACGCCTCAAAGGCGAGCAATATTGAGCCGATCCCGCAGTTCTAAATTTCCCCGCATAGTTTTCCTGCTTTTGGTTGTTGCTGCATTAGCGGCGACGATTCTATTCAAGGAGCGCTTCAAGTCAACGCCGGTTTCGCCGCCACAGACCGTACCGGCTGTGGTGAAGGTCATTGACGGCGACACGTTTGTCGACAGCGAGGGTCAGACGATTCGTTTGCTGGGAATCGACACGCCGGAAAAAGGGCAGGCGTTTTCCGACGAAGCTGCCGGCGAACTGCGGCTGCTTCTGGCGGGCCACTCGACGCTGCACTACGAATTCGGTAAAGAGCGCAAAGACCGCTACGGTCGGCTTCTGGCGTTTGTCTATGCTGATTCGATTTTCGTGAATGAACGGCTGGTCGAGGATGGGCTGGCATCGGCTTATTTTTTTGAAGACCAATTGGCGGCAGTGGCTTTTACGGAATTGTGCTCCGCGCAGAAAGCGGCCCTGCGCGACAAGGTGGGAATCTGGTCGCTGGCGGTGACTGAACCGGAATCGATGTACTACGGCAATTTGAAGTCGCGGCGTTTTCACCGGCCGAGTTGTTCGGCGGTGATTTCGGGCGAATCCAAGCATCTCGACAGCAACTCCAGCCGCGAGTATTTTTTGAGCGAGTGCTACTCGCCTTGCCGCAACTGCAAGCCGTAGCCCGCGCATATCATCCCAACCCACCTGTTGAATTTTCGCCATTGTTCCAAAGCAGCACACTGAATCGGGCCAAACGGCGCTAACCCTTTGCCGCAAGGCCATACCTTATTTTCCCAACCTCTTAAGCAAAGCGGAATTCTGTCGATAATTTTTGAGAGGAATACCGTGTCCAGCTTTAACAGATAGGGATGTCCCGTGTCAAATATTCTCGTGATCGACGACAAAGACAGCATGCGCGATATGTTGAAAGCTTCGCTTTCGGCGGAAGGCTATGATGTCGAGACCGAAAATTGCGGCGACGCCGGCGTGGCGCGCAGCAAAGAGAAGCATTACGACGTCATACTCACCGATCTGAAAATGCCGGACATTTCCGGAATGGAAGTTTTGTCGCGCGTGAAAACGCACGATCCCGACAGCGCAGTGATCGTGATGACCGCCTACGGCACGATCGAAACGGCAGTCGAAGCGATGAAGCGCGGGGCATTTGATTTCCTGCAAAAGCCGTTCGATACCAGCCATCTGCATATGGTGGTCGAGCGCGCGCTGGAAAACCAGCGGCTGGTCGCAGAGAATAATCTGCTGCGCGAAGAGCTGGCGGAATCGCTGGGATTTTCGGATATCATCGGTTCCAGCGAAGTTATGATCGAAGTGATGCGGCTGGTACAGAAAGTGGCGCCGTCGGACACGACGGTGTTGCTGACGGGCGAATCGGGCACCGGCAAGGAACTGTTTGCGCGGGCGATTCACTCGCTCTCGGAACGGCACGCCAAGCCGTATATCACGATCAATTGCGCGGCGATTCCGGGCGAACTGCTCGAAAACGAACTGTTCGGTTCGGAAAAAGGCGCGTTTACATCGTCGCATGCGCGCAAAATGGGCAAGTTTGAAATCGCGAACGGCGGGACGATTTTCCTCGACGAAATCGGGGATCTGGAGTTTTCGCTGCAGGCCAAACTGCTGCGCGTGCTGCAGGAGCAGACATTCGAGCGATTGGGCGGCACCAAACCGATGAAGGTTGATGTGCGCATCATTACGGCCTCGAATGTGAATTTGCAGGAGGCGATTGCGAAAAAGCGTTTTCGCGAAGATTTGTTTTACCGTCTGTCGGTATTTCCGATTCACATTCCGCCGCTGCGCGAGCGCCGGGAGGACATTGCGCCGCTGGCGAATTATTTCGTGGATAAATATTGGCGGCAAATGAAGAAGGGGGAGAAGTCGCTTTCGCACGAGGCAATGGCGATTTTAGAGCGTTATCATTGGCCGGGTAATGTGCGCGAACTTGAGAACACGGTCGAGCGGGCGATCATACTGGCGGAAGGCAAGAAGATTCGGCCGGAGCAATTGGCGATTCGCCTTGCGACCAGCGACGAAATCCGCCTGCGCGAAGGCGCGGGATTGAAGGAAGTCGGACAGATGGCGCAGATGCAGGCCGAGCGCGGGATGATCATTCGGATACTCAACCAGACGCGCGGGAACAAACGCAAGACGGCCGACATTTTGAAGATCGATTACACGACGTTGTTCGAAAAAATCAAGAAGTACGATATCGATACGAACAAGGATGTGTTCGGTTAAACAATGGGCGCGGGAAAAACGCCGCTACATTTGATCGATACACTCTCTCTTCTTTCCTTTCTCTTCGCGTTCATCATCTCAAATCTTCTCCAAAAATAAGTTGCATGACCGGTCACTCAGGGCAGAGAAGCTGCTTCCTGAAGTACATCTGCCTTCGATACTCCACGGTCCCCTCCGGTATTGTGGGCCTCCACCGGGCTTGTGACTGGCGCGGACGATCTTCTCTGAGTCGGTGATTGTTTTCCCGTAACGGCCGTTACGAACTCAGAGGTTGGGATCAATCGGCGTAGTGACCGTCATTGATGACGACAGACATACTGCCTCCCATATATGCGGGCGGTTATTATTTTGGAGTGAGGAGCTACAAATTCCGCCCTCACCCCCGACCCCTCTCCCGAAAACGGGAGAGGGGAGAAAGCACACCCCGTCTCCGGGGCTGTTGAGAAAGTGCGAAACAGCGTGATTGCGCATAGTATTAAAAAGAAATGTTGCTGGATTCCCGCCTTCGCGGGAACGACTTAGCGAGTTGCCTGCCAATTGTTATCGAGCCGAATTGATGGCGCATTCGACTGTTTCAACAGTCCCTCTTGCGGGGAAATGAGCACAGATGTCGAAACCCCTCGGATAGAATTAAAATAATGTACAGACGGGCGGATAGTTTACACATTAGACCGGGCGCATGGTTTACACTTTGTTGTGTCGTTAGCTATTGCCTTTTCAAAGCTCGCGCTAGCGCGAGCTTTGAAAAGGCGTGACTTTGGTCTTGATCAAGCGGCCCCGGCGACTGTCAAGACCGATAAAACGTACTGGTCCCAGATACAATCCATAACGATCTTCGTTTTCCTGGTCAAGCCCAATCCACTCCTCACCTAAGGCCAATGACAAGTAGAGTTCAAATCCGCCAAAACGCAGGTAACCGCGATGATGAACTTGTCGCTTGAGATATGTCTCCGGATACTCGAGTTCCGGCAGGCAAAAGGGATAGACCCGAGTTGAGGCCTGATAATGCTCCGCGGGCGTCTGTTGTCCCAGCGCCTGGTGTGGTCGCTCCTCGTTGTACTCTTTGCGAAAGGCATCGAAAGCTCGCTGTTGTTGCCAGCGGTTAGCCGCCGGCGGTGTTGTTGTGGCTTCCTTGAGCGTCCGGTGCATTCGCTCGTGACGGCCATTTTGTTCGGGATGAGCCGGGGCAATCCGTTCCGGCGTAATCCCCAGACGAATCAGCTTTACCGACAAACGCGAGAAACCGGCTAACGAGTTTGAGGCAAAGGGCACGCCATTGTCGGAGCGGATCGCCACGGGCAACCCGTACTCGCAGAAAGCCGCCACCAATATCGGCCACACCGATGCTTCGTCGAGGCGCGGCACCACCTGACATCGCAACAGATACCGGCTGTAGGCGTCCGACAAGGTGAACGGATCGCAGCGCACGCCATCGCCGGTGCGAAACCAACCCTTGAAATCACAACACCAAACCGTATTCGGACTCGTGCAGTTCACGAACGGTTCACTGTAAGGTTCTGTCCGAGCTCGCCGTTTGCGCGGGACGACCAAACCACGGCGCTTCAGAACCTCACCGATCGTGCTCGCCGCCGGATAGACCCGCCGCGGATTCCGGCGTTCTAACCGCGTCTTGATCTTCAATGCGCCCCATTTCGAGTGGCATCCACGCATCTCAACGATCTCGTGTTCAATTGCCGCGGATACTGCATTCGCATGAGTCTTGGCCGCACGGGATCGATCTGCCAATCCGCTCCGACCATACTCCTCATAACGGGCGATCCATTTATACGCCGTCGGACGGCTGACGCCAAACTCCCGGCACAACTCGCTGATCTCATAACCTTCGCGCAAATGCATCTTCACCAACTTCTCACGCAAATCCATCTTACAGACCTCCGGCCATGGCATAAACTTCCTCCTCGCTTATGCCACAACTTAATCTGTAAACCATCCCCCCGGTCTGTTTTGTAAACCATCCGCCCGGTCAG
>CAVPQS010000100.1:0-55894 GCA_963707485.1 uncultured bacterium
TACCAATTTTTCGAAGTCTGTCTGAGGGGTTTTGACAAGTAATCGCGGCAAGATAACGGAACCTGCCAAATTTGCGAAGGTTGTAGCGTAGGGAGCTAATTGCAGCATATCGATTTTTCGCATTAAGCCCGATGGGATTAAACAAGTGGCTCGGTTAAGCCGCTGCGGCCATTTTCCCCTTGCTGAAATTTGTTGAACGATTATACTAAATGAACCGAATCCCCCCGGGTTCGACTGGAGATCTTTGAATACGTGGCTCCAATACCACGATGGTTTGTGTCATATTTCATGGCCGCCATGCCGACAATAAATATAGCGGAGGAATCCCAGACGATGAGCTCGTCCTCTAAAATACCGGGTCGTCTCTTTGCGATTTATAACCGATTGCCGATCAGCGAGTTAATTGATGCTGCTTAAATCCCTACATCGCATCGCAGTCTTCTTCAGCATCGTCTGGATCAGCCTGACCCTCTTCATGGCGTCCCCGGCAAACCTTTCCGTCGTCGGCGGATTTATCGGCCCGCCGGCTCCGGCAAAGCCCGTCTTCAATAAGACCGTTCCCTTGCTCAATTGTGAATCGGCCTACCTTTTTGATAATTCCACCCGCGCCAAAATCTTCGGGAAGGACGAATATGAAGTCCGACCGATCGCCAGTATCACCAAATTGCTCTCGGCTCTGACCTTCCTTGACTTCAATGTCGATTGGAACAAGACGATCGAGATGACAATGACCGATGTCGAAAACTCCTCGCGTTCCGTGCTCCGCGCCGGTCATGTCTACAAGGTCGGCGATCTCCTCCACGCGAGTCTGATGGGCTCCGACAATCGCGCCACGCGCGCCGTCGCCCGTTCGACCGGCATCCCGATGGACAGCTTCGTCGTGTGCATGAACAAGAAGGCTGACGAACTCGGACTGCTCTCGGTCTCTGTCGAAGAACCCACCGGCTTATCCGAAAACAATGTCGCCAGCGCCGCCGATGTCGCCCGCTTGCTCAATGCCGCCGCCAACAACGCAACGATCAGCTCGATCCTGCAAATGAAGAAATATAGTTTCGCTTCAGTCAATCGCGGACGCCAATACACCTATGGCAACACCAACAAACTTTTGAGCGGACGCTATGAAGTCGAAGGCGGCAAGACCGGCTACATCGATGAGGCCGGCTGGTGCTTTGTCGCGCGCGTCAATGACCGCCATGGCCACGATCTCACCGCCGTCGTACTTGGCGCGAACTCGAATTCGCAGCGCTTCCGCCAGGCGCAAAAAATGTTCGACTGGGCCTTCGACCAGCTTGAACAAAGCCGCTTCTAATAATTCCCTTTCCAGCGACTCTCACGATCGTGTCATTCCGGCGCAGTCCGTGGTCCGTCTTTCCCGCGAATGCGGCTGCCAAAGGCATCCAGCAAGGCCCATCGACCATCCCGATTCGATCACATGAGGACATTCGCCAGGTTCGCACGCAGGGCGAATTCCGCATTCTTAACTGCTTCATCTGCCCGGCGCGGGCCGTGGTCCGTCTTTCCCGCGAATGCGGCTGCCAAAGGCGTCCAGCAAGGCCCATCGACCATCCCGATTCGATCACATGAGGACATTCGCCAGGTTCGCACGCAGGGCGAATTCCGCATTCTTAACTCCTTCATCCGCCCGGCGCAGTCCGTGGTCCGTCTTTCCCGCGAATGCGGCTGCCAAAGGCGTCCAGCAAGGCCCATCGACGATCATATTCGATCACATGAGGACATTCGCCAGGTTCGCACGCAAGGCGAATTCCGCGTTCTTAACTCCTTCATCCGCCGATTCTTGTTTGCCTCAATCTTCCCGCAAAAACCGTTGACAATTGCGAATGAATAAATAGATTACTCGCCTTTAGAAGCTGGCGCCCTAGCTCAGTTGGTAGAGCAGCAGACTGAAAATCTGCGTGTCCCCAGTTCAATTCTGGGGGGCGCCACTTTTATCGCTCGCATATTCAGCATACGCCACCCTAGCTCAGTTGGTAGAGCAGCTGATTCGTAATCAGCAGGTCGTCGGTTCGACTCCGATGGGTGGCTTTGAATTCATCCTATCAAACTTCTGCTCACACCGCCGATCCGAGTCCTGCTGCACACTCACTCCTGAAACGCCTTTCATCAGCCAGATGTAAAACCGTTAGGGTAGCATCAACCTTTGAATCTCGCTTTTCGTCCTTGACTGCGCAGAAGCTCCGCCATCAGGTAGGAGAGATACCCATGAAAACTCCAACCATGGTTAAGAGTCATCCGCTTCACCCAATACTGGTTTCGATTCCGATCGGTCCGTGAACATTCTCATTCATCTGCCGGCTTATTGCCGATTTGTCGGTTTCCCCGAAACCTGGCTGATCGTAGCGCTGTCCGGTGCCGGCGGCGGTTTGATCGGCGCGCCCGTTGCCGGCCATCCCCGGGTTTATTAACTATTTGTCGCTGAGAGACCCGCACCTTAAACACACAGCGACAAAACACCTGGTCGCAAATCTCAACTGGTATCTCGCCGTGTTTCTTCAAATGTAATCTGGAAATTATCTTCCCCTCTCCTCGCCCCTTTTCTTATCTCTCGCTCCCCGCTAATCGGCCTCCAGCTTCGATGGCAGAATCACTCCGGCCTGGATCAACAGGTTCCTCTTCCCGCCGTCTCCGACAATGCGATTCAGCCGATGCGAAACATTCGCCATAAAATTCGACCAAGCGGAGGCGCTCGTATGCAAGGTCAGCCTCTCGTGACCGGCCATGACAATCTTGCGGACACGAATCCCTAATTTCATATCCAACACCCGTGCAAGCGATCTGACCGCCTCAACATCGAGATTAAACGATTCCCGTTCATTCGTAGACATCGCAAATCCCTCCTTCCAATCACACACGAATTATACGCATCCCGCGATCGAACCGAACAAACTTGCGCGGCGCAAAAAACCGCGCCGCAAACAAACTCTCGAGACTCTGATCGTGAATCCAAGGTCGCGTGCGGAATGATGAAGGTCAAGTTAGAATTGTGTTAGATATTAGATGCGATTCCCGTCGGACACTTAGCTTTTGACTATCAACACCATAGAGAACACCGCCACTGCCGCCGGCAAGATATATGCAAATGGATAAGGGAGGAAGAGCGTCGCCACGAATGCCACAACCACTGACGGAATCGCAACATAGCGCACGACATTGAACAAAATCTTGAGCAGTTTTCCGACAACGAGTGTCAAAATACTCAGGCACAGAATTAATGCTGCAATAACTCCAATTGTGCCGAATTGGCTTTCAATATAGTGCGCTCCAGTACCAATAATGCCGCTTGGATCCAGAGACACTATCTGATTTAATAACGCGGTCATTCCTCACCTCTCGATGAAAGAACTTGGTCTTGAATGTGCCTGCGATTGCGAAGCGAACGAACTGTCAAGAGGCGTGACGGAAGCAGCCGATGCTGATGAGTACGAAAAACGCTTCCACCAATTTACGGGGCAAAGTCGGCGTCGGCGTCGGCGTCACCAAACCTTGAAGAGTCTTGAATGTCGATCATCGTTGCTTTGTCGGTATAAGTCGAGCTCCTACCGTCAACGGCATGGCTAAGATTTGTCACTGCATCTTTGATCTTCAGGCCGGCCTGGACGATACTTTCAAGTCGCAGCCTTGCTTCCGCCGGGAGATTATCACCCTTCATCAATATTAGTTCCGCATTACCGAGAACCACCGTGAGCGGGTTATTGATCTCATGGCGAAGCCTGACAACCGTCTGTCTGACGGCGTCGGCCCGCGCGGAATGTTCATCCTTGCTTCGACCAAGAAGTTTCTTGATTGCTAAGGCAATAGCTGAAATAGACACCTCCTCAGTGATGTAGATACTATTGATACGTTTACTTGGTTCCGGCGGCGCTCGCTCAAAAGATTGAAAATGGATCTACACCCTTGGGCCTATAATGCCCATCTTGTGTGCCGCCTCGCCCTTGTCGAACATTGAAATCCGGCTTGTTGAAACGATAGTGTCGAATTACTTGCAACACATATGGCGTACCATGTTTATATCCTCCGTTGTTGCGACGACACGTTTTATACCGGCCAGACTACCGATCTCGGCAAACGCGTGCTTGCTCACAATCGCGGCGCCGGCGCTCGCTATACGCGCGGACGCGGTCCCGTCCAGCTTGTGTATCACACGGAAGTTGCGACATTAAGGGAGGCATTTGTCCTCGAGCACAAAATCAAACGCATGAAACGCATTGACAAAGAAAAGCTCATCAATGCTTCTCAACCCGCAATACCTTCCGCATCTTGACGCCCGCCGCCGTATACTTGACGGCGATCTATCTGAAATCGAGGGCTGGCAAACTTGAAATAGGGAAAAGGCAGTAACAAATGCATGTGGACAAAGACTCGGTCCAACCGGTCAATCCATCTCCGGCGAAAAAACCATCACGCCGCGGTATTACCGTCGGCGCGATTTTCGTGGTGGTTTTGCTGGCGCTCCTGGCGCTCACCGATCCGCTGATGAACTGGCTGGTCAAGCCCCGAATTGCCGAAGCATTCAACCAAAAGCACCCTGCCTATGCGCTCCGCATCGGCGATATGCACTACAGCGTCTTTCGCAATCGTTTCGGATTTGACAATGTCGCCATCGACGCCCTCGACAGCTCGTTCACCGGCACGCTGGGGACTGCGGCGGTAAGCGGCATCAATTGGATCAGCCTGCTCTGGAGCAGATCAGTAAGTTCCGACAACGCCGGCGGACTCGTTGTCGAAATTGACAGCTTCGTCACCGTTATCACAAATTCGCAATACACCCTGCGTTGCGGACCTCTCCACATTTCGGCGCCTGATTCTGTGATCGTCATCCGGGACTTCGAATATCGTCCCATTTTCGATGATGAGCAGTTATTTGCCGCGAGAGACCATAGAGTGACTCGCTATCGCATCGCAGTGCCACTGGTGGAAGTCAAAGGCTTCGACGGTATCGACGCGATCCGCCGCGAAAATTATAATGCGCGTTCGGCGCAATTTACGGACGCCTTTGTCGAAGTCTTGATCAACAAAGACAAACCCGCCTCCGGTGTCGCAAGGATACCGCTGATGCCGAATGAACTGCTCGCCCTGGCAAATACTCCGCTTTTTATCGATAGCCTGAATTTCCGCAATAGCCGCCTCGCCTATGGCGAAAGATTCGCCGTTGGCTCAACTCCCGCATTCCTGACCTTCGACAGCCTTCACTTGATCGCCACAGGAATCGCTAATCAAGCGCAGAGTGCGCCGACTATCGCTATCGATGCTCAGGCGCTGTTCATGGCCCAATCTCCGATCAACGTCCGGATCTCAATCCCGGTCGCCGATTCTAATCTGAACTTTCAATTCTCCGGCTCGCTGGGAAAATTGGACGCCTGTTCATTTAACCCCTTCGTGGAAAAGACGGAGCGGTTGCGAATCAAGCAGGGCGACTTGGAGCAGGCGTCGTTTGACATTCAAGTCAACGACGGACGCTCCGCTGGATATGTGCGCGCGACTTACCGTGACTTAAGCTTTGCAGTAATTGATAAGGAATCAGGAAGTGAAAAGGGTTTTCTCAATAGTGTGGCTTCAATCATTAGCAATTCGTTTATGATCCGGCAAGATAATGCGCCCGAAGAGTCCGGCGACATGAAGGTCGGTGTTGTCGATTACACCAAGAAACCCAATGAGACTTTCTTGCGCTTCGCCTGGCTTTCGCTCTACAGCGGCGTCCGCGACCTCGTCAAGAAGTGAGCCCGAAAGTCCGGGCTCACGCACAGAACTCACTTATCTTCGGAGCTATCGCACCGCGCGCACCGAAAGCAACTTCTTCTTATCGAACGAAACCAGATAATCCGAACCAACCAGCACGCAGAAACTCATCTCCAGTCGCGCCTGCGCACAACTGACATCCCACCGGTCATTGTGGCCGTCGCTGTTGGCGTCATCGCCCGAGCATCCGCAAGTTTTCCAGCCTGCGAGCGAAACAACAAACGAACCCACCACCGAATCACCCGGTTCGGTGCCCCAATGTTCAAGATAAAGATTGCCCGGCGTCGTGATGCCGCAGTTGCAGCCGCCCATGTCCGGATCACCGGTGATCGAGAACGACAGGGGAGAGTCCCAACCTTCCGGCGAGCTGCAATAGTGCCGCGATGTCATATACGTCGCCATCGCAGCCACATTTCCGTACGAGCAGGAATACATTTCCGACCCGCCGAGAGCATAAACATCGGCGCCCGTTATCCGCGCCGGATTGAGTCCAATGCCGATTGCCTCAAAACCGCCGTAGTAGTCGCCGATCAGCGCCGAAATCTCCATGACCGCAACTGGGCTCCCGCCGAATGGACAGGGATTCGGTGACTGCGCCGGAACTCCCAACCCGACCTCGACAAACTCCAGATCGAATTCCTCATCGTAATTCCCGGAGTTATCCATATTCAATTTCACAGTTCCGCTGAAGCGATTCTTCGGCTTGAGAATCAGGTCGCGCGGCGAGGCGTTCCCGCCGTCGGCGCTGATCGCCACCGCCACCGAGTCCGACTCGTAGTTGTCCGCCGAGGCGATGATCCACCAGTTGCCCGTTTGCAGCGAAATCGTGTAGCTGCCGTCAAATGCGTGATGGGCTCCCGGTGTTCCCTGGCCCGACGTTAACCGCGATGTTATATCGATTGTGCCATGAAAATTCGCTGGGTCGATACCGTTGTTCAAATAGATATCATTAAGCACCTGCCCGCGGACTCCGCCCGACGGCCTCTCCAATGTAATATTCTGCGTCACCATGGCATCCTTGACAATCGTCGCGTCCACCGTGTTGCTCGTGTAGCCGCTCTTGCCGGCGGTGATCGATTTCTCGCCGGTGCTGATATTGGTGAACGTATAATTTCCGCTCGCGTCGGTCGTCACGGTGTGGGTGGGATTAAGCGGATTATTGTCGTCGCCGTCGAGTTGAACTGTCGCACCCTCGATCGCGATTCCCGAATTTTTGTCTGCGACTTGCCCGTGCACCGACCCGAAGTCCTCAATAGTGGTGTAGACCTCGAAGTGCGTCGCAAACCGCCCGCTCGTCAGCCCCATGGCTGTCTTGAGCGCCGAGGCCGTCGAGTTCAGATTGATCGCCACCTTCGCCGGCACCAGCAGCCATCCCGCCAACTTTTGTGCAGCTCCGTCCGTTAACGACAATCCCAAAGTTTCCATCAGGAATGCACGGTAGGTCGCCGAATTAACGAACTCGCTGATGATCTGCTTGGTCAAATACCATGACAGGCCCCAGGGATCGTCCTTGTCGATATATTCCGCCGCCCGTTGCATGTAGCGCGAATTCTTGATAATCGGATCCCAGCCCAATTTGCCCCAGCGTTGCGCTACCATTTCGTTTCCATATATCCGCGGTGTGTTCGTCGTGACTGATACGATGTTGCAAAACAGCTCCATCACGACCGTTGTGATGCCGCCCGCGTGCGCGTTATTCTGTTCGCTGTGACTCAGGCTGTCCCACTTATTCGCCGCAATGTCGATAAATCCGTAGCTGTAGACATCGACGAATCCGGTGTCGCCCGGATCGATTGCCATCGTGAACTCGCGCTTCGAAGGCTGCCATGGCCGCTGCAGCTTCAGCGCGTCAAGCAAATCGCCATTCGGAAATACAAAAAACGTGTCGTCCGGTGTGCAGCAGTAGCCCCAGCGCCCGAACGAGTTCTGCAACTCGAATGTGTTTCCGCCCTTCCAACTGAGTGTCAGGCCGCTGACCGAAGTGCTCGGCACGATATCCGGCGGACTGGTTGCTGTCTTGGAAATTACCTCGCTCAAGGCGCTCACCACCGGCGCAAGTTGTTCCTCTGGAAACGAATCAAGATAGGCATCCACAACGGCAGAGAGCGCCGCATCGATCTCTTCGTCCTCGGTCACCAGTGCATCCGGGTTCTCGACCAGCTTGGAACTGAGCAGGTCCTCAAGATCTCCAAGCTCCGGCAATGTCTCAAGCACAGCAATCGTTGCCGCCGCTACAGCTTCGTCGCTGCTGCAGACAATGGGATTCAAAAACGCCAGCGCAATCGCCGTCGAATGAACATCGAGCGAAAACGCCAGATCGGCCTGTGGATCCGCGACAATCGACATCAGCAGGGGAGCATTGTCATCGGAATCGTAAACGCTCGCCAGACCCGGAATGTGTTCATTGCCCTTTATCGCAAAGGCGCCGGCAGTGTCGACATCCGATTCGAACGCGCCAAACCCGACCGTCACATCGCCGAATCCGGTTGACATCCCTTCCGGAAACGCGACCTGACCGACCATCTCCACCTGTCGTTGCGTCGGCGGCGTGACTGAATTGTCGTCCTTGCCCGAACAACTGAAAAGCTGAAACGCGCAGGTCAAAATTACCAACAGCGCTACTCTGAGCTTAAGCATCACGTGCTCCTCTTTGAATCAAAATTCACAAACGGCGCAAACCGGATTTTCGTTCGTAGTCGATCCCGCCGCGTAGGTTAGACTATTTGAGTTATATTTAGTTTCGGCAAATTGCCTCCGAAACTGAGCATTGCTCACTATGAAGAGAACGCGGGCCCCACGCCTCGACTACTCTGGGCTTGCCGGCTGTTCGGGGACAAGGGCAGGGCCGAAATATCTGTGGGTTTCTAAGACCCCGGTAAATCTGTGGAATAACGACACGACCGATCGACTGAAAGGCGCCGAAAATGATTATGTATCCGTCAAGTCGATTTTATCTTGCTTTGGCGCCGTCGTCGTGCTAAATTGTAGTCGGAAATCCATTAACCCGTGCCGCCTTTTGCGCCGGTTTTACTGCACCTAATTTTGGCGTCGCAACCCGGCTTTCCTCCTCGTGGGTCTGACGTAGCCGGTTCAAAGCGCCAAGAAATTCTCAGAAGGAGAGCACATGTTCTGTCGATCCGGTTCGATTCTCGCCCTCGTTACAGCCTTCTTGATTATGGCTGCAACTGCGCTTGCCGGCGTTACGCCATCGCGACTTAACTACCAGGGCCTGCTTACCGATCCCAGCGGCCAACCGATGAATGCCGCCGCCGTTCAAATGACCTTCCGCATTTGGGATCACCCCTTTCTCAACGACCCCTCCCATCTGAAGTGGGAAGAGACTATTCTGGTCAATGTCACCGATGGCCTTTTCAATGTGATTCTGGGAGACAATGTTCCGATTGAGGCCGAAGTTTTCGACTCTTCCGCCAGCTACCTCGGAATCCAAATCGGTGCCGACGCTGAAGGTGAGCCGCGCACACGCCTCGTATCGGTCGGTTACTCTACCCGCGTCGAAACTCTCGACGGCGCCCGTGGCGGTGTAATCTCCGGCACCATCGGCCTTGAACCGGATCCCAATACCAAGGAAGGCGAGGACGAACTCCTTCGCTTCGAAATCTTCGATGAGCAAGACAGCATTCGCTTCTGGGCCAGCCCGGCCGAAGTCTTCACGCCCTGCTTACAATTTGCCGGTGACGACAGCCGCCAATGCACGGCTGCCATCAACTCCGGCGCCGCCCAAATTGAGGAAGACGAAACCGTCACTGCAATTGGTTCGGCTTCCGTCGTGCTCGCTCAGCAGACGATCGATTGCCCGAGCGATGGCTATGTTCTCGTAATCGGTTCTTGTCAGGCCTCGCTCGATTTGACCGAATCCGAAGTTGCCACCATGGCGCCCGGTACCATCCCAACCTACACCGCCGAGTTCGGCATAACCTCCAGCGAAACCCAGCAGCCGACCGATCAGCGCCGAGCCTGGTCAATCACCGGTGTAGAACCGTTCCGCAAGGCGAGCAATGTCGTCAGCCTGCAGAAAGTCTTCAGCGTTGGCGCCGGTGAATCGACATTCTACCTGATGGCCGAACGAACGTCCGGTGATGCCGATTTTGAAGCTTCCGGAAAAACGCTCTCTTTGGTGTTCATCCCCAGAGCGTACGGTGAAATCGGTGCATCCGCTCGAATCGGCAATATCGGCGGAACAACCAATTCCCCCGCAGTTTCGATGTCGAACTACACCTCGGTCAATGGACTCTCCGTCGGGTCAGACAACTCAGCCTCCGAGATTCAGAAATTGCGGGCAGAAGTCAGCGAGCTCAAAACCATGTTGCTCCAAGTTACCGCCGCTGGCAAGAAACAGTAACGGATTCGTATCAAAGGAGACTTATGAATATGGTCCGTAATTACCTGTTGTTGGCGCTTGTGCTGATCGCCGTATCGAGCGTTTCCCTTGCCGCACAGACATACACCCTGAAGTGGAACGTCGTGGCCGCCGGAGGCACCGACAGCAATTTCCCCAACGGCAGCAAGCTGCGCGGCACGGTCGTTCAGACCGCCATCGGATCAACCGCCTCAGCCAACTACATTGTTGGCCAGGGATTCTGGCAATCGTCTTTCTTTTGCCGTCGCGGCGATGCCGACGGCAACAGCCACACCAATATCACCGATGCCGTTTATATCATTAACTACATCTTTGCCGGCGGCCGCGAACCCGTTAGCGACTGCAATGGGGACGCCGACGGCAACGGCTACATCAACATTTCCGACGCAGTCACGCTCATCCAGTACATCTTTCTCTTTTGACGTAGACTTGCGCCGCGACTACTTCGCATTTGCTCGTCGGGAGCCGATAGTGTAATAGACTATCGGCCCCTTGGCCATTTCGGTTGCCGCCTTCATTTTTGTTCGCTATTCTTCGTATAATCTCGATATTCGCTGGCAGGCAATTCCAAACTCTAATTGCGTTGATAGGGAAATGAGCGATTCCGAAAATCAGGACAATCTCGAGCAAACCCGCTTAAGCGCCCCCGCTGCGACAACAGTTGTCGGCCGCTACCGAATCATTGAAAAGATCGGCGCCGGCGGCATGGGTGAGGTCTACCTGGCTTTCGATCCCAAACTCCAGCGAAATGTCGCGATTAAAGTGCTGCCCGCAACTCTTGCCGATGATCCGGAAACCAAAGCGCGCTTCATCCGCGAGGCCCAGACTGCCGCATCTCTCAATCACAATAACATTGTGACAATTTACGAAGTCGACGAATTCGAAGGCCGCCAATTCATCGCGATGGAATTGGTCGAGGGCGTTCCCCTCAAGGACTTGATGAAGGCGCAACGCCTGCCGATGGAGAATTGTTTTGAGCTGATCCTTCAGATTTGCGACGGCCTCGCCGCCGCGCACGAACGCAAAATTGTCCACCGCGATATCAAGCCCGCGAATATTCTCGTCAGCGGCAAGGGCCGGGTCAAGATCCTCGACTTCGGGTTGGCAAAAATGCACAGCGTGTCCGGTCTGACCAGTACCGGAGTTCGCTTGGGGACCATCGCCTACATGTCGCCCGAGCAGGCGCAGGGCGCCGAGGTCGACCATCGCTCCGATATCTTCTCGCTCGGAGCCGTCTTCTACGAAATGCTCACCGGACAGACCCCCTTCAAGAAAGATTCGGAAATCGCATCGCTGCTCGCAATCCTACAGCAGGCCCATGTGCCGTTGCAAGTTGCCAATCCCGAAGCGCCGGAGGAAATCAGCAATATCGTCGACCGTGCGCTGCAAAAGGATCAAGCCGCGCGCTATCAGCACATCGAAGACTTCGCCCGCGACCTGCGAAAATTCTTGCGCGGTCCGGAACAGCCCGTGTCACAGATTCAACTGCTGTCAGCGTCTTCGCAAGTGTCGCGCGCCTCAGTTATCGATGCCAGCGCCGTGACCAAAACCTCCGTCGGCTTGAAAAAAGCGATCGCCATTTTGCCCTTCGAAAATCTCGGTCCAACTGAGCACAACTATTTTGCCGAAGGCATTACCGACGAAATCACCACCAGTCTCGCGAAAATCAAATTGCTCAAAGTTATCTCCAATAGCAGCGCGCGCCAGTTCAACAACAAGGACCGCAGCGTGCCCGAAATCGCCGCCGAACTCGGTGTCGAATTCCTGCTCACCGGCACGATCCGCTGGGATAATTCGCAAACGCCGTCGCGCTTCCGCCTAAGCTGTAAACTCGTGGATACAAAAGATGAATCATACCTCTGGGCTGAATCGTATGACCGTATCCTGGAAGAAATCTTCTCGCTGCAGTCCGAGCTCGCTACCGAAATCACCAAAGCCCTTGGCGTTGCGCTCGCCACGCCCGAACTCGACAGCTTGTCGCGAATTCCCACGGCGAATCTCGAAGCGTACGACTATTACCTGCGCGGCAACGAATTCTACCCGCGCAGCACGCAGCCGGCCGATATCAGCAAAGCCATCGAAATGTATGAGCGTGCCGTTGAACTCGACCCCGACTTCGCGCTTGCCCATGTCAAACTCAGTCTTGCAAATCTGAGCATGTACTGGTTCTTCCACGACCGCACACCCGCTCGCGTCGCGCGCGCCAAAGTCTCTGTCGATGCCGCCGTCAGTGTCGCTCCGCAACTGCCGGAGACAAGTCTCGCCCTCGGTTACTACTACTACTATGGCTGCAAGGAATACATGCAGGCCCTCGAGCAATTTGTCATCGCCGGCAAGGGTCGTCCCAACGACAGCAACCTGATGGCCGCTACCGGTTTCGTCCAGCGCCGTCTCGGATTCTGGAACGAAGCCCTCCGAAACATCCGCAAAGCCGCCGAGCTCGACCCCAAATCTTCGCTGCTTGCTTCCGAACTCGGAAACACTCTTATGTTGCTGCGCCAATATGACGCCGCCATGATCCAATTCGACCGCGCCATTTGGCTCGTGCCCGACTGGATCGACATCTATGCCCGCAAGGCGCAGGTCGCTTTGCTCCGCGATGGCAACGTCGCCGCCGCTGCGCAAGTATTCAAAGACGCCGAAACTCGCGTCGCTCCCGCCGAAACGGTCATGGAATACCCGTTGCTCGACGTCTTCGTCGCATATTGCGGCGGTGATATTCAAGCAGCCATGGACAAGCTCGCTATCGACGAGGTCGAAATGGAGCTCTACTTCATTAACAAAGGCAGACTGGCTCGGCGAGCGGGAAGAGTCTCCGAATCAAAATCCTATTTCGAGTCCGCCCGCGTGATGCTCGAATCCAAGCTCAGAGCCAGTCCCGAGGATGCCCGCTATCTCGCAAATCTCGGCTTTGCCAGCGCCGGTCTCGGACAGCAGGAAAAGGCGCTGGCCTGTTGCCAAAAGGCCGTCGAATTGTTTCCGCACGACCGGGACCACGTCTTCAGTATCGTCTATCTCGAAACCTATGCTCTGACACTAACCGCGCTCGGTCTCCATGACCAGGCAATCGACCAACTCAAATTCCTGCTTTCGGTGCCATCCTATATCTCGCGACCGCTTCTGATGGTCTCCGAGGATTTTGCTCCCCTTCGCGGCTTGCCCGCATTCCAGAAACTGCTCGTTGGATAGATTGGACCCCGCATTTTTTGATTGCCAAATTGCCCCTTTTGTAGTAAAATGCCAGTCAAGGCTAGGGCTACTTCGACGAGGAATGTTGCCATAAGACTCACTTCTACATCCTCATAACCAAACCGGGCCGATTGGTCCCGTCTGACGAACGTTTGTGTACACCGGCATTACTGCAACCCGGGCTGGCTAAGCACGGCACACTACATGACAGGACATTAATGAGTTGCCTTAAACGAACTTGGCTCTTCCTCTCAATTGCAATCATCCAGATGTTTTTCGTTTCCGCCTCCTTTGCGGCGACCTACTATGTCCGCACCGACGGCAATGACGCGAATAACGGGCTGACTTGGGCTACCGCGTGGCGAAGTGTTGCCAAAGTCAACAACACCATCGTCGCCGGCGACCAGGTCCGTTTCGGCACCGGGCGCTGGCTCGGAACCGCGCTTATGCCGCCGACCGGTGGAACCGCCAACACCCGTACGGTCTATGCTTGCTCCACCTTCACACCCGACACCCGTGGCCGCGCGATCATTTCCGGCGGGGAACTGGTCACCGGCTGGACCGTCTATAGCGGCAGCATTTATCGGGCAAGCTGGACTCCCGCAACTGGTTACTACAACGCCAGCGACGGCCGCAAATCGTACACGCTTTCCCAAAATGATGTCCTGCTTAACCCGCAACGCACCTTGACTGATGTCAACGCTCCCGGCGAGTTCTTTCACGATCCGACTTCGAACGTAATTTACGCCTACCTCTGGAACGGTTCCAATCCCGCGAGTCAATCAATGGTCGCTTCTTCGCGTCCGGCGTTTTGGGTTAGGAGAGTCAATACTGATCACATCCTTTGTTATGGACTCGATTTCCGCATGGGCAAGGGGGGAACCGTCCTCTTCGAGGAGACTCAGGACCTCGGCTCCAACAATGTCGCCTTCGAGCACTGCAACATCTCCCGTGCCTCGTTCATGGAACTCGAAAACTCAGCCGTCATTTTTGTGCGCGGCGCCTTCACCAGCCCGAGTTACGACTCCGTCAATATCAACGACTATGTCCGTTATCTCAGCTTCAAGTCGTGCTCAATCGGCGTCGCGACCGCAGAGCCGACGCCGGTCATTGCCCATCGCGGCAGCGGCGTGATTTTCTACGACGCTACCAATACATTCTTCGACTCCTGCGCCTTTTACGATCTGCCCGGCGATGGCTTCGAATGCAAGAACAGTTACGCCACTGGTTGCACCAAATGTATTGGCGCGCAGCACACCATTCGCTACTCGACTTTCGAGAACATCGGCGGCAAGGCTTTCGACATCTACTCCAATGGCTTCCGCGACTCGCTCTATGGCTGCGTGATCATCAACGCCAACGAAGGTTCCGCTTGGTTTGGCGGAAATGCCACTTTGAGCAATTATGGCGAACACTTTGTCTGCAATAACACGATCTACCGCTGCAACAATTCCTACGTTTTCGAATTGCCATATCCGGTGTCCTCCAGCATGGGCAAGTTTCGTTATAACGTCGTCTACGATTTAGAATTCGACGGCATCGATCAGCGCGCCTTTGTCGCTTCTTTGGGCACAGCCAACTTTCCGTCCGCCGCGATTGATTCAAATTTCTACTTTGATCCCAGCAATTCGTTTTTCGCGATGGCAGACTATTCCGGGACTCTCAATTGGTCTCAATGGCGCGGCCTCGGATTCGATACTCACAGCCTCAACACGAATCCGGGCCTGATTAATCCTGCCGGCAGTGACTTCTCGCGCCCGCTCGCGACGCAGGAAATGAACGTCACCTACGGTGGCCGCAACTGGACCCGCTTCGGCGCCTGGCAGCCCGCCGGCTCCGGTTGCACTTTGCCATCCGTCCCGGCGCTTTCGTCGCCGCTCGATGGTGTCACCGGTCTGCTTGAGCCGGTTCTGATTGACTGGGCGGATGTCGCCACCGCTTCTTCGTATCAAGTCCAAATCGATAACAACTCCGACTTCTCCAGTCCGATCACCGATCAAGTCGTTCCCGTCTCGAACTACTCCGCCTCAGGTCTCACAATCGGCGTCTCGCTCCACTGGCGCGTCCGCGCAGTGAATGCGTGTGGGTGGGGGAACTGGAGCGCGTCCAGATCATTCCTAATCAGTTGCTCGACCGCCGCAGCTCCAGCGTTGATCTCGCCCGCAAGCGGCGCCGCCAATCTGTCATCACCCGTTGCGCTCGATTGGAGCGAAGTCTCGCTTGCTCTGGCATATCAAGTGCAGGTTGACAACAACTCCGATTTCTCCAGCCCGGCAATTGACCGGCAAACATTACCGCTCGCTTCAAATTATTCTGCAACCGGACTCGCTTCCTCGATCACATATTACTGGCGCGTGCGGACACAAAATCTCTGCGGTTGGGGCGGCTGGGCCGCAGCGCGCTCCTTCACCATCGGCGCTTGCGCGTCTCCGGCGCAGGCGACCCTTGCCTCGCCCGCAAATGGCGCCTCCGGGCTTTCGCAGCCGATCTACCTCGATTGGAACGATGTTGCCACCGCCACAAATTACCAAGTGCAGATCGACAACAATTCCGATTTCACCAGCACAGCCATCGATCAGCAAACGGCAAATTCCGCATACTCAGCTTCCGGACTTACTGCCGCATCGACATTCTATTGGCGCGCTCGTGCTCAAAACGGTTGCGGATGGGGAAGTTGGAGCGCGAGCCGCTCGCTCATGACTTCCGCGCCCGATGTTACAGCGCCCACATTTTCCGCGGTGACCGCGAGCAACATCGGTGACAATTCTGCACTCATCATTTGGTTGACAAACGAATCGTCTTCCACGCAAATCAACTATGGTACGACCACATCCTATGGCTCGACCTCGACCCTGAACTCGACCCTTGTCACTAGCCACAGTCAGACTCTATTAGGGTTGTCACCGACGACAACTTATCACTACCGCGTACGTTCTCGCGACGCGGCCGGGAATGAGGCCGTCAGCGGCGATTACACTTTCACGACTACCGAAGCGCTCGGCAATCTCGACAACGGCATCACTCCGTCAGTATCCAGTACCTATCCCGGGTATTCGACCGCGCGCATCACCGACGGTGTGCTCAATCCCTTTGGCGGGTTTTCATCCACCTGGTCAACCGCCGAAAGTTCAACGGCGCCGCATTGGATCGAGATCGACTTCGGCGCCAGCCGCGTGGTGAAACGTGTGGTGATTTATTGGGCATGGAATCCGGTCCAACAACGCTGGATGACTTCGCAGCAGTTCAAACTCCAGGCGTGGGGCGGTTCCGCCTACAACGATGTGACCGTGATCAACAACCCCACCCTCGATAGCTGCACGGTCGTTTCCATCGTGCCGACCGCGACCACCAAATTTCGCTACTACCAGTCCGCGAACATGGGACCGTCCACATATCCGTTAGTCGTCTGGGTCAGCGAGCTCGAATTGCTCGGGACGGACAACACCGCGCCGTCAGTGCCTGCGCTCGCCAGCCCGGCTGCCGGAACGGTCATAAACACGCAATATCCAACCTTGACAATCTCCAACTCGGTTGACGCTGAAGGCAACGCGATCCGCTACAACTTCCAGGTTTCGCTCTCGCCGACATTCACATCGGTCGTTACTCAAACCACAGAGCAGGTCCCTGGGGGCACGAACTCGACCTCTTGGGTAGTTCCGGTCGCACTCGCCAATGGCACGACCTATTACTGGCGCGCCTATTCCTTTGATGGCTCCCTTTACTCCGGTTTCTCGTCGCCGCGCTCGTTCCAAATCAGCCCAACGGCCGCTTCCTTTGTCTGCGGCGATTCCGATGCAACCGGCATCATCACGATCTCCGACGCCGTGTACTTGATCAATTTTATTTTCTCCGGCGGTTCGGCGCCAATTCCGTTGCTCGCCGGTGATTCCGACTGCAACAGCGTCATCACAATCTCCGACGCCGTCTATTTGATCAACTATATCTTTGTCGGTGGCACGGCTCCTTGCGCCTCCTGTTGATCGACGTACTTCTCTGCAGGCGCTTTCTCGCGAATCGGTCCCCGAGTCGCATCGATTCCGATCATATTGCGCTTATCTGGAACGCGAATTCACCCGCTGTTTAGATGCTAATTTCAACCATTTTGATGCCGATAATATAATCAAGAGGGTAATTTGAAGTGATTATCCGGCGCTTCGACAATCGGGGTCAGAGACTTCTCGTGGAAAGCCGGAAATGCAGGCAACTCTAAAAGCCATTCCGATTCAAGCGGCGCACTCGCCGGTAGCTTGCACTCTACAAAGCTGATTTCGGGGGAGAGTTAGTAATGAAGAAAATCCTGTTCGTCGATGATAGCCCGGAAATCCTGTCCGCCCTTGAGCGCATGCTCTACAAAATGAAAGGGCAGTGGGAAATCTCCTTCGCGCTCAGCGGGAGCCGGGCGCTGGAAATACTCGCCGAAGCTCCATTCGACGCCATCGTCTCCGATATGCGCATGCCCGAGATGAACGGTGCACAATTATTGCAGGAGGTCAAGCGCCTCTATCCCGGCATTACCAGAATCATCCTCTCCGGCCATTCTGATTATGAACTGATCATGCAATGCGTCGGCTGCACGCACCAATATCTTGCCAAACCCTGCGAAGCGCGCGTGCTCGTGCAAACCCTCGAAAATTCGTTCGCGTTACGTGCGCTGGTCTCCGATGAAAACCTCACTCGCAAGATCGCCGGGATTACATCGATCCCGACCTTGCCGCGATCATACCGGCAACTCGTTGCCGAACTTGGCCGCGAAGATTGCTCCATCGACACCGTCGCCGCGATCATCTCCGCCGATGTCGGCATGACCACAAAAATGCTGCACCTGGTTAATTCGTCGTTTTTTGGGCTCGCTCAACAAGTCGCCAGCCCGGCGCGTGCAGTCAGTTTGCTCGGGCTCGACACTGTTCGCGCTCTCGTGCTTGCCGTCGGAGTATTCGACCAATTCAAATTCTCGAGCTCGGAACTAAACGAACTCGAACGAATCTATTCTCATTCGATGGCCGTCGGCGCACTGGCTCAAAAGTACGCGCTCGAACTCAAGCTGGGCAAAAGAGCCGCCGGCGATGCGCTCCTCGCCGGAATCCTCCACGATGTCGGCAAACCCGTCATGATGCTCCAATACCGCGACGAAATGCTCGCCGCCAGGGAATTGGCGGCCAACGAATCAATAACATCGTTCGAGGCTGAACGCCGGATCTTCGGTGTCACCCATGCCGAAATCGGCGCCTATCTGATATCGCTCTGGGGTGAGTCCGATAGTATCGCCGATGCTGTTGCGTTTCATCACGAACCCCAAAACTCGCTTAACAAAGGCATTTCGCCCCTGACGGCGGTTTACCTCGCCGACACCATGATCACTAACGCTACGTCCGAAGTCGCTATCGACAGCCGCGATAATGTCCGCGATTCGAAATATCTGGAGCTTGTGGGGATCAGCAGCGAAATGCTGCGAAATCTCGAAATGTCGGCAGTCGGGATCGGTAAGGTCGCCGCCGGATCGTAGACAGTCCGGTCGATGTGTCAATCGGCAGTTACTGACGACTGGGAATTCGTGCCTGACTCAATAATACTTCCGACGCGCTATATCCAGTCAGCTCGTCAAACGCTGGATTCACGTACTCAATTGTGCCTTTTATGTCCGAAACCATTATCGCCTCGGCCGTCTGCTCGATTGCCGTTGCCAGACGCCGAAGCTCCTTTTCCGCTTTCAAGCGTTCGCGATGTCCACGATGTTGCAATGCAGGAACCTCTCGCCGCCAATGTCCACCGCGTTCAAGGATACCTCCGTCTCCAAAACCGCTCCGCTGCTCGACTGGTGCAGCCACCAGAATCGCTGCGGCGTTCCGGCCAATGTCGCCTCAATGTAATTGGCCGCGACTTCTCCCGCTAAGCGTCCGTCCGCCTGACGCACCGGCGAAGTCTGCGCCGGGCCTGGTATCAACCTCATTTTAGCGTCCGCAATGGTTTCGAGCACCGCTACATGTGCGGAGTCCGACAAGGTCGCCGCGATCATGAATCCGTTCGGCGTCGATTCTCGCGCAATATCTTCAGACGGCTGAATTGGCGAAGTGCGGAATTCAATCGTCGATGGACCAACATCAGGTAATTGTGCTCAAACCACTGGGATGGCGAACTTCAGTTACATACTGCGAAAGCTGCAAACTCGACAACAGACTCTCATGTCCCTCAGCCGCCGTCGAATAAACGAGCGCCCCCAATGAGTCGATTATCCAAACTGCGTCCGCACCATAGGTGTCAAGGCTGGCCGCGATGTTTTGATCGCCCCATGCGCGGGCGCGCGTGCTGACAAACCACACCGTTCGCTGGACATTTTGTGTGAGTCGTGGCGTTTTTCGCGCCGCAATTAACCCGTCTGACCGTCGCGATAGGCCCATTCCCCGATTGACTTCAGCAATCATTTGGATATTTTACTTGAAGCGAGTGCGACGCCGGCGGGCTGCACCGGTCGCTCCTCGCTATTGATATAATTGACCGAAACAGCGATCAACCTGACGATGCCGAATAAAACCGAAAAGAGCACACTGGCCGGAACAAAACATGATCAGTTCTGACCTTACCACCGGCCGCTTTGCTGGCGAAAAACTCATTTCCGAGCGCGACCTCTTCGAACTATGGCAGGGTACCGACCGGATCACCGGACACCCCGTGGTCATCAAACGCCCGCGTATTTCAGCGCCGGCCGGCGTCGCCGATCTTAACTCAGTTCTCCGTGATAGCTTCGAGGCCTCGCGCTATTGGAAATATCCGGGTGTGCTCGCGCCGCTTGCCGGCTACGAACGCGATGGCGTTTTCGAAATCGTCTTTCGTTACCTGCACCCCGAACGCCGCGTCCCGTTGACACGCGAGATATTCCGACGATACGCCGATCAAATCGTGCCCCGGCTTTTTAATGCCGTCGAGTTTATTCATCTTGCCGGATTCGTCCACTGCGACCTGACGCCGGAAAATATCTTTCTCGAATTCCGCGACGGCAACGTGAGCTTGATTGTTAGCGACCTCGACCTGATTCGTCCCGTCGGCGCCAAACCCAAAGGCAAAATTTTCGGCACTCAGCCGTACATCGCACCGGAAATTCTCGAAGACGAAATCATCGTCGCTCGCTCCGACCATTATTCGCTGGGAATTATCCTTGCTCAGCTTGCCGGTTCAGATGAACACCTGCGCGAAAAACTGGCTGTCAACCATGCGGCTTCGGAAACAATATTGGCCGGTTTGCATTGTGAACCCGACTTAGCCTGGCTGTCACCCATTGTCGCAGCGTTGACTCGGAAGCGCTACCAACTGCGGCCATTCTCGCTGGTGCGAACACTGGCCGAACATCGCAGCGATCTTTGCGGACCCGCATCCGAGGCCGAACTCTTCTGGCACGACTTGCGTTCGAGTTACCGCAGGACCATCGGCATGACTTCGGCGTCGCGATTCAACCCAACGCTGTTTCTCAAAACCAATCCGCGCTTCTTTGGCGTTCCCGGCGAAGTCCTGGACATGCTGCAAAGCAAAATACACGACCGCCCGTTCACGGCCGTCCGCTTTGCCCGGCTGCTGATCACCTCTTCTGGTTTTGTCCGCAACGGCGATCGCTGGTCGCTCAAGATATCCCTCGACGCCGCGAAAAAACTAATCGCGCTCCTCAAACCTGTAACGGTCGTTCCGGGGCAGGGGATGAACGCAAAGAAATTTCTCCGCCATGGCCTCCAGTTGGCTCGCCAGGGCAAACCCCTCGCCGCCGCAATCTGGCTCGAGTCGGCGCTTTCGCCCGATTCACCCCACTACCAACCGTCGCGCGCGAACGCCATCTCCATGCGCTTGGCAATTCTCTATCGCCGCGCCGGATTTCTGGCTGCGGCTGAGGAAATTCTCAAAACTCTCTTGGCTGCCGCAAATCTCCCGCTGCGCAAACGCCTCGCCGTCCTGCATGGACTGGTCGATGCCTTCCAGTTCCGCAGTATGCGCACCGAGCAGTGGAAAATGCTCGGAGAAGCTTATGGCTTGGCGCGAAAAATTAACTCGGTCTTCTGGCGAATGAAAGCGATCGACAAAATGCTGTGGTCGCGTTACATCGCCGGCAGGGTCGCCAGCACTTACGAACTTGCAAAAAAAGTCGATCGTTTTCCCGGAAGCATCGTTTCGACCCGCTCGCGCGGAAATGCCGCCAATACCCGAGGCTCGCTGGAAGCCGGATTGTGCCTCTATCCGCAGGCTGAAAAATCATATCGCCGCTCGCTCGAAATTATGAGTCAACTCGGCGATGCCGCCCTTTATTCGGTTCGCGGCAACTTGGTATCTATCCTGATGGAATGCGGCAGCTACCGGGAATGTATTGCTTTCGCCAGGCAGTCCGCCAATAGCCGCGAAATTCTCTCTGATCCCCGGCGGAAAATGCAGATCGATCTCTCGGCGATTACGGCATATTCGTTTATCGGCGATATCGCTTCGGCCGAACAACTTGCCAGCCGCTATACATCCGCTGCGCAAATGCGCGGCGATGTTGGCGCGCTTGCCTGGCTGACTCTCGATCTCGGACGAATATATATGCGTTGCGGCCGCCTTGATGAAGCGCGCGCTAATCTCGAATCGGCGGCTGCCTATTACTCTGACTCGGGAAATCACTCGTTTTTTGCCCGCGCGTGTCTCTATCTCGGAATTCTCAATGCCTGGCGGGGCAATATCGAAATTGCCCGCGATTTCAACAATAAAGCGCGCGCCATTTTTCTGGAGACCAACGGCCGCGTCTGGCAGCTCGATTCAGAACAACTTGACGTTCAAATCGGGCTCGAAATCACAGGCAAAATCGACGTCGCAACAGCCCGTCAAATTGTAAATGAATATCTTGCGTCTCACCACCCGCTTGGCGCTCTCCTCACTATGGCGCAGCTTCTTCTCGCCGGCGAATTCCGTACCGTCGAGACGCTGCTCAAAGAATCAACCGAGGCCATGAACTATGCCCGCAATTCCGGCGCCGTCATCGGCAAGGCGGTCTTGCTCCATCTCAAGGCGCTCAAAGCTGCGGCCAAATCAACTGATTCGCCCGATCTGGCGCTGCTCCGCGAGACGCTGATTTTCTATCGCAAAATCGGATTCTTCTACCACGCGGCGTTGGTCGCGAAATCGCTGGCGGAAGAATACCTCCGTCTTAACAAAGCCCAGCTTGCGCGCGGCTTCCTCGTCGAGTACCACCGGCTTGTTACTGTGGTCGGAAACCGCGATCGCGTCACAGCAGCCAAAGCGCAACTCGAAGGGCTCAACGAATCACTCAGCGCGCATTCAGCGAGGTATGTCGCCATTCTCGAAGTTTCCCGGCTCCTTAATTCTTTCGAAGATTTTGATGTCGCAGCGAACAACCTCCTTGGTTTTGCCCTCGAGCAAACCGGCGCCGAACGCGCGGCCCTCCTGCTCGCTACCGATGCCGGCTCCGACCTGCGTGTCGAGAGCTTCATCGCCTGCGACAAAGTCAGCCTCGAAGACATTCTCACTATGAGCAGAAGCGTCATGAATTCAGTTTTCGAATCCAACCAGCCGATGATCATCAATGACGCCTTGCATAACGAAATCACCCGTGAGTACCGCAGCGTAATCAAACACAACATCTACGCTATCGCCTGCGTCCCGCTCGTTTCCGGCAAGGACGTGATCGGCGTTCTGTACCTCGATCATCACAGCCTGCCCAGTGTATTTTCCGCCGATGAGCATAAACTCATCGAGGCCGTCGCCAACTTCATTGCGGTCGTGCTTGCACAGGCCAGGCAATTCGACATGTCCCAGCGCAAGACCAAAGAACTGAGCGCCGTCCACGAAGCCCTCGGCCTCGGCGCGAAATTTATCACTCGTAACAAGCATCTCATCGGCATGATCGAAAAACTGCCGCGCGTCGCCGATTCCAAAGCGACAATACTTCTGCTCGGCGAAAGCGGCGCCGGCAAAGACGTCCTCGCGAAAATCATCCATCACAACAGCCCCTATCGCGAGGGTCCGCTGGTCACGCTCAATTGCTCGCAGTACGACGGCAAAATCGCGGAGTCGGAGCTGTTCGGCATCGAAAAGGGCATGGCGACCGGCGTCGACAAAACGGTGGGGAAAATCCAACTCGCCGATGGCGGCTCATTGTTCCTCGACGAGGTCGGCGAATTAACCTTGTCAATGCAAGCCAAGCTGCTGCGCGTCCTGGAGGAAAAAGAAGTCAGCCCGATCGGCGGCAAGAACCGTAAGGTCGACTTCCGACTCATCGCCGCCACCAATCGCAACCTTGCCGAGATGATGGAGCAGGGGACATTTCGCAAAGACCTGTTCTATCGCATCAGTACGATCAGTATCCAGGTCACGCCTCTGCGCGAACGTCCCGAGGACATCGAGCCGCTGGTCGATCACTTCATGAATATTTATGCTCCGGTCAATCCTCCGAAGTTTACGCGCGCCGCATGGCGAATAATCAACGAATATCCCTGGCCCGGTAACGTGCGCCAACTAAAGAACACCATGGAGCGCCTCGCCATCCTCTATCCCGGCGCCCAGATCGGCGAGAGCCTCTTGCCGCCGGAAATTTGCGCGACCACTCCGAAAGTGAAAGCTGTCCCGTTGCGCGACCAAACCGAACAATCCGAAAAAGCGCTGATTGCGCAAACTCTCACCGAATTTGGGTGGAATCAGGCCGAAGCGGCGCGCAAACTGCGTCTGCCGTACTCCACTCTCCAGCGCAAAATCAAAAAATATGGCATCAAAAGCGTCGGTAAGAAGAACCTTGCGGCCCTCGACGAAAAGAAGCACATAGCCCAGACCCTTGTCAATTGCCGCTGGAATCTCGAAAGGGCCGCTTCAAGCTTGGGCTTAAAGCTCTCCGTTCTCAAACGCAAAATCAAATCTTACAAAATCAGAAAACGCACCAACGCGTAATCTATCGCGCATCCACATCTTCTGCGATTTCTCACCGATTGCGGTGAGCACATAAAACCATATCCAGTAAAGCGTTACGACGTCCCAAGTTTTGCTATCACCGAAAACGGTGATAACGCAGATTTGCCCGCATTCCGCTAATTCCCGCACGTCGGCATAACGTGTTGTAGGACAAATTGTTGTGCAGACTCTCCCCCTCGGTGCGCGTTGGCACAACTATTGACATCTCTACTCCTGTTGGCATGGAGCCATTCAGAAAACAGGAGAAGAAATGGAAAGAGTAAAAACGACCGTTCGCTTTACGGTCATGATTCTGGCGGTCCTCGCGACCCTCTCGCTGGCGCAGTTTGGCTGACTTACGACAATTGCGAATGCCGAAGGCGGTAGCGGGCAGACTCCCAACGACAGCATTGGCGCTCCCGAACCATTGGTTCAGCCCGACGAGATCGGATTCTTCACCGCAGTCGGGATATTGCTGGTGGCGTTGCGCTAAAGATGCTGCAATGGAACTTCAAAATTAATCATGTGGAGGGCAGGGGAGGAAACTTCCCTGCAAACGAAAATGTCCAAAATCGATAATCTGTTGCTAATCTTGCATCTGTTTTTGACGCGGCGCTCTGTGTCTTTGGACCTCATCATCGAAAGGTGCCACATCAGCCAGCGAACCGCATTTCGCTACCTGCGCTCGATGGAAGGCGCCGGCTTCCCATTGCTTTTTGACAAGGAAATGGGCGGCTACCATCTCGTCAACCGCAGCGGCGCGCTCGCTCACCTCACGCCGACCGAACTGAGCGCCGTCTACCTGGGTGTCGATATCCTCGACTCGCTTTTGAGTCCTACTCAGATGGAAGTCTTCCGCCGCGTCAAACTCAAACTCGAATCCTACATGACGAGGGAAGTGCAAAACGAACTCACGACCTTGATGCGCTCGCTCGCGATCGTCAGCGATGGTGAAAAAGTACGTGATCATCTGATTATCTCGTTTCTCAAATCAGCGCAAATGCAGCAGAAGAGAATCCGGCTCTACTACCGCGATGGAAAGGCCGGCATCAAAATCACTGAGCTCAGTCACCCGACGCTGCAATTCGAGCGTGAATGGCGGCTGCGCAGCGAGCTCGACGGCCAGCAGCCCGCCGTGCCTCTGTCCAATATCGTCGATATCGAGATTCTCAATGAAAAATGATTTATTTTGAAAAAAGTTGAAATGCACTGTCACGATCTGACAGTGCCGTTTACGATATTGAAAGTAATGGGCGACAGGAAACACTCGGTGACGGTGCCTCAATTGGGGTGGCAGACCGGGGCAACTTGGGGGCGATATTCAGTAAAAGGGAAAAAAAGAGGGGAAGAAGCCGTCCTGAGAGAGGGGGCTAGGAAACTCCCAGGGAACGCGTGCCTCTTCCCCAAATTTGGCGAAGCGGAAGGTGAAACCCTTCCGTTGTTCTTTCAGCCGCAATGATAACAAAATTAGCGACCCCAATGCAAGCCCAATTTTCACATTTTTAGAAAAATATTGTCAGCAATCCCTGGCGCCCCCCAAACCTTCCCGGGTGAGGCAATCCCCCTCAATCAAACTGGCTCCTGATTCCCATTTCCCAACCGAATCAAGAGTATTACTGTAATGCATTGACTTCCGAGCCAATATCCCCCCAATAATCCTGCAAATCACGGGCAATTTGTCCCCGATCCCCGTTTGACTGGCGGTGAAAATGCGTAACTTCCGATTCGCAAAATAACTATTGCATAAATCATCGACATCTGCGTCATTTATCTGGGAGCCGAACCGCATCCAAAGCGCTTAATATATTTCCAAAAATCCACCCGCCTCCTCTCGCGGGTTATACCGGTCCTTTAAAGAGTTTATGAGACGGCTTTGTCCATTGCCTACTTTTGTCTTTTAGGGGTGTGCTGATGTGTCGATCACAAAAGAAAGGTATCTCGTTATGAGAAAATCAGTTTGTACCCTACTCATGTTGCTCTGTCTTGTGGCGGGCAATCAACCTTCCTTTGCATTATCTGACCCGGGAATCCCCGACTCAATGCTTATTGCCGGCGGCCCCCTGGTTGTCGGTAAGTCCGTCCCACTGAGCGTCTCCGTATTGAATGATGAAGTGCTGAGCGGGATTATCGTGTTCTTAAAAATGGAATCAGTTGACGGAGGTTTTGCCAGATTAGACTCCGCTGTCTTTGTCAATCGCCTTGCTGATCCGACGGTCCTGAACTTTCGCTTTTATGTGCAGAACATCGATGGAGTACCAGTCGATAGTATTGCACTGGAATTTCTCAATGGCGGCGGCGAGAATTTGCCGATAGGGAGTTCTGCTATTGCATTCTTGTATTTTACGGGACTGAGTCGGGGACAAATGTCTGTTCGCCCCTGGGTTGCCCACACCGGCGACGTATCATCTGTCGTCTTGCCGTTACCCGGCGGCAGTTTTAGAATGTGTCCGGTACCTGTCCCGAGCGTCGCCATTAACGTTGTGACACAGCCCGACTTCCCGTTTATCACGCTGCCTCAGTCTGTCGTTCGTGAAGTGGCTGGGCTCGATCTTGAAATTCCCGTATCCTACGGCTCTCCGCAAGAATTGCCGACAACTCTGACTATCGAATCCATCACCGGAGCCGACGATGAAACCCTTACCCCGGCAAATATGCCCGTTCTTATTGACGATGACTCTCCGCGGCTCGACTGGGTTACAACATCGTCTGACGTGGGCATCTGGAGACTTGCCCTCAAGGCCACCGATTCGCAAAACTTGAGCGCCTATACTGACATGGAAATACAGCTCGTAAATAACCCCGCGCAGTTGGTGGAGTTCGGGACTACAGTCTCACCGATTGATCTCAACACAACTGGTGTCGCCGTCGGCAACTTTGACTCTGATCCCGATTTCGAGCTCTTCGCCACCAGCGGCGGACCCGAATCCGGCCCAGGCGCCGCACTCTACGAAATATCAAACTTTGAATTCACCCGCATCTTTGAGCAGGACAATGCCATCCCCAAATTTGGCGCCCGGCTCGGCTACATCGACAACGACGACAACCTCGATGTCGTGCTCACCAGTTGGGGAACGAACGTATACCTTACACGTATCCTGCAATGCTATTTAGGCGATGGTGACAACGGTTATTCGCCTGAACATATCCGTCTTGACTATGGCTTCGCCCGCGGCGCAACTCTTGGTGAGTTCACCGGCGACAACCACATTGACTACGCGATGGTGACCGGAGACCGCCTAATCGTCTTCCCGTCCAACGGCGACGGCGCCTTCGCGAGCCCCACCGAGATCAGCGTACCAGAGGTCGCTCTAAGTCTCAACTGCGCCGATTTCAATTCCGACGGCCGTGACGATTTCGCCCTCGGTACCCGCCAGAATATCAAAATCTATCTCCGCCGTTCCGTCGGTGATCTCAGTCTTGCCGCTACATATCCGCAAAACTACGGCGCTGTCGACATCGACATCACCAATTCCGGCAGCGACTTCAACAGCGACGGTAAATTCGACCTCTGTATCGCCACACCGTCTGTCGGCGGCTCCCGCAGCGAGATGCTGGTCTATTTCGGCAACGGCGACGGTACTTTTGAGTCCACCGAAATCCGCGACATCAACGGCCAAATTCTCGCCAGCTCCGTCGCTGATTTCAACGGCGACACCAAACTCGACATCGCCTTCGTCAACGGCGCCTCGCGTTATGTCGGCATTATCTTCGGCGACGGCCTCGGCAACTTCGACTCAGAACTGCGCTATCCAATCCCGACCCTGCGGCCGCGCCTGATTGAGTGCGTCGATTACGACCTCGATGGCGACCTCGATCTCGTCGTCGCCGCATCCGGAAGCGCCGGCGAAAATTCATTCTTCCTGTTGACCAACCAGTCTGATCCATCCGGATATTCCGCCGGCCAATTCGAGGTCAACGCGCAGGACAACGCTCAATTCACCATCACCGCGCCGGGCGGCGGCCAACTCAGCGAGCTCTGCAATTCCATCCCAGCCTCATCGATGTACAAACGCGATCTCAACGGCAACGAAATGCTCGACAGTTACGCGAGCCTCGGCGTGGTCGAAAACGGCGAGTACATCATCCGCGTTGTTCCCAAACCGAATCTGCCGGCCGAATCTCCATTCAGCTTGGAGTATTCCTACGGCGACCAAAACTTCCGTCTCGCAAAGAACTGCCCGATGGCAGCCTCCGGCTACGAATTCGGCGTTCCGCTTGATGCCGGCTCTGTTCTTCCG
The DNA here is from genome assembly GCA_963707485.1 of uncultured bacterium. Lineage (GTDB taxonomy): Bacteria > Zixibacteria > MSB-5A5 > CAIYYT01 > CAIYYT01 > JADJGC01. The sequence continues at coordinate 28,468 of CAVPQS010000100.1, forward strand.
CGGCCCGGAAGTTTCGTCGGCGCAACGGTCGGCAGCTTCAAGTGGAAGGGAAGTGGCCAGTTTGATTTTCAATTGGCGACCGACATCGGTTTCCAGCAAATCGTAACATCGCAGGTCGTCACCGGAAATATCCTGCTGTACGAGTCGGATCTCGGTTACGGCGATACCACAACCTACTTCTGGCGCGTGAAACCGGCAGGGACTACCGAACACGGCAAAATCTATTCCTTCAACGTCATCGGCGCCGCGACCGCCGCCGAAAATGAATCGCCCGTTTTGCCCCTGACATATTCACTCGCGCAGAATTATCCGAATCCATTCAACCCGACGACCAGTATCGAGTTCACGATGGCGCGCTCGGGCCAGGCAAGTGTGCGCGTCACCAACATTCTCGGCGAGACCGTCGCAACTTTGCTCGATGAAATCGTCGCTGCCGGCAATCACGTCGTCGCGTGGCGCGGCGTCGATCAGTCGGGCCGGGCCATTCCTTCCGGCGTCTATTTCTATTCGCTCAAAGCCGGAGACTATTCGAACGTCCGCAAAATGGTGCTTCTGAAATAATCCGTCTCGGAGCCGTCGCTTCGAGAATAACCTGCCGCCACAGGCAGCCTTCAAATGGGTTGCTGCGACCTCCTCGCAGCAACCCGTTTTTGTTATGAGACGAATCCCGCTTCGCCCTCAGGTTGTATCAAAGATAGACCCATATTCAAGTGAGGTTTGTTATGATCACCAAATCCCCAATCCGGATTTCGCAAAAGCAGCGCTTGCTTGTCATATTCTTTGCAGCCGGCATCCTTGTCGCCCTGGGCTGCGGCACGCCGGGCTCCGAGGTCCCGATCAGCGAAACCACCGCCCAAATAACGGCAGCCAACGTGCAGGAGGTCGCGATCCAAATGGAAAGCTACTACTTCGAGCCCAGCCGCATCAATGTCATTGTCGATGTCCCGGTCCGGCTGCATGTCACCAACGAGACGTTGTTGGCGCCGCACAATTTCTCTCTCTATGCGCCCGAGGCCGGCATGAGTGTCGACGCCGACATCAGCCACGGCGAAACCGTCGCGGTCGAGTTTACTCCGACCAAAACCGGAGAGTACACGTTCTACTGCGATGCCGGCAGTCACGAGACCCAGGGCATGGTCGGCACGCTTGTCGTCCGATTGCGGAATTAAACTCGTTATGTCGCAACGTGTATCTACGATGCCTCTATTTTCTTGAGTCGAATCTTGCGGCTGTCAGTATAAGAATCAAGCGCTCGAACGATGCGAGGTAACATCTGAATAGAAGTTGTCAACGCGAATCGTGCACGCTCGGTCAAATCAACTCGCTCATTTTGCACTCGCGTTAATCAATTCAAAGCGTCAATCACTCAAGGTCCGCGCCGCAATTTCTCGCGAAGCATCGCCGAAATCAAAACTGCCGCGCCGCCTGCACGCGAAAGGAGTATTTATGCTCTGGACTATCGCAGTAATATTGATAATTCTCTGGCTGCTCGGCGTCGTCAGCAGCTATACCATCGGCGGGTTCATCCACATCCTGCTCGCACTCGCAATCATTGTCGTGCTCCTGCGCATCATCTCCGGACGCAAACCGCTTTAATGCGGCCGCGTTCGTAATTCGCGCTGGATTAGTCAATTGTCAATGAAAGGAGTAACAATGAAAGCCCTTGCAACAATCGGAATAATATTGATCATCGCCGGGATCATCGGCCTCGCTTACGGCGGCATCAACTATACGAAAAAAGACACGGTCCTTGATGCCGGACCCGTCGAGGTCCAGGTCGACAAGGACAAGCGAATTCCATTTCCGCCGATCGCCGGTGGCGCGTCGCTGGTCGTCGGGGTTGCGTTGGTGATTATAAGTCGCCGGCGCATTTAAATTGGGGGCGCTTGGCAGTTGCTGTACTCAGAAGACAACATCGGCAAGTGTCATCGACTCTCTACAGAGCTTGCTTGGCGCCGCTGATACCGGCAAGTCATTACGGCGAGCGCCAATTTCCAAAATGGTAGCGACAGCATTCGGCTGCGGCTCGAGCAACAACTGCCGTCGCATTCTAAGAATCGCCGTCGCTGCCTAAAAAGAATCTTCGGCCGCAGCGCCGACTATATTCGTGGTACAATGCGCGAAGGAGGCGCGAACTCTACGCCTTCTTCGCGAAAAATTGTAAGCTTAAGATCCCGCCCATCTTTTCGATTTCGTACGTCGCAACCCCGACAATCTGCCGCATCCAAACCCGTCACTCCGCGGGGTTTCGACATCCTCTTCGATTTGGAGCCGCATAATTTCGCCGGAGGCCGCTCCCAATCCTCCGACTGCGCTCAATCGCACTGTGCGCGACAGTCGTTCACTGGCAGTAACACAAGCGCCACCAAGTCTTGCTTTCTTCCCTCTCCCGTTGGGAGAGGGAACGAGGGTGAGGGCGTTAGGTGCGCCGCCTCCTATGATCCTTGTACCCACCCAACGGGCGGGTTCAATATTCCGGGCAGCAAATCTCAATCATCCGAATGAGTCTACTTGTAAAACTCTATCTCATCCACCTGAAGCGCAAACTTCGGAATCGGACCGCCGACTGTGAAGAATTACACACACTGAATATCCGTATTCCCGCATGGCGTCTGCTTCAAATCCGCAAATGCAAGTTTGTGCTCTTTCCATTCGCCCTTCGGAGGCGTAAGCGGCGCGTGATGAAACATGTAATCAGTTACTGCCGTCGCCGGAAGATCCACTCGAGAGGTGTTCCCGTCGTCCTCGACTCAAAACTTGGTCCCGGTAAACGAGGTGACATCGTACACGGTCGTTTTATCGAATCTTGTGGCTACTCCGGCAAACATTACATTCGGATTCTTCCCGACAATGCCGCTGCCTTCAATGTTGAACGACTGCTTCGTTCCCGCCGCGCCATCCGGAACGATCGTCTCCTTGACCATCGAAGCGCCTTGCATTATGCTGTCCGTAACTCCGATCCAATGAAAATCCAGCGGCGACTTCTTCCTCTCGAAATCCACGATCTTCGCCTTCGCCACCACCGTCTTGAACTTCACCGCTGCCGGTGCAGCCGTTACCGGATTGGAAGCTGCCGCCGGCGCTTTCGTCGAATCACTCGCAAGCGTAAGTCTCGCCATAATGACAACCGCCAAAACAACCTCCGCAAAAGCTGCTCTGAAAATGCCAATCGACATATTCACGTTCTCCTCCCCATCTTTCAGTTTCGTAGTTTACGCGAATCGAATCGGGGATGTTGCGGTGATAAAGCTGCTTGGAATATCTGCTGCGGACCGATTTTGTTGTCGGGGCTAATTGTCGCAGATCCCGCTTGCGGGGCGTTCGCCCAATACTTTTCGAGCGTCGCCAATCGAACGCCACGACTATTCTTAGGGGCGCGGCGCTACGTCCCGCGTTAGTCGGCGCTGTTCCTCGCCCGACGTTTGTGGCGCCGTGCCTCTCTCGTCGTTGAGGTGGACGCCGGAATCCGCCCGGTAAGTCCAGAGCGGTTCGGGCCATCCATTCGGCTGCTTGGGAAATTATCCGTTGACATAGCCGATATTTCTTGCTTCCTTCCAAGCAGATTTCAAAACCGGAAAAAATATCGAAACAGAGCTTCGCTCGAATATTTACAGGGAGGTATTTATGCAGCCATCTTTGCCTATTCGTGTATTGTCACCAGTCCTTCTAATTGTGGGCTGCATTTGCTCATACTATTTCATGCCGTCGTTAGTCGCTGAAAATCGACAAGAGCCGGGGGCAAATGTTTACTCTCTGAACATTGATTCGATAGTAGCATCGGCCACGGCTCCGTCGCTGAACGCACAATTTCACCGCGTCTATCTCCTCGATAGTCAATCTAAGGAGATCTTCGACGATCTTACTTATGTTGAAACCGTCCATCAGGTATTTCAAATCACCAGCGCCGAAGGCGTACAGGCTTTTGGAACCGAAGTCATAAGTTATCGCGATGGCTTTGATTCAGTCGCGGTAATTGCAGCGAAATTGTTCTCGCCGAACGGTGACACCATTTCTGTGCCGATTGATCAAATTATGAGCGGAATTTCTCCTTCAGCGTTGATGGAAAATGATCTCTACACAGATGAGCGCGAAGTAAGAATCAATTTTAGCGGACTTAACATTGGCTCAATTGTGGAACTAAGTTATTCGATCAAGCATTTCCACGAAATTCTTCCTTATCATTCTGGCACATTCGCTTTTAGACTCCCGGAACCATCCAGGCTCGGAATGCTCTCAATTACCCATTCAAAGAACCTCAAACTGTTCTTCAAAGCTGCGAACATGACTGATGATCATTTCACAAAAGAGTCGTCCGAGTACACCACCAGGACGTGGGTGGTGCGTGATAATGAACCGCTTACCTTCGAGCGCGGAGCATCTTCGTTTTCGGATTTGACTTCAAGAATCGATTACTCCACTGTTCAATCGTGGAGCGCGTTCGCCGAATTGGCGTTCAACTCGCTTTGGAAAGATGATTGGTATCAACCGCTCTCACAATGCGAAACGGATTATCTGCAGTCCATCGATTCCAGCGCTCTCCAGCCCCGAGAGAGGGCGAAACGTATCTACCGATCCATGCAACGCGACTTTCGCTATCTCGGTCTCGAACTGGGAATTCACAATCAGAAACCCCACGCTTCGGCGCTGATCTGTGAAAAACGTTATGGAGACTGCAAGGACCTGTCCAATTTGTTGGTCAAACTTCTTCGGCAAATTGGGATAGAGGCATATCCTGCACTCTTAAGCACCGCGGACAATCTGCTCAGTCTCGATGAAAAGTTTGCGAACTACTCCTTCCTAAATCATTGCGTCGTTTATGTGCCGGATGTTCAAGGGGCCAGTATCTGGCTTGATCCGACATTGCAGTACAATCCTTTTGGTTGGTCAAGTCCAATGGTCCATAACATGCAGTCAATTGTCCTCAAGCCGGATACCTCACTGTTCTTAAAGGTACCACTTAATCCAGCCGAACTCGATTGCCAGTCGAGCAGCGCCATTGTGGATTTGGATTCGACCGGAAAGGCGTTCTTAAGCGGGCAGTTCTCGCTCTCAGGCTTGTCGGCAGTACAATACAAATCGAGCTTGAACTCGATGACTGAAGAGGAAATTGACAATGCGATGCAGCAGGTCATCATGTCTTCGTATACCAGTGGGCATGACTTGACCTATTCGCTCGAAGGGCTGAAGAACTCCGACTCCTCTTTTATTATTAATATTAAGTTGGTGGATGACAAATTTGCACAGCGGACAAGCGAAATGCTTGTTATCGCAAATCGTTCAGGACGGTTCAGCGACTTCTACGACAATTCAGGACACCAACAAGATCGGGTACACGATCTGTACATCTACTACACTCCACGAAAGACTACGGAAAGTACTATGAATTATCCGTCCGGATATAGACCGGATCTTTTGCCGCCAAATGTATCAATCGAAAACGAGTTCTTTCGATTTGTCCGTACGATTACATTGACTGCTGACAGTAACAAATATCACAGCAATGTTGAAATGACTGTCAAGACACCGGTAGTGCCTCAGTCCAAGTACGCTCAGTACAAGCAGGCAATTGACTCGGTGGACGCAGTGATGAACGAAAGCCTCATACTGACGAAGACCAAAAAGTGATACGCGCTTGAATCCTGTGCCCTCGCCTTGTGGTCAGCAGCGGCGCCCACCGCTTGTGGAAGTTCCCGCTTGTGGCGCCGTGGGTTTCCGCAAATAATCGCAGGTCAGCGGCCCCGCGCTCCTGACACCTATTTTGTGGCTGAGACAATTGTGGCTTCGACTTCAGTCGAACTTCGCGCCAAAAGCGCGCCCAGCTTCGTACGTCGAAACCCCAATTATTCACCGCATCCAAACCCGTCACTCCGCGGGGTTTCGACATTACTTTTGTCCCAATCAAATTTCCGCGACGCCTGCCGATTAGCTCCGTTATTGCCATTGACCACACCATCCACTTTTGCTATCCTTCATTACTATTCGTCGAAAGGGAGGTGCATGCACAATCAATCCGACTACACCGGCAACAAATTCCTCTCAAAAATTCCTGACACCGACGAACCGACGCGGGTGCACCTTGTCAGCAATTTCAATCGGCAGCCCGGAGCCGGCCCAGCAATTTGGGGCATACTCGCGATCTTTATTTGCATACCTTTATATTCTGGCTGGAAGACCGGCGGTCTCGCCGGAGCATGGCAGAACTTGGTTGAGGTATCAGTTTACGTTTTTCCTTACCAGATGCTACTCATAATTCCGCTCATACTTTGGTATTACGGCCGCAACCGTGGCGCCTATTTCTTTCGCACCAGTATCGTGAAGGGAAGTCGCCTGACGCGAAGCTGGATGCTGTCCTGGAAATCTTCACTCTATTCCGAAATAACCAAGGTCACCTATGACTCTACATGGAAGGGAATCAACTTCTCTGGGCCAAACTCCAAAGTGATAATGCGTCTGAGCAGGCTCGATGAATCAGAGGAAGCCCTGTTGTGGCCGCTGATTCAAAGCAAAATCGGAATCGACAAACTCGACAGATCAGCCACGCAGCGAAGTGCCGAGGTCCATGATGACGAAACTCGCAAACGCGGCTGGAAGCAAACCCTGATTGGAGCCTCCCTCTTTATTGTCCTAATCGCCTACGTCCTCTGGAGGCTCACCCACCTCGATTGACCGCCGCCGGCGCAAACACCAGTTTCGGAACTTGATCTCACAATGTCCGCGAATCGAATAGGGGATGTTACAGTGTTCAAAGTCTACGTAGCGGCTAACTGCGTTCGCTCTACAATATTTGAATTCAGAAAAACCTTGACATAATGCCGTATGCTATCCAATTTTAGGCACTGAAATTCTTAACAAGAGATTCGTGGGGCCGATTAAAGCGGCGGCGAAAGTTGACATCATATGACAAGCGAAAGCAAATCAAAGACTCTATCTATTCAAGATGAGATCATACAGTTTACGAGGCGCAAAGACTTCAAGTTTGTAAGAGAACTCGGCGCTGGCGCTTGCGGCCGAACCGTGTTGTTATATGATGAGATAGTTGACGAATATTATGTCTGCAAAAAATTCGTTCCGCCTTCGGAAGTGCTGAGAAAGCAACTGTTTCAAAACTTTCTGCGTGAGACCAAAATCCTTCATCAAGTTCACCATGACAACGTAGTACGAGTCTTCAATTATTATTTGTTCCCGGACGATTTCGCTGGCTACATTTTGATGGAATACATAGAAGGCACGGACATTGAGGATTTCTTGAAGCGCCATCCAGAGAGAATTAATGAACTCTTTGTACAAGCAGTCGCAGGCTTTCGGCACCTAGAGTCTAATCACGTCCTCCATCGAGATATCCGACCTCAAAATCTCCTTGTTCGAAACGACGGCACCCTGAAGATAATTGACTTTGGATTTGGAAAGACCGTACATGACGAGACCGACTTCGACAAGAGTGTAAGCTTGAATTGGTGGTGTGAACTTCCCAAAGAGTTCTCACAGCGAATCTATGATTTCGGGACCGAGGTTTATTTCGTCGGAAAGCTTTTTGATCGCATTATTTCTGAGAATCAGATAAGTCAATTCGAGTACTTCGAATTAATGACGCAAATGTGTCAATACGATCCCGCTATTCGCCCTAAGAATTTTGCAAATGTTGAATACGAGGCACAACGTGGGAAGTTTTTTGAGATCGGATTCACAGAAAATGAAAAGACAGAATATCGCGAATTTGCGGATGCATTATCATCGCACATCAGTGAAATCGATAATCAAGCAAAGTACCATGACGATATTGACAAATTGCAGACCAATCTTGAAAATCTCTATCGTAGCTTTATGCTTGAGGAGACGGTTCCCGACCCCAGCACAGTAGTAAGGTGTGTCCTCAATGGGAGCTATCACTATTATACGAGGATTGGTTTGCCAGTTGCAGCGGTAGGTGGGTTCCTCCACCTTCTCAAATCCAATTCCATTGAAAAGAAGCGAATAATCCTGCTGAATTTATGCTCGCGATTGGATGCCATCTCTAGGCATGAATCGGAATCTGACGATGACGATCTTCCATTCTGAAAATCGTTCAAGTGGAAAGGCGAAAGGTAAATCATGAGCTTTAATTGGACCTGTCCATTTTGCGGCCGACACACCACGATTACCGAAGAGTGTTGTTCGACAGATTACCACCGAATTGGCTTGAATTCGAGACTCAGCAACGTTGCCATTTGTACAACCGTGATTTCGTGTCCCAATGAGCAATGTAAGGAATTGGCTATCGATGCCTCTCTCTTACACTTCAAGTATGATGATTACATACAGGAATTCTGCTACGAGGGTGAGATCCAGAGATGGTCGCTCAGACCACAGGCTAGTGTCAAGGTGTTTCCAGATTACATTCCTCGACCAATTTTGCAGGATTATAGGGAAGCGTGTTTAATTCGAGACCTTTCACCGAAGGCCTCTGCTACGCTTTCGCGCCGGTGCTTGCAGGGAATGATACGCGACTCTTGGGGCGTCACGAAGTCACGGTTGGTCGACGAAATCGATACTTTGCGAGACAAAGTTGATGTGGTTAGCTGGAATGCAATAGACGCAGTACGAAACCTCGGAAATATTGGTGCTCATATGGAACGTGACATTAACGTGGTCGTTGACGTAGATCCAAATGAGGCTGCACTACTAATTGATTTGATTGAAACACTTTTGACTGAATGGTATGTAAACCCGTATGAAAGGAACATTCGGATGTCGAAGCTAATCGACTCTGCAGCAGCAAAAAAGCCAAAGAGAATCAGTGAGTGACAAGTTGGAAGTGAGAATTCAGCAAACGGCTGACAGCAAGAAACTAAATCGATTCACATTTCTGTCCGAACTTATTGGCATTTTGGAGACCGGGAAAATTCGACTGAGTGATCCGACTAATTGGGAAGACAAGAATGATGCGTTGATTTTCAAATCATATATGGACCGAAGAGCGACCAAGGTCTTTGCAAAATGTTTCAGCCGGGTTGCAGAGACGATATATTTCTGGAAAGCATATTCGGACGGTCCCGAAGGTTGCTGCATCGAGTTTGACAAGAACTTGCTGAAGGAATCACTGGCGGCTGTTGGCGGCGTGCGATTTGGCGATGTTGTCTACAGAAAGATCAAGAAAATTGGCGAGGACCCTGCCGACCGCGACAAGGTCTTGTTTATCAAGAGAGACCCTTACCGGCACGAGTTTGAATTCAGAGTCCTGTGGGAAGGTCAAACGAGATCAGAATACGTTGAGCTCGCATTTGACGTTTCCGCGATTAGAAAGATCACCTTGAGTCAACAAATGCCGAAACGCTACTTTGATATCGTTAAGCAACTTATTTGCGACATTCATCCGAGCAAGAACGTCATAGTTAATAAATCCACTGTGTTCCTGAATCGTCAATGGGTTAAAAGACTCGACTCTCTGACAAATCCTAATCCAGAAAGCCAGCAAAACCCAACCACCGCACCCTAGTCCTACTTCTTTCGTGTTTGTCACGCCTCCCACTTTTTTCTAAAAATAATCACATAATCCCCTTGACATCGCCCAACCCATACGTATATTGGTCGTCCGCTGGTCAGGCGCTTGGTTCTTCTGCAAACGAATAACTCAAAGCCTTAACAAGCGATAGAACCTCCGCAAGGCGGTTCGCTGGTTCTCGCAAGGGAACCTCTCATGATCTTTGACAAGTAAATAGTGTGTAAGAATTGAAATGCTTGTGATACGGGCAAGGTGATAAAGCAGAAATGCTAAATCGCCCTGTCATAAAATAGTATAGCAAGTCCGAACGCACAGCGGAAGACTTCGGTTTTCTGCTGTAGAACTTCAGATTAGCGATAAATTGAGCAATCAAATTTTTCTTTGGAGAGTTTGATCCTGGCTCAGAACGAACGCTGGCGGCGTGCCTCATACATGCAAGTCGAACGAGAAAGCCCGGCTTCGGTTGGGTTAGTAAAGTGGCGCACGGGTGCGTAACACGTGAGGAACATGCCCCTATGTTGGGGATAAGCCTGCGAAAGCGGGTCTAATACCGGATGTTGTCATTGGACCGCATGGCCCGATGATTAAAGGCGGTTGAGTCTATGCCGCCGCATAGGGATTGTCTCGCGGCCCATTAGCTTGTTGGCGGTGTAATGGACCACCAAGGCTCCGATGGGTAGCCGACCTGAGAGGGTGACCGGCCACACTGGGACTGAGATACGGCCCAGACTCCTACGGGAGGCAGCAGTAGGGAATATTGGACAATGGGGGAAACCCTGATCCAGCAACGCCGCGTGGATGATGAAGCTTTTTGGAGTGTAAAATCCTGTCAGTGGGGACGAAACGTCCGGGTAGGAAATGACCCGGGCCTGACTGTACCCGCAGAGGAAGTTCCGGCCAACTCCGTGCCAGCAGCCGCGGTAATACGGGGGGAACGAGCGTTGTTCGGATTTACTGGGCGTAAAGGGCACGCAGGCGGGGAGACAAGTCAGATGTGAAAACCCATAGCTTAACTCTGGGCCTGCATTTGATACTGTTTCTCTTGAGTACGGGAGAGGATAGCGGAATTCTTGGTGTAGCGGTGAAATGCGTAGATATCAAGAAGAACACCGGTGGCGAAGGCGGCTATCTGGCCCGATACTGACGCTCATGTGCGAAGGCAAGGGGAGCAAACAGGATTAGATACCCTGGTAGTCCTTGCAGTAAACGATGGATACTAGGTGTTGGAGGTATCGACTCCTCCAGTGCCGCAGCTAACGCATTAAGTATCCCGCCTGGGGAGTACGCTCGCAAGAGTGAAACTCAAAGGAATTGACGGGGGCCCGCACAAGCAGTGGAGTATGTGGTTTAATTCGACGCAACGCGAAGAACCTTACCTGGGTTTGACATGCAGGGGAAAGTTACAGAGATGTAACCTCGGCTTCGGTCGCCGCTGCACAGGTGCTGCATGGCTGTCGTCAGCTCGTGCCGTGAGGTGTTGGGTTAAGTCCCGCAACGAGCGCAACCCTCGTCCTTAGTTGCCATGCCGAAAGGCGGAACCCTAAGGAGACTGCCGGGGACAACCCGGAGGAAGGTGGGGATGACGTCAAGTCCTCATGGCCCTTACATCCAGGGCTACACACGTACTACAATGGTCGGTACAGAAGGTTGCAAGACCGCGAGGTGGAGCTAATCCCAAAAACCGGCCTCAGTTCAGATTGAAGTCTGCAACTCGACTTCATGAAGGTGGAATTGCTAGTAATCGCAGATCAGCACGCTGCGGTGAATACGTTCCCGGGCCTTGTACACACCGCCCGTCAAGCCATGGAAGCCGGGGGTACCCGAAGCCGTTTATCTAACCGTAAGGAGGATGGCGTCTAAGGTAAAATCGGTGACTGGGGCTAAGTCGTAACAAGGTAGCCGTAGCGGAAGCTGCGGCTGGATCACCTCCTTTCTAAGGAGCACGGTTGTGTTACTGTATCACACGGCAAAATTTGATACAGTACATGTCCATGTCGACGTATCTTGCTTCGATGAAGCTGTCTTTCCCGTGAAAACGGGAACCCAGCAGAATCTTAGGACACAACAAGCATCTCAATTGCACACTATTTCTTGGATATAGAATCCCCTGTCAGCAATGGCAGGGGATTTTTTTGTGGTTGCGTTTGTCGGTATCGAATGTAGATTTGAATCACTAAGAAGTAAGCAAGATCGGCAAGGGCCGAGAGCGCTTGACATACCTAACTGAGAAAACGGTGGCAATTAGAAATTATGAGGACGTTGACATGAATAAACGGATGACAGCAGTTCTGCATTCTAGTGCGTTGTTATGCATTGTCGCATTGATGACCTCTAGTTGTGCGACAACGAGTCTTGAGAGTTTCGTTGATCCCAGCGGTCCAGCAAAGAGTTATTCTCACGTTCTTGTCTATGCAGGATCCGAAAACTTGGATTACCGTAAGGCGATGGAGACAGCAATCACAAAGTACCTTTCAGCCCGAGGTTTGGAGTCCACAAGGAGCATTGACCTCTTCCCACCTACTCGTGATTTCACACCCGCCGAAGTCGTGGCAAGAGCAGATTCGAACGGTGTCGATGCGTACATTTTCATTGAGTTTGGAGCGCAAGGTAGTGACGTGGAGCAACAGCCGATTTGGGCATCGACGACTCAGTCACAAGGGAGAGGTACTATGAGTGGAAACGCATTCAACTACACGGAAACTTCGCAGACGACTTATCATGGCGGCGGAAGCTATGAGAAAAAATGGGCGCACTTCCAGGCCAAGTTCTATGATGCCAGCTCAGGGAATAAGATCTGGCTTGCTTCCGCAAAATCGAAGGGTGCGGGTTTCTGGGAGTCAGACGAGATGCTGATTGATTCCTTCGCGAATGAGATGGTACTCAAACTGTATCAAGACAAAGTGCTCGCGAAGAAATTACGTCAGTAGCGGTGCGCCGGTAGCCCACCCTTCGCGAGTCGCAGGGTGGAAATCTTCTTACGGCTCCCGCGACAACGAACCCACTGCAAGCGGTGGGATATCCGGTGCTAATCAAGAGTATCGAGTTTCTTGCAGGCTCACATAGGGAGTATGGCACAATGTCGGTTGAAGAAAATCAGCAGGACGACTATTTCAAGAAGACAGTCCGTAGGTCCGAACCCCTGTGGTTCGGACTCTTGATTGATTGCTCTATATTAAAATCGCCTCAAAGGTCTTCGATTTGTAGTTGACCGATACGGCGGCGTTTACTACTCTATGATTTCGGAAATGTCCGAACCACAGGGGTTGGGACCTACTTGGGCTGCGTGACTACTCATTGACAGACTTGATGGGGAATCATTTATTCTCTGATGCATATCATCCAAACTTAATGAGGGAGCATTCCTTCTTATGAACTCATTTGAAGAAGATGGTGGGGTAGCGAAGCATCCAGCGACCATCCGGATTGCGGGGATTCTAGTTACATTTCTCGCTTTCGCCTGCCTGCCGTCCTGTGGCGACAACTCCCAGGACTTTGAAAGGGCAGAGAAAGCATTTAACTCCGGTATTCTTGACAGTGCTGTCATCCTATATCAGGATTTTATTGAGAAACAACCGACAAGTAAGTGGCGTTCTGTTGCCGACAAGCAACTGGACAAATGTCGAGAAATCTTGACGCTCAAGACTGAAGCCGCAAGACTTGCGAGCCAAAACCAGTTCGAGGATGCGAAAGACCGCTACAGAGAAATTGCGACCCTAAATCGACTTGCCATTGACACCATGGAACTGTTCCTGCAATTGGACTCGAACAGGTACAGATTTGAAGAAGCATTGCTCAAGAAGAAAGCTGAAGACGAGGAAGTTGCAAGAAGAATACAAGCGGAATCGGACCAGATTCAGAAGAAGGCTGCGAAGCTCGTACGGGAGCAAGAGGAACAATTTCTTGACGACTTGTCATGGTACCTTCTAACACTCAAGGCTCATGAGTTAACGGTTATGACAGCAGTTGTTTACGTTCATCAGCTCCTTGACACCGCGTCTGACGGAGAGTTTTACGAAAAACTGTTTGCGAAGAGCATCGATTTCGCAATTGACCGTACTAAGTTGGCGGAAGCGGAAACACGGATGGATGACTATTATGCCAAGATAAGAACGGCACCATTGAAGTATCGGGATTGCTCGAGAGAAATCGATAGTTCCTACGAGGCGTACTGGGAATTGCGAAGAGAACTAGACAACGTTCGGAATTATCCCGCCCGTGGTTTTTTGGAACGACTAGTGCCGCTGCACGAATCAATTCGCAGGTCAATTAGCATCCTCAACCTTTATGTGCCCGACGATTCCAGCATCAAGCACCTGTTAAAAATTGAGTAATAGCCGGTAGCCCACCCGGAGTGAAACGCAGGGTGGGAACTAACTATCCAAGTCGCGACTCACTTATCGCCGGACCTGGAAAGCAAGCATGAAAAAATTCAACATCTACACCGTTCCATCCGTCCAACCCATCGCAATTCCAGCCGGCTGGTCATGGATAGCATTTCTCTCTTCATTCTTCTGGTCCTGCTACTATCGTGTTTGGCTTCCTGCGATCGTCACAGTTGCCGCATTTATCGCAGTGTCAGTTCTCATCGAGTTCGTGCCAGCGGCAAGTGACGTGACTTCTGCCTTTCTTCCGATAATGATGATTGCCGTGCCGATCTCGTTTGGGCTGCATGGCAATGAGTGGCGGGGAAGAAGCCTGCTGCGGCGCGGCTATGAACACGCTGCCACCGTAAGCGCGGTGTCTGCTGCCAATGCCCTTTGGGTGTGGCGCACCGAATCGTCTCAACTTGATAACTCACCATCCGCGGAATCTTAACCCAGTCCGTAGGTCCGAACCCCTGTGGTTCGGACTCTTGATTGATTGCTCTTTATGTAAATCGCCTCAAATGTCCTCAATTTGTAATTGACCGATACGACGGCGTTTACTACCCTATAATTTCGGAAATGTCCGAACCGCAGGGGTTCGGACCTACTTGGGCTGACTTTATGCACAACGTTACGAGACATTTCAAAGAGGGGAATATCTACTTCTTAACTCACGTGACATTTCTACGTAAACCAATCCTCGTCAAGAATATCGACCTGCTCTGGAAGTCGATTGAAATGCAGCGGTCAAAGAATGACTTTGACCTCATCGCTTGGGTAATAATTCCTGACCACCTGCATCTTATCATCGGTCCCAAGTCAAATGATCCAGCGCTACTCATTAAAAATCTCAAGCTCTCATTCTCTGCCAATTTTCGAAAACGTATGGACTGACTGGGGGTCGAACGTGGCATAACCGGTACTGGGACCACGTTATTCGCGATCATGACGACATGAATAGCCACCTCGACTACATTCATTACAATCCTGTCAAGCATGGTCTCGTCAAGCGACCAATCGATTATCCACATTCTTCATTCCACGAATTTCTTGCGCGAGGTGAATACGATGCTGAATGGGGTTGCCATCGGATTCACAGTTTTGATGGCGATTTTGGAGAGTAAAATGTCAAGCCCCAAGAGGGCTTGACCTACAAACTGAGTGGGTTAGGCTCCATGCGGATTTGACACCACAGGCTCGTCAATTATTTCTCGGCCAGCACCCGCTTCAACGTTGGCACGAGTTGGTCATCTTCCGGATGCCCGACGAATGCAATCTTTCCGCGCCGATCAATGACGAAGCAAAGCGGCATCCGAAAAGTCACGCCCGCCTGTCCGCCGGTGTCCCAGTCACGCTCCATCGATTGATCGGTATCGAATACGACGCTCTATTTCATCGAAGCGCCGTGTTCCTTCATAAATAGAAGAAGCCTGTCTCGCCCCTTGAATTCTTGTGAGGCGACTCCCCGATGACCACGAGTCCCGAGCTGGCATAATCGCGCCGCATCGAACTCAGATTGCTGATCGGCGATGTCGCTCTATCCCCAGATTAGTCGGCTATTGTTACCATGTTGACATTCGTCTGGATAATTGTTAATCTTCATTACTGTTCATGATAACCAAACCGTCGGAGGGCTTCTACCATGACCAGTCGCAAGTCGAACCCACTCGTAGGCGAACGTGTTGCCATATTTCTGATCATCGTCGCCGCTTTGGCAATCGGATCGTGCGCTTCGAATAGTTCATCCGGACAAATACAACGAACTCAAGTCAAAGAAACCACGCCGGCTATCGCGGTCGACTACGCTTGGCTCGACAGCGTCCACTTCGAGCTTTACCAATGTTCGCGCACTCTTGCCGCCGGCGGCTCCTACACATTCTATCTGGTCGGCGAATTCCATGCCTACAACGAACCGACGTCCAGATTCGCAGACACTCTGCTGGCAAGATTGCAGCCCGGCCTCTTCATCAGTGAGGGAGCTGATTCCACGCAGCCGCGCAGCGAACTCATGAAGAACTACTCCAGCACGATGAAAGGGCTTTTCAGCGAAATCGGGTACGACCAACCGGAACTTTCGCGGCTTGCGATGGTCCGCAACATTCCGGTTCTGTGGCTCGAGCAGATCGATACCGCTACCGGAGTTTACGCCGGAGTAACGGAATCCGAAGCTGAGGGCCTCGAGACGATGGTTGGTGCTCTTGTAGAGGGGAGCCCAATGTGAAATCCGATGGTCGCGAAGATGATCAAGAAAATGATGGATGATCCTGAGGGAATGCACGGATTCTTTTTGAAGATGCTTTCGCAATTCGGAGTGGACACGCTCAGATTCGCCAAGTATTTGGAGAAGAGTGGTCCGAAGTCCGGCATCATCACCGCGCGCAACGAGTTGATGTCCGCCAAAGCGATCCAAATGATTATTCCTGAAAACGGCTGCATCCTGATTCGCTTCGGCATGGGTCATTCCGAGGGCATGATCGAGGAATTAACAAAATCCGACTGCTAATGCGAAGCGCAATCGCTGCAGGCGTTCCTGGAAGAGGATTAGGCGCAAGTCGCCGGCAGTTGCGCCTCTCAATGTACTGGAGGCCGTTATGACCACATTACCCAAGACTTGTGTAACATTTGTCGTTGTGATCCTCACCCTGGCTGTGCCAGAATGCGACGACTCCAAAGTTGTAAACCGCGGGCCGGTCGACCACAGCAACGGCGTCATTGACGGCGAATGGGCCCTCGTGCGCTACTGCGGAGGATTTACCGGCGAGTGTCACTACCCCGCGTACTCCGGCGAAATTAATGACAGGGACCACTCGCAGTCCGTCTGGCTGGCATCGAGCACCGAACTCGTGATCGCCGATCCGTGCTGCGATCGCTTCACATATGCCTCCGAGCCGTATTAGGCCAATCCAAGCAGCGGCGAAATTCGTAGAATTGAACCTTGCCGTGGTGGACATATAGAGCTATATTTGTAAAGCACGTTGGTTGACAAAAAAAGTGGACTATGAACTGGACCAAATTGGTAATCGGACTCGCGCTCGTCGCGGCATTTCTATTGAGCTGCACTAATGAGTGGACAAGCAACTCCGAACCGCTCGCTAATGTCCGCGCGCTGGTCAGAGCGTTGGGCTGTCCCCTTCCATATGATTCGACCAAGACAGTTTACTTCGATGACTTCTATAGTGTTCAATCTCCCCAATTGCTCGATGAAACACCATCTCGACGCGCCAAAGTTACTTTCGAGGACATAAATAAAATCGCCCGAACCGAATTTACTGACAGATCATCATACGTTGAATTTACACTCAGGCCCGGCTCATATCGAATCTTCATCGAGTCTTCCTTCGGGAAGCCCGACACTATCTCCGACTATCAAATTACCGCAGACACGTCGATCGTTCTCGACTACATCTGCAATCTCAGGCACTTGCCGGGCGAGGGTCCGTAATATCAAGACGCGACACTTGACCGCGCGACATTCGTAAAATAGGACCTACTTCTTTCAAAATATCTGGGGATCAGAAAATATACATCTTTGATCTAAGGCGTCGACCGTTCGCAAAAAGCCGCGGACAATTCCACGAGCAATCAACACGCGCTTGACACCTGCACTTCAATCTCTTGTCTCATGCGCGCTGACTGAATTCCTTGCCTTTGCACCGCCTTTGTTGCATTATCTCCCGATGATTTCAATGCCAACCAAGGCGGTACAACCATGATACCCGCCCGCGAAGCGCTCGAACGACTCAAGCAGGGCAATCTTCGCTTCGTCGCCGACAAACCCATTGCCGATTCGCTGATCGACCCGGCGAGGCGCCTGGCGCTCACAGCAGGGCAGGAGCCCTTCGCGACAATTCTCGGTTGCTCCGACTCGCGCGTTCCGGTCGAAATCATCTTCGACCAGGGCCTGGGCGATCTGTTCGTGATTCGCGTCGCCGGTAATATTGTCGCGCCATCCTTGATCGGCAGCGTCGAATTTGCCGCCGAACGCTTCCACACGCGCCTCGTCGTCGTGCTCGGGCACTCGCAATGCGGCGCCATCAATGCAACGCTGGAGGAACTCCAGCGTCCCGCCGAAAACCAATCGCCGAACCTGCAAGCCATTGTCGACTTTATCCGCCCCTCGGTCGAAAATCTCCTCAAAACCGACTCACACGAAGATCACGCTGCACTCGTCCACAAAGCCGTCCGCGCCAACATCCGCGCTTCCGCCGACCACCTCAGGCACGGCTCGCGGGTGGTCGAACAACTGATCCAGCGCGAGGGACTCCTTGTCGTCGGCGCCGAATACTCGCTCGAATCCGGGCTGGTTGATTTCTTTGATCTTCCCGCCGAAGACAAGTAGCGCTCCGCCAATTTGCAACTCGCTGCGTATAATTGCTGAAACTATCCTATTCAATTTCTTGACTTGAAAACAGGAGTCTTTCCATTATGCAAACTCGTAAACTCGGCAAGAGCGGACCGGCAGTTTCCGCCCTGGGCCTTGGCTGCATGGGCATGTCGGATTTCTACACCGGCCGCAAGCTCGATGATGCCGAAAGCATCGCCACCATTCGCCGCGCACTTGAACTCGGCATCAATCTGCTCGACTCTGGCGATTTTTACGGCGTCGGACATAACGAAGAATTGATTCGCGAAGCCATCCGCCGGGTCCCGCGTGACCAGGCATTCATTTCGATCAAGTTCGGCGGCATGCGCAACCACGATGGCGACTTTATCGGCATCGACAATCGCCCGGTTGCGATCCGCAATTTTATCTCGTATAGCCTCCAGCGCCTGCGCACTGATTACATCGATCTTTATTATCCCGGCCGCGTCGATCCAGCCGTTCCGATCGAGGACACCATCGGAACCCTCGCCGAATTGGTCAAGGAAGGCAAAATCCGATACGTCGGCCTTTCCGAAGCCGGACCCCAGACCATTCGCCGCGCCGCAGCGGTTCATCCGATTGCCATGCTGCAAACCGAATACAGCATCTGGACCCGCGAACCGGAAAACGACCTCCTGCCCGTTTGCCGCGAACTCGGAATTTCGCTCGTCGCTTATTCGCCGCTGGGTAGGGGATTCTTGACCGGCGCATTTACTAGCCCCAGTGATTTGCAAAACAGTGACTTCAGGGCGCACATACCGCGCTTTCAGGCTGAAAACTTCAACCGTAACCGGCGCATCGTCGACGAACTGGGCAAGATCGCAGAGGAAAAACAGGCCACTACTGCTCAACTTGCAATCGCCTGGGTCATGGCGCAAGGGGAAGATATAATACCGATTCCAGGCACCAAACGCCGTGATCGTCTCGAAGAAAATGTCAAAGCCGCCGACATTCAGCTCAGTGCGGACGACCTCAGGCGCATCGAAGCGATTGCTCCGGTCGGCGTCGCGTCTGGCTCTCGTTACCCCGAGGCCCTCATGCACACGGTAAGTTGATAGCTCCAATCCCGGCTCGTTCCCACCCGGCCATTTCAGTCTTGAAACAACTTTCAGACAATAGTATACTAAATTGTCGACTTACGGAGTGACTCGTGAGCGACAAACGCCTGCGCTTGCAAATACTCACGTTTTGACTAAACATGAAGGGTTGAAATGGGCAATCGATTCCTCGTTATTACTCTTCTCGTGATCGGCATTTGATTGCCGCTCGCGAGCGCCCGTGCCGCCGGCGTCGGCGACGTCACGATCAAGATCAGTCCGACCGGAGCCTTCCCTAACATCGTCTACTCCTGCGGAATTCAAATCGTTGAGGTTTGGATCAGAAACGATGCACCCATCTATGAACTGTCAACGGGTCTTCAGCTCTCTATCACTGCGGGGCAGTTCTCGGTTCTGAATTATATATCGCTTCCGAACCAGTCGCCGATCTTGCGTATCGCCGATCCGCCGTCTCTTGCCGCCTTCGATGGCACTCTCACTGTGGATGCCTCACAGTCGCCCAATTTGATATTCATTCATGGAGCGCTTCTCAACGGCGGCGTCGCGTACTCGGCGATCAGGCGCCCCTCCCATAGCTGCTATAGATAAATATGGTTCGACTATTGGTCGATTGCCGGCCCACACTCTTTGAAATTCAACGAGTTGCGACAAAATCGAATCTGCAAACTCGGAAGCCAACTTGGCGCTTGCAAAGATTATTTAAGTCCATTATCATTCAATCACGTACAAGGTTCGCTATCACAAATTTTATGCTAACGTCGCGAAGACAGCAAATTCGTTCAGTCGTTCGCGGCGTCAATAATTGGAGTCTTTTGAAAGGAGTAACTCAATGAACAAGAAAGTGTCACTGATGTTCGTTGCGGCTATTGTCATAGCGGCAGCGGCATTCCTGGTCGCGGAAGAAAAACCGTGGCTTGACATGGCCAACTGCGACTTTTGCAAACCGTGGACTGAAAACGGTCTGATGACGGTGGTGGCCCAGGAGCAGGTCCCGATCAGCAATGGCGCGTTGTGCCTTTCCACCGTTCCGGAAGCACGTATGGCCGAATACAAGAAGACTAGCGCGCTCATGAACGAGATAGCCGACAAGGCCACTAAAGGCGAGCCGGTCAAGATGTGCGGCAGTTGCGAAACGATGGGCAGCTTCTTCATGCGCGGCGCCAAGATGGAAGAAGCTTGGACGAAAACCGGCTCTGTCATGCTTATCACTTCCAGCGATTCAACCGTCGTTGCCGACATTCACAAGTGGGTGAAGAAGAACGATGAAGAGTTTGCCAAGATGATGAAACCGGCTGCTGACACGAAGTAGTCCGGATTTCCCAGCTCAACAGAATTTGAATCGACGGCAGGAGCATTGTGCTTCTGCCGTCGCCTTTTATTACGCCGGCAGACCGCAACTCGAAATGGCGGATTGCAGAAATCCAGTCAAGCAACAAATGGCGCCCGCCGATGAGGAACCGATCAAATCCGTATCGGCAAGCATCGCCGGGCCGAAGTTTGAACCATCGACCCGGCGATTCGACTATATAAGCAAATCATTCTCAAGGAGTACAAGTGCCAGTCCCGATGTTACACCAAGTCTTAACAAGAAATGACACCATCAGAGCGCGCGAATTGAAACTGTCCTTAGGGCGGATGATCTATTCCGGTCCAGTCGGACAAAGTCAGGCCGCGCGGTTGGTGAGCGAATTGAGCAAGTCTGCCGAGGGCCAGAAGCTTCTCAATGAAGCCGCCCGTTCGTCCGTCAATCAGACGGAATTGAATTACCTCAAGCAGCGCGGCGGAACGTCGCCATATGCCGTCAATGTTGCCACCGGACACCTGCGTTTTGGCGACGGACTCGCCGGCAAGGGACTTCCCAGCGGCGCCGCAATCCAAGCCGCCTATAGCGTTGGCGGCGGACGCACCGGCAACAGTTCCTGGTAATCGCAACACGCCGGTGCGCCGAAAATCAAATTCGGTTGCGGCCATGGTTGGAACCGCCGGGAAGTCAAGCTGAATCCAACCATCGTGCAAAGGCTTCGCCGTTAGTACGCCGCTGCGCGTGCTGAACTTGATGGCGCTGTCGGGCTTTGTGTGACCTTCGGTCTATGATACGAGCTGAGTGGTGAAAATAAACAAAGAAGTGAACGTGATTACCAGGAGCTCTCGCCGACGGTGGTGTCTTCGCCGCTGCAGCCGCTTCCAGCTTCGATAATCGTATTGGTGTTCGCCCAGATTTCGCCGGTCGCGGCGCTATAGGCCCAGCCGCCGCGCGTGCCGACGACGACACCCTTGGTCACGCCCGCGACGATCGAATCGGGCGCATTGGTCTGAAAGGGATTGGGGGGAATGCGGTGTTCCATAACCTTGCCGATGCCGCGCAACGTATCAATTGGAGGGAATGCGGCCTGTGCGTTCTTGACGATGTTTTGCGAGTACCACGTGTTGATCCCGGAACGCAATCCGCCGAGCGAACTGCGGCACGCGCTTTTCTTGGCATCGAGAGTCAGGTCCTGATACTTGGCGATTGCGAACGTCGACAAGATTCCGAGCACGACGATAATGATGACGACTTCGATAAGAGTGAAGCCGCGAATCGACTTGCTGACGCTGTTAAGACTAAGATTCATGGTCGTATGCGATTCCCTGCAATACTACTAAATCGTATCGGCTAATATGGCGGTCATTTTCACACCTGCAGGCGCCAGAAAAGCGAGATCGATTTTGCCGCATGAAAGTGATTCAACAAGAAACACGAAGGTCGGTAAAAACGCTCTACAGGAAATGGTTGTATCCATAGCTTGACTGTGGAGTTATGTAACATTATAGTGTGATTAGTCGAGTTTGGGATAGACTCAAAATGAGTCGACGACAAAGATGGCAAAATGAAAGAAGGACGCTATGAAAGGCAATCCGAAAGTAATCACGGCGCTAAACGAACTGTTGCGCGATGAATTGACTGCAATTAATCAGTACATGGTCCATTCCGAAATGTGCGCGAATTGGGGTTATACTCGCCTCCACAACGAAATTGAGCGCCGAGCGATCACGGAAATGAAGCACGCGGAAAAGCACATTGCGCGCATTATTTTCCTCGAAGGCATGCCGGAAGTCAGCCGCTTGAATGACATCAAAATCGGAGCAAACGTCGAAGCCCAATTCAAAAACGACATCAAGGACGAGCACGGCGCCGTGGCGGCGTACAACGCCGGTATCAAACTCGCAGCTTCCGTCGGCGACAATGCCACACGCGATATGCTGGAAACAATTCTGCATGATGAGGAAGACCACGTCGATTGGCTCGAGGCGCAGCTTGATCAGATCAAGCAAATGGGACTGCAAAACTACTTAGCTCAGCAAATCAAGGATCAGCAGGCCTAAGCGCGCGACAAACGCAAATTCTGACGGCGAGCGTTCATGATTTGCGCTCGCCGCATTTTTTTGTGGTTGGTTACAGATTTTCGGCGCCAAGAGCATTGGCGGAATCAGCGTATTTCCAACAGACATTTTCAAACAGGGAGAGGCTTTAGATGCGCAAAGTGAATATCAAGGAGAAGTTCGACCAGATCGGTGAGTTTGAGTCGCCAAAGATCGTTGGCGAGCTGAACGGACAATACGTAAAATTGTCCAAACTTAAGGGTGAGTTTGTCTGGCATAGCCACGAGAACGAAGACGAACTATTTCTTGTCGTTTCCGGGCGCCTGCGTATGAAGCTCCGCTCCGGCGACGTTGTACTTGAAGAGGGCGAGTTTTTCATTGTGCCGCGCGGGGTCGAACACAATCCGATTGCCGAGCCGGAGTGCCATATCCTGCTTTTTGAGCCGATGACTACGCTCAATACCGGCGATGTCATCAATGAAAAGACGATTGAAGACCTCGAGTGGATCTAAGTTCTGAGTTAGGTTAAGCCTTGTTCCGGCAAGGCGTTGCCTGCCACTGCGTATATAATTCCAAAAAACCTCAAAAAACACGCAACAACTTATGTCACGTTGACGTAACTTTATGTAAATGTAACTTGACAATATGACAATTATAGATTACATAATGGCAAAGAAACTTATCACAAGCAGGAGAGGGTGAATATGAAAGCTGTTGGCGAAAAGAGCAGTTGGACGATCCTGATCGCATCGGGTGTTCTGTTTGTTGGAACGTGGGTTGTAGCCAGGGGACTATTGAAGCAGAGCGAGTTAAGCCAACCAGTTAGAGTGATACTTGCATTGTTGCCGATCGGGCCGTTTGCCTGGATGCTATGGAATTTCATCAAGGGGATCACCAGCCTCGATGAATTGCAGAGAAAGATCCAACTCGAAGCGCTGGCCGTCGCTTATCCCGTGATGATGGTGTTCTTGATGACGCTGGGGTTGCTCGACATTGCGATTGGGCTGTCCTCAGAAAACTTTGGACTCAAACATCTCTGGTACTATATGCCGGTGTTCTACTTTCTGGGTCTTTTTGTCGCGACAAGGCGGTACCAATGAGATCGAATCTAAAGGTGTTGCGCGCCGGGCGCGACTGGTCGCAGGCCGATCTTGCCGACAAGCTCGGGGTCTCGCGCCAGACGATAAACGCCATTGAGACCGGCAAGTACGATCCGAGTTTGCCGCTGGCATTCAGAATATCGCGATTGTTTGCCAGACCAATTGAGGATATTTTCTTTGGAAACGAACCGGACCAATCGATTTCGCGTTGAACTATTTGAACCGGTTAAGGAAGGATTCAGTCGGATGTCGGGCAAGATTCATAAATATCGCGGCAAAGAAATCGAAGTGACATTCGACGCGAAGCGCTGCATTCATTCCGCGGAATGCATCCGCGGTCTGCCGCAGGTGTTCGACACTTCGCGGGCGCCCTGGATCACACCTAACGAAGCTGCTGCCGATCAGGTTGCCGAGATTATCATGCGCTGTCCGACCGGAGCGTTGCATTACAAGCGAACGACCGGCGAAGGCGCAGAACCGGTACCGGAAGCGAATGTTGTCCAAGTCGGAACAGACGGACCGCTGTATGTGCGCGGTGACATTGAAATACTGGATGATGCGGGCAATGTCGTCGCGACCGATTTTCGCATGGCGCTGTGCCGCTGCGGAGTTTCGGAAAACAAACCGTACTGCGATAACGCTCATCGCAAAGTTGGGTTCAAGAATGACTGCCTGATTTCTGACGCTCCCGACGGCGACTCCGGCGAAGAGGTCTTCACAAAGAAATTACGAATTCAGCCATCTCCAGACGGGCCGCTCTTGATTGAAGGCAAAGTCACGATCACCGGATCAGACGGCAAACACGGCGTCGAAGTCACCAACCCTGCATTCTGCCGCTGCGGCCACTCCGGCGCCAAGCCGTACTGCGACGGCAGCCACAATCGCGTCGAATTTTCAGACAACCCTTAACAACATCACGAAGCCGTCCGTTCGAAGAGAATGTTTTTCGTGCGCGGCAGACTTAGCTAAGTAGTCCACTCGAAGCGATCCTAAACAGTCAAGTAGGTCAAGCCTTCTCGAGGCTTGACACAATCTGCTCTCTTCGAATGATGTCACGCCCCGAGAGGGCGTGACCCACGAACTGTCTGCAGCTTGATGATACGTGACGCCGTATTCGAAATAGAATTTCAGGAGAGTGACGGCTTCGTCCCAGCCGGACGCGCATTCGAGAATCATGGCGCGGCCATCAGGTGTGTTCGGGTAGCCGCTCTCGGTGATGGAGACGACAGTTGCATCGTCTTGCGCTTTCCTCTCGAATGTAATAATGGTCGGATGTTCGCGGCCAACCGGGTACCGTTCAAAAACGAAGATATGCGGGCGTTCGGCGCGATGGACCTTGCCTTCGGCGTTGACAGTGTACTTTTGCGGTCCCCGGTCTTTCCAGCGAAAGACAATTTCGCCGCCGGGTCGCGGATCAACCTCGGTGTTGAATGTGAAGAATGCATTCCAGCCCGAGCCGGAAGTGATTGTGTCGTAGATCCGCTCAGGTGAAGCGTAAAACAGACTTTGACGGCGTATTTCTTTATCGAACATTTCGGGCATGGATTGGGCTCTGAGTTATCGTTCGCTGGCTCAAAAATCAGGAATTCGAGCTGAGTTAGCAAGAGGACAGTGCAATGATTTTCGCGAGCGAAAGCTGCAATCATTTGGTTGCGAGTTGGACCTTGAGCCAAATCTCCTGCTTGCCTTGATCGAGCATGCGACCACCCAGTCCGCCGGGACCGCCCCTACCACCACCCATACCGCCTCCCATTCCTCCGCCAGGTGGAGGTGCACCGCCCATACCCATGCGCAAGCCGCCATCCTCGGGCCTGGGCATGGCGTCGCGCATTTCCTTCTTCTCGTCGTCGGTGAGGTAGCCGAACTCGAGGCCGAGCGTTGGTGCTTTATCGGGCGCGAGCGAGATGCCGTAGCCGGAGTCGTTACTGGATTTAATCGGGATCTTGAACTCGACGGCGTAAATGTCCTTGCCGAATGTAGCTGCCGCAGCCGGGCCCTGCTCGCCTTTGTTAGAAATTTCAGAGGATGATTTCTTTTCGAAGACAGTAATGAGTTGCCGTAGACGAGTCTGGCGTTCTTCCATCTCTTTAGAGCGTACCTGCATGTCGGCAGGCGCCTCCATGCCTTCGGGTGGCTTGCGGCTATCTTTGCCGATTCGTCCGGCGCGATACCGCAGGCCGTAGTCGCGGTTCTTCTTTCCCTCGCCATTCAACCAGACTGACAGACCGCCGCGCTGGAGCCGGGAGATTGTTGCTTCGTTGCGCGAGATGACGATGAGATAGATATTCGCGGAGTCGTTCATGAGCGCGATGGCGGTTTTGTCATTGTCGTAATAAGTGAAGGTCCGGTCACGCCATTCATCGCCGTCGCCATCGATCGTCATTTCCGTGTTTGCCCAGTCGCTGGCGAGATCGTCGCCAAAGAGCGGGAAGGTGAGCATTGTGATGATAGCGAGGGTGAAAAGAAGGAATCGCAACATAGAGTCGTCTCCTAATGATGGTCCGAAAGTCGAAGCGTACCGTGCAGAGAACTGCCTGAAAATTTGACAGAGTCTGGCGCAGCAGACTGGCGAAAAAAGAACGCCGAACTATCTGTTATACTCGGAAGCTAACAAACCGAAGAGTAAATCGTCGCGGAGGACACCGTTGAACTTATGGTGCAGTCGCAGCCGGCCCTCTTGCTGGAAGCCGAGTGAATCGAGAAGTGCGATGGAGGAGTGATTGAAAGATCCGGTTTGGGCGATGACGCGGTTCAATTTGAGTGAATTGAAGAGAAAGGCGAGACTGAGATTAACGGCTTCGAGAGCGTAGCCCTGCCGACGAAAGGGCGGGCCGATCATATAACCAATCTCAATCGTGCGATTTGATTCATTCAAATCTAATAGCGTCAGCCGCCCGAGGCACATGTCGTCCACGCGCCGGCGAATTGCCAGTAAAGTCACATCACGTTTTTGGAAGTGTTCCTGCATATGTGCGACAAACTCCGCCGCCGTCTTGCGTTTGAACGACCGACAGGTCATGGTCTACGGGTTCGATTCCCGGAACCACTCGTAATGTTGCAACGCTTCGTCGGTGAGTTGAATCGGATCCACTTAAAACAACTTCCGCGACACGCACCTGACAGAGGCCCTGGACACGGGCTTCCTCAACTACCTCGAGGCCGAGAAGACGGACATCATCAACCTGTTCATGACCGCGGTGAGCCTCGCCATCGCCGCCGTCCCCGAGGGCCTGCCGGCCATCGTGACCATCTGCCTCGCGCTCGGGATGCAGCGCATGATCAAGCACCATGCGCTGATCCGCAAGCTTCCCGCCGTCGAGACGCTCGGCTGCGCCACGGTGGTCTGCTCGGACAAGACCGGCACCCTGACGCAGAACGAGATGACGGTCGTGCAGGCGTGGGCCGGCGGCAAGCGGTTCCGCGTCACCGGAGAGGGCTACAGCCCGAGCGGTGAGTTCTTCATCGGCACGGAGCCGTTCGAGCCGCGCATCCGACCCGGACGCGACGCTGCTGCTGCACGGCGCGCTGGTCTGCAACGATGCGAAACTGGAGGAAGAAGCGACGAGGCCGGCAAGGCCTCGTGGCAGATCATCGGCGATCCCACGGAGGGCGCGATGGTCGTCGCCGCGGCGAAGGGCGGTACCGGCGCGGCGAGATGGAAAGGCGCTGCCGCGGATCCAGGAGATTCCCTTCGATTCCGAGCG
>CAVPQS010000101.1:0-10860 GCA_963707485.1 uncultured bacterium
CCGGCCAGTACCTATTTAGCACAGTGGGATTAGGGGTTTTGACCTACTTTAGCATTAATAAGTACTGGGGGTCGGCGAAGACATTTCCCTGATCAATTTTAATTAGCGGCCGAAATTGATGCCGAGGGCTTCGGCGGTGGCGACGCGTTCGCCGGCGGGATCGACTGATTTGAAACCGCCGATGGCTTGCACGATCGGGATGCTTTCAATGTTGCCGCCTTTGTAACACACCATGTGCCCGTATTTCATCTGCTGAACTAATTCCACCGCTTCCCTGCCGAATCTGGTGCCAAGATAACGATCGAAGGAACATGGCGAGCCGCCGCGCTGGAGATGTCCGAGGACAGTCGTGCGGGTTTCCATGCCGGTGCAGATCTCAATTTCTTTGGCGATTTTCATGCCGATGCCGCCCAGCTTTTCATGAATTGTGCCCTTCATTTCGGGATTGATGAGCGAGACATCGCCGTCTTTTGATTTAGCGCCTTCGGCGACGACAACTATGGAGAAATTCGAGCCGCGGCTGCGGCGCTTTTGGATTTTTTCGCAGACCTTTTCGATGTCGTAGGGAATTTCGGGAATGAGGATGACATCGGCGCCGCCGGCGACGCCGGATTCGAGCGCGATCCAGCCGACGCCGCGCCCCATGACTTCCATGACCATGACGCGATGATGACTGGCGGCGGTCGTGTGAAGTTTGTCGAGAGCTTCGGTGGCAGTTATGACGGCAGTGGCATAGCCGAAGGTGACTTCGGTGGCTTGAAGATCGTTGTCGATAGTCTTGGGAACGCCGATGACTTTGATGTCATACTTGTCCATGAACATCTGCGAGACTGTCATGGTGCCGTCGCCGCCGATGGCAATGAGGGCATCAAGGCCGAGACCGTTGATGGTTTCGATAACTTGCTCAGAGCGGTCGACTTTTTTGGTCGTGCCGTGTTCTTTGACGAGCCATTCAAAAGGGTTGCCGCGATTGGAAGTGCCGAGGATGGTACCGCCGACTGGCAGGATTCCGCGCACCGATTGCGGCGTAAGGTTGATGTAGCGCTGGTCCATGAGGCCTTCGAAACCATCGAGGAATCCGACGCAGATCCAGCCGTATTTGTAGCTGGCGGTCAGGACGATGGCGCGGATGACGGCATTGAGGCCAGGGCAATCGCCGCCGCCGGTGAGTATTCCAATGGTCTTGAGATCTTCGGTCATTTTAGTTTCTTCGCCTTGCGATATTCGTAAACGCGGTCGATGAGCTGAAGGACTTCTTCAGCGGACATAGTGTATTGTCGGCCAACATCCTGCATAATTTCATCTTTGGCGAGCTTCAATTCGTAGGAAGTCAGGTCTCCCGGCAGCGCCCAGCGACGTTTGAGATATTTCAGGTAGATTTCGTTTTCCTCGTCGGTGGGGACGTAGCCGCCGGAGGTCTGTGGAGCATCGACGACAGGTTTTAGGTCGACATTCTTCTGGACGGAGTCAGCAGGTTTGTTGACTGGCGGGTTGTTTTGCACCGGGGGAGTTACGACGGCCGGAGTTACCAAAGTATCGGTAACTTGGGATTCGCGGAATTTTTGTTCGAGGCTGTCGAGGCGCCAGAAAAAGGCGGATTCGGATTCGTCGAGGCGTTTTTCGACCTCTTGTTTGAATTGGTCGAGTTCGGATTTTTGGACGCCTTGGGATGTGCCGGATTTCGCGTCCTTTTCGAGAGACGTCAGATAGCTGCGGCTGACGGTGAAGGCGAGGATCAGGACGACGAGAATTGCGGCGAAGAATATATATGGTTTTTTCATGACAACACCTCTCTTGCGAGGAGAAGTTGGGAGAATGGGAGGATGATGTCAACAAAAAGAAGGAGTACATTGCGACCGGACAATTCCCACCCTTCGCTTCGCTGCGGGTGGGCTACTTACTGCCTGCGTTTTCTGCTTTCGGCAATAGTTTGGGCTCACGGTTAATCATGATCAAAACGGCTTCACCTATTCCTCTTCCTTCATGATCGAGAATCGGAACTGCCGCATGAATTGCTTTTCTGCCGAAGCGAACCAATTGGATTACACGCTGTATCTTCGCTCTCTGAAATGTCTCTCTGTAGCAAATTGGCGGCGACATGCCAATAACGTACAAATCTATAAATGAACTTAAGAAGTCGTCTCGGACGGACGAGTCTCCGGATGCCGAGACTTCTGCGACGAGTTGTGATCCAAAATTAAATGATATCGTTGCTGTGTACTCGTCGCTCCTGTTTGAATCAAGAAAGTTACGACCGGACAACATCAAAGACGGGCAGGCTTGCTCGATTTCTGTCCATGCTAGTAGATTGCGCGGAACTGCAAAGACAGAGTCAATCTGATCTTTGATAAGATAGGTTTGATCGAGCATTGCCAGCCTTGTCTGAAGAGTAGAGTCAGCGAGTTCGCCCACTTGAAGCCGGAAACAGTCGGACATGAGGTACCTGAATTGAATGAACCTGTAAGCATCGGGGTTCTCCCAGATTGGCAATCCGTATTGAACGATCAAAGTCTTGTGAGTCTGCACCCACTCCTCGAATGCACGAATCAATTTTACATCCGAATGATCAACGAAACAATCGAGTGAATCTGGAGTCACGCACTGCGTCAACCAAGGCTCCATCTCGTCGGCACCGCTACTCGAAACAGCGAGACACAATGTGGGAACAATCATTAATAGCACTATCCAGAGACAGCAAACAGCCAATCTTGAATTAATCACGTACCTCTTCCTCCACTTCTCCTTTGTTTCGAAAGCCTACTTCGGGCCGACCATGTTTTCGGGTTTGACCCACTGGTCGAATTGTTCAGCGGTGAGGATACCGAGTTCGATGGCGGTTTCCTTGAGCGTCTTGTTTTCGTGATGCGCTTTCTTGGCGATCTTGGCGGCATTGTCGTAGCCGATATGCGGGTTGAGCGCTGTGACGAGCATCAGCGAACGCTCCATCAGGGCTTTGATGTTGTCCTTGTTGGCGGTGATGCCGGAAGCGCAGTGTTCATCGAAAGATTCGCAGGCATCGGCGAGCAGGCGAATTGACTGCAGCAGATTGAAGATGATGACCGGCTTGAAGACGTTGAGTTCGAAATTGCCGGAGGCGCCGCCGACGTTGATGGTGACATCATTGCCGAGGACCTGCGCGCAGACCATAGTCATGGCTTCGGACTGAGTGGGGTTGACTTTGCCGGGCATGATCGAAGAGCCGGGTTCGTTTTCGGGAATCGAAAGTTCGCCGAGTCCTGAGCGCGGACCGGAAGCGAGCCAGCGGACGTCGTTGGCGATTTTCATCAGCGAACAGGCGAGGGTTTTCATGACGCCGGAGGTCTCGACCATAGCGTCGTGAGAGGCGAGGGCCTCGAATTTGTTGGGCGCGGTGACAAACGGTTTGCCGGTGAGTTTGGCGATGGCATCAGCAGATTTGACGGCGAACTGCGGGTGGGTGTTGAGACCGGTGCCGACGGCAGTGCCGCCGAGGGCGAGCTCGTACAAGCGCGGGAGGCAGCCATCGATGCGCTTGAGACCGTTGGTGAGAGCCTGTGAATATCCGGAAAATTCCTGACCGAGGGTCAAGGGGACGGCGTCCATCAAGTGCGTGCGGCCGATTTTGATGATGCCGTCGAAGTCTTTCGACTTCCCTTGCAGCGTGTCGCGGAGGCGGGTCAACATCGGAATCAAGCGGCGGTGGATTTCCTCGACGGCGGCGATGTGCATGGCAGTCGGGAAAGTGTCGTTGGAAGATTGGGCTTTGTTGACGTCGTCGTTGGGATGGATCGGTTTCTTGGAGCCGATTGTGCCGCCGGCTATTTCGATGGCGCGATTGGAGATGACCTCGTTGGCATTCATGTTTGTTTGCGTGCCGGAACCGGTTTGCCAGACGACGAGCGGAAAATGATCATCGAGTCTGCCGGCGATAACTTCGTCGGCGGCTTTGATGATGAGGTCGGCTTTATCTGTGGGCAATGTGCCGAGTTCCTTATTGACCATTGCGGCGGCTTTTTTGAGGATGCCGAGGGCGCGGATGAGTTCGCGCGGGAAGCGTTCGCCGCCGATTTTGAAGTTTTCGAGCGAACGGCCGGTTTGCGCGCCATAGTAGCGGTCGGACGGGACTTTGACTTCGCCCATGCTGTCGGTTTCTATTCGGTAATCCATTGATCCTCCGGTTCACCGCCGGGCGTGGACGGCCGGCGGTCACATAAATTAGACAAACTGGGAGAGATTATAACTGATTTAGGGGGAGGGCGCAAAGGGGAAAAACGGGAGGGAATGCCAAGTTGCGAGATTCGACCGGTATGAGTACACACCCCGTCTCCGAGCCTCATTCTTCGGCTCGGAGCCACCCCTCTCGAGAGGCAATTATATACTTGACACAATCAACTTGATTCATTATATTCATATCAGTTAAGATTAACAACGGAGTTTATAGGATGAATCAACTGTCTGCAAAACACTTTCACGATGAGGACGCCGCAAGAGAGTTTCTTGAAAACGTGCGTTGGGCTAATGGCGTTGTGTGCCCTCATTGTGGCGTTATTGGCGAACATTACAAGGTTAAGAGCAAATCCGCTCGTAAGGGCTTGCGTATGTGCAAAGACTGTCGCAAGCAGTTTACCGTAACTGTCGGCACTCTCTTTGAGCGTAGCAAGATCGGCCTCAACCAATGGTTGCAGTGCGCTTTCCTTATGTGCTCGTCCAAGAAGGGAATGAGTTCCCACCAAATCCACCGTATCCTCGGAGTGACCTACAAGACCGCTTGGTTTATGTGCCACCGTTTGCGTGAAGCTATGAAAGACCCTGTTTTCGTTGGACTGCTTGGCGGTAGCGGTATCATAGTTGAAGCCGACGAAACCTATTGGGGTAACACTCGTCGCAAAGGCGTCAAGGTGCGTGAAGGTTACGAGCAAAAGGAAAAGATATTCGCACTCGTCGAGCGTGGCGGTCGTGTTCCCTCTTTCCACCTTCAACACGTTTGCGGCAAGACCTTGAAGCCGATTCTTTATTCTCAAGTTGCCAGAGAGACTTGCGTTATGACCGATGAATTTGGCGGGTACAAGGGCATTGGCGACCATTTTGTTGAGCATGGACAAGTGAAGCACTCGCATAAGGAATATGTTCGCGGCAAGATTCACACTAACACCATTGAAGGTTTCTTCTCTATCGTGAAGCGTGGCTTGATCGGCACCTATCATCATGTCGGTTCCCAACACTTAAAGCGGTACATGGGCGAATTTGATTTCAAGTATTCTAATCGCAAAATCACTGACTCCGAGCGTACCGTTGTTGCATTGAAAGGTATCGCGGGAAAGCGATTGACCTATACGGCGACCTCAAAAAGGATAGTATAGAACATGCCAAAAAAGACAAAGCCTTCAGGGACGAAAGAGAAGCAGAGTACCAAGAGCGCAAAGCCAAGAAGGCCCGACAAGCCAAAAGACGATGCAAAAAACGTAAGCCTTAAGGAGCTAATGGGGGCACTGATGAAAGTGCCACGTAAGCCGCAAGATTAGTATTTGACATCTGCGTCCTCGGCTCGAATAGCCAACCACTTCCTAATCCAGTCCCTGTCAATCATGCGTCCGTAATAGTCCTTTTTGACATCGTGAAGAAATTTCTGTGCCCTCATGTCAGTGTATTCGTTGTTGAATCCACCGTGTTTGTAGAATTTAAACAGTTCATAGCACGACAAATCAGCAACTTGGAACGGTGGATCGTCGACTCGTTTTGTGATAACCAAATCGGTAATTCGCGATTCTTCCCTAAACCATATTTTGTCTACATTACGCTCAAAAACATCTGTCACCAATGTCCGATTTGGTTGACTCGGATGGGCTACAAAAATAGCTATTTCATGATCACCTTTACGGCGCTTAGCCCAGCGGCTCGTTGTCATGATTGCGTCTTCTAAGAGAAATTGGTATATGCTCAATTTGAGTTGCGGGAATTCCGCCTTAACCTCTTCAAAGTCAGTCCTTAGAACTGAATTGCCAATAAGAACAAGTAAGTTTGGTCTCATAACTTCTACCAGTTTCGCATAGAACGCATTGCATAGACCGTAATCCCAATCCTTAAATTCACCTCTTAAAGCATTCAGATCGGTAGCGTGAAATTTCTCGATGCCATATTTCTTGAGGACGCGACCCCAAGCGTCTGAGAGAATGCCCCACGAGAGGTCTGTTGCAATCGCACCAGCAACTACACCAACTGGGCAATCCGGTAAAACTCCGCTTTCGTCAAAATAGACCTTGTAAAATGCCAAAGTGTCGGCCCCTGTAAGTGATAGCAATCTATTGGTTGACAAGTTAGTCATTTTGGGACTCGCTTGTCAACTGGTTTTGTTACGTATATAATTGCCTCTCGAGAGGGGAATTAAATGTGAAGGAGTCATGAAAGACGCAGGAATTGATGCCGCGCTGGTTTGGAGATTACGTACGAAATCATCGGGCGAGGGACAGCGCCGACAAAGGCGGGACGTGGCGCCGCGCCCCTACGGTGACGGCGGAGGTCAATCAAAGCGGATGCTATTGAAAGAAGTGTCGAATCCCTCAGAGTGAGTGTTAGTGCAACGAGTCGATAATTAGGGGATTCGACCTACGAAGACGGACTCTTCGAAATTCACTCTGCAATGATTTTAGCAGGCGTCAGGTCGCACCCCGGCGCGGTCGAGTTTTCGTCTTGATGAAAAGAAGTTGCGCGCCGGGGTAAGACCTGACGCAACAGATTAAGGGACTTCGGTCGCTACTCCCATTCGATGGTGGCGGGGGGTTTGGAGGAGATGTCGTAGACGACGCGGTTGACGCCTTTGACGTTGTTGATAATGAGATTGGAGGCTTCGCCGAGGACGTCGTGGGGGATTTTTGCCCAGTCGGCGGTCATGCCATCCTGCGAAGTCACGGCGCGCAGAGCGACGACGTTGTCATAGGTGCGTTCGTCGCCCATGACGCCGACGGATTTTACGGGGAGCAAGACGGAGAAGGCCTGCCAGATTTCCTCGTATTGGTTGCGCTTGCGGAGGACGTCGATGAAGATCTTGTCGACTTTGCGCAGGATGGCGAGGCGTTCCGGAGTGATTTCACCCAAGATGCGCACAGCGAGACCGGGACCGGGGAATGGATGACGCCACAAAAGGTGGTGCGGCATGCCGAGTTGTTCGCCGATTTCACGGACTTCGTCTTTGAAAAGTTCGCGCAGCGGCTCGACGAGTTTCAAATTCATGCGATCAGGCAAGCCGCCGACGTTGTGGTGGGATTTGATCGTGACCGAAGGACCTTTGAAGGAGACGGATTCAATCACATCGGGATAGAGCGTGCCCTGCGCGAGGAATTTGACGTCGCCGAAAGTCTTGGCCTCGGCTTCGAAGACTTCGATAAAAAGGCGGCCAATGATTTTGCGTTTCTGCTCGGGGTCGACCACGCCGTCGAGTTCTTTCAGGAAGAGCGGGCCGGCATCAACGCGCTTGATGTGGAGGTTCATGTGCTCAAGAGCTTCGAGGACCTCGTTTTCTTCATTCTGGCGCAGGAGGCCGTTGTCGACGAAGATGGCGATCAGATTGCTGCTGATGGCCCGGTTGAGCAGGAGAGCCGCAACCGCCGAATCGACACCGCCGGAGATGCCGAGAATGACTTTGTCTTTGCCGACGCGCCGGCGGATATCGTTAACGGCGCGCTCGATAAATGAGGTCATGGTCCAGTCGCCGCGGGCTTTGCAGATTTCGAAAACGAAATTGTGAAGGAGGTGCTTGCCCTGAACAGTATGGACGACCTCGGGATGAAATTGTACGCAGTAGATTTTGCTAATGTCATTTTCCATCGCGGCGACGGCGACATCGTCGGTGGAGGCGGTGATGTCGAATCCCTTGGGCGGATGAACGATGGTGTCGCCGTGACTCATCCAGGCGGTGGACTTTTCGAGCCCGCCTTTGAAGAGTGTGGATTTGAGATCGGCGGTGACGACAGAACGACCATATTCGCGCGATTCGCTGCGGACGAGTTCACCGCCGTAGAGTTTAGCGACGAGCTGCATGCCGTAGCAGATGCCAAGGACCGGGACCTCCATTTTGAGGAAGCGTTCATCGACGGCGGGAGATGCGGGTTCGAGCACAGAGGCCGGACCGCCGGAGAGAATGACGCCGACGATGTTTTCATCGGCGAAGCGTTCGAACGGAGTTGTACAGGGATAGATTTCGCAATAGACATGCATTTCGCGCACGCGGCGAGCGATGAGTTGGGTGAATTGGGAACCGAAGTCAAGAATCAGAATCATCTCGCTGCCGGGTGAAGTCATAGCCAGTTATCCTCCTTCCTAATCAGTTCGCGACGCCAATTGATGTCGTCGGTGTCGGGGTGGTCAATGTTGTAATGCAGGCCGCGCGATTCTTTGCGTTCGATGGCAAAGTCGATGATGAGTTTCGCGCAGGTCGCGACGTTGCGCAATTCGATCGCATCGTAGCTCCAGTTGCGCGTCTGGAAATATTCCTCGATGTCTTTGACGAGAATATGGACGCGTTCGCTGGCGCGACGAAGGCGGTAATCGGAGCGGACGACACCGACGTAGTCCCACATGAGATTGAGCAGTTCGCTGCGGTCGTGCTGAAGCAAGACGCGTTCGCGCCGAGTTAATTTTTCGCTGATGCCATTTTTGGGCTGGAGGGTTCCGAGTTGTTCGATTTCGGCGGTGTTGTCGACCACTTCGGCGATTTCAGCGGCGAAATGGGCGGTAGCGATGGCTTCAAGGAGCGAGTTCGAAGCGAGTCGGTTGGCGCCGTGCATGCCGGTCATGCTGACCTCGCCGCAGGCGAATAGATGCTGGATATCAGTTCGGCACTTGATGTCGGTGCAGACGCCGCCGCACATATAGTGCGCAGCGGGGACAACAGGGATGCGGTCTTTGGTGATGTCAATGCCGTATTTCAGGCAGTGTTCATATATCGTTGGAAAACGCTTGAGGATCAGACCGCTGCCGAGATGAGTCAAGTCGAGGAAGACGCAAGGGTCGCCGGAGGCTTTTAGTTCGGCGTCGATTGCCCGTGCCACGACGTCGCGCGCGGCCAATTCACCGGACGGATGATACTTGTGCATGAAGCGTACGCCGGATTGCGAGCAGAGGTGTCCGCCCTCGCCGCGAGCGGCTTCGGTAATTAGGAATGAGTCGCCGCCGGGATTGTAAAGCGTGGTTGGATGGAATTGAATGAACTCCATGTTGCCGACCGAAGCGCCGGCGCGATAGGCCATGGCAACGCCGTCACCGGTAGCGATTTTGGGATTGGAAGTGTGCTTATAAACAACGCCGGCGCCGCCGGTGGCGAGAAGGACGGAGCCGGAGTAAAAGTAGCGGGCGCGCGATTCCTGGCTATCGAGACAGATGGCGCCGAGACATTTTTTGGCGCTGCCCTGCCCTATCGTGATCAGGTCGACGGCGATGTGGTTTTCGAAGACTTTGATATTTTTGTTGCTGTGCACAGCGTTCAGAAGGGCTTTTTCGATTTCGCGGCCGGTGGCATCGGCGGCGTGAACGACGCGACGAGCCGAGTGGCCGCCTTCGCGGGACAGGTGCAAATGTGCCTCATTGGGGTCTGAATCCTCGCGGCTGAACTGAACTCCGACGTCGATGAGTTCCTGAATGCAGCCGGGGGCGGCTTTGACGATTGCTTCGACGACGTCACGACGCGAGAGTCCGCACCCAGCGGATAATGTATCGGCGACGTGAGCTTCGAAGCTGTCGGTCGAGGCGATGACGGCGGCTATTCCGCCCTGGGCGTAGTTAGTATTGGAATCGGTGGAACGCTTTTTGGTGACGACAGCGACGGTGCCTTTTTGGGCAACTTTGAGCGCGTAGGAGAGCCCGGCAATTCCGGAACCGATAACTAAGAAATCAAACTTCAGCACCTACGCTCCTTGCGATAATGCCCCAGAATATATCCGCACGGTCGACAAAATCAATCCCTATTTCCATAACGCCACAAGTTTCTTTCGTAAACGACGCCGGATTCAATTTGACCGCGTCTTTGGCGGTGGTGAGCAGGCAATCGGCTTTGCCGTCGGAAAGGATGTTGGTGAGCGATTTGATGTCCGATTCGGAATATGGATGATGGTCGGGGAAAATCGTGTGGCCGACGACATCGACGCCGGAAGCGACGGAAAGAATCTCGAACGACTCGGGGTTGCCAATTCCGGAGAAGAGCCAGACTTTGCAGTCGGCAAGAGAGAAGCCGGAATCCGGATCGAGGCTGTGAATAACGGCCATGTCGGTGTGAAGACGGAAGATTCGGTCGTGCGGGACGATTTGAGCGATGCGGTCGTGCCATTGATCGACGACGAGCGGGTCGACCGATTCGGTGCGTGTGAGCAAGACGATGCTGGAACGTTTGAGGGACTTGAGACTTTCACGGAGCGGACCGGCGGGAAGGAATAATCCGTTGCCGAGAGGATTGGAGGCGTCGACGAGGACGATATCGCAGTCGCGGGCAATTTGGCGGCGCTGGAACGCGTCTTCGAGAACGGCAATTTCGATCTTTTCGTCGACGACCAGTTTCTTGCCGCCGGCAAGTCGGTCGGCGCCGACCGCAAACCAAACGTTGGGGAGCCTTGCGGCCATAAGGGCGAGTTCATCGCCAACGAGAGCGGCAGCGCTCGAAGTGATTTCGCTACCGCGAAGCGTGATGGAATTGTGCTCATTCCCGGAGCGGTAGCCGCGGCTGAGAATGGCGACGCGTTTTGATATTTGCAGGCGTTCGGCGATCATGATCGTTAGAGGCGTTTTGCCGGTGCCGCCGGTAGTGAGATTCCCGACGGAGAGGACCTTGCAGCCAAGGGAATGACTTTTGAAGATGCGGCGTTCGAAGGAATAATTTCGCAGTGCAACGATAAGACG
>CAVPQS010000102.1:0-6570 GCA_963707485.1 uncultured bacterium
CAATCGACTCATATATTATGGTTCCATGGGGACAGATTACTGTTAAATGTAGCTACGGGGATAGATCGGAGATTAATCGGACTCACCTTAGAGGGAGTATTAACATTACTTTTATGATGTAGGGGGTTAATGAGGTTTCGCTCCATCTTACTTGCACATGCTTTCCGGTGAGTGGTTGTTGGTATAAAGTATTGGTGTAGAGTATAGATTTTACATGACCAATAGGTCAAATTATTATTAAGTGGTTCACCTAGTCGAGCATATCGCGATCATGTTCAAGAACAACGAGCAGGATCAGTACATGCTCATGGACCTCTTCCTGCTGCCGCACCAGATGCTGCCGGAACACTGGCACCTGAAGACCGAGAAGAACCCCGCCAAGCGCGAAGGCTGGCTGGTGCGCTGCGGCGAATCGCACATCGTCGGCATCGGCGAGGACAATCTCAGCAAAGACGTCGTCATCCCCGCCTGCCATAACGGCGGCAAGACCGAAACGCGCCACGAAGTGCTCGCCAAGCCCGGCATGTTCGTGCCGCTGGCGCAGGTCGAAAGCAAGCACTGGCAGTGGGCTGGCGACGAAGGCGCCATCATCACCGAAGTCGCCAACGTCCACGACGACAGCGGCGTGCGCCACACGGATAAGGAAGGGAACGACTTCTTCCTCAGCGCAGCGCCGCCGCCGCCGACTCCAACGGAATGTCGTTGGTCGGCTGCATCACCACAATCGGCGCGCCGAAATCGCCCGGCAGTTCCGAAAATATGTCGTGCAGCGCCACCGGTCCGCCGACGTCGGTAACCACCGCAACCAGGCGCAATGCCTGCGTTTTTCCGTCCCAATCATTAGATGTCACGATTTACCCGTTGTCCCTTCTTGATTGCTACAACCGTCTGAATGATATTCTCCGCCGCCCGTTGTATCTTCTCAATGCTTGAATCCAACTCCCGCTTGATCGTGTCTCGTTCGTTGCCGGTCAGTTCCTCGCCCCGCGCGCGCTTCACCATCAACTCCGCAGCTTCCTGCGTCTCCGTCGTGGTGTCGATCAGTTGCCGGAAACTCCCGCCGACTGCATGAAACGCGTTGTCGGTCAGGCGCAACCGCGCATTCGCAATCGTCAGATTGAGATTGATCAACTTGATTTCGTCCACGAGCAGTGTCACCCGCTCGACCAGCTCCTCTAAGCTGGCGGCTGATTCTGTCTTATTCATCAAGAAGCTTTCCGATCTTGGATTTGAGTTCCCGAAAATCGCTGTTCTTTACGATATAATCATTGGCAAGCCAGCTCTTAAAATCCGACTTGTAGGTGGTAAATGCCGAATTGAGCACCACCGGCAGTTCCGGACGGCGCCGCTTAATCAATTCCAAAAGATCGAGCCCGTTCTCGCGCTCCATCTTGATATCAAGCACGACTAAGTCAATCGAAGCCGCATCCAGCAGTTCCATCGCTTCCGTCACGGTCCGCGCGGCCAGCACCTGGTAACCCTCGTCGCTCAATATCTGCTCATAGAGCTTGAGCATGTTAACTTCATCATCGACGCACATTACCGTCTTAGACATATGTTTCCTCCAATGCCGGATAAGCGACATACACGCACGCTTGTCCGTCCTCGCCGATTTCTATTCCCGGCTCGCCGCCGTTGTATCGCATCGTTTCAAAAGCCAATGTCATCCGCAGCGAAGATCCCTGCAATTCGGTGTCAAACGCCTCGCCCACTGCCCGCCGGCATTCGCCTTCTTCACCGGCTCTGCCCAAGAGGCACACGCACAGTCGACATCGGTTCTCGGCAAGA
Organism: uncultured bacterium; assembly: GCA_963707485.1. Lineage (GTDB taxonomy): Bacteria > Zixibacteria > MSB-5A5 > CAIYYT01 > CAIYYT01 > JADJGC01. The sequence continues at coordinate 1,789 of CAVPQS010000102.1, forward strand.
ACCGCACTCAGTCGCATTTCTACCGACTCCGGCATCGCCGAATCGATGTGTTCAAGCAGATCATAAAACGACTGCACCGCCTGCTCCTTGTTGACCGACACCTTCAGAACCTTGCGTTCGCCGGCGGCAAAGCTGATCTTCCTGCGGGCATGCTGCCGCGTAAATACATCCATTGCCACGTTCGCAACTTCCGCCAAATCAAGCGCCTCTTTTTCCTGGGCGAATGACTTAGAGAAGTTCAAAACCTCGTTCATGGCGCTCTCAAGGCGACTCGTCTCGTCAACAATGATTTGAGCGTGCTCACTTAGTTTATCGGCAGGATCAAGTTTGCTTTTAAGCAATGATGCAAATCCGCCTATAATCGTCAGTGGATTCCGCAATTCGTGAGCAATCTTGTGCGATATCTCCGATGCCAGCGAAACTCGCTCAATCGAGTTAATCTGCTGCTGCACCCGCGCTATCGTCTTTTGTGCCGCCTCTAAAGACTGCGCCTTATGCTCCAGTTCCTCAAATAGCTGCGCATGTTCGATCGCCGTCGACGCATGCGAAGCAAACACCTGCAGTAATCGCACCGCGCTGTCTTCAATCGGCCGCCCGGTGATTAGATTATCCGCAACGATTACCCCGATACTGCTTCCTCGCGAAAGCACCGGAACGATCGCGCACCATGACACGTACAGGCTGCGCAAAGCCTTCGATTCTCCCGCTTGGGCGAATCTTCTCTCATCGGCAACGTTGATCCAATCCCCCGATTCCACAACCTCGCGTATTAGCGTCTCCTGCGACAAATCGATTCGCAGCGAACGCACCATACGGTTCACTTCGATATCGTATTGGTCAACATTGCTCAAATAGCATTGTAGCACGTCCGACAGCGATCTTTGCCCGGCATTCATTCCGGCCCAAATCTGACCGGCTTCCGCCGGCGTCGATGGCCCAATCGCCGTCTTGCCGACCAAATGCCCGTTCCCTTTCTCGCGCAAAAACAGGAACGCGCGGTTGAATCCCAACCCTTCCTTGCAGGTCGCCGCCGCCAAAATGATTCGCAGGATTTCTTCCGAACGCATCGTCGAATGCAGCGCCTGTGATATTTCTTCGATGATCGTCAATTCGCGCAAATGACGTTCGACTTTTGCCCGCGCCTCGCTCGACTCTGTCAAATCGTAGATAATTCCGGTGATTTCGTCGCTCCGCGTTCGCGACAGCGACATCGATAGGTAGAGGATTTGCCCGCTGTGGTTCGTGAATGTAAACGGATCTATTTGCGCTGAATTTCTTCCCGACTCAAGTTCCAGCCAGCGCCGGTGCAGGTCGATATCAAAAAGCGCCTCCAGATCTTCAATCTTGGTGCACAGTTCGCCGGGAAAGTGCTCGGGGCCAATCAGGCGCTGAAATGCCGGATTCGTATATACAATCCGGCCGCGATTGTCGGCTACCAGCGTCGCCAACGGTAAATTGTCAAATACGGCGTGAGCGGAATCTATTGCCGTCCCGGCAACCGTCTCTGCCGCATCGTGACCTTCCATACATGTTATCTCTGCCGGGCAACTTCGGCAAAGACCTCGGTCATTTTGTCGGCGGCTTCCGTTTCCAGTTTGTCGAACATTTCCTTCCGCTCGCTGTAGGAGAGATACAGATTCGGGTCGGCATCGGTGAAGTCGAGATACTGCATCGTCGATGGCCCGTGGCTCTTCATCTTCAGCTTCTCGCTGCTGATCAATCGTCCCCGGTAGCAGTCAACTATACGGTACTCAATTTCCATATGCGCCGTAACCCGCCGCTGGCGCGCCAGAAACGGAAACGAAAACCCCTTTTCGATTCGCATCTCTTCCTTCTTGACGTCGCACCACAATACGAACCGGTGCTCGCTCGCGATGCCCTGGTCGATCGCCTGCTGCTTGTTGAATTGCCCCTTGCTCAAATCCAGCAATTCGCGCGAATCGTTCGCGTCCGCAACTTCGATCCCGTTATGCTCGGCAATTACGGAATTTAGACGATCGGCGAACGCGCCGTCAGCCCAGCTCGAAGCGCTGGTGTTGACCACGATGATTACCGACTTCTCGTCCTGCGCCGCTGCTGCACCCGCCAATATCAGCGCTATCGCCGCCGGCAGCAACTGGCATATCCAGTTATTCTTCATTTTCAGACTGCTCCATACGCTCCTGCACCTTGCGGGCAAAGATGTACTTCAGCAGAAAACGCTTAACCTTCAAGTCAAAGCTCGATATCACGCTGCCGATATTCGCGCTGCCAAACACCGAATTCAATTCCGTCTCGGAACAGAATTCGACACCCAGCAAATAGCCGCCTTCGCCGTCGTCGTCGACTCTCTTGACCTTGCCGGCGATTCCGGTGACCAGGTCCGCGCCCGACAACTCAAAGCTCATCGTGATATAGGTCCCTTCCGCTACGCTCTTTTCGCCGACCATCAAGACGCCGCCTCCGGAGATATTCAGCATCGTGGCGTTGTGCTGGTTCTGCAGCGCCTCGTCCAACGGACGGTCGATATTCAATATTCCGTATGTCACCGGCGCCGCGATCTCTAGGCGCACGAAGCGGCGCTTGCGCTCTTTGTAAAGCTGCAGCGGCTGCTTGATTACGAAGTTTTCTTCTGCGTTTTGTGAATGTTGTTTGCTCATTGTCTCGCTCCTGTCTGAACCGGCCGTCGTTTCAGCGGCCGTATTAATTTCGAATGTGATTTCTTCTATGAATTACCTTTGGCGGCTTCCAGATTGCTTTTGCCTTGCGCTACCGCCAAATCGATGATCTTTCGCGCCAGCGCCGTGCGCGTTTGATCGCCGCGATTGTCGAACACGAATTGTTGACCGGCTTTGATTGTATTGTTGAAGTAAAGCTTCGCCTCCGTAAACCGACCGATGCGCCGCGACAGCTCCGCTATCAAATAAGTCGCTTGAATCTGCTGGTTCCCCGGCTGTATTTCATGGCCGTCTTCGAGAGCGCTCTTGTAAAATTCGATTGAATACAGCAGCGCTTCCTGCTCGTTGATCGGCGCATATTCCCAGCGCGCCTTGACTTCGCGAATAAATTCCGCAAACGAGGCGAACCCTCCGTATGCCGCCGCGCCGGAACTGCCTTCAGGCGCCGAATCCAGCCGCAAGCGCGAGTTCTTCTCCACCGCTTGCGCCATCTCTCCGATCGCATTGTTCAGTGATTCCTGCAATTTGCTGATCCGCGTCAGTTCCGATTTGAAGTTGTCTTGCACCGAGAGAAATTCAGAGTTTCCCCCAGTGTTTGCCGACCGTTTAGTGAAAGCGTCATCGACTAATTGCGAAATGTTGCTGACGTTTAACGCCAGAAAATCGCGCGCTTGCTTGAGCTTGCCGTAGGCCTTCTCGATGTCATAAGCAAAATGCGACATGTCATCAGCGGCAACGGCGGTCGACTGTCCATAGTTTTCCCGATAGAGCCACGCGATGCGCAGGTAGAATCTTCCCAAATCCAGCTTGCGCGGATGCTCCAGCAGCAATTCGTCGTATATCCCGAGCAGGAATTTCGTCACTGCCGTTGCGAACGGATTCAACTGCGGGTCGCGCGCTTGCCCCAGCATCTTCAACACTGAGCCGTCAACGCTCAAAGCCTCGAGATGCCGCGCCTGCATCGGCTTGAGCCGGTAATTCCGAAACGCCGCATCGTTCTTCCAGTCCTTGAAAGCCTGGTTGAATTCGCGCGTATACAGACAATTCTCGCAGGTCGCCATGAAGAACAACAGCGGATTGTAAATCTCGTACTTCGGATTGCGCCACTGCCGGCCGACCGGACAAAAATCCGTGTCGTGGTCTTCTTCGATGTATGAACCAACTTTGATATTTTCGAATTCGTTGATCGTCTTACAGACCGGGCACTCTACCTTGGTCAGAAAAAACGGTGATTCCATGGCCATGCTTGCCTACCTTCTCCTAATCCTTCCGGGTCCTTACTTCAACTGACCCAGCAGTTCCAGTTCCATGAACGAAATGCCGAGATTCTTTTCTATATCTTCACGCCGGCTTCCCTGGCGGTACATCCTTACAGCTTCCAAGTATTTTTCCGTGCGCGTGGCTTTCCGCGCGCTTGCCGGCGGCGGCGTAAATGTCCGCTGCGGCTCGTAGTGCGAAACCAAGTCCGGCTTGCTCATGCGCGGCGCGACTTGATGAACCCTTACCGGCTGCTCGTAAACGGTTTCCCGGATCGGCTCCGGCATCTGCAATTGCGCGCCGGCCGCTTGTCCCGCCGCGTTAACCACATACTGCGCGATTAACGACCGCATCGACTTCTCGCGCCGGTACAAGAACACTGCGATGACGCCCACGATCACGATCACGAACACGCCATCCAGCCCCAGCCTTGCTATACTCCATGTATCCATTTTTTGACTCCTATGTCAGGCGGTCACGTCCAGACCGCTCTTCTTTTCTTTGTCCTTATCCTGCTTCTTCTTTTCGTTCTGATGCTGCGCCTGCTGCTGTTTGTCGCGATGGATGATTGCCTCATCAGTCTTTTCTGCCGCTTGTGCCGCTTGGTGCTTTTGCGCCTCAAGCTGCTGTGAAACCTGCGCTGCGTGCCTCTGGTCGGTGTCGGGAGCTACCTTCTGTATCTGGTTGACCCGTTCCGCCAGCGGCGTCTTCGCGAGATTGTCAACGATCGCAATCGGCTTTACCACATCGCATCACCTACTTACATGGCGAATTTCTCGCGCACTAAATTCCGCAGCTTCGTCACTGCCTTCGTGTGAATCTGCGAAACGCGCGACTCGGAGATCGTCATCACTTCCCCGATTTCCTT
>CAVPQS010000103.1:0-19171 GCA_963707485.1 uncultured bacterium
CGACGATATCGCTCGGGGCGTGCTCGCCAAAATTGCGCTCGATGTTGTCGATGAAGGCGCGTACCTGCCGCAGCGCATGGGCGAGGCCGGACGCTTGTTCGCTGGCCTGCAGCCACCAGTGGCCGGCGTTGAAGACGAGCGCGTTCAGTTGCCGGTTGCGCTCGGCGATGGCGTCGTGCTTCTGCTGGTACAGCGCGAGCAGTTCGGCTTCTTTCTGCGCGACGACGGCTTCGATCGCGTCCCGCGCAAAGGGCCGGGTCACGTCGGCCTGCTTGACCAGCGCTTCGGTGGAAAACAGCATCAGGTCGCCGAAGAACTGGCGCTCGAATTCGTTGGAGACATCCACGCTCGCCTCGCCCAGTTCCACGCCGGGGCGGAAGTCGTCGCCCGGGCCCGCCTCGGTGGTGCGCCGGTGCAGGTTGGGCATGTTGAACGAGGCGAAGCGGTGGCCGATTTCGGCGGCGATCAGCCGCCCGGCGGTGGGGCCGGACATGCGCAGGCGCAGGTGGCCGAAGGGGATGACGTATTTCAGCCCGGCGTAGTTGACGATGTAGTTGCCGGGATAGACCGTCCGCGCCGGGGTAAGCTGGGTAAAGCCGCTGCCGTAGGCAAACCCGGTCTTGCGCGTGAGGTGCTCGCCGAAGAAGAAGGCGTTGAGCCGCTGGGCAAAGTCGGCCAGGCACGCGCCGTGGTCGTGCGCGCCTTGCAGCCGGCATCGATTGTCACAATCGCCCGAGCCATATTTATCGTGCTCCCGATTTTGCCGTTGATCGCGCTATTCAGTCGGGATTTGTAGATGCCTCGCTTCCGGCGATCAAGAGATTGGCGGTCGAAGCGATGGCTAAGGAATATGCCACCAAGGATGAAGCGATGACGACGATTGCATCATCAATTACCGATTACTACCAAAGCGCTGGGCTATTGAATGACCCGGTCAAGCGACAAGCCGTCGAGAGATCGATTGAAGGTGTGCAAAGAGCTTATTCTCAGAATATCTTCCCGGAAATGAAAGTGCGCTGGACGGCATATCCGGTGAATATCGGCCACTTCAACGATATTGGCTGTATGCGGTGTCACTCGGGAACGCACAAGTCGGACGCCGGCGCAGTGATAACACATGACTGCAATGCCTGCCACACCATAACCGCTCAAGGTCTGCCGGGACAAATTGAGCGCGACAGCACGGGTCTGGGACTTGAGTTCAACCATCCGGTTGACATTGACGACGCCTGGAAAGAGATGGGTTGTTACGAGTGTCATGCCGGAGTTCAGCCTTAGAACAGTAAATCAAAGCGGGCTTTCGAAATTATTCAAGATCACTGGAATATTTCCTTCCTCGAATTGTCTATTTGATGTCAACGAAATAGGCGAGTTTAGGCTCGTCCAAAAACCACAAAACCTGGCTCCCGATTGAGTGCCGTCTTAGGCGGCGTTTGGCGGGCTGCTGGATGGGAGGAGGCAATGAAGAACGTAAACGTTAATGTTGCGGGTACTGTGCACCTCAAGCGGAGCTATCAGCGAAATTTCCTGATCGCGGAGATTTTCTTGATCGTGGTCATGGGGTTGGCGATTGGAATCTGTGCAATAGTCCTTGCCGGAGAACAAGCGCCGGACAAGGGGCCGATTGTGGTAGTTGATCGATCAGATCTGCAGCCCCCGCCAATTCATAAGAGGCCCGTGGTCGAAGTCGACAAACCCGAACCGCCGAAACCGCCTGATTGGGGACTTGTTGAAGCTGTGGACGACACGGCAGTAGTGTTTGAATACACGATCGCATCGAGAGAGGACTTGGCGTCTTATAATGGCTCGCAGGATTCCGGGATTGGCGTTGGGACGTACTATGTTGAGCCTTCGGCAAACATTGAAGAGATCATTCCGGCACCGGACAGCTTCATCGCATTTGACGAGGCTCCGAAAGCAATCGATTTCCCACCGGCCAAGTATCCGGAAATCGCCCGTAAGGCTCAGATTGAAGGAAGCGTTTGGATTAAAGTCTTCGTCGATGCAAACGGAACGGTATTGGACGTCGTGGCGGCGAAGGCACCGGGAACGAACGCCGGATTTGAAGAGGCAGCCATTGCCGCAGCGCGCGAATCAAAGTGGCGGCCGGCAATGCAAAACAAGCAGCCGATTGCAGTGTGGGTTACCTATGAAGTGAGATTCAAGCTTAAGTAGATTGCGACTAATGCATCTTGCGCACGCGCATACGCTCGATGCGGGGACCTTTGACAGTCGTAATTTCGAACTGTAGACCGTTGACGTTGATTTTCTCGCCCTGCTTGGGCACGCGGCCGATATGATCGACAACGAAGCCGCCGACAGTGTCGGCGGTTTCTTCGTTTAGTTCGGTTTCGAACAGTTTGTTAAAGTCCTCCAGCGGAAACTGACCTTGCACCTGGCAGACACGCTCGTTGACACGCGTAAACGGTTCCAACTCGGTGTCGTGCTCATCGCGAATCTCGCCAACGATCTCTTCGAGAATGTCTTCGAGGGTAATCAATCCTGCCGTTCCGCCAAATTCGTCGAGCACGATTGCAATATGTTGCTGATCACGCTGAAAGTCGCGCAACTGCGCAGAGATCATTTTAGAATCGGGGACAAACGTGATCGAGCGGATCAAGTCGTGGATGATCACCAGTTGCGAATGCAGGAGTACGTTTATCACGTCCTTGGTGTGAATCAAGCCCTTGATGTTATCCAAGGAGTCAACATATACTGGATATCGCGAGTAACCCTCCTCGGCGATGCGACGCAGAATTTGGTCGTGATTCGAGCTAAGATCAAGGCCGACGATTCTCGTGCGGGGAGTCATTGCTTGCCGGACGGTCGTGTCGGCAAACTCGAAGACACCTTCGATCAGGTCGCGTTCGGCTTTGTCGAAGTGGCCCTTTTCGTGGCCCTCGCTGAGAATAAGGTTGATTTCTTCATCGGTGTGTGCCGACTCAACCGTGCGGTCGACCAATCCAAACGGTCTGAGCACGACTCGGGCCATTGAGCTGAGAACCTTGGCGGGAACGTAGGCTATCTTGGAAAACACCCAAACCGCTGGGGTGACAGTGCGGGCCAGTTTTTCCGGGAAGCTGACAGCGAGGTATTTGGGAATTAACTCACCGACGACAAGGAAAAAAACTGACAAGACGGTGACGACTGTTGTAACGGCAAGATTTTCGGCAGTTGGAGCGGTAACCCCCAGCTTTACGAACATCGGCTGCAGCAGCGGCACCATAGCGCTTCCGCCCAGAACTGACGCCAGGGTGCCGGCGACCGTGATGCCGACTTGAATGGTGGCAATAAATTCTTCCGGCTGTTCGAGGAGTTTGGCTATCCGTTTGGCGGTTTTGTTGCCTTGCGAAATCAGGTTTCGCAGTTGGCTTTTGCGAACCGAAAGTATCGATATTTCCGACCCGGCAAAGAACCCGTTCAAGAGTATCAGCAACCCGATGCCGAGGAGCACGAGAGTTATTTGGTTCATATGGCGGAGGAACCGCGACGGCCGTTACCGATCTGCCGGGCGGAACTGGGATAAGGGTCTGTCATCAAAGCACAAAATACGGATCAAAAGTCGGTTGCGCAAGAGGTCTGTGGCGGAATAAAGTGCTGGGGAAAGTCAGATTCTAAAGCGGATTAAACAACCGGTCGGCACGAAGACGGTCGCCCACGTGCCCGATGTTGTAGAAAGCGGACGTGAAAATATCAAAGATGTACGGTGATTCGATCTTGGGAGAATTGGGATCCGGCGCCCAACTGTAGTAAATAAACAGTGCGCGACCTTTGATGTGGCTCTTTTCAAGGAATCCCCAGAAGCGCGAGTCCTGGCTGTCGTCGCGGTTGTCGCCGAGAACGAAGTAGTGATCGGCCGGTACCTGCATTGGTCCGAATTGATCGCGCGAAGAGAACAACTCGGGAAGTGTATCGGGATCCGAGTGGAACATGCCGGCCATGTCGGGGACGATTTGACCGTCGATAATGAGTACCTTGTCTTTGACTTCCACAGTTTGACCGGGACCGGCGACGATGCGCTTGATGTAGTCCTTGGTCGGGTTCATGGGGAATTCAAAGACGATGACGTCATTTACCTGCGGATCAGCAAAGCGATATGCCATTTTGTTGACGAAGAGGAAGTCGCCCTCGAGAAGAGTGCTCTCCATCGAGCCTGAAGAAACTCGGTAAGCCTGGACGACGAACATACGCAGGATAACAGCAATCACGACTGCGATGAGGATCGCTTCAACATATTCTTTGATATGGGATTGCCGCTTCCGCCGCATTGCCCGCGCAGCGCCAATAGTCGTTATCTCAGTTGCCATGTACACAAGATATATCGGCTTTTGCGCGCAGTATTTGAGCAGGAAAGCGTAAGAAAAAATAGCGTGTTTCGGATTGGTACAGACAAGTTCAATTAAAACAAAAAGCGTCCCGACGAATCAGGGCGCTTTGAATTTGTTGTCTGTCGAACTATTGCTACGGCAGGACGTGGACGATCTTGCGATCGCGGCCCTTGTTGGCGTATTCGACGACGCCGGTAACAGTCGCAAAGAGCGTGTTATCGCGGCCAACGCCGACATTACGACCCGCAAGGATCTTGGTGCCGCACTGGCGGACGATGATCGTTCCGGCAAGGATGGCTTCGCCACCGTATGTCTTGACACCGCGTCTTTGACCGTTTGAGTCGCGGCCGTTCTTTGACGAACCTAAGCCTTTTTTATGAGCCAAGGAAAACCTCCTAAATAATCAATTCATAGACCCCAGCAGTCGCCGGAGAGACGATTAATATACGAATGCGGATTGACTTGGTCAAGGGGAAAATTCGGGCGGCGTGCTGATTTCCGATCGGGGCTCAAAGCGGCCAGAAGGTGTCTATGGACATGCTGCGCATGGGGTTGGACCGCTGGAAAAGATATAGTTGATCAGATAGACGACATCGGAAATGGTTACGAGCGAGTTGCAGTCAACATCGGCGACGGTTGTTGTTGGCGGTGGAGCGCCGTTGGCAAAGATGTATTGGATTAGATAGACAGCGTCTGAGATGCTGACGAAGCCCGAGAAATCCGCGTCGCCACAGATCATGTCGCAACCAACTAGTTCCGATCCCATTCGTTGATTACAGGTATTATTTTCCGGAGCACACGGTGAGGCGACATCGATGCGATAGTCCCCGGGAAATGCTGAGCAGAACAGCGGATCAGCGGAGATATTGCCGTTTTGGCCGAGTTGGTCGGCGAGGGAACCGGTCCAGTCGCCGAGGGAATCGCCGTAGATGTTTGTACAAGTGAATACAGCGTTTCCGCCAAAAGCAGAAGCAGGGTCGGAGTCGACAATGATGCATTGGCTAATTGTTGCAGGCGTTGCAACAACATAGATCGCAGACGTTCCGCACGTGGACTTATTACCGACAAAAGTACTTGAGCTAAGTAGGCAACTCCCACCGGACGCGTAGACCGCCCCGCCATCGTGAAGAAACTCGTTACAGTTGACGTAGTTCTCCACAAACAGTGAATTTGAGACCTCTAAGTTGCTATTCTGGCTTAATATTGCTCCCCCGCCATCCCACGTCCAGTTCCGAAGAAAGCGACAGCCATTCACTTTTAACGAACCGCTATTTCTGACATAGAGAGCGCCTCCGAAGCCTTCAACACCAAAGGGGCCGGACAGTGCCAAATTGTCTGAAAACTCGCAGTTGTTGATTTCCACGTTGGCGCCATCCGCCAAAAGAGCTCCAGCACGTGTTATTCCCGCACAGTGGGTGAAGGTTGAGTTGTTGATAATGCACGTACTTCCGCTATCGCAGTAAATTGCTCCACCATCGCCAGCACTACACTGATCAAAGATGCAGTCGTCGAGTTGAATAATCGATCCTTCGGTGTAAATGACACCGCCATAGTCTATCGCCGAGACGTCTAAGAAGCGGCAATTCTTGAGAGTCACATTTGCGTTGACGCTGAGTATTCCGCCCGCTTTCCAATCGTAGAGTGTATCACTGTCCCATCCCCACGCGTTTCGAACTGTCAAATTTTCAAACCGCACGTCCGAGGTTGGGTCAATCACGGCGAAAGCGCGATATTGATTTGTGTCGTTTGGATTAAGGACTACCAGAGCCGGATCGCCGGAGCCCATTATGGTCAGGCCTTTGTTCTGTATAAGAACCTGTCGATTGCCGACGCCCGTATATGTGTTCGGCGCGAGCAATACTGTGTCGCCATCACTTGCCTCATCGACTGCCCATTGGATCCTTAAGCGGTCGCCGGGAACGTTTATAACTGTCGCCTGAAGGGGAGTGACAATGAGGAGCGCGAATACTATCAGTAGAGTGTGCTTTACCGAGTTCATAAGTGCCTCACAATTGGGAAGGAGCTTCTTCGATTGCGAGAAATATAGCTTTGATACTCGATTTTAGCAAGTGCCAATTGCTCCCGGCACCTTGCTTAATGCGGGCAGAAACAAAAACGCGGCCGGAATCTCTCCCGACCGCGTCGTATCTACAAATTAACTCGGACTAACTACACTTTCGCGATCTTGCGCGACTCCGACGATGCGTTGATGCGGAACACCAACTTGTCAGCGTCGACGCCTTTGTCGACCTCGATATGGCAATCTCCGGCAAACTGACCGGCGAGGATTTCCTCGGCGAGCGGATCGTCAACGTACTTGTGGATCGCGCGTTTGAGATGACGCGCGCCATAAAGCGGATCGAATCCCTTCTCGGCGATGAATTTCTTGGCGGCATCGGTGACATGCATGCTCAAGCCGCGTTCGGCAAGGCGCGTGGCCATCTCCGCTAACAAGATATCGACGATGGAAACGATATGCTCCATCAACAACGGATGGAAGATGATCGTTTCGTCGATACGGTTGATCAGTTCCGGATTGAAGATGCGCTTCATTTCGGTCATGACCGACTGCTTCATCGTGTCGTAGTCGTCCTCGAGTTTGCTTGAGCCGAAGCCCAAAGTCTTGCCGGAGCGAATATCGCGCGTGCCGGCATTCGAGGTCATGATCACGACCGTATTGCGGAAGTCGACCTTGCGACCGTACGAGTCAGTCAAGCTGCCGTCATCGAGAAGCTGCAACAGGATGTTGAATACATCCGGATGGGCTTTCTCGATTTCGTCGAGCAGGACTACGGAGTACGGGTGACGGCGAACCTTTTCGGTAAGCTGTCCGCCCTCTTCGTAACCGACATATCCCGGAGGCGCTCCGATCAGGCGGCTGACCGCGAACTTCTCCATGTACTCGGACATGTCGATACGAATCAACGCATCAGCATTCTCAAACAAGAACTCAGCGAGCACGCGGGTTAGTTCGGTTTTGCCGACACCGGTCGGGCCAAGGAAGATGAACGAACCGATCGGGCGATGCGGATCTTTGAGACCGGCACGCGCGCGGCGGATCGAACGCGTAAGAGCCGTGATAGCTTCTTCCTGACCGACGATTTTCTTGCGCAATTCTTCTTCCATGCGCATGAGGCGCTTGGACTCTTTTTCTTCGAGACGGAAGAGCGGGATGCCGGTGATTTTGGCGACGATTTCGGCGATGTGCTCTTCGGTCAAAGTGATTTTCTCACTCTGGCGCTGCACTTCCCAATCGCGCTTCATCTGCTCGTATTCTTCCTTCTTCATCTTCAACTCGTCGCGCAACTTAGCGGCTTTTTCGAATTCCTGATTCTTGACAGCATCTTCCTTACGGATCGACACTTCAGTAATCAGGTTTTCCATCGCGCCGAATTCTTTCGGTTTGGTATAGGTCGAAAGATGCGCGCGCGAACCGGCTTCATCGATAATATCGATGGCCTTATCGGGCTGGAATTTTCCAGTGATGTAACGATTCGAAAGAACAGTCGCGGCGCGGATGGCATCATCGGAAATATTAATCTGATGATGCTCTTCGTAGCGACCCTTGAGACCCTGGAGGATCTTGATAGTGTCTTCCTGCGAAGGCTCTTCAACCATTACTGTATGGAAACGGCGATCAAGGGCGCCGTCTTTTTCGATATACTTGCGGTATTCATTCAAGGTCGTTGCGCCAATACACTGCAACTCGCCGCGCGAAAGCGCGGGTTTGAAGATATTGGACGCATCGAGCGAACCCTCGGCGCCGCCGGCGCCGACGATCGTATGCAATTCATCGATGAAGATAATTACATCCTGCGAGTTAGTGATCTCGTTCATGACCGCCTTGAGGCGTTCTTCGAACTGACCGCGGTACTTGGTGCCGGCCACCAGCGACGCCATGTCCAGCATGACGATGCGGCGGTTTTCGAGCACTTGCGGCACCTGGCCGGTAACGACGCGCTGCGCGAGACCTTCGACGATGGCAGTTTTGCCGACGCCGGGTTCACCGATCAGCACAGGATTGTTTTTCTTGCGCCGCGAGAGAATCTGCGACACGCGCTCGATTTCGTTGTCGCGGCCGATGATCGGATCGAGCTTGCCTTTGCGGGCAAGTTCGGTGAGATCGCGGCCGAAATGATCGAGAGCCGGGGTCTTTGATTTCTTGCGCTTTTTGCCGTACGAAGACGGCTGACCACTCTGGATGTTTTTGAGTTCTTCATAAACATCCTTGTAGTCGATGTCGAACATTGACAAGACTTGGGCGGCTACGCCTTCCTCGTCCTTCAAGAGGGCGAGCAATATATGTTCAGTGTCGATTTCCTTCGATTTGAGAGCGCGAGCTTCCTGACCCGCAACTTCAAGAGTCTTCTTGGCGCGAGCCGTGAGAGGAAGTTGACCCATCGTCATTGTTCCGCCGGCGGGTTGGACGACGTCTTCAACGGACTGGACCAATTCGTTCAGGTCAAGACCGATGTTCGAGAAGACCTCGCAGGCGCGACCCTCACCAAGACGGATCAAACCCAGCAGGAGATGCTCGGTGCCGATGTAGTCATGGCGCAGTCTGGCCGCCTCATCGCGTGCGTACTCAATAGCTTTGCGGGCCAGCTCTGTAAACATCTCGTTCATCTATACCTCCGCATGAGATTGTCCACCATTTCAATTACGCCAGCATTTCACGCACGAGCGTGGCTCTGGCGATATCGCGGTCGGAAGGATCTAATACCTTCCCCACATGTTTCTGTAAATGTGCGGGCTGGCTCAAGATCAACATCTTGTTGACCGTTTCCATTTTGACGTTTTCCAGGACGCCGAGGGCGATGCCCAACCGCACAGCGCTTAAAAGATTCATTACCTCTTCTGTAGTTAATACGCGCGCATGCTTCAAAATACCGAACGCGCGCCAAATTTTATCGGAAATTTCGTCGTGAGCCTGACTCACAAGTTGTTCACGAGCCTGGTTTTCGAACTCGATAATCTGGCGAGTAATCTTCTGCAAGGCTTCTGTTATATCAGACTCAGACCGACCCAAAGTCGTTTGATTAGAAATTTGGAACAAGTTGCCCCACACATCTGAACCTTCGCCGTAGAACCCGCGGACCACGAGTCCGAGTTTCGTGATATGGTCGATAACAGAATCGATTTCCTTGGTTAAGACCAAACCGGCAAGGTGAATCAAGATGGATGCTCTGAGTCCGGTGCCGACATTTGTCGGACAGGACGTCAGGAAGCCAAAATCGGTGTCATAGTCGAACTCCAGCGTGCGCGCAAGATCGTCGTCGATTCGCATGGCACGGGCAAGAGTATCGGTCAGCGACAAGCCTGAGCCCATCGACTGAATTCGCAAGTGGTCTTCTTCATTCACCATGATTGCTACTTTTTCGTCGGGCGAGATGAAAATTCCGCTGATCGACTCGGGGCGCATAAATTCCGGCGAAATCAGATGGCGCTCGATCAAAAAGCTGCGATCAAGATCATCAATCAGCTTCGAGCGGAGAAACTCACCGTGCTCCAGCTCGCGGCTTTTTTGCAAAGCGGTTTCGACAAAATCCACAACTTTCTCGCGGCAGGCATCGTCCGAGTATGGCGGGAATTGAAGTCCCTTGATGTTGCGGGCGAGGCGAATGCGGGAAGACAGCACGATGCCGGCCTCGTCGCCTTCAGCAGTCAGCCATGAGCTGAGTCGCGTGGTCATGTTATCGAACATCGCTGGTCTCCATCTTCGCCTGAATATCTTTGATCAAATCGCGAATCTGTGCGGCGCGTTCGAAATCTTCATTGGTAATTGCGGTTTTGAGTTCGTCCTTGAGACGAGCTTCTTCCTTGAGCGTATCCATGCCCTCTGCGTTCGACGATTGACGTTTACCGCGATGAAGGTTTGATCCGTGTATTTTCCTCAGCAGATCAGCAAGCGGCTGGCGGAATGTATTGAAGCATTCTCCGCAGCCAAGTCTGCCGGTCTTGGCGAACTTGTCGTAGGTTAATCCGCACGAGGAGCAAGTGAGCCCCGTCATCTCGCTATCGGGCTCCGCGATCGAACCGGAGACCATGGAGGTCAGGAAGTCGGCCAGTGGAAAAGGAATATTCTTGAGCGGATTCGAGAACCCGCGACGTTTCGCGCAATTCGAACACAGGTTGAGGACAACTTTTTGTCCATTGATTACCTGCTTCATATGCACGGTGGCGTCTTGTTTGCGACAATCTTCACACAACATTGATGTCAGCTCTTTTCTGCCAGTTGACCGTCTGATAGGCGGTACCTTCGCGACGCACGTTCAGCCAGCGACAGGTCATGTGTCGCGACTATGATCGTCATTTTTTTTTGCTCGTTTAAGCGCGCCAAAAGTTCGTGGAGAGTTTCTGCCGTTTCGTGGTCAAGGTTTCCGGTGGGTTCGTCTGCGATGAGAATATCCGGCGCTCCTGCCATCGCACGCGCGACCGCAGCTCTCTGACACTCTCCCCCGGAGAGTTGCGCGGGGCGATGATCCAAGCGCTGTCCCAGTCCGACCTCGTCCAGGAGTTTAACCGCAGTAGGGCGAGAATTGTTCCGCGACTCTCCTCTAACAAGGAGCGGCATCATCACGTTTTCAACTGCGTCAAACTCTTCTAAAAGATAGTGATACTGAAATACAAAGCCACACTTTTTGTTGCGGTATTCGGACAGTTCAGCCTCGTTAAGGTTGTCGATGCGTTGACCAGCGACTGAGAGGCTGCCTGCCGTGGGCAGATCAAGTCCGCCAAGGATATGCAACAAAGTACTCTTCCCCACTCCTGATGCGCCTGTGATTGCCACAAAGTCTCCGCGACTGACAGTGAAATTTAGATCGCGAAGGATCCTCAGTTCACCATTTACTGTCGCAAAGCTCTTGCTAAGGTTCTTAGTTTCGAGAATAAGGTCTTCCAATGTCTGAATGAGACTCCTGTCTTAAGTTAATTGTCGCCACAAATGCTGTTTTTCTTAACCTCAAATCAGCGATAAACTTATCCATGCCGGAGAATGTCAGAAGGAAACAGCCGTGCGGCGCGCCAAGAAGGATAAAGCGTTGCCAGGAATGATATTATCACGCTTGCAAGAGCGACAATCGCAAACTCCCAAGCGCGCATGTCAATGGGCAGACTGTTTATAAAGTAAATTTCCCCCGGAATAGATACTATGTCAAAAGTCTGCTGCGCCCAGCACGTTACAAATCCCAGCAATGTTCCCAAAACTGTGCCGACAAGGCCCAGCAAAGTGCCTTGAAACATGAAAATCTTCATCACTTGCCTGCGATTTGCGCCCATCGATTTGAGTATCGCAATATCCTTGCGCTTCTCGATGACCAACATGACCAGCGTCGTAACAATATTCACCGCCGCGACCAGAACAATTAACCCGACTACCAACGACATTCCATACTTTTCCAATGTCATCCAGCCAAAGAGGTTTTTGTGGCGTTCCGACCAATCAACGGCATAGTAAGGGCTACCGACGATCTCTTCGATGTCGCGAGCGATCTTCTCCGACTCATAGAAGTCCTTGACTCGCACCTGGAGGCCGGTCACCATATCATCGAGCTTGAAGAGATCCTGTGCGATGGGGATCGATATATAGGCAAGGTTTCCGTCATATTCGTTCATTCCGGTCTCGAAGAGGCCGTTCACAATGAAACGTTTGTATTTCGGCTGAAGAGTCAGCGTCATCTTCTTTTGCTTCAGCGACGCTAATACAACCTCACCGCCAAGCTTGACGTTGAGAGTCGAGGCAAGCTCCCGGCCGATTACGATGCCAGGTATGCTGTCAGCGTTGACATCGAGATCTACTTCGCCGGCGACGATGTTCTCTTGCAGACGCGAGACATTGAATTCATATTCCGGATCGATGCCCTTGACAAAAACGCCGTCGTTGGCGTCGCTGGAGCCAATCACTGACTTATAGAAGATATTCGGGGCGGTTGCGACGACGTCGGGGACGTCCTGAATTTTTTCGGCCAGCGATTGCCAGTCGACAAAGCCGTCGCCGGCATAGGAGTAGATTGTGATATGCGCGGTTGTGTCGATGATACGCTGGCGGATTTCGGTTTCGAAGCCATTCATCATCGCCATAACCAGATTCAGAGCGGCAACGCCGATCACCACTCCGACAATAGAGAGAATAGAAATGAAGGAGATGAAATTTTCGCGACGGCGGCTTTTTAGATAGCGTCGTGCGATAAAGAATTCAAAACCCAATGCTACTCCGGTTTCATTTGCGGGAAGAGAATCACGTCGCGAATGGAATGTTGATTCAACAGCATCATGCAGAGGCGATCAACGCCGAATCCGAGTCCGCCGGTTGGCGGCATTCCATGCTCGAGACAGAAGATGTAATCCTCATCCAGCACTGCAGGAGCTTCCTCATCGCCCGCCTTGGCCAATTCGACGAGCTTCTGGAATCTCTCCTTTTGGTCAATGGGGTCGTTCAGTTCGCTGAATGCGTTCCCCATCTCCATTCCACCAATGAAGACCTCAAAACGTTCCGTTAATCCGGGTTTGCTGCGATGAGGCTTTGCCAACGGCGAAAGTTCTTTCGGATAGTCGACTATGAAAGTCGGCTGGATAAGTTGGCGCTCAAGCTTCTCGCTGAAGAGCTCATCGATCAGACTGCCGCGGCTGACCAACTTCTCCGTCTTGATTCCGACTTCCTCGCAGAACTTGCGTAAAGCGTCGTCGTCCATTGCGGTAATATCGCGACCGACCGCTTCGTTGATTCCGTCGAGCATCGGCAGGACGCGCCAATCGCCGCCCAATTCGATCTTATTCTCGCCGAACTCGATGAGAGTCGAGCCGAGGACTTTGGCAGCGACCGATGTTATCATTCTCTGGTACAGCTTCATGACGTCGAGATAGTCGGCATATGCCCAGTACAGTTCAATCATCGTGAATTCGGGATTGTGATTGCGATCCATGCCCTCGTTGCGGAAGTCTTTGCAAAACTCCCAGACCTTCTCGAATCCGCCGACGATCAGGCGCTTAAGATACAATTCGTCCGCGACGCGCATGTAGAGATCGACATCGAGTCGATTGTGATGCGTGATAAACGGTCTCGCTGCAGCACCGCCATAGATTGGCTGCAGCACCGGCGTTTCGACTTCAATAAATCCTTCACCGTCGAGAAAGTCGCGCACTGCTCTGACGATTTGACTGCGTTTCAGGAAAACGTCGCGCACTTCGGGGTTGGCGATCATGTCAAGATAGCGGCGGCGATAGCGAGTTTCTTTGTCTTGCAGTCCATGCCATTTTTCCGGCATCGGACGCAGGCTCTTGGCGAGCAACGTAACCTTGCTCGCATGGACACTCTTCTCACCCATCTTGGTCAGAAAAAGATAGCCTTCGATGCCGAAGATGTCGCCGATGTCAGCCTTTTTGAAGACTTCAAATTCGGCTTCGGCAACGGCATCCTTTTTGACATAGATTTGGATTTGCCCGGACGCATCCTGGAGATTGGCGAAAATTGACTTTCCCATCGAGCGGATGGTCATCAGTCTGCCGGCAATACTCAAGGTAGTCGCTGCGTCTGCCAGTGAATCGAAGTTGTCGATTAGCTGCGAGGTGGTGTGCGACTTGTCGTACTTGTAGGCAAACGGCTCAATACCGGCCTCGCGCAACGCTTGCAGTTTTTGGATTCTTACCTGATGTTGATCACCGACGACTTCAGTCACGAAAGCTCCTCCAGAGTTTATTTATTCACGGGCCGGCTG
Organism: uncultured bacterium; assembly: GCA_963707485.1. GTDB lineage: Bacteria > Zixibacteria > MSB-5A5 > CAIYYT01 > CAIYYT01 > JADJGC01. The sequence goes on from CAVPQS010000103.1 coordinate 14,042, forward strand.
TCTATTGAGAAAGAGAATTGATGGCCAGAGTTCATGCAAATCCGAATTTTTCCCTCAGGCGTTGCGCCACCAACTCGGGAACGAGGTCATCAATTTTGCCGTTATGTTTGGCTATTTCCTTCATCATGTTCGAGCTGAGATATACATAACGCAGTGACGGCACAAGAAATACAGTTTCGGCCTTGGGAGATAGTTTGCGATTCATCAGCGCCATTTGAAATTCGTACTCGAAATCGCTGACGGCGCGCATGCCGCGGATGATAGCGCAACAATCTTCCTGCTCCACCAAGTTTGCCAAAAGTCCACGAAACACGATGACGCGGGAGTTTGTAATGTCCTTGAGTGCGGCGATTGCCATTTCCTGGCGCTCGTCGTGAGTGAACAACACTTTCTTGTTGGGATTGTCCGCCACGGCGACGACAACTTCGTCGAACATGACTGCTGCCCGGCGGACAAGGTCGACATGTCCAAAAGTGATCGGGTCAAAGCTTCCTGGGTAGACTGCGCGTCGCAATTAGACTCTCCTCATAATCCACACAAATGTGAATCCAAAACGTTTTGGGCGCAAAACTTCGTAACCGGTAATATCGAGTCCCGCCATCTCTTTGCGCGACATTTCGAGCGACAAAAGCCCTTCGGGCGCAAGAAGATCGACGGTGCGAAGATGGTTCAAAACACGCTGTGCGAATCCGGCATCGTACGGCGGATCGGCAAAAACTAAATCAAATTGCATTCCGCGCGCAACCGTTTTTCCGGCAGCTTCAAAGTCAGCCAGCGTGAAGCGACAACGATCGGCAAATCCGGTTTTGGCAAGATTCTGCTCGATAACTTTGGCAGCGCGCGGGTCGGAGTCGAGCATCAGCGCCGAAGCTGCCCCGCGAGAAACAGCCTCGAATGACAATGCGCCAGACCCGGCAAACAGGTCAAGCACGCGGGCATCGCGGATATGCGGCGCCAAGATCCCGAAGAGCGACTCTTTGACGCGATCAAGCGTAGGGCGAAAGCCCTCGAAGGTGACCGTCCTTAGGACAAGACCGCGTTTTTCTCCGGCAATGATGCGCATTTCAGGCTCCTATTATAAGCATAACAGAGCATGAGAGGGGAGAAATATTGGTGAAGCTGTTGATTATTCAGTCCATTCGAATCGATGTGCAAGCGATCAAAGGGAAAATCAAAGAGAGTAAAATCATAATGAAGGGTTTGTTTCAAGCAAACGGCAATGGCAGCCCGGACCTGATCGCCGGAAGTATAGAGCGAAATCTTGGTGCGGACGGTCCTGCCGCCAAAGGTAGACATCAGCAGGACACCGATTTCTTCGGCAAGATTGAGTTGCGAAGCGTCGGCTGCAAGCGAGTTGCCGCGCAGGATTTCCATCGCGACCAGATGACCGCGCCGAAACATCTGCAAGCACACGGAATCGTTCTCTACGTGCAAGAACATGACGCGATCATCGGAAATCAGGGGTTTAACGCTTTGGCGAATGGCTTCCGGCTCGAAAATCAGTTTGTCGAGCGTCAGTTGGTGGCGATCAAAGACGTGACCGATCTGATCGAAGGTCTTTCTGTTAATTGAAAGACACTCGATGTGGATTCCTTTATCGCCCGGGTGAAGCTGCAGAAGCGAATAATGGTAATTTTCGATATTGTCGACTGAGCAGTGCGACAATTCCCAGATAAACTGTTCCGAGTCGGAGGCGGCCAAATCGTCGGCCAAATGGAACTGCTTGCGATGATACTGCGAGCGATTGATACCGTAAACGCACTTGCAGCCGAGCAATGGAAGGAAAGATTCAGGCCCAGCCGTCTCGAGATCGATACAACCAGATGCGGCGATCTTGATCGAACCGTTTTTGGGTTCGGCAACAATGTACTGCCACGATTGATCGCGAGACACAATTCCGGCGACCTTGCCATTGTAGTCAAGCATGTTAAAATAGTGAACTGTTGAATGCGAACGCGCAAGTACGAAGTCGATGGAGAATTACTTCAGCAGACGAAGACTATTGAAGATCACGAGCAACGAAGCGCCCATGTCGGCCGCGACGGCCATCCAGATATTCGCATAACCTGCGACGGCGAGAATCAGGAAGATGACCTTGATCGCGAAGGCGAATGCGATGTTGCCTTTGATTGTTGCGAGCGTTCGCTTGCCGAGTCGGATCAAGTTCGGCACGGCGCTGAGACTGCCGCCGAAGAGAATAATATCGGCATGCTGCGCAGGAATTTCGTTGCCGAATCGAGCGAGCGAAATGGAGACGTCCGAGCCAGACAAGGCAACGATATCGTTGATACCGTCGCCAACCATCGCGACACCGGCGCCCAACGATTCGAGCCGCTCGTGCTTTTGAGCGGGCATCAGGCCACCGAAAGCGAAGTCAAGTTGAAGCTGCTTTGCGATGTGTTCGGTGTTTGATCGTGTATCTCCGGATAGTATGCCAAGTTTGGAGATGCCCTGGGAGCGGAGGGCTCTGACTATTTGCTGCGATTCGGGCCTGAGTTTGTCGGAAAAACTAAAGGTCGCTATGACACGGTCGTCTTCGCACAAATCTACTGAATGGCCGACGCCATCGACAGATTGAGTCTGCGAAGAACGAATCTGATAGCGCCTGTCGCTGATTTTCCCTTCGACTCCGACACCGGCAATAGACCGCGAATCAGCTACTTCACGAAGATTGATTGAACGCTCGCGGCAGGTCGACATAATCGATTCAGCGATCGGGTGCTGAGATATCTGCTCGAGCGATCCGGCAATTTGCAGAAGCTCTTCCTCGGAAAGGGGCGAGCGATTGACGATGCCTGTCAACGCAAGAGCGCCCGTCGTCAGGGTGCCAGTCTTGTCAAATGCGATAGTCTGGATTGTTGCGAGCCGCTCGAGCGCGTCGCCACCGCGAAAAACCGCCTTAAGCTTGGAAGCGGCCGCCAACGCAGTCGTAACCGCCACCGGTGTTGAAATCACCAGCGCGCACGGGCAGGAGATTACCAGAAAGACCAATGCACGATAGACCCACACCGAGAGATCGGCAGCGAATAGCAGCAGCGGAATTACTGCAACACCGACAGCAAGAACAATCACGATAGGAGTATAGATGCGGGCGAATCGATCAACAAAGCGCTCGATCTTGGCTTTGCGGACGGAAGCCTCGCCGACCAATTTGAGAATCTTGCCGATACGCGAATCTTGAACGGGGGCGCTAACAGTGACTTCGAGGTAACCGTCGAGGTTTACCGCACCGGCATAAACTTCATCTCCCTCAGACCCCGAACGTGGCTGCGATTCGCCGGTCAGGCTGGCAAAGTCGAGAAAGGCCTTCCCCACGAGAATGACGCCATCTGCGGGAACTCGCATTCCTTCGCGCAGGATCACGACATCTCCCGGCACCAACGACTCCGGCGGTACACTGACGGTTGTTGTTCCGCGCTTCAGCAATGCGTGATCAGCGGTGAAGTCAGAAATGCTGGTAAGTGTCTTTGACAGCCGCCAAAGCGAGTACGATTCCAACATGTTGGCCAGTCCAAATAACAGGACAACGACAACCGCTTCGTGCAGATCGCCAATAATGATAGCGCCGACAATGGCAATTAACATAAGAACGTTGATATCGAGACGACGATGGCGCACAGCGCTGAAAGCGCGAACCAGAATGTCCCAGCCGCCGACCAGGGTTGCAAGATAGAATGCTGCTGTGCCGGCAATCACCTGATCGAGACCGAAATAGAGTAACGCACCGGCAGCGTATAGCAGGACGCTTCCCAGCAGCGAATATGCCAACGGACGCGAAAATGGTAATAGAGCGTCCTTCGACTTCGGGTCGTCGACGAATTTGAAATGACCGAGGCTCTCGATTTTGTTTCGAAGAGCCGCGGCATCTGCCTTGTCGGTGTCGAAGGAATAGAAAACTTTGGCATTGAGCAGATCGACGCGTGCGCCGGCGATGCCCTCAATGCCCTGGATTTCTGATTCGGCAGTTTTGGCGCAGTTCGGGCAGTCTATGCGCGTGGTGCGGGCTTCGATGTTGGTAAGCGGCATTATTGTTTGCTCTTTTCTTCGGCGTGATCCATGCCCTGTTTAATGAGAGCCGAGACGTGGGCATCATCGAGAGCGTAAAACGCCATCTTGCCGTCGCGGCGATATTTCACCAGACGCAGCGAACGGAGCAAGCGCAATTGATGGGAAATGGCAGATTCAGAGATGTTTAGCATCGCCGCAAGGTCGCAGACGCATAACTCTTCTTGTGCCAAGAAGATACATATCTTAAGCCTTGTCGGATCAGCAAGGACGCTAAAGATCTCCGCGAGCCCGTCAATCGTCTGCGGGTTCGCGATCTCCGCCATCGTTGCGGGCCGGTTTGCCGGATCTGGCTGCAGCATCCGTTCGAGCAACGGACGGATCCGCATGTCGACACCGCCGAGATCGGGCACGCGCCGGCGCTTCTCGACCAGTTGAAACTGGCTGCCGCCCATGTCGAGCTTCTGTCCGGTCAGGGCATAGAACAGCAACAGGCCGAGGGCAGCCGGTCAATCGGCGGTCACGACGTACGGATGCTCGGTCTTGCCGTAGCGACCGATGATGCCGGCCACATAGTGGCGCGTTTCGGCATACGGCGGCAGCCCGCCATGGCGGGCTACGGCGCCCTCGCCGGCGTTGTAGCCGGCCAGGGCCAGGCGCACGTCGCCGCGGAACTGCCCCAGCAGCCAGCTCAGGTAGGCCATGCCGCCACGCAGGTTCTGTTCGGCATCCCAGGGGTCTTGCACGCCAAAGCGCTGCGCGGTCGCCGGGATCAGCTGCATCAGGCCCTGCGCGTTCTTGGGCGAGCGGGCATCGGTGCGAAAGGCCGACTCGGCGGCCACCACCTGCTTGACCAGCGCCGGATCGAGCGCGTATTGCGGCGCCAGGCGATCGATGAGTTGCTCGACCGCCTGGCGGCCGGGGCCGATCAGGGTCGGCCGACTGGCCACGGTCGGAACGATCAGCGTCGGTGCCACGTACTTGCGCGGACCGCGCCGGGCGGCATGGTTGGCCGCCGCATAGCCGGGCGTGGTCAGCACCCGGTCACTGAACACCGTGTGCCCGCCCGGCGTGCGATACATGAACAGCTCGGCGCGCGGCGTCTGGCAGGCGCACAGCCCGAGC
>CAVPQS010000104.1:0-44327 GCA_963707485.1 uncultured bacterium
ACGCCTTCGTTAAACCTGGTGCGTTCCTTTCAGCATGGAAAATATATTGAGGGACTCAGAGCGCAGTATGGTGTGACAATTGACTCTGCGGCCATCGCCGACATTTCTCGCACCACGAAGTCGGCGCTGGATTCGACATTTCAGCGCGGGTCAGAAAAGGTGGTTGCAAGCTGCAGCACGGGGCCAATAACAACTGACGGCGAACTTCGCCAGGAAACCGCACATGCCGCGATGTCGAATGCGACGGCGCCGGTGGATACGCTGCTTTACCAGGCTTTAGACAAAAAGATTGAAGATGAAATACTGTACCGGGCGGGTGTCGACGCGGGAATTGATACACTTGCAGCAATTCGCAAGCGGCTGGCGGCAACTCAGGACAGTGCGTTGATCGAGGTTTATCTCAAAGAGACCGTAGTCGAGCGTGTGAAGTTCAATCATGAGGAATTTGCGCAATATTATGCGGAGCATGAGAAGGATTTTCGAGAGCCATACGAATTGAACCTGCGGCAAGTACTGATCGGTAGCAAGGAAAGAGCCGATAGCGCGGCGGCGATGCTTCAGGACGGAGCGGATTTCGACTATGTAGCGAACAAGTATCGCGAAGTACAGAAGGAGCTGTCCGAAAAGACGTTGTGGGCATCACTCTCGGAGTTCCCGCCGTCGATTCAAGCGGACTTCGACAAGCTGACGCCGGGGCAGGCGACAAAGGCCTATCAGACGCCGGACGGATGGATAATATTCAAGATACTGGACCGCAAAGAGGGCCGCTTAAAGACATTGGACGAGGTTGATCTCAAAATTCGTGAGGTGATGTTCCAGCGCAAATTCGGAAGTCTGCTTGACGAAACACTGGCGCGACTGAAGGCGAATTCGGCGGTGGTGACATTCGATGAGGCGATCGAGCAGTATCTGGGCGCGGAGAATTAGCGTGATGGTGAGGGCGGATTAAGAGGAAAGTTATGGAGCAAGGAATGTTCGCGAGGCGCCAAAGAGCGATTTTTCGGTATGTGGTAATCGTCACAACTCTATTTGTAACCGGCGCCTCACTGTTCGAACCGCTGGGCGCGCAGGTGAAACGCGGGAAGCGTTTTTCCTCCGAGGGCAACTGCCTTGAGTGTCATTCAATGGGCGACTTCAAAGGGAACATCAAACACGAACCGTTCAAGGAGAAGGACTGCCTGGCGTGTCACAAGCCGCACGGATTGGTGGGAATGCTGCGATTGAAGGAATCGGGGGCGATGCTTTGCTATCAATGCCATAACAAGACCGAATTGGGAATGGAAAAGGCAGTCATTCACGCTCCGGCGAAGAATGGCGACTGCTCGGTATGCCATAGCTCGCACGCCTCGGATCACAAAGGACTGCTGGTCGCGAACACGAAAGATCTTTGTTTCACCTGTCATGATCGCAGCGAATTCGAGCGCAGGATCGTACACGCACCGATGAATGAGGATTGTTTTACTTGCCACGAAGTTCACGGCAGCGACCACAAGGCCCTGCTGAAGAGCGACCAGAGCGTATTGTGCATGAGTTGCCACGATCCGAATTTGGCGGCATTCAAGACGGCACATCAGGATTACCCAGTTGAGAAGCAGGATTGCGGGCTGTGCCATTCACCGCATTCTTCCGACTCACCGAAGTTGTTTGCGAAGTCGATTCATGCGCCGGTCGAGGCGGGCGAGTGTTCGAGTTGCCACAATGCGCCGACAGCAACTGAGCCGTTTGCGACTTCGGACGACGGCAATGCGCTTTGCGTGACTTGTCATGACAAAGCGGAAGTTGCGCCTGCAGGAAGTCATCCTCCGGTAGCGGAGGGCGAATGCCTGAGTTGCCACAATCCGCATGGGTCGCAGCAGAACATGCTGCTGGCGCAAAAGGAATCGGCGCTCTGTATCGAGTGTCATGATGAAGTGAGATCGCAATTGGCGGGGGTGTCATCGCATCAGCCGGTCAAGGAAGATTGCTCAACGTGCCATACAGCGCACGGCAAGACGAAGCAGCATCTGTTGACGAAAGAAATCAATACACTTTGTCTGGATTGCCACAGCGATATGAGAGAATTGACGGCGGCGGTAAGCCAGCATGCGCCATATACGGACGGGGTTTGCACTGATTGTCATTCGCCGCACGGGTCGCTGCAGCCGAAATTGGTCAACGCGAATCAAGCTGAACTTTGCACCGAGTGCCACGGCGACGTCAATGAGTGGTTGGGATTTGCGAGCGTGCACATGCCGATCAAGACGGGCGACTGCACGAAGTGCCACAATCCGCATGGTTCGGCAATCAAGCCGTTATTGGTCAGCAGCCAGGACAATCTGTGCGGCACATGCCATCAGGCGGTGATCGCGGACACGAGCAATACGATCATACATCCGCCGTTTGCGGAAGGGACCTGCAGTTCGTGTCATGCGCCGCATGCCACGCAGTTCAAAGGGCTCTTGACGCAGGCACAGGGAACGCTGTGCGGCGAGTGCCATTCGGATGTCATTGCCGCCAACGCAGTGAGCGCGCACCATCCGGTAGTTGAAGGCGAATGCTCGAGTTGTCACAAACCGCATTCGGGAAAGATCAAGAACTTGCTGGTGGATAAAGAACCGAGGCTGTGCCTGAATTGTCACAAAGACATTGGCGAGATTATCAATAAGGGTGTGGCACATGCGCCAGCAAAGGACGAGTGCGGTTCATGCCACAATGCGCATTCGAGCGGATTCGCAAGTTTATTGAGCGAGGGTGTGCCGACGCAGTGTTTGACTTGTCATGACGGCGACGAGGCGGGTTTCAAGAGCAAGCACCTTGGACTCGCCGGTAGTCAAATTGACTGCCGCAAATGCCACGACCCACACGGTTCAAAGGATGCTTCGTTGATACTCAAGAATAATCATGATCCCTTCTCCAGCGGTTCATGCGACGTTTGCCACACGGAAGTGCCGGGCGAAGGAGGGAAGAACTAATGAGATACTTAATGCTCATTGTCGCGGCAGTGATTGTTTATGCTTTGCCGGCGGATGCCCAGGTTGTCAAAGTGAATGAACCGGAAGTCTGCTTCATGTGTCATGAAGATGTGGAAGCAGAACACAGCAAAAAGAGCCAGCATACGGCCTTTTCGGGAGGCAAGTGTTCGGACTGCCACAATCCGCACGCATCGCGGCATGCGACGTTACTGAAAGACGAAGTCGGCAAGCTTTGCCAAAGTTGTCATGAAGATCTCAAGGGCTTGGCACAACTCGCAGGCAGGCACCAGCCGGCCGCAAATGGCGAGTGTTTGTCTTGTCATGATCCGCACGCATCGGATTTTGGCAATCAATTGGTGATGTCGCAGGGAGCGCTGTGTCAGAGCTGTCATCCAGCGGTGGCGGATTGGATGAAGCAACCGATCCAACATGCCCCGGTGATGAGTAAGGACTGTCTCAAATGCCACGACGCACATGGCTCGGAGCACGACGGCATACTCGCGAAAGAGATACCGCAACTTTGCTTCGATTGTCATCCGCAAAACGCTCAGTTTACGGCACGGCACAAGGGTTACAATTTATCGAGCGCGGATTGTTCGACGTGCCACGATCCGCACGCTTCATCGAACAAGAATCTCTTGATGGCAAATCAGCATGCGCCGTTCGAGGCTGACGAGTGTTCGTCGTGCCATGCCGCGGGCGCCCAGTCGGGAGGGTCGTTTGCGATAACCGGCGATCTGGAGGCGATCTGCCTGAAGTGTCATGAAGATTTGAAGACTGCGAAGAAGGCGGAGTACAGCCCACATCTCGCGGGCGATAAGTCCTGCACGAATTGTCATAATCCACACGCATCGAATGTCGGATCGCTGTTGAGTTCGAGTCAGCAGACGATGTGCACGAAGTGTCATTTTTCGGAGGTACCGGCGAAGGACCGCGACAAATATATTACGCATCCAGACCAGGATTGCTCGGTATGCCACGCGCCGCACGGAGCGGAAAATAAGCGATTATTGGCGAACAACGATGGGATGGCGCTGTGCCGGACCTGTCATGAAGATGTACACAAAGGTTCGCACCCGATGGGCGAAGGCACGATTGACAAACGGACCGACGCTCCGGTTGATTGCATGAGCTGCCATAAGATGCATGGATCGAAGCAGAAGTTCTATCTCGCTTTCGATCCGGAGATGGACCTGTGCATACAGTGTCATAAGCGGTAGAACTCGCGGGACAACAAACGGCAACGAGCGCCGAGTTTGAAATGAACTCGGCGTTTTTTTATGGGCTCGAATTAGGCGGTCTTGAGCGGGAGGAACGACGAGATGATTTGCTCGACCTGGCCGGCGAGAAGTTTAAACGACATTTTGGAATAGACGGCGGAAAATGTGTATCCCCTATTCTCGATGATCAAGTAGATTTGCTGGTGGAAGCGCGACTGACCATCGATGGGAACGGTCTTATATATCCACTCATGTGCGACACGGCCACTTGAAAGGGTTCGCGGGGTATCTTTGAGCGTACCGACGACGTCGAGAGACGCCAGTGACATTTGGATTCGCTCGCGCGCGAACGTCTCAACGGTGTGGTCGCCGACGTTCTTTTCGATAACGAGATTGAGAATGTGTTTGACGCCGTGAATATCGGGACCCATGAAGGTAAAGATGGAATTGTCTTCCCAACCGGCGGGAAGCGTGAGGCGAAATTGATGATTGGTATCGGTCATATTGGTTTCTCTACTACTATCGTCGTTCCTGAGCACTAAGGTTCAATTTTCCATTAGCGGATACAGAGCAAGCCCTGCGACCCGCCGAGAAAGATCCGGCCCTGGTCGTCGACAAGCGGACGACATGTAAATTTACCTGCGAATACGCGGTTGAGGACCGGCAGGCCCTGCTCCGAGAGTATCGTGAACAGCGAGCCGCAGGCGATCAGGAGCGAGTTGTCGGCGCAGGCGGTGACGAACAACTTGTCTTCTGCGGGAACCGAGTATTCCCAGATCAATTTATTTTCCACATAGTGATAGATGGTTGAGCCGACGGTGATCCAGCAGCGAGCGCCGGGTGCAGAGATCGGCGGTTGGGATACCGCGCCGATTGATTTCAGAATATTCGCCCAGATTTCCGCACCGTCGCGACCGAGACAACGCAGCCGCATTTGGCCCTCGAATTCGTCGATGGCGAGAATTTTGTCTTCATGATTTATCGCGACTGCGTGCAAATTTTCAACGGGAAGTGACGCAAATTTTGTCGTTGAATCGGCGTTGGCGGGAAAGATGTCGATGAAATTGAGGGTGCCGAGGCAAACGGTTGAGCCGTCACCAGTCATTCTTGCGCCGCGCGGTGCGCCAGTGCGCTCAAAAAACCAAAGCAGTCGTTCTTCCTCGGGCAAATAGCGCGCGTAAACACCGGCGGCTTCGATGGGAGTACCAGACGGTCCATGAACCGGGACCGGCGCAGAGCAATAGGCGTAGCGCGTTTCGTTGGTGTCGGGCAGGACCCAATTGAGATGAGTGCGTTCGCCGAGAAACGGCAGGAAATAGCCCTCGAAGACGCGGGAGTCGTAGGAAATGGTCTGGTAAAATCCGGAATAGCTGCGAGTGATGACTCCGGATTGTGCAGCCTGCAAGTCGGTTCCGAAATGGACCTCGCGGCCCCAGATCAAAGCGCCGTTGCCGCGTTGGCGCAATTCGAGAAAATCGGAATAGCGGACGAGCAATTTGTCGTCGATTGTCGCCAGGGCAATCGGCTGGCGGCCACCGGCGGAAACCACGCTGTCCTTGGGCCAGACGATGAGTCCGGTCTGACCGGCAACGAAGGGCAAGAACGAAGTCGCGCGAAGATCGGAGTAATCGTATCCGTTGTGAATATTCGGAGTCGGCATCACAGTCTCCTTAGTCGCCTTCGCAGCGGGCTCGATCTCGGCAGATCGACAACTGGGCGCAATCAAACACGACGCGGTCAGCAGGCATGACACAATTATAATGGGAATTCGCATTTATCACCCAGGAAATCCTTTCGAAATCAAATCCATTTCGCGATGACCAGCTCAAATTCGCTCGAGCGTAAAGGTGTCGCTGAGCTGGCCATTTACCCATACGCGGACAAAGTCAAGAACGGCAAGTTCGTCCTGACCGGTACTCATGTCGAGTAAGAACTGCACGGTTTCACGCGCAGTGGCGTTCATTTTTATACGGAGTTTGTTCGATCCGATGAGTGGATTATGAATGAACACTTTGGGATCGCCGGCATCGGCGTTGGAGTGCTGGAACTGCGTGATATAATTCGTTTGGTCTTCATCCTGATCGGTAAACCCGGGCACGAAATGCAAAAAGATCCTTTCGATGCCGCGCGTGCCGCCGACGAGCCGGTATTTGCCGCCCCAATTGAGCCATGCGGCCTGGAAGCCGGCAATCTTCGCGGCTTTTTCCGCACCGGTCCAGTCGTCATCGTCATCGGTAAACTCGACTTTGAGCATGACAGCGATGGTCAGCACAGCCTGGTATTCGAAATCATTTTGATTCAGATGCAAGCCGCGACGGGAAGAAAGATCCTGGCCGATGTGAAATAGCGACAGACGAACTTGCTTGTCGGTCGCGCCGGGAATGCTGTGGTGTTCATCAATCGCTTGCGGCAGCGCAAAGTCATTGTTGAGCGTGTGCGATCCGAGAGTCATGCGGCGCTGAGATCCGCTAATTGTAAGGTTGCCCCGGTGGAAGGTCAGGTCCTGACCGCCACGGACGAGTTTGACGACAAAGCGGCGCGCGGCCGGATGGAAAGCGGTCCAGTTGGCGCTGGCGGTTTCGAAGTTCACTTTGTAGAGCGTGTACCAAAGGTGGTGATTGCGCGGCGCGACGTTGCCTTTCATCATCGAACTTGCATTGGCGGGCATCGAGTAGCATTCAAAGTCACGGCGATAGCTGCCGAAGATGCGGCGGTGATGGCCGGCAGCATCGTCGTATTCGATGACAAATTCCTGGTAGAAGTATTCATCAGGCAAGCCGACGGCGTGGCCGATTTCATGGGCAAGCGTGAAGACGCCGAAGGTTTGGCCAAGTTCGGTTACGGTCGACCCGACGCCGAGGACACTGCCGACATCATGGTACGCCGATTTATTCATCATGAAGAAGGAATAGGTTCGTCCCCAAAGGCGGCGCTGGTGTTGATAGGCGCGGCCATACTGGCTGCCTGGATCATCACGACAGATGCAGGCCAGGAAGCGGGATTTTCCGCCAAGCGCATTTCGGCGGGCGGCTGTAACGGCAGGATGCTGAAAGAGCGCTTCGGAGTTGCTTTCTGTATCGAAGTCGATATTGGTCGGTGTTGAAGCCTGCGGTATAACGAAGGTTTCGCGCTCGTCGTAGAGGTAGAACGGTTTGATACGCTCGGAAGTTGCGGTCGGAGTTGCTTCGTCGAGATAGAATTGAATCATGTTCCAGCGATCCATCGCGTTGTAGCAGCCCTCATCGACAAACTTCAGGACATCGGCAGCGGTCGGAATCGGATTCGTATTCGGGCCGGCGGCGCGGCTGTCGATCATGAATGAGATGGCGATATAAGTAATTGTATAAGAGATCGGGTGTTGATCTTCCATGTGGAGATGATGGAAATAGAAGAATTGATAATCGCCGGAGAAACTGAACTCGCGGTTTGCGCTTGTGCCGCCCATGTCGAAAGAGCGCATGTAATTGGGATCATCGCGCAAGGCGGCGCGGGCGCCGACGACAAAGCCGTTGGATTCCCAGTTCGCCGATTCGATGGTGCGGCGTGAGCCGATGGGATAAAAGCCGTCGCGGAAGTGGACGATGGCGGCGGTTTTGACATCTTCGAGTTTCTCGACGATGAGATTTTTCTCGAATGGTATGCGAGCAGATTTGGCGTCGGCGCCGCGTTTGTGAAGTTTGAGAAATCCGTCGGCGGGGTCGATGACCATGATCTTCACGCGCGAACGGGCGGAGAGATTCTTGGCAACCGGCGGCAAGCTGTGGTCGGCATCCTTGATATCCTGAGCGCCGCCGACAGCATCGAGAAGAACGATGTCGTCGAGCGAAAACGTCAGCGGTGTGTTGGGATCGCTAAAGTTGCCGCCGAACGGCTTGAGACTGCGGTGGGTGCGGAGGACTTCTTTGAAGCGGTCGCCGACATCGAGGTCGGTTTGGTATCGAGTCCAATAATTTATCGAAGACCACTTTTCGGGCAGGTCGTAATATTTGCGGCGCTCGGCGAACGGCATGGCGTTGACCTCGCCGGGAGTTTTAGCGACGATAACCGGAGTGGCGGCGTCATTTTCGGTAAATATGAAAGAATTGACCATGGCGAAGTTGAAATGCAAATCGGTACGCGCGGGATTATCCTGAACTTTGACGGTGTACACGCCGTTGGAATAGGTCATCCGCGCCGGAATTTCTGTCGTGCCGTTTTCGAAAACTTTGATGGGGAGACCATCGGGGATGTCTTTGATCGCTTTGGCAATTTTGTCATAGTAGACGAACTTCAAATGATAGGCGACGGCATTGAGATCGGCGGGGTCGATGTAGACCGGAGCAAAATGCCATTTGTGCCAAAGCGGACACTCGTCGGGTGTGTGAACGGCGTTGGTGGTTGCCGGACAGTTGAGAACGGGGATTTCTTCCTTGTCGAAAAAGAGTAATTCCACACGGCGATTTAGCTGAGAGCGATAGTTGTCGCGGCCCGCGTTATCGAGTGGAAATGATTCGCCGCAAGCGACGAGTTTCTTGAGGTCATCGGCGAAGGCGAGCAAGGCGCGATAGCGGCCCATCTGGTCGCGGGTGATGCCGAGATTGGCGGCAATTTCGTCGTTGTAGATATCATAAACTGCGCGCCACATTTCGATCGGCCATTTGTGGGCGCCGGAATTCTTGACGCGATTGAACGTCTCCGGCGGCAATTGAACACTGTCGGTTGGCGCCAGGCCGCTGAGCACCCAGTTGTTATAAGCCGTGATAAATCGCTCAGTTGCGCCCTTGGTGTTGTCACCCCAGGTATTGTCGGTCTGAATCGGGTCGCAATCCCAGCCCCAGCGGGTATTAAAATTGATGAATTGCATAATCTGTTGGTAGTCTTCGACGCGATGGCGCTGTTCGGAAATCACTGCCCACTGTTCGCGGTCGCCTTCGAGCAAGAACTGGATGTTTTGCGCGCGCTGGGCGGACAGCTCGAAGTTCATTTGCGCCTGACCGGAGGTGTCGGTGTGTCCGGCGATCAGGAGCCGTTTGTTGGGATCGAATTCGAACTGCTTGAAACAGAGAGCCAAGGCTGCCAGACCCGAAACCTGGTCCTGCTGCTGTTGAGTACCGGCGTCGGTCGAATCGTCGGTAGTCCCATCGCTGGATGAGCGGCCCTCGGGCTTGGCGGGCATCATGACGGCGCTGTCGAGGTGGAAGAGGACATCTTCCATTTCGAGAATGTGGACTGTCAGGAGCCGGTGATAAAATGTGTTTGGAGTTCCGGTGTTGGCGCCAATTCGCGATAGAAAATCGCGGAAGGTTCCCATTGTGCCGTCTGTGAATGCCATAGATTCTTCGAGTTATCCGCCCCAAGATTCGTCGCGAACTTCAAATGCGACCCGGACCCGGCCGGCGGGAACATCGGTCTCTTTGGCGTAACCGTTGCCGTCGAGGCGACCCTGACGAACTTCGCCGGTGGGAAGGTAGACTTTGTATTTCTTATCCGGTACGGAATTGCCGTCTTTGTCTTTCAGTGTGATTTCGACATCATCGGTGATAACCAACATCCCGGAGCGCTTCGAGAAGTTCTTTGCGACGGCGATGAAATAGTAGGACGGCGAAGAATACTGGCCGAGTTCCTCTTTCTCCTCGACGATTTGAATGAATGCCTCGTCGATGTCGATGGTCCAGTCGCCTTCGATTTTGCCGCCGCTAACTTCCGTCTCGACGAGCTTGAGCATACGGGTGGCATAATTGGGGTCATGAACCCAGATTTCAAGGCGGGCCTTGGCGCCGTCGTCGATGCCGGCGGTTTCGGCCGTCATCGTAACTGTTTCGCCGACTTTGGCGGTGGTTTGGGACCACCGGGCGCTGACAATCGCGTGCAAGCCGATATCATAGTTGCCGGGTTCGACGCCGGTGCCGGCGACGCCGCCGGCGATGATTCCGCCGCTTTCGTTGCTTTGCGGATCGGTCATGGTGTATTGCGAATCGGTAATTGGATTGTTGGCGGAGTCGACAAATTGGACGTCGAGGAAATGGTCCTCGGACTCAGTACTTGATTCGCTGGAACTGGATTGGCTTTCGCTGATTTCGGTGACTTCGGATTCAAGGCTTTCAGCCTCGCCGGAGCCTTGGCCGCTGGAGCCGGAGGCGGCTCCGCCGCTGGGAGCGCCATCGCCGATGAGGACCTTGGTGGCGCCTTTGGCAATCATGTCCGGGGGACCGACGCAGGTGCATTGATCCATGACGCGAGCCGCCGGCATATTGCCGATAAGGACACCCATGGAGCCTTTAAGAATCGGGCCGCCGAGGTGCGGTTTGGGGCCGTCGCACATTGGGCAGGTATGCATATCACCCATTCTGGCGGCAGGCTGGCCCTCAATTAGGACCATCGGGAACCCTAAAATGATAACACCGCCGTGAGCAGTTTGATCACCCAAACGAGCGGCGGGCATCCCAAGCATAAGGCAGTTCCTTTCTCAAAATTACTTATACTTATACACGAATAGTCGGACAAACGCTTTGGGCGTTCAACATTTTTTGGGGCAATGTCTTGAGGGAATCTATCGGGCTAAATGCGTGGAGTCAACAGGGAATAAAAAACGGAGGAGTTAGTCTTTACGCGAGAGAGTTGTGCCGCAGAGCGGGCAGTTGGAAATTTTGCGGCTGATCCATTCGTGGCCATGGCGGCAGCGTTGCAAGGCGGTATCCGGGTCGATATAGACGGTGTCCCAATCTTTGAGAACTGTGTATTTCAGGACGCCATCAGTGAGGCGCATGGCGAATGTCAACTGCTCGACTTTGTAGATCATATCGCCTTCGCAATCGAGCACGAGGCGGATCGAGTCGAGTTTAACCTGTTTCTCGACTTTGGTGCGAGAGTTCCGCTCGACGATCCGGCTTTCGACGCAAATCTTGGAATCCTCGCGAGCGCCGCGGTAGAGCAAAGTTTGCTCGGTAGTGATCGTGTCGATAGTGAGTTTCCACTGGGCGATCACGATGTTTGGACGGGCAGTGAATTCGACGCCGCCTTCGAAGCGCTTGCCGATAATCAGGCGCTCAGCAGCATCGACGCCATAGAACTGGACGCAACAGAGAATTAACGCCACGATAGCGCCGATGCTAATTCGCGCGACATTTCTGCAGATGTTCATAGCGTTTATTCCCTCCACTTACTTTTATCGACCAAATAAGATAATGTTCGCAGTAGTTGTCGGCAATTGGACAAGGTGACTGTTTTTTGAGCATACGAGGTCAAAAATCAGATAGCGAGAGATGGTGAAATCGCGGAGCCGAGCTTAATCGGCCCCGCGATCGAGAGAATTCGCGCCTGTTTCAGCTTTTGAAGAGGCCGATGATGTTGCCGTCGAGATCGGCAAACATGGCGCTGGCGCCGATACCGGGGATTGGCGTGGGGGGCATAATGGTCTTGGCGCCAAGTTGTTCCGCCTTGTCGAGATAGGCTTGGAGATCATCGGCGCTGACATAGAAGGTGACCGAAGGTTTTTGGCCCGGCATAGTCGGTCCGATTCCGCCGCCAATGGACTTGTCGCCCGCCGGTTCTACGAAGGTATAATCGAATCCGGGAGGGGACTGGGTTTTCCAATCGAATAATTTAGAGTAAAAGTCCGTCGATTTTTCGCGATTGGTGACAGCGATTTCGAAGTGAATTACTGGTTGTGCCATATGATCCTCGTGAAAGTGGTTTGGTTCATCTTAAGATCTTATCGAGTTGCCGCAGCGGGCGAGGTTCCGTAACGCTGGGTCAGGAATCCGAGTATCAAGCCGACCAAAGCGCCGGGAACGAGGACTTCGATCCAATGCGGCGCACCCTCGGCAGCCTGCATTGCCGCAATGACGAAGGCGAGCGCGAAGCCGACGATTATTCCCACGGTGACGCCGACTTTCATGGAGCGGTATTTTCGCGAGACGAAGCCGATGATTATACCAGCCAAAAGTCCCTTGATGCTTGAGCCAACGACGATCATTCCGATCTCCGGTGCGGTTTCGGGTGCGGACAGTAGTGCACTGAGGCCGTCGATTGCGCCGAGGACTATTCCGGCAATCAGTCCCAAGAGTGGCTTGGACATTGAATTCTCCTTTCATGTAGACAGTTAGTTATCTGCAGAATTCTTTTACGCGAAAATGCGACGCCCTTTAGAATCCGGAACGAAGAAAAAACAATAATCTGATCAGCATATAGCCGACGATCATGAAGACGATAACCCTGTTTTTGCCGATAAAGCGGAGCAGGCGCTCGAGAATATTCTCTCGATAGGCTGAGACCGGCAACTGATCGAGGAAATTCTTGATGTCGTCGGCGAGGGCGGCGCAGTTTGAATAGCGTTGCTCGGGGTCGACGCGCATGGCTTTTAAGCAGATGGCATTAAGCGGCCGGGCAATGGATGAGTTCTTTTCACGCGGTTCGACCAGGGTTCCGGCGATCACGTTCATGCGAATTGCCTCGGACGACTCGCCGGAATATGGAGCCTCGCGGGTGAGCATGTAATAGAGCAACGCCCCAAGCGAGTAGATGTCGGATTTCACAGAAATCGCGGCGACATCTCCCCTTGCCTGCTCGGGCGACATGTAGGCAGGCGTGCCGAGGATGGTTCCATGTGCAGTGTCTCGAGTGGTCGCGCCGGCATCAACTGCAGATTCATGCAACCGGGGATCAACGTCTTCGCGGACCAAGGCGATTCCCCAATCCATAACGAGGGCTTCGCCGAAGGAGCCGATCATGATGTTTGCCGGTTTCAGGTCGCGATGAAAAACTCCGCGGGCGTGGGCAAAGGCGATAGTGTCGCACACTTTGAGAAAGACGCGAAGCAGATCCGTAAGGTTGTGATTTTGATCGGCGTAGTTTTCAAGAGTTGCGCCCTCGACGTACTTCATCACATAGAATGCTCGACCATCAGGGAGAACACCGAAGTCGTGAATGGGCACGATTCCGGGGTGTTCAAGGCGCGCGACGATTCTGGCTTCGCGCGTCATACGAAGCGCCGAAGCGGAGTTGTCCTCGGCAAGCGATAGGACTTTGACAGCCACGAGTCGCGCCAATTCGCGATCGCGGGCAAGATAAACCTCGGCCATACCGCCGGAACCAAGCTTGCGGACGAGTTCGTAGGGCGTACCCGACAATTCGGGAAGGTCGAAAACCTGGCGCAGGCGCTTGAGGTTGTCGTCAGAGAGCGGAACAGTCATGGATCAACTCCCAGAATTGAGCGGACTTCGTCGCGGAATTCCTCGTCGGTGGAGGTCATTTCGCGCAATAAAGCCAGGACGATTTTGCGGAAATCGCGTCGCGCGGCAGCAAGATAATTGGTCACGGTTTCGACAGTGAGAGAGTAAGTGTCAGCCAGTTCGTGGTAGGAGGTTTTTTCGTCGGAATCGAGAGACTGCAGGTCGTAGCGTTCGAAAATGGCGTAGTGCGTGGATTTGCCGTCGTGTTGGTATTTTTCTTTCAGTTTTTCGACAGCCGAAGAAAACAGATTGCGAATCCATTCCTGATCGAAGAGTTCCTCGGGAGTCTGCGGATTTGCGGCGGTGCGGTGTGCCAGGTCGCGTTCGATAGTGTCAAAGTCGAGCGAAAGATGTTGGAAATCGCCGCCGCGTTTCAGGCGAGTCGCAGATTCGATTTGCTTGGCGACATAGCGGTCAAGGCAGAGCCGGAGAAAAGTCCGAAAGCGGGCCTTGGTCGAGTCAAAAGTTGAGAGAAATTCCTTTTCGAGAACCGAGAGAAAAAAGCCCTGTGTGAGATCGGCGGCGGTTTCGCTGTCTTTGTTCCAGCGCAAACGGAGGTAGCGGTAGACAGGCGCCCAATAGAGCGAGATGATTTGATTAAGGGCGACTTTGCGCATCTCGGCATCTCCCTGCTTCAAAGCGACAATGGCAGAGTTGCGGGTTAACGGGAAGTTGCCGTAGCCGGATTTCTCATTTGGCATTTAGCGGGTTCCCAGGGCGTGCAATTTCGGGCATGGTTGCTATCTGTAATTTCATTCTATTGAAAGACTAAATACACCGGCGTCTGCAAAATGTCAACAATTCCGAGTGTAAGTGGAGCGAATTAATCTGTGTTCGGTGGAGTACGGAGAACCAGGAGTCGAATCTCGGTCATATCTTCGATCGCCCAGCGGACACCCTCGCGGCCAAGGCCGCTGAGTTTCACGCCGCCATAAGGCATATTGTCGACGCGCCACGAAGGCACGTCGCCGATGACAACACCACCGACCTCCAAAGTATCCCAGGCCCGTTGCGCTTTGTATATGTCGCGGGTAAATATGCCGGCTTGCAAGCCATAGCGGCTGTCATTGACCTGATGCAGGGCTTCATCAAAATCTCTAAACGAAGAGAGAACGGCGACCGGACCGAAAGCTTCATGTGTGCAAAGTGTCTGGTCAGTCGGCACATTTTCCAAAAGTGTGGGCTCAAACATGGCGCCCTGACGATTGCCGCCGCAGAGTACTTTGCCGCCGGCAGCAGCGGCTGAGTTGATCCAACCTTCGAGGCGCTGGGCTTCTTTCTCAGAGATCATCGGACCAATGAAAGTCGACTCGTCGCGCGGGTCGCCGAGCTTTAGCTTGTTCGTGGCGGCAATGAGCCGGGATTTGAAGTCCGAGTAGATATTTTCATGGATCATTATGCGCTGAACGCTGATGCAACTTTGGCCCGACTGGTAGAAAGCGCCAAAAACTATTCGAGTAACGGCGTCGTTGAGGTCGGTATCCGCATCGACGATGCAACCGGCGTTGCCGCCGAGTTCGAGGACGACTTTTTTACGACCGGCGCGAGCTTTGAGGTCCCATCCGACCGCGGGCGAACCGGTGAAGCTCAGAAGTTTGAGCCGTTCGTCGGTCGTGAACAAATCGGCGCCGTCGCGACGACAGGGCAGGATCGAAAATGCACCTGAGGGCAAATCGGTTTCTGCGAGTATCTCCCCTATCAAGAGTGCGCCGACCGGAGTCAGACTTGCCGGTTTCAGGACAAAGGGACAACCCGCAGCAATTGCGGGCGCAATTTTGTGGGCGACGAGATTGAGAGGAAAATTGAAGGGCGAAATAAAGGAGCTGGCGCCGACCGGGACTCTTTTCCACATGCCGGAATAGCCTTTGGCGCGGGGAGTGATGTCGAGAGTCATAACTTCGCCGGTTGCGCGAACCGATTCTTCAGCGGCGACGCGGAAAGTATCAATCAGGCGGGTGACTTCGCCGCGGCTGTCGCGAATCGGTTTGCCGGCTTCGATGCAAAGGACTTGAGCGAGTTCCTCAGAGCGCTCTTCGAACCGCCGGACGCAGTGCATGAGGATTTGTTGGCGTTGATAAGAAGGCAACCGGCGCATCGGTTTTTCGGCGCTAACGGCGGCAGCTATTGCTTGATTGATGGCAGCCGCGTTGGCCATGGCAACGCGGGTGACTTCTTTGCCGGAGTACTTATCAGCGACCGGCAGATCGGTGTTGGCTTGAATCGGACTATTGGCGATGTAGTACGGATATTGGGATTTCAGCATGGGTCAGTTTTCCCCGTGTCATGATTCATCTAAACAACAATATGGCATGTTCCTATTCACAAAGGCAAGCGGCGGATCGTATAACACCAACGCAATTGAGCTTGATTGTCGGTCGCAAGCGGGCTATCTTGCGAAAAGTCAGGATCGGATGATTTGACGAAGCGGAGTATATCCATTACGAAACAAGCGCAAGCCCAGATTGTGCACAGTCTGACTGTCGATGTTGAGGGATTTGCCGAGGGAATGGCGGAAAGTTTTCCGATTCCGGAAAGCTATTTTGACAACGAGTCAACAGATAGGGAAATCGAAGCCAATGTGAACGAGACCCTTGCGGGGTTTGCTGAATTGGGTCTGAAGGCAACTTTTTTCGTTCTGGGCAGGATAGCAGAACGCCTGCCGCGTCTGATGCGAAGCATCACCAGTGCGGGGCATGAGCTTGGTTCGCACAGCTTCTATCATAAGAGGATCTTCAACCAGAGCCGGGAGCAATTTCGAGCGGACTTGAGGCGGAGTAAAGAGGCGATAGAGAGCGCCGGCGGAGAAAGGGTGATCGGATTTCGCGCACCGGACTTTTCGATCAGGCCTGATTGTCTGTGGATACTTGATGAAATTCGCGAAGCGGGGTTTGAGTATGACTCTTCGTTGACTCCGACCGACATCCATGACGTCTACGGCATGGCGGACGTGCCGGCGCACATATACAAGCACCCAAGCGGGCTCTGGGAATTTCCCGGAGGAACATTCAAAATGTTTGGAAAGACGATACCATACGGCGGCGGCGGGTACCTACGGCTCTATCCGGTTACGATGTCGCGCGCACTGATTCGGAGAAGCGAACGCGCCGGAAATTCGGCGATGATATATATTCATCCTTATGAATTGGGGAGCCAGCGGCCGCGGATCACTCCCATTTCGAGCTACCGGCGATTTCGGCACTACTATCACACGAGCAATGGGCTGCGGCGGCTCGCGAAAGTTCTGGACGGGTTTGCGGTGGACACGGCGGCATCCGTTTTGCGAATGCAGGGAATGGGAAAGTACTGATGGACAAGACATCGTCGAGCGGGCACCGCAAGGCGGCAGTATATTTTAACCGCAAGGCCGAGCTATTTGACTCGCTCTATTGTGAAGAGAAGACGGGGGCGTTCATGCGATTTCTCAACAGACATTTTCGCAGCGACATATACGAGCGGTATTACTTGACAATAGATCACATCAAGCAATCGAGCGCTCGAAGCGTTTTGGATGTCGGCATCGGCAGCGGGCGGTATATCGGGGGCTACATAGAAGCGGGCGTTGGCCGCATAGTTGGTGTAGATATCAGCAGCTCGATGTTGGATTTGGCGCATACGCATTTGAGCGGCTTGAACAGCGGATCAGCCAAGTGTGAATTTGTCCTGGCGGACATCGACACATATTCAAGCGACGAGAGATTTGATGTCGTTGTGGCGATGGGTTTTTTCGATTACATCGCCGAGCCGGTTCCGAGATTGGCAAAGTTGCGCGGGCTCTGCAACGAGTCCGTGATCGCGTCGTTTCCGAGCATTTCATTTTATCGGACGCCACTGCGCAAAGTGCGGTATGCCATTAAGAGATGTCCGGTCTATTTCTATCGAGTCGAGGAGATCAAACAACTGGCGCGTGAATCGGGTTTTTCGGATTGTGAAGTGACCAAGATCAAAGGCGCGGGCATGGACTATATCGCGATCATGACTCGTTGATCGGCGCTGGAGAATGTGATCTGAATACTCAATTGTTTCCGAATGTCTCAATCATACTGGCTATTCGCAACGAGGCCGAGCATTTGGATGATTGCCTCAGGGCGCTGATCAATCTGGACTATCCCAAAGACAATATTGAAATCTTGCTGGTCGACGGAATGTCCGATGACGCGACGCCTGAGATAGTCGCCACATGGGGTTCCCAAGATCGACGGATCCGAGCGCTGCAAAATCCGAAACGGTCGGTATCGTGCGGAATGAACATCGGCTTGGAGGCGGCGAAGAGCGAGCACATTCTGTGGGTTTCGGGACAT
This sequence comes from uncultured bacterium, assembly GCA_963707485.1. Classification (GTDB taxonomy): domain Bacteria; phylum Zixibacteria; class MSB-5A5; order CAIYYT01; family CAIYYT01; genus JADJGC01. The sequence goes on from CAVPQS010000104.1 coordinate 17,679, forward strand.
GCGATACTTCAGCCGGGGCACATCAAGCAATGTTTAGCGGCAATGGAGCGAACGGGCGCATCGGCAGTTGGCGGAGTATTGACGACGCGCGGGACGACGGTGATCGGCAAGATCAATGCAGCGGTCCTGTCACATCCGTTTGGAGTCGGCGGCGGCGCGCACCGAATCGGCGGTCGATCCGGCTGGGTAAAGGTTGTCACGATGGCGCTGTATCGCAAGGAGGCGATTGTTGCGGCGGGTGGATTTGATGAGTCGCTGCCGCGGAGCCAGGACAACGATTTGCATCATCGGATGAACAAGCTGGGATTGCGGTCGTATCTCGATGTCGAAATCAACCCGGAATATCTATGCCGGAGCACTCTGCGCGGAATGCTGCGACAAGCCTGGAACAACGGCTATTGGAACATCGTGATGACGCGGCGCGGGCATGGCGGATTTTCGCCGCGACACTATGTGCCGATTGTTTTCGTTGGCGGGCAGGTGCTGTTGCTAATAATAGCGCTGATTTACAAGCCGGCTTTGACGGCGCTCGGTGCAGCGCTCGCAGTCTACATTGCCGGGGCGATAATTGCGTCTGTATCGGCGGCGATCAAAAACCGGATGATCCGGCAGACACTGCTATTGCCGCTTTGGTTCGCCGCGCTGCACTATACTTATGGGCTCGCGTCACTCGCGGGCCTGCTCAAACCGCAAAGTTCCGAGAAAGACAATTCAAAATGAGCGGGAGCAAAACTTTACTTGATAGATTTCTCGGACTTTTTGCCGAAGTCCACGCCGGTGAAGCAAAACTGTCGCTGTGGATGACGCTGAATATTTTCTTGATTCTCACTGCATTTTAGATCGCCAAGGTTGTTCGCGAGCCATTGATCTTAGCCGGCGGAGGCGCGGGAATTAAAGCGTAGTCCTCGGCACTGCAAGCGATCGTGTTGACCGGGGCGGCATTTTCAGTCTGACAGTAATCGCGCAATTCTGGTCGTTTGCAAATGACATATACACTCGGGCTGAAGGCAAGCACTTGTTCACGATCATCGCAGTTTGCGGTTCGGCGGGAGCCGTGATGGGAGCGAAGCCGGCGCAGATTATGATCGGGAGCGTGGGGATATACGAACTGCTGTCGGCGTCGGGCGGGCTGTTGTTAATTAGCTTACTGATAACGACTGTGTCGAGTCGCGGAAAAAAGCCAGGCGACCCGACGAAATACCGTTGATAGAGCAGTCTGGCGCGTAACCGCCGATGTTGAAAGAAGGCGCGTTTGAGGTAGTGCTCCGGCATCGCTATTTGCTGCTGATCGCGATTTTGATCCTTCTGACAAATTGGATAAACACGACCGGCAAGCATGTCCTCGGAAATGTCGTCAGTACGGCGGCGCATTCGGCGGTAAGCAGGATCACGGATCCAGAAACGGCGAAGGCGACGGAGAGGATTTCTATCGGCGAGTTTTGCGGCGATTTTTTCTTATGGGTCAATATTTGCGGTTTGCTGCTCCAGTTGTTCGCGGTGCCGCGAAGCGTGAAGTTTTTGGGAATGCGCGCAGCGATTATTGCTTTGCCGATAATCGCGCTCGGTGGATATTTCTTGATCGCATTCTCGCCGTTGTTGGCGCTGATCAAGATTGCCAAGACGGCCGAAAACTCGACCGACTATTCGTTCAATACTACTGCTCAGCAGATGTTATTCTCACCAACGACGCGAGGGCAAAAAATACAAAGCCAAGGTTGCGATCGACAGTTTCTTTTTGGGCGCCGGAGATGTGCTTTCGGCAGGGCCGGTGTACTTGGGAATTTGCTGCTTGTCGTTTTCCATCACGCAGTTTGCAGTCGTCAATATCGTATTAGTTGCTCTGTGGCCGGCGCCGGCATTTTTCGCGGGGGGCGACACCCAACGCAGGCCGCAGACAGGGAGAGTACTTCTTCCCTATCAGTGATAAATCGAAATGAGAAACCACCGATTAGCCTAAGCGCTTAATGGCTTCTTCATAGGGGGTGAATCCGCGCGGCGCTCCGTTGCCGGAGGATTGCGGTTTGTGGAAAGCGGAGCTGTCCTGAATTATTCTGAGCAGATTTTCGCGCTCGCTGGGTTTGGCGAGATGGGCGATGCCGACTGCGCGTTCACCGAGGCTGAGACTACGGGGATCAAGCGCGCCGTATTCGCTAACCAGAATGACTTTGTCGACCGGAGTCGCGGTGGTGGTGATGCCTGCGGGACAGCGATCGACGATCTTAGACGTGCCGTCGCTGGTTTGGGATTTGAGGGCGACAATGGCGACGCCGCCGTCGGAGTATTGAGAGCCGCGAATGAAGTCACTTTGGCCGCCGACGCCGGAGTAAATTTTGCGAGCTTCAAGCGAATCGGCCCAGACGTTACCATGCAGGTCGACGCCGATAGCGCTGTTGATTGCGACCATCTTGGGCTGTTCGGCAATTTTGAAGACGCTGTTGGTATAGTTACTGGGGCGACTCTGGATGGCGCTGTTAAAACTCAGCCAATCGTAGCCATCCTGATTTTCAGCAAGAAAGATCGAAGCGACAGAGAAGTTGAGATGCTGTTTCCAGCGGTTGGTGACTACACCTTCCCTGACCAATTTGGCCATTGCGTCGGCGAATAACTCAGTATGTATCGCAAGATCTTTGACGCCTTTTTTGAGGATGGCCGCTGTGACGGCCTCGGGGACCTCGCCAATGCCGTACTGCAAAGTCGAGCCGGGTTCGCTGCCGGAGCCATCCTCGATGTAGAGTGCGGCAATGATTTCGCCAATACGAGTAGCGACGCTGTCGGGCTCGGGAATCGGGCTGGACGGTAAGGCATAGTCAACGTCCAGCAGGTAGTCGATGGAGCTTTCGGGAATGGTGGTACCGAGAACGAAAGGCATTTTTTCGTTTCGTTCGGCGATGACGATGCCGCCTTGCTTGTGACAAGTGAAGACGGCCTGGAGAACTCCTTCGACAGTGGTACCGAGACTGTAATTGCCGCCCCGGTCGGGTCCTTTAACCTGGAGCAGGACGACATTGGGCTTGATGGCGCTGCGAATGTAGCGCGGGATTTCGGACAGATGAATCGGGTGATAGTAGGCCCAGCCGTTATTGACGGCCTCGCGGGTGATATAGCTATTGAAAATGATGCGGTGCGTGATTGTCCGGCAACGTTTTTCAGAAAACAATGGACGAATGCGCTCACCGAGCCAGAGCACACCGTAGGTGTCGACTTCTTTGATGGAGAAATCGTTCGCAAGCTGCTCGCAGAGGACTTGCGGTGTGGCTGCATTGCCGGAAATATATATGACGCTTCCCGGTTGAATCAGGAAAGGATTGATAACGTCGGCAGCAGAATTAACTCTAATCATGCAAGTAAGATATCGGCTTCCCGCCCCAAATTCAATCGTTTATTGGATTATCGACATTCAAAGCGGGCGAGAATAGCAGGTTTGATCGAAATTGCGGCTTAGACCGGTTCGGCCTCGATTGTCTCGGATACAGGTATCTCGGTGCGCCTGCTCTTTTTGGTAGAAAGATACGTGTACAGGGCAGGTATTACGTAGAGGGTAAGCACTAACGAGAAAAGCAAGCCGCCGATAATGACGATTCCCATCGAGACGCGGCTCTTTGCGGCGGCGCCCAAAGCAAGGGCAATCGGAAGGACACCGAACGTAGTTGCGAGGCTGGTCATTACGATCGGGCGGAAGCGTTGCGTTGCGGCGTCAATGACGGCTTCGGGAATGGACAACCCCTGCTCTTGCCGCTGATTCGCGAACTCGACGATCAGGATGCCGTTCTTGGTGACAATGCCGACAAGAGCGATGATTCCGATTTGGCTGAAGATGTTCATGGTCTGACCGAATAACCAGAGCGACAATAATGCTCCTGCGAGGGCCAAAGGAACGGTAAACATGATTGTCAGCGGATCGCGGAAGCTTTCGAACTGTGCCGACAGAATCAGATAGACGAGGATGAGCGCGAGCAGAAACGCGAACAACAGCGTGTTGGAGCTTTCGGCATATTCTTTGGCAGTACCGCCCAGGCTGGTAACGAACGATTCGTCGAGAGTCTCGGCGGCGATTTTGTCCATTTCGTCGATAGCACTACCAAGCGTGTGACCCGGGGCGGGAGACGCGTTGACAGTTGCAGCGACGTAGCGGTTGAAGCGATAGAGTTGCGGCGGACTGCTGCGATAAGAAATCTTGACGAGATTGTCGAGCTGAATCAATTCGCCGCGGGAGTTGCGCACATAGATCGAACTTAAGTCGAGGGGTTCGTCGCGATTGACGCGATCGGCCTGCGCGATGACCGGATACTGTTTACCATTCAAGATGAAGAAGCCATAGCGCTGACCGCTGAAGTACAATTGCAGGGTTTCGGCGATATCGCGGACCGTGATGCCGAGAGCCCGCGCGCGGTCGCGGTCGATTTCGATAGTCAGTTCGGGCTTATTGAATTTTAGATCGAGATCGACGACCTGGAAGGCGGGATTGCCCTGCGCTTTCTCCATGAAGCCGGGGATCACTTCTCTGAGTCGGTCGAAGTTCGGCGCTTGAATGATGTATTGAACCGGCAGACCACGGCCGCGCGTGCCGCCAATTGTCTGTTCCTGCGTGACAAAAGCGCGAGCAAAGCTTTCTTCGCGAAGCCGGCGGCTGACAACATCGGCGATCTCCTGCTGCGAACGTTCGCGTTGACCCGGCGGCACCAGGGCAATGCGGACGAAGCCGGAATTCACGGACGAGTTGCCGCCGCCGCCGGCGGTAACGGACATAATCATGTCCTTTTCCGGCAGCGTGTCGACGACTGTAATCAGGTTGCCGATATAGCCGGCCATGGCTTCGTAGGAAGTCCCTTCCGGCGCAGTGGCGTTGATGACGAGACGGCTCTTGTCTTCCATAGGAGCCAATTCGGAAGGCAGGATGGCGCCCAGTCCGACAATAATCGCGACAGAGGCGACCATGATGACCAATGCGATGCCGCGTTTGGCGATGAATTTTCTGAGTGACCGGTTGTATGCAGCCACCTGGGAAAGGAACACGCGTTCGCTCCAGAGGAAGAATTTGCTTTCGTGCGTGTTCTTGTGAAGTGTGCGCGCGCTGAGCATGGGGGTCAGCGTCAGGGACACAAATGCGGATATCAAAACGGAACCGGCGACGACGATACCGAATTCGCGGAAGAGTCTGCCGGTAAGGCCCTGCAAGAAAATGATCGGCAGGAAAACCGCAGCCAGCGTGATCGTAGTCGTGATGATCGCGAAGAAAATTTCTTTAGAACCGGCATGGCCAGCCTCGATGGGTTTTACGCCCCGCTCAATTTTGCTGTAGATATTTTCGAGTACGACGATGGCATCATCGACTACGATACCGGTCGAGAGCACGATTCCGAGCAAGGTAAGGATATTGACCGAAAAATCGGCGACATACATTATGAAGAAAGCTCCGATCAGGGAGATTGGAATTGCGAGCATCGGAATGATAGTAGTGCGCCAATGGCGCAAGAAGACGAAGATCACGAGGAGCACCAACAAGAAAGCGATCACGATCGTTTCGACGACCTCCACAATGGCCTTGCGGATATTGGCGGTTGTGTCCATGGCGATGGCAAAAGAGAGATCTTTGGGAAGGTCGCGTTTGATGATTTCGACGCGCCTATAGAATTCGTCTGCGATGGCGATGTGGTTTGATCCTGGTTGCGGGATCAGGACGGCGGCCACCATCGGGACTCCGCCGTTCCCGCGCAGAATTGTGCGTTCATTTTCGGGAGCGAGAGTCGCTATCCCGACATCGCGAAACCTGACAACCGAGCCGTCGGTTTCTTTGACGATGAGTTCGTTGAAATCTTCCGCCGAAGACAGGCGACCAAAAGTGCGGATGGATAACTCGGTACCATAACCTTCGATTCGACCCGACGGAAGTTCGACGTTTTCCCGATTGAGGGCGTTGCGAACATCAAGCGGGGTCAAACCATAGGCTGCCAGTTTAGCCGGGTCGATCTGCAGCTTCATGGAATAGCGCTTTTCGCCCCAGATGCGGATTTCGCTGACGCCGGGAATGGTTTGAAGGCGCTCTTTGAAGACATCATTGGCAATAGCCGAAAGTTCGAGCAGCGTGTGTTTGTCACTACGGACAGCTAAGGATATGATCGGGCTGGCATCGGCGTCTGATTTGCTGACGACCGGCGGGTCGACATCGGTGGGGAGATTGCGAACAGCGCGCGAAACACGATCGCGGACGTCGTTGGCGGCGTCTTCCATATCGACGCCCAATTCAAATTCGACGGTGATATTGCTGCGGCCGTCGCTTGAGGAGGACGTCAGTGAACGGATTCCGGCGATGCCGTTAATTGACTCCTCGAGCGGTTCGGTGATTTGCGATTCGATGACTTCAGCATTAGCGCCGGTATAGTTAGTTTGGACCGTAACGATGGGAGGATCGACGGATGGATATTCGCGCACACCGAGAAAAAGGAAGCCGATCACACCGAAGAGAACGATGAGAATTGAGAGTACGATTGAAAGGACGGGCCGTTGAATGCAAACCGAGGAGATATTCATGGCGGCCTTCCGGTCAGTTTGCCTGGGGCGCCTGGATTTTTACGCTTTTGCCGTCGGCAAGCTGAAGCAGGCCGGTAGTGATCAGAGTATCCGAAAGGGACAGACCGGAGAGAACCTGAATATTGCTCTCGGTGCGGATGCCGGTAGTAATTGGCACGGCGCGAGCCTTGCCATCTTTGCAGATAAAGACTTTTGATCCGCTGATTTCGGGAATGACAGCGCCGGTGGGAATGACGATGGCATCAACAAACTCCTCGAGAGTAACTTCGACCTTGGCGAACGATCCCGGAACGAGTGTTTCGTTGGGGTTGGGTATTCGGGCGCGGGTTTTGATGGTGCGGGTGCCCGAATCGATTTTGGATTCGATTGCGTAAATGACGCCGCGAGCGGTATCTTTGGAATCGCCGATGGTCACCAAGACTTCGGTGCCGACGTTCAGAATTCCGGCATACTTTTCCGGAATTGAGAATTCGACTTTCATGGGATCGAGATCTTGCATGGTGGCGGCGAGCATATTCGGTGAAACGTATCCGCCTTCGCTCAGATAACGCAGGCCGACCACACCATCGAAGGGTGCGCGGATTTCGGTTTTAGCAAGCTGCGACTCGATGACTTCTTTTTCCGCCTGGATCAATTTCAGGGCATTGAGCGATTTGTCATACTCTTCCTGACTGATGACGTCTTTCTCGAAAAGTTGGCGTTTGCGGCTTTCGTCGTCGGCGGCTTGTTTTTCCTGGAGTTCTTTGCGTTTTTGTTCGGCGAGCAACTCGCGGTCGTTGATCTTTAACATCAGTTCGCCTTTGGTGATGCGGCGGCCCTCATCGAAGTAGACACCGGTAATGCGGCCGGAGATTTCGGGGCGCAACTCGACTTCTTCATTGGCAAGGAGCGTACCAGTGGCGAAGATTTGATTGCGCAGGCGCTGTGGTTTAAGAACGATGGACTCGACAGACAGAGCCGAGCCGGCATCGCGGTTCATCGGTTTGCTGCTGCTTTCGCCGCAGCCACAAATTGTGAGAACGGCCAGCCCGAGGAGGGCAAGCGACCTGCGAAATGGTAAATTTGTAAGATTCGGCATAACTCTCTTTAATTTAACTCAATGTAATCAAATTGGTTCCCTATGCAAGTATTGACACAAATTCAGCCTATTTTCCAGCGCAGTTATGAACTTTTTTCTGTCAAATTTGCCGTTTCCGACAAGAAGACGGTTTGCGGATGAGAGGGGATAAAATCGAACGAAGCCGGGGAGGCCGGCTTCGTCCGAATCGAAGTAACGCGGGAGAGCTGACATTTGTGAGGCCATCAGTCGGGCGGATACCCGTGGGCAGTAGCTCAAAAATCGCGAGAGTATCCGAGCCTGAGCATGATGACATCGAGTTTCGGGAAAAGCTCGAAACTTAGCAGAGAACCGAAGGCCCCGGGCGGGCTGCGGTCGCCACGCTGAGTATAGTATTCAGCCGTGATATTGACTCGCGAGCCGGCATTGACCGGGACGCTATAATTCAGGCCATAGGTTAGCGCATCGAATGAAGCGAGACGGCTATCGGAGGAGGCATACGCCGGCAGTGGAGCGCCCTGCACCAAAAACGGGTGAAAAAAGCTCGCTTGCGATTGGTGGTACCAGCGGATGCGCGGCTCGAAGGCGCCGCGACGATTGAAGTCGATGCGATAGGCCGCATCGACGGAGTGCGAGCGGACGCCCCAGTCGTCCCAGAAGTAGCGATATGAAAGCCCGACCGTGCTGCCGCCGAGGTAGCGCTTGAGTTCGGCGTAAAGCGCGCGTTTGCTGCGGTTGGCGGGTCTGCGTTCATGGATATTTTCAACCGGCTCGCCGGCATTTTCAGACTCCGGCGGTTCGACGAGGCTGATGATCTTGTAAGGATCGGTCAGATATCCCGACGCCGTATTGAGGGAGAGATTCAACATCAGCAGAGTATTGCGATCGAGCACTTGTGTTAAGCTGAGAACGGCGTCATAAACGTTTCGCTGTTTGCCCTCGAAACGCTGGAGACGATCGATGCCTTCGTCGTCTTCGATATCTTCGCCAACAACGGAAAACTCAGGATGAAATCCACCAACAGGCTTGCTGACGTCATGTGCGAAAGCAGCGGACAGGCCGATTGTGGTGTTCTTTTGATTGAGGTCGCGAGTAATTCCAGCGCTGAGTGCGGCCGAGGTATAGTCGTTTTCGCTCGACAGGCGCAATCCGAGAGTGGCGTTGGACAGTCGTCCGACAGGCTTTGCCAGTGAAGCATCGGCTGCGAAGCGAGTATCTTTGAATGACCGGTCAACGGGAAACTCACCGGCAGGAACGACAACGGTCTTACCACCGGAGGCACGGGTGAGAGTCTGGGGATTTTTTGAAGGCGAGCCGCCGGTCGGAGTAGCGCCGGTAAGGCCATCGTAGGTCAAGCGCAGACCGAGAGTGTAGTTGTTCCGAAGCTGCTTGGTCAGGCTGAAGTTGCCTTCGGTAGCGCGAATGCGGTCGCGCTCGGAGTAGATAAGGATCGAGGTCTCCGAGTGATTTTGCGCCTGAGCGGGAGTCACGCCTGTTCCTACCAACGCGGCAGTAAGGGCGGACAGCGCACTGCGAATTGATTTTGTCTTATTCAATTGCACCCGCAGCCGCCTCCGCCAAAGCCGCGTCCGCCGCTGGCGGCTTCCTTGCTGAAATAGATATGGTCGTCGATGGTGCGATTATTCGCCTGATGATCTGGTCCCATTTCGGGCTTGGACAGGATATCGCGTTCCCAGACTTTCACACCGGCGGCCGCGCAGCTATCAAGGATAGCGAGCAACGCCAAAGAGATTATCGCTTTTGATAACAGTCGAAGGTTGTTCATTGGCACCTCACAGTCGAACGACGCATGTTAGTCAACAATGGTCTTCACGAAGTCAAGTTTCGGTCAACACTGCTCTGCAACGCCGTTGATCAAAACCGGTAGGAGACGCCCAACATTAGTCTCGTGTTGAGATTCGGTTGCGCGATGGCATCATCGGCGTCTTTGTAGGTGAAATCTTCCTTCTCGTTAAGATCGTCGCCATTGGGCCGGTAATATGTGTCGTGCCCTGATAACAGAGTCCGGAAATAGTAGTCGACTCCGCCAGTGACAACCAAGGCGAGACGCGGGCTGACTGCGAAGGAAGTTTCCACACCGCCGCCGACGCCCCAGGGGTTGTTGTTGACGTCGAAGGTTTCGTTGCCGCCGATGTATTCGAAGTGGGCCGTGTAATTGGCATGGCGCGCACCGACAAACAAGCGGCTGTCACGCAACGAGAACAGTTTCACGGGGACCAAGACATCGAGGCGAGCGTCCCAGACCTTTCCGTTACCGCGCGGACTGCCGGCCGTCGCTTGATCGATAAAAACGCGGCGGGCAGCGACGGCGTCACCGGTTGGAACCCAGGCGTATCCGAGTCCAAGGCGAACCTGAAATGGGAGCCCTTCCGCAAGATTCGAGATTGTGCCGCTGACGTGAATACCAACTCCGGAGAAGTAGCCGGAAAAGACTTCGCCGGTAAACGACCGTTCTTGGTAAGCGGAATTGCCAGACAGATCAGGCGGCGTTTCCGCCCAGACTCTTGGTCCCATAACAGTAACGAAAAAGAGACTGGCTACGACGAGCCGTATCATATTGTTCTCCTTTCAACTTCGCGAAACTCACCCGAGTAGTCGCTGTCAACTTCGGAAGACACCAAAGAGTTATGTACTGAACTACTCTATCTTTCGACTTGAGAAATCGTGAACTTTAGAAAATTGCAGGGAGAGCAGCAATGAGTTGAAAGCAGATATGGATTGGTGTTCAGGAAAGGTTCACGCGAGCAGACAAAGTGAACAGCGTTGTTTGAATGGGCGGACAGGTCTTGCGAATCCAGGCACCGGCACCGACTATTACTTAGGCGGTTGATTGAGCACGAGCCAGTACAGACCCAGTTGCTGTATCGCAGCGGCAAATTGTTCGAAGTTGACCGGTTTGGCGATGTAGCTGTTGGTGCCGAGGTTGTAGCTTTCCAGGATGTCTCTTTGCTCGCGAGACGAAGTCAACACAATTACCGGGATTGATTTCGTTCGCGGGTCACTTTTGACACGTTTAAGTATTTCGAGACCGTCGATTTTTGGGAGCTTGAGGTCGAGCAATATGATGCTGGGCACGTCCTCGATTTTGCGGGAAGCGAATTTGCCCTCGCAAAAGATAAATTCGTTGGCTTCTTCGCCGTCGCGAACTACGTGGATTCGGTTCGTGATATTAGATTTTTTGAGAGCGCGGAGCGTTAGTTCGACGTCGTTGGGATTATCTTCGACGAGAAGGATTTCTACGATGCTCAGGTCGGTCATACTTTAGTCCCTTCCTCCAGTGTAAAGTAAAATGTTGCACCTTTATCGAGTTCCGATTCGGCCCAAACTTTGCCGCCATGTCGATCCAGGACGCGGTGGACAATTGCGAGTCCGACGCCGGTGCCTTCGAAATCTTCGGATTTGTGCAATCGTTGAAAGACTCCGAACAACTTGTCATAGTATTTCATATTGAATCCGGTTCCATTGTCGCGAATGTAATAGGTGACGGTGTTGGCATCGACGTTCGCGCCGATTTCGATAATTGCGGGCGTCCGACCGCGCGAGTATTTAAGCGCATTCGATATAAGGTTTTGCCAAACCTGCCTTATTAGAGCGTGGTCGCCGCTGCAGGTCGGGAGATCAGCAATATCAAACTTTATTGCGCGGTCGCGGGCGAAGTCGGTGAGCGACTCGATAACTTCGCTTACCAGTTTGTTTACGTCGATTTGGCGCTTGCTGATTGGGTGTCTTCCCAGCCGCGAGAATTCGAGGAGATCGTCGATGAGACGGCCCATTTGCTGCGCGCCGGCGCGGATGGAAAACAGGTATTTGGCGCCTTCAACGGGGAGGTTGTCACCATAGTCTTCAAGTATCGCCTGCGAGAATCCGTCCACAGTTCGCAGCGGAGCGCGCAGATCGTGGGAGACGGAGTACGCGAAAGCTTCGAGTTCAGCGTTTGCTTTTTGCAGCGCATGCTCTACTCTTTTGCGGTCAGACACATCGCGAATCGCGCTGATGACAAAGATCTGGTCTTCAGTTTCGAGCGGGCTCAGGCTAATCTCGGCAGGAAACTCGGAGCCGTCTTTGCGCAGGCCAAAGAGTTCGAATCCGGCGTTAACGGGTCTTTTTCTGGGATTGGCAAAGTATTCGATACGCTGCCCGGTATGGTTGTCGCGAAATTTTTGCGGTACGAGGACCTCAATTTTCCGACCGAGAAGTTCATCGGGCGAGTAGCCAAAGAGGAATTGGGCCTGGGCGTTAAGCAAGGTTATCGCGCCCTTTTGATCGACGATAACAATTGCATCGGGCGCCGAATCAAGCAATGCGCGGAATTTCTGCTCGCTGCGTTTTCTTTCGGTAATATCGCGAATGGCGCTCATGACAAAGAGGCCGTCATTTGTTTCTAACGAGCTGAGGCTAATATCAACCGGGAATTCCCTGCCGTTCTTGCGGCGGCCAAATAATTCCAGCCCGGCTCCCATTGAACGCTGGCGGGGTTGCTCCATGTAACCGGCCCGATGTCCGACATGTGCAGTATGATAGCGTTCGGGCAAGAGCATTTCGACTCGTTGGCCGATCAATTCCGACTTATCGTAGCCGAACATCTGCACCGTTTGTTCGTTGACGATGACGATGTTACCGGTTCGATTCGCGATGATGATGGCATCAGGAAAACCTGCGAAGAGTTTCTCAAGAAATGTGGCACGGTCCGGGCCGATAAAGTCACTTTTCATTTTCAGCCTTCTCCTTTTCCGGATAAATAATTGGCTGTAGCCAATTTCGATTTACTACAAACAGGACGTTCATGATTTTCGTTCTGGCCCAAACTTGGCAGCCAAAATACGTGGGAATCGGTGTTGGAAAGCGCCCGGAGAGGCGGTCCTACTGGTACGTAGGTTGATCCGCCAAGTTAATTCAAGACCGACCTCGTATTCGATTCTGAGACTCGGACCAGATTAGTTTACAGGACTTATTTTGTCAAATTAAAAGGTGTCGGTACTTGAGTTCAGACGTTCTCGCTCTATCCAAAATTTTCGCAGTGCAACAGAGACAATTTATTCCCGACAAACAATTGATATACACTGGCTTATATGGTTAAGCACTCACCGAGATTAGCTTGGCAGTCTCGGTGTGGCGACTGCTGCGAATCAAAATTTCCGACAATTTACAGTAGATGCGTGATCCCTTTCGAGTGACTTCCCGCGCCAGCTCTTGTCAATAGTTGTGTAAAAAGTTTTTCAAGCAGCGTGTGTTTCGGTTGCTGACTTCGCTGACTTTTTCTCCGTCACTTCGATTCCATCTTTGAACTTCACTCCTTCTATCACTTTGATCATCAAGTCCGGCGCATTGAGCCGGCGCCAGTTTCGGCTGGCGCGCTGAAACAACTGAAAGAGCAGATACAAGGCTGACCTTGGTGATGTGATTCTTCTGGCGGCGTTGGTTCTGAGCTTGACGATTGCGAACACCGACTCGATCGGATTGCTGGTCTTGATTGAGAGCCAATGCGGTTGCGGGTAGTTATAAAAGGCCAATAGGGCGTCCTGGTCTTTAAGCAGGCATTCGACACCGCGCGGATACTCGTGTACATAACGATCGGCAAACTCTTTCATTAATGATAAGTAGTCCGCTTTGGTGGCGGCATGATGCATCCGCAATGCTCACTCTTGAGCGATCTCATCCAGGTCGCGGATAAGCTCATGGTCGACCTTTTTGCTGGTCGACGAACTAAACTTTTCATACTTTGACATCGGCGTATCCTTTCTTGAAGAAGCCTCTCCTCAAAGCCTCTTGCCGGAACTGTTGTTTAGAAAAGGCTACGCTATTTTTTTGCCTCTTACACAACTTTGGGAGTTAACTCCCGTGAGTCTGAGTCGGACGCCGATATAATGTCAAATGCTACCTACAAAATCTTCGTCTATCAGGGTGTTTGGGGCAGTAATGGTATTATGATGGACATGAGTTCGTACGCCTGCGGTGGTATCATGTATCATTTTCGCAGCAAGACGTAGAGTCGTTGTTGGATTGACACTCTGGTAATTGACTGTCTTTCTCTGCGCCTTGCGCCTCTGAGCTTCAATTGCGAATTGAGTGGCCGTTTGAATCGGTCTAAGGAGAAACAATGGCGCAAAGTGAGCATCCGCATCCCGATTCGAATGAACCGCTTCCATCAATCATGCGCGATCCGGTCTGCGGAATGTCGGTATCGAGTGACAGTTCGCATCGCTTCACTCATTTGACGAAAGAATATCTATTCTGCAGTAAGGGTTGCCGGGAAAAATTTGCGGCCGAACCGGATAAGTATTTGCGCGCCAATGAAGCGCAAACTCCGAATTCGGCCGATGTTCACACTGTTAGCTCTGTAACGGAAGAAACAGAGTACACCTGCCCGATGCATCCTGAAATCAGGCAAAAGGGGCCAGGTAGTTGCCCAAAATGTGGCATGGCGCTTGAATCGGTGACGCTCGCCGCTGCCAAACCAAGAGTCGAATGGACTTGTCCAATGCATCCGGAAATCATCAGGGATGCTCCGGGCAGTTGCCCAATCTGCGGAATGGCGTTGGAACAACGCACCATTTCTGTTATCGACCAAGAAAATCCTGAATTGAAGGAAATGGCTCGACGCTTTTGGGTCAGCACCGCGTTGACGCTTCCGCTCTTCCTGTTCGCGATGGCCGAATTGCTTCCAGGGAATCCGCTCGAACGAATTCATTCACACTCTGCTGCCGGCTGGATAAAGTTAATCGTGGCATCGCCAGTGGTGCTCTGGGGTGGCTGGCCGTTCTTTGTCCGCTTCTGGCAATCGCTCAAAAATCGAAGTCTCAACATGTTCACTTTGATCGGTCTTGGGGTTGCAGTTGCCTACGCCTACAGTCTCTTAGCCATAATATTGCCCGGAATCTTTCCGGATTCCTTCCGCTCGCAATCAGGGATGGTCGCTGACTATTTTGAGGCTGCGGCAGTCATTGTTACTTTGGTACTCCTCGGCCAAGTGATGGAGCTTAAAGCCCGCAGCCAAACCAGCGGCGCTATACGCGCACTCCTCGACCTCGCTCCGAAGAGGGCGCGGCGCGTCAAGTCCGACGGATCCGAGGAAGATGTTTCATTGGATGTTGTAATCCCCGGCGACAGTCTGCGAGTCCGCCCGGGTGAGAAAATCCCGGTCGATGGAATTTTAATCGACGGTAACAGCTCGGTGGATGAGTCGATGGTGACCGGCGAAGCCATCCCTGTTGAGAAGAAAACCGGCGACAAAGTCATCGGCGCTACGATAAACGGCACCGGCTCCTTTGTGATGCGAGCAGATAAAGTTGGAGCGGAGACTCTTCTATCCCGCATTGTCCAGATGGTTTCAGACGCCCAGCGGAGCCGCGCACCCATTCAAGGTATGGCGGACAGGGTCTCGGGTTATTTTGTTCCTACGGTGGTCGGAATCGCGATTGTGACATTCGCTATTTGGGCGTTTTTGGGGCCAGAACCCAGACTAGCACACGCTCTGATAAACTCTGTTGCAGTACTTATCATTGCTTGTCCATGCGCCCTCGGCCTGGCTACTCCGATGTCGATTATGGTGGCATCCGGAAAGGGCGCCTCGGTTGGCGTGCTCTTTCGCAACGCCGAGGCAATCGAAATGTTGCGCAAGGTCGACACCCTGGTCGTTGACAAGACAGGAACACTGACACAAGGCAAGCCGCGACTGGTTTCGGTTTACGGTGAAGATGGATGGCAAGAAGACAAGATACTCGCATACGCAGCGGGTATAGAGCGATATAGTGAACATCCGTTGGCAGCCGCGATTATCGCCGGCGCTGTGGAGCGAAAGATAGCTCCGCTGGAAATGACAGGCTTTCGATCAATCACCGGCAAGGGCGTAACCGGTGAATCGCAAGGCGCAGAAGTAGCTTTGGGGAATGCTGGTCTGGTACAGGATATTCAAGCCGACCTGAGGAAGACCGCTGATATTGCAGCAAAATATCAGTCAGAAGGGCAAACCGTTATGTTTGTCTGTGTGAATCGTCAAGTTGTTGGCCTCTTAGGAGTCGCTGATCCGATCAAAGAGACAACGCAAGAAGCGATCAAACAGCTTCATGCCAATGGTATTCGCATAATAATGCTGACAGGCGACAATCACGCAACTGCTCAAGCTGTAGCAACGAAACTTGGGATTGACGATATCATTGCTGAAGTTCTACCTGATCAGAAAGCGCAAGTGATCAAAGATCTACAGAGCAAGGGGCGATTTGTCGCAATGGCCGGCGACGGTATCAACAACGCACCGGCTCTCGCGCAAGCACAAGTCGGTATTGCTATGGGCACGGGTACCGATGTCGCAATGGAGAGCGCTGGCGTGACACTGGTGAAAGGAGATTTACTGGGTATCGTGAGGGCGCTGGCTCTAAGTCGCGGCACAATGAAGAACATAAAGCAAAATCTTTTTTTCGCTTTCATTTACAACGCGCTCGGGGTGCCAATAGCCGCCGGCGCACTTTATCCCTTCTTGGGTATTCTTCTTAGCCCCATGATCGCAGCAGCGGCGATGAGCTTTTCTTCGGTATCGGTGATTTACAATTCTTTGCGACTGCGTCGGCTGCAACTTTAGCTTCCAAACTGACAGAGACCGATAATGCTCAATTAGAATGGGGGTAATGCGAGTTGAGAAAGGGCTTCGCGTTCGGGTTGGGGCGTCCGACTCTGACCTTTGGGTATTGACCCTTGCGAAAGGCATCGAAGACATGCAAAGTCGACCGCTTGTCCCGCTAAGTCATTGCCTTACAATTGTCGGAATTTGCTTGCGGGCGCTATTGCGGTGTTGTTTTCCGATGCGCTTTTAGAAAACCGTTAGAAAACTGGAATTATGGAGCTATTAGTACAATAATGGAGTTATTGTGGGGCAACGGGTCATGAAATAGCGGGGGTAGGATTTGAACCTACGACCTTCGGGTTATGAGCCCGACGAGCTACCGGACTGCTCCACCCCGCGATCAGCTTCTTCTATATATGATTGCGAGAAGGAAGTCAAGGCTTTTTCCTGACGGTTGACTGATCGCTTGAGCCGGATTTCGAATGCGGCAAAATTGCTTGCTTGGATCGCGGCATGGAGTTACCATCCTGCCACGATGGAAGCACAATTACAGAAGCCGGACTTGGTCCGCAGACATCATTTTGCCGGAGAATCATATCCGAGCGATCCGGCATTGCTCGGGGAAACGATTGAGCAACGGATTTCCGATACGTCGCGTTCCGCCGCGGTAAAGGGCGACATTGGTGCAATTGTTACTTCGGCAATGACGGGATCGCTCTACGCGGCGTCGGATCTTGGAGCTCTACGGGCTCTGAATCGCAAGAAGTATTCGACTGTGGTTGTCATTGCTTCGGCGCAACTGAGTTTTTTTGACTACGCTTCAGTTTATCTTGGCGGCGCGTACGACACACCATTGGGCCGCGTATTTGTAGATCTGCCGATGGCGGCGAGAATGGCGAACCTGCATCCCAAGGTTGTATTTTCGAACAATGGACATTCCGGCGGGAAAGAGGCGGAATATTCAATTGAAATGGTGCTGCCGTTTTTGCAGATGTTGATCGGCAATTTCCGCATCGTGCCAATTGTTATGGGAAGCGACGATGAAAGCACTGTTGTGGGCGTCGGTGAGGCATTAGCTGCAGCAGTTGATCCGAAGTCGACGCTAATTATTGGATGCTCTGAATTGCAGTTTCAGCCGGATCATGACAACGACAAAGCCAGATCAATTGTCGAGGCCGCCGAAAAGTTCGATTGGCGGATGCTTTATGATCGGTTGCGGAACTCGGGTGCGGCAGGAACGGCGCCGTTGGCATCAATTGTGTATGCGGCCCGTCGACTGCGGATCAACCGTGTTGAAGCTCTCATCCAATCTGAAAAAAGCGAGTCAGGGCTGTCTTTCGTTTTGCTTCGTTAGTGTAAACTCTTGAAATTAGATTAGAATCAAGCGGTGTTACTGCAAGTCGGAAGCCGTCAATCGAGCGCCGATCTTCTCCACAATTGCAGCCGCGACGCGCGAACCGATCATCGATGAAGTCGCCAGATCAAAACCAAGGCTGAGCCCTCTGAGGACACCGGCGGCATACAAGTCCCCTGCCCCGGTCGTGTCCACAACCTTGTCGATTGTCAAGCGCGGTGTCATGCGGATGCGGCCGCCGCTTGCAATGATAGCGCCTTCCTCGCCGCGAGTCAGGCACAGTGAATTGACTTTGGTAGCAAGTTGTTTTGAGGACATCTTGGGATCTTCATAGCCGGTGATTTCGCCTGCTTCGCGCTCATTGAGGAAGAGGACATCGATGTAGTCCTTCATAAGTTGCGTGAAATCATCGCGGAATCTTTCCACCAACCAGGGATCGCTGAAGGAGAATGCGATTTTGACATTGTGCTGTTTCGCCCTTTCCATTGCGTGAATTGCGGCGACGCGTGCCTTGGGCGAATCCCACAGGTAACCCTCGATGTAGAGAAATCGCGATTCAATCAAAGCGCCGATATGGATGTCGCTGTCGGTCAGGTCGGTAGATGCGCCGAGGAATGTCAACATGGAGCGTTCAGCATCGGGCGAGACAAAGGAAATGCATGACCCGGTCGGTTTGGAGTCCGGTGTGACGAAGAAATCGATGCGGGACTCGGTCATGTTAGCGCGATAAAAGGCACCGAGTTCGTCATTTCCGACCTTGCCGGAAAAGCAGCATTTAGCGCCGAGCACCGAGAGTCCGACGACTGTATTGGCAGCCGACCCGCCGCTGCAGCGCGTGACGCCGCGATGATCGAGGCCAGTGAGGGTCTCCTGCGCGGGATGATCTACGAGCGTCATCAATCCCTTGCGGATGCCTTTGTCAATCAAGAATTGGTCGTCGACAAACGTGAGGAAATCGCCGAGGGCATTGCCGACAGCGTAAACATCGTATTTTCGGGCCAAGAATTTTTCCATAGGGCTGTGCAATAACGTATGCAAGAAGAGCAAAATCAAGGTGAAATATGCAGCGCGGCAGCTTGACGGCTTGACAGATCAGCCTGCGTGGGCTACTTTCGAGGCAGAATCTCAACCGGAGGAAGACGATTAGCTACACTGAACTTGACATTGAAGTAATTGCGTTGCGGGAGTATGGTGGAGTCGGCGCAAAGACGTTTCAACAACTGATTGCGCAATTTTCGACTCCGAAGGGCATATTCGAGTCGGAGCCGGGAGAAATCGCGGCCTTGCCAAGAATGAGTTCGGAAAAAGAAGAGTTGATCCGCACCAGCATTCAGAATGCCGACCTGATTCGCGACCGCTTGAAGGACTTCGAATATCGAGGAATCCGGGTGACGACGATTTGTGATCCGTTTTATCCGGAGTCGCTGCTGGAGCAACCCGACCCGCCGCCGGTTTTATATTATCGGGGGAATCTCGAAGTTTGCCGCGACAATTGCATTGCGATCGTCGGTTCGCATGAAGCATCAGCCGAAGGAATCGCCGAAAGCGTAAGGTTGGGAACAGTCATTGGCGCGACGGGAACGGTGGTCGTATCCGGGCTAGCGCGCGGAATCGACAGCGCGGCGCATATCGGCGTGCTCAAGTCGGAAGGCAAAACGATTGCTGTGTTGGGGTGCGGATTCGACGAAATTTATCCGCCGGAGAACGAACCGCTGGCGCGGGAAATAACTGAACGAGGATTGCTTATTTCAGAGTACCCACCAGAGACGACGGTCGATCCGGGAAGATTATTGGCGCGAAACCGGATCATTGTCGGGATGTCGAAATCGGTGATCGTCGTTGAAATAACCGCCGGTTCTGGAGGTACCGTAACGGCGATGAATGAGACAGTTGAGCAAAGCAAGGCGCTGTTCACTTGCTTTAATCCCAATCTCGAGGGAGCGGCTTCGAACGAATTGGGTGCAGTTGAACTTAAAAACGAAGATGATTGGAAGATGGTTTTGCGCTACATGGTGTAGTCGCGACCGTTGAATTGAGAACGATCACTCTTGAACGATTCTTACCTGACAATTGAATCAGCGAGCACTTGCGAGATCAAGGTAGAGAGATCGCGGTTTATTGGAACTGTGATACCGGCGGCTTCTCGCGCCGAAGCCGAGCACGAGTATGACTTGATTCGCAAGAAATTTCACGACGCTACACACAACTGCTTTGCCTATCAAATCGGGCTCGATGCTAAAACTGAATTTCGGTATTCGGACGATGGCGAACCGAGCGGTACGGCAGGACGGTCAATCTATGATGCAATTTTGTCCCACAAGCTAACACATATTATTGTTGTAGTTACGCGATATTTCGGCGGAGTCAAGCTTGGAACAGGCGGACTAGCGCGAGCGTATCGGCAAACCGCGGACCAAGCGTTGTCGGAGGCGAAGGCACTCGAGAAGTTGATTATGCAGCCATTCCAAATAACATTTGAACATGACTTCACTTCAGTCGTGATGAAAGCGCTTGTCGATTTTGATTTGCGGCCGTTGGAAACTGTCTATGCCGAGAGTGTCACTTTGCACAGCGCGATTAGAATGTCACGATTTGCGGAGTTTGAGGCGGCCTTGCGCGATCGGTCGCACGGGAGAGTGAGCGTTCAGGTGGAGGGCGAGCCGAATGCTTGAATGGCTGGTATCTATCGACACCAAACTATTCGTATTTTTGAATACGCAACTTGCCAATCCGGTTTTCGATTTCATAATGCCGATTGCCACCGACCGATGGTTTTTGCGCGGTGTGTTCGGTGTGATTCTTTTGTGGCTGCTCATTTTCGGCAAACGGCGCGGATGGATCGCGGCGATATTCTGCATCGCTACGGTGGCGCTGGCGGATCAGTTATCGGCACAGGCACTTAAACCGATAGTCTCGCGCATACGTCCCTGTCATGTCATTCAGTCGGCGCATTTGTTGGTCGACTGCTCGCAAGGACTGTCATTCCCGTCGTCGCATGCGGCAAACACCTTTTCATTGGCGACTTATCTTGCGGCGACGTATCCGCAAACAACTTGGTATGTTCTCGCTTTCGCGGCGATCGTTAGTTACTCGCGTGTAGCAGTCGGTGTGCATTATCCTCTTGACGTTCTGGTCGGGGCAATGGTTGGCGTTCTCAGCGGCGTGGTCGTTGTAATGTTGCAGCGTTGGGCTTCTCGCAATCTACAGTTCTTCAGAACCAAATAAACTTCTATTCGGACAGATTGTCATGACGGGACGGAACAGTTTTCCGCGTTAGGGTATACGCCGGGCGTGATTGCATTTAGTCACAGTTTGTAAGCCTCTGTCCACCAAAGATAATTCAGAAATGAAACAAATCGGCACCCAATTTGCATCTCTATGGTGTGACATGGAGGTCAATGGATCGTTTAATCGACAAGCCGGTTACAGCTCGCGCGGAAGTTACGAGGATTCCTCGATTAATCGTTAGTCGGCGCCGGCACATATTTTGGTTCACGGGAGCGGTATTTGCTGCTGCTGTGCTCATCAATTTTCTCGAACCGAATTATTACGTATCGAGCGGATCGCTGTTGCCGACGGGCAATCAGGGTGCGGGCAGCGGACTCGGATCATTGGCAGGAGCAATTCCCGGAATCGAATTGATGAAGGGTGACTCGGATCCGACCGCATCGTCGCAGTTGTTTCCAGATATACTCAAATCGGATGTGGTGCGCAAGCGGGTGCTTGCGGCAAAACTTCCAGTCGAGATAGCCTCTGCCGTTGAGGCCGGGACAGTCGGCGACGCGATAAGCTCAAATCCGACGACAGCGCTCAAAGCTCTAAACGCGGCGACAACAATTCGGAAAGACAAGATTACGGGCTTGATTTCAATTGTATTTGAATGGCGGAATCCGGAATTCGCACAGTTTGTGGCAGCCGAGTACATTCGCCAACTTGACGATTTCTGTTCGAGCGAGCGATTCGCGCGTCTTGATGAAAATCGCATTTTTGTCGAATCCCGTTTAGTCGAGACCGAGTCGCGTCTTCGCGCCGCTGAGGATTCGCTTCTGCAATATCGCGAGCAAAATCGCAATTATTATATGGGCTCGTCGCCGGAACTACAGCTCGATCATGAGCGGCTGGTTCGCAAGGTTGCTGAAGTCGGGGAAGTTTATTCGTTGCTCGCGCAGCAATTGGAGATGGCGAAGATCGACGCGAAGCGTAAGAAGCCGGTGGTAGCCGTGCTGGATTATCCTTCGGCGCCGCAAGAGAAGGCCGGTCCGCGCCGGCTCACGAACATCGTGCAATTCACACTGGCGGCTCTTTTGCTGTCGTGCGGGTTCATCGTGATCGCGGATTATCTGCGCAATTACATGTCGACAGATGACCTTCAAGAGGTGGCGAAGCTTCGCGGCGAATTGAGTTCGCGCGTCGTATCGGTGCGCAATCGCCTGACGCTGCGGAAGAAGGCCACGGTATGAAAGCAGTGATTCTTGCCGGCGGTGTCGGAGCACGGCTGCGTCCCTATACGACAGTGCTGCCCAAGCCGCTGATGCCGGTGGGAAACTACCCGATCGCGGAGACTTTGGTTCGGCAATTGCAGCACTATGGGGTGGGCGAGATAACATTCGCCGTGGGTTACTTGCATCAACTGATTGAAGCATACTTCGGCGACGGCTCCAAGTGGGGAGTACGGATTAAGTATCTGCACGAAGAACAACCGCTCGGTACCGCAGGTCCGCTGGCCAAGATAGAGAATTTCCGCGAGCCGCTGTTGGTGCTCAATGGCGACATCCTCACCGATCTAAATTTCTCTAAGCTCTATAAATCGCATCTTGATTCCAATGCGGATATCACGATTGCCGCCTATGACAAGCCGGTGAAGATTGATCTCGGGGTTTTGGCGACGGACGGAACGGGTTCGTTGACCGACTATATCGAGAAGCCGGAGTATCGATTCAAGGTGAGCATGGGAATTTACGTTTTCTCGCCGAGTGTGCTGGAATACATACCGGCCGACGAACGATTTGATTTTCCTGATCTTGTAATGAAGCTCTTGAAAGTGAACCGAGGTATCCAGACCTATCCCTTCACCGGGCTCTGGCTCGACATCGGCAGGACGGAAGATTACTTCAATGCATCGGAGGTATTTGAAGATAATCTGTTGCGCCTGCTGCCGGGATGTTCGACGGCAGATGCAGCGACGCGAAATCACGCCGCAATATCGCCGTAAGGATAACTTTTCAAAGCGCGAGGAGTGACGATGTTAGAGACGACTCTGATGAAAAAGATCGGATTCAAGGTTGTTCGCAAGCTCAAGGTCGTTCGCGCTTACGCCCCGCAGCGCCGCATCGACGACGCGGAATTGCTGCGTGAAATCGGCGCAGACAACACTGCTCTCCGCTTCCGACAATTTCCCCCACTATTTTCCGGGCTCACCGATTCCAAGCTAACAAACTACATTTCGAAGCGCTTTTCTGCAGAGTGCGAGTGCGCCATCAGCGTTGCCCGTAATGCTGCGAGAAATCGCTTTGACCTGCTCGGATCGGGGTTAGTCGATCTGGGCCCGCAAATTGACTGGCTGACGGATTTTAAGAGCGGCAAGAGCTGGGATAAGCGCGATTACCGGCTGCAGAAGGTTGTCAATTTGAATGACAACTCGGACGTGAAAGTTCCGTGGGAGCTGTCGCGCTGCAATCACTTTTTGCCGATGGCATTGGCGCACGCGATTTCGGGCGATGAGTCTTATCCGATCGCGTTTGCGAATCAAGTGATATCATGGAGCGAGCAAAATGCTTATCTGCAGACCGTGAATTGGTCCTGCCCGATGGACACTGCGATTCGCTGCATCAACTGGCTCACGGCGTTCCAGATTTTTGCGGTGAGGCACAAGTTCAGCCCGGAATTCGAATCGTTGTTAACAGTAGAGCTTTACAAGGGCGGAAAATCGATCTTTGAAAATCTCGAAAAAGCCGGCGATGCGCACAATACCAATCACTATCTGACAAACTTGCTTGGGCTGCTTTTTTTGGGCGAGTTATTTCGGAACACAACTCGACCGAACAATTGGCGCAGTTTTGCCGTGGCGGAGTTTGAGCGCGAGATGATGGCGCAAATAGACTCGGATGGGCTCGACTATGAGTCGTCACTCCCCTATCATGGTCTCGTGACGGAAATGATGCTGCTGGCGTATTACTTGTCGACCAAAAGCGATTTCTCATTCTCGCAAGAGTTCTGCGTCAAGTTGGGGGCGATGGCCGCCAATCTCGCGCGATTCACTGACAAGGACGGGCTGGTTGAGAATTTTGGCGACAATGATGACGGCCGCATTTTCAAGATGTTTTGGCGCACACCGCGCGACTACCGCGATATTGTCGGACTGGGAGTCAGCATTTTACGCGATTGTAACTTGCCGCAATCAGCGGATATACCTGAACGCATAGCCATGGGTATAGACGTTGTAGAGCGCAATGATGACGACCTGCAACCGCGGTCGTCGGTTCGCCTGACTGAATCGGGAATCTGCCAAATGCGCTCGAAGGATTTGACCGTCAATTTTTTTGCAAATCCGATTGGCACCGCGGGATTGGGCAATCATAAGCACAACGATTTGTTGTCGTTTACGCTGAATTATCAAGGCGCCCCAATATTCGTCGACCCGGGCAGCTATGTCTATACCGTTGACGAAGAGCTGCGAAATCAATTCCGCTCGACGCGCAGCCACAATACAGTTGTGGTGGACGGATGCGAGCAGAACCGGATGGTCGGCGGGTTGCTGTTTTTGTTGCGTACCGATGGGACGCCGCGAATCAGCGAGTGGAAGAGCAATGCGGAATTTGATTTGGTCACTGCCGAGCATGATTGTTACAGCCGGCTTGACGATCCCGTTGTCCACCGTAGATCGCTATACTTGTGCAAGATCACGCAAACGGTTCTGGTACGCGATGAACTGGCTGGCAAAGGTCCGCACAGATTGGAATTCAATTTTCACATCGATGACATGAAGATTGAAGCAGTAGAGCATCATTTGATTCAAATCAAGCCGGAGAATTCCGTTGCCGGGTTACTGTTTGCCAATTGCGATGCCGCTTCACGATTTCAGATCAGCACAGATTGGATATCGCCGTCATACGGCGTGAAGTATCCGGCGATGAGCGTGACGCAAGCTTATGAGGGCAAACTTCCCTACAAGACAGTGTTTGGAATAACACCGATAGATTCAGCGGATATAGAAGCGACTCAGCGCCAGTTTGACCATCTTCGTGCTAAGCTGCAATGGTAATTCTCGAACAATTCAAAAGCCGCGCGCCGCTGTTGCTGGCCATGACCGGCGCGATACTCGCGATTTTTGTGCTCGCCCAGCGTTATCCCGCGAGTGACCTGATCCTACTCGCAATGGGCGGCGGACTGGGACTTGCCGGGTTGTGGTTGGCGATCGCCCGCCAAAAGGCGGTCTACTTGCTTCTCATCGGAGCGCTTCCCTTCG
Source organism: uncultured bacterium (assembly GCA_963707485.1). GTDB lineage: Bacteria > Zixibacteria > MSB-5A5 > CAIYYT01 > CAIYYT01 > JADJGC01. The sequence goes on from CAVPQS010000104.1 coordinate 42,661, forward strand.
AGGCAACGTTAGTGATCGAGGCGGGATTCTCGGTCACTCCCTACTATGTCCTGTTCGGGTTGTTGCTGGTATCCTTTCTCTTTCATCAGCAGAAGATCAGATTTGACGCGACACCATCAAAGTTGCTGCTGGCGTATTTGGCTGTCTGTGCCGTTTCACTGGTTTCAGGTTATTTTGTTGAACCACCGTTGGTGCACTCGAGCGTGGACATGGAGTTTCGTTCTTCTGCAGCAAGGCCTTTTATACAGTTTGGTCTCATTGCGATACACATATTGTTTTTTGCATTGATATTGGATCTTGTGCGCAGCCGCGAACGGATATTGGAGTCGACCAAGATATACCTCTGGATTGGGTTTGCCTTGGCGGTGCTCGGCTGCTGGCAGACGTTGGCGGTCGCTCTTGACCTGCCCGGCAAAGATTTTACGCAGGCATTTGGCGACGCTGCAGCGCAAGGGTACAAATATGGCGAGACACGCTTTTACTCCGCGCTGGTTTCCAACTTTGCGCCGCGAGCGACTTTCCGCGAGTCGTTGCATTTTGCGCATTATTTAGTTTCGTTCTTGCCGTTGGCAATCGGATTAGTATTGTATCGCAAACAACTTCCGGAAAACTGGCGCATTAAGGCGCCGACGCTATTGGTTGTGTTCGGACTTGTCGCGTTGTTCTTGACAATGTCGCGTTCGGGTTGGCTGGCGTTTGCTTGTTCGATTGCGTTCATGTTCTGCTTTTTCCCCAAGGGCCGCATGCTCAAGATAGCAGCCGTATCGGTCGCGGCTTTATTGACCGTTGGTGTTTTGCTGAAATCCCTGGGATACTTCCAGATGGATCTGGACCTGGCAGGCCAGCGCTTCTGCTTTGAGCCGCGCCCGATCGGAGGTGTTGCCGCCCTGGACATGGAAACCGCCGAGCTGATTGACGGATTGCGGGGTCAGGCCGATATGACCCATGACCGGCACGCCCGATTGCACGATATGTTGTATGGCTTCCTCATTGCCGGCGATCCCTTCCAGCTTGACCGCTTCCGCCCCGGCCTGCATCAGCTTGCCGACGGCGTCCATGGTTTGCGCCAGCGATTTGCGGTAGGACACCAGCGCCGCGAGACCGGCCGAGCCGATCGCGTAGCCCTTGGTGACGGCCTTGGTCGTGTTGCCGACGGCGTCGAGCGCGTCGGTGACCTTGCGTACTTCCTTCGGCAGGCCGGACATCTCCGCGATGCCGCCACCGTTGTCGGTGATCGGGCCGTAGGCGTCGAGCGCGACGATGACGCCGGTCATCGACAGCATGGCCGTCGCGGCGATCGCGATGCCGTAGAGGCCGCCGAGCAGGTACGAGCCCCAGATCGCGAGGCAGATTGCGAGCACGGGCCAGGCCGTGGACTTCATCGAGACCGCGAGGCCGGCGATGACGTTGGTGCCGTGACCGGTCTGCGACGCGGCTGCCACGTAACGCACCGGCGCATACTCCGTCGCCGTGTAGTACTCGGTGATGACGATCATCGCGCCCGTGAGCGCCAGGCCGATCAGCGCGCAGCCGAACAGGCTCATGGCGGCCTCACCCATCATCGCGGTGGTGACGAAATAAAACGCCACGGCGGCGATCAGCCCGGAGACGATCAGGCCGCGATACAGCGCGTTCATGATCTTGCCGCCCTCGCGCGCCTTGACGAA
>CAVPQS010000105.1:0-12658 GCA_963707485.1 uncultured bacterium
GTCGCCATGCCCCACTGGATGGCCTTCGTGAACATATGTTTGAGGCAGGCGAGCTTACGATTGACCGTGGCGGGTGGCACAGTTTCCAAACGCTTCTTCTTGTAGTTTTCCAATGCCAATTCCGAGATATCAGCGAGCCGTTTGCCGGCCAGGCAGGTTGCAATAGTTCTGATGCTCAAATCATCACGCGGCGAGGACCGCTTGTTGGTCTTGTCATAAACCATGTATTCCTTGGCCAAATCGTCAAAAGTGAATTTCGGTTTCTTGATAACATCAAGGCGCTTATTTTCGGCGATCAGGGCTTTTCTCTTGGCAAGCACACTATCGGCCATTTTTCGATTGGGGCCAATCGCCTCACCGTGTCGTTTTCCATCGAGATAACAATCGACGTGCCAAATCTGATCCTTCTTATATACTGACATACCTGCTATCCCTTTCCTTCACGATATCAATCTACTCACCGCCAACGTACAGTCAAGACCAAACCACTTTACATTCATATGTGGCCAGCACAAGGCTCTCAAGAATCAGAAATCCGTTGGCCGAACCTTCCTGCTTTCGAGCCACGCTAACACGTCGGCGAGATCGAACATGACTTTCTTTCCCATTTTGATGAATGGGATTTCTCTTCGTTGTGAGACACAGGAGTCGATGCTGTTCGGAGCTCTCGTCAATAGTTGTGTAAAGAGATTTTCAAGTGGCGTGTTTTTCGGTTGCTGACTTCGCTGACTTTTTCTCCTTCACTTCGATTCCATCTTTGAACTTCACTCCTTCTATCACTTTGATCATCAAGTCCGGGGCATTGAGCCGTCGCCAGTTTCGGCTGGCACAATGGAATAGCTGAAAGAGCAGATACAAGGCTGACCTTGGTGACTTGATTCTTCTGGCGGCGTTGGTTGTGAGCTTGACGATTGCGAACACCGACTCGATCGGATTGCTGGTCTTGATCGAGACCCACTGCTCTTGCGGATAGTTGTAAAAGGTCAGCAAGGCGTCCTGGTCTTTAAGCAGTCATTCGACCCCGCGCGGATACTCGTGTTCATAACGATCGGCGAACTCTTTCATTAATGATTGTTATCCTCGCTGGTGGCGGCATGATACATCCGCAATGCGCCCTCTTGAGCGATCTCATCCAGGTCTCAGATAAACTCATGGTCGACCTTTTTGCTTGTCGACGAATTAAACTTTTCATACTTTGACATCGGCGTATCCTTTCTTGAAGAAGCCTCTCCTCAAGGCCTCTTGCCGGAACTGTTGTTTAGAAAAGGCTACGCTACTTTTTTGCCTTTTACACAACTATTGGCATTAACTCCCAGAAGAATCAAGTCACCCCGCTCGGCTCTGTATCTGCTCTTCCAGTTGTTTCAGCGCGCCAGCCGAAACTGCGACGGCTCAATGCGCCGGACCTGATGATCAAAGTGATTGAAGGAATAAAGTTCGTAGATGGAATCGAAGTGAAGGAGAAAAAGTCAGCCAAGTCAGCAGCCGAAAAACACGCTGCTTGAAAATCCCTTTACACAACTCTTGACAAGAGCTCGTATAACGTCAATAGATTACGGATATCGAATTTTGAAGAAAGGTCAGTATGTCACACCAGTGGAAAATTGCAGTATTGGTAGGAAGTCTCCGCAAGGATTCGTTCAGCCTTAAGATTGCCAATACAATCAAGATCGTTACGCCGGCGACGATGAAATTTGATTTCCGACAGATCGGAGATTTGCCGTTCTATAATGAGGACCTGGAGAATGAAAACCCTCCGGCACAATGGACCGCCTTCCGTGAGTGGATCAAAGCCGCTGATGCCCTACTATTTGTGACGCCCGAGTACAATCGTTCGGTGCCTGCTGTGCTCAAGAACGCAATCGACGTTGGTTCCCGGCCATACGGCAAAAATGTCTGGGACGGCAAACCTGGGGCGGTGGTTAGCGTGACGCCGGGTCTGCAAGGGGCATTTGGCGCCAATCACCATCTGCGCCAATCGCTGGTCGCAGTCAACATCCTCACTCTGGCGAAACCCGAGGCGTACATCAGCAATGTGACTACTCTGATTGAAAAGGACGGCAGTTCAATCACTGAGTCGACGCGCGAGTTCCTTGCCCAGTTCGTTGCCGCATTTGAGCAGTGGATCATTACGGTCAAGAGCCAGTGATAGAGAAGGCAGAGGGCCGAACATGTCTAACACTTCCCAGGCGCACGAGGGCGTTTGCCACGCACGCGAGGAATCTCCAATAAGGGCAGAGCCACCACAGCTTAGTGCTCTCACGAAGCGGGCTCTGGAGTAAATTTCTGCATCACTCCATAAGTGTGCTCACCGTCAGCTAAATCTGGACACAAGGGGTGCTTGAGTTAAGATACGGTTTGGGTAAATTGTTAAGGTCTTGGAGCCGGCTCGCTCTCCCCCAGCGGGCCGGCTCCAAGAGGTACTGACCGGTGGGATGGGTAACAGATTTAGTTGCGGCATGACAAGGAGGATTGTGATGCCGTGGACGGAGGTCTGTAGCATGGATTTACGTGAGGAGTTTGTGAAGTTGGTGATGAGTCGGGAGTATTCGCTGAGCTCATTGTGCTGCGAGTTCGGGCTCAGCCGCAAGACGGGCTATAAATGGCTGTACCGTTTTCGCAAATTGGGTCGATCGGGTTTGGGTGATCGCTCCCGTGCCTTGCATCATCATCCGAATGCCGTTTCTGCTGAGATTGAGGAGGAGATTGTTTGCTGTCGCTGTGCGCGATCGCAATGGGGTCCGTTGAAGTTGAAAGGCCATTTGGAGCGGATTCATCCCAACATTGTCTGGCCGGCGGCGAGCACGATCGGAGCGATCCTCAAACGCCATGGTTTGGCGATTGAGCGAAAAGTACGGCGTCGTGCGGACTTCAAAGGTTGGTTCCGTGCCGGCGATGGTCAGCGCTGTGATCACCGCCACGGCATCCCACTTTCAGCACGCCGCGTCCGAGCCTATTTGAAGAACATGGATAACGTTAGCGATGCAACATGTGAATTTCGACACTATTTTTCGGCGATTTTTTGGTGTCCAAATAGTGTCCATGGCACAGCCAAAATCGTCCAAAATGACGTTAAGTGATAAGTGCGCCAAGAAGTTGTGAAAGCGCCGAAACCGGAGTTGAAGTCCGCGAGAGCCGCCGGCCCCATCCTCTTCCGTCATTCCAAAAGTCTGCTCTTGCGATATAGCAACTCGCGCGCAAATTCAATCTGAAGTTTTCGCGCACTTTTGCGTCGCTTTTGGCCGCCCCAGCCACAATTGTTGTTGACCGACGGCGCCATTCATGATTGCTTGTCCCATGGCGGAAAAGTCGCATCTTACCGCGAGTCATAGCATCCCGATACGCTATTTTCAAGAAATCTCGGGGCGATAATCGTGAAAAAGTCAGACAATCAAGTAATCTATTCGGCCACCGACCTATGCGATCATCTCGAATGTTCTCATCTCAGTTCGCTCAAGATAATGGGCCTTTCGTCTCCCCTGCCCAAGGATCCGCCCGATGAGCAAAGCGCGATTATCATCAAGCGAGGATTGGCGCACGAAACGCGCTATCTCGAGGCGCTGCACCAACAGGGACAATCGATCGCCGAAATCAGCCGCGCCGGCACGTCCGAGGACGAACGCGAACGCGCAACTATCGAGGCGCTGCGCAGCGGCGTCGATGTGGTTTACCAGGCCTATCTGCGCGATTTGCCCTTTGCCGGCTACGCCGATTTTTTGATCAAGACACCCCGGCCGTCGGAACTTGGAGATTTCTCTTACGAAGTCATGGACACCAAACTCGCGCAGCACGCCAAACCGCTGTTTATTATCCAGCTCAGCCTCTATTCGGAAATGCTCGCGAAACTTCAGGGCGTCGCACCCGAACGCATGCATGTCATTCTCGGCGACGGCCGCCGGGAATCGTACTGGCCAAAGGATTTCTATCACTATTTCTGTCAGCTCAAATCGGATTTTCTCACGCACCTTGCCGACCCATCGTCTACTTATCCCGATCCCTGCTCGCACTGCGATGTCTGCACCTTCCGCTCGCTCTGCACGAAACGACGCCTCGACGACGACCACCTCTGGCAGGTCGCCAATATTCGGTCAAGCCAAATCCGCCGGCTCACTGCGGCGGGAATGAACACCATGAAATCGCTTGCCGAGACGAAGCAAGTACATGTCAAAGGCGTCAGCGACGAATCGTTCCATCGTCTCAAAAAGCAGGCCGACCTGCAATTGCACAAGCGCGTTACCGGCGAGGACAAACTCGTTCTGCTTCCGCAAGCCAACAGCGGCAAGGGTCTTCGCACGTTGCCGGAGCCCAATGTCGGCGACCTGTTCTTTGATATCGAGGGCGACCCGCTCTATACCGGCGGGCTCGAGTACCTCTTTGGAGTCTATTCCATCGACGGACCCGAACCGGTCTTTAGAGATTTTTGGGCGCACAATCACGCGGAAGAAAAACGCAGCTTCCAGGCATTAATCACGTTTTTTACGCAGCGCCTCGAACAATTCCCCGATATGCACATCTACCACTACGCCGCCTACGAGGAGACCGCCGTCAAGCGCCTGATGTCCAAATACGGCGCGATGGAGTTCGAGGTCGACCAACTACTGCGCAAGAGAGTTTTCGTCGATCTCTACCGCGTTGTCCGCCACGCCATGCTCACGTCCGAACCGGCCTATTCGATCAAGAACATGGAGCATTTTTACATGGGCGGGCGCAAGGCCGATGTCAAGACCGCCTCCGCCAGCATCGTGTATTATGAACAATACATCGAGTCCGGCAATGCGAAGTTGCTCGACGATATTAAGGCATACAATCTCGAGGACTGCCGCTCGCTGCACCTGCTCCGCGATTGGCTTTGCGAACTGCGCAAGGACCTTCCGCCGACGTTAGCCGAGATCGGCGAGACTCCCGAGACCGGCGAAAAGCGCCTCGAACAGCAGCAAAAATTGAAAGACTATGAAACTGCGCTCACGACCGGCTTGCCCGATGATGAGTTGCTCTACACTCCGCAGCAGCGCGTCGACAAACTGATTTTCGATCTGGCCGATTTTTATCGCCGCGAAGCCAAACCTGCGTGGTGGCGAATGTTTTCGCGGCAGACCATGACAACCGAGGAAATCATCGACGACGGCGACTGCATCGGCGGGTTGGTGCTGTCCAAGGAGCGTCCGCCCTACGCCGACAAGCGTTCGACGGTCTACACCTACAATTTTCCGCCGCAAGAATACAAACTCAAGGAAGGCGAGTCCGGCAAGGTTGCCGAGACTCGCGCGCCCGGCGGCACAATCATGTCGATTGATCCGGACGCAGGCTTGATCAAAATTCGCAAGGGCAACGGCACGCCGCCTTTGCCGGAGCGCTTCGACTTGGTCCCCGGCGGCCCAATCGACACCGACGTCTTGAGAAATTCGCTCTGGTCATTTACAGACGGGTACATTGCTAGCAAGGCAGGCGACATCCGTCCGCATGCGGCGTTGCGCGATCTGCTCGAACGGCAGAAGCCGCGCATTGCCGGACTAACTCCGGGCGCTCCCCTGTATGATCCGGCGTCGCTTAATCCGCAAGTTTGCTGCTCAATTGCCGAACGCATGGCCGAAACGTACTTGTTCATTCAAGGTCCTCCCGGCACGGGCAAGACCTACACCGCATCGCACATGATTGTCCACCTGATGAAAGCCGGCAAGCGCATCGGCGTTTCCGCCAATAGCCACAAGGCGATTCACAATTTGCTCGAAGCCGTCGAAAAACGCGCGGCTGAGCAGAAATTCACCTTCGCCGGTCTCAAAAAGTCCTCGCGCGAGAATGAAGACACGATCTACCGGAGCAGCAACTTCAGGTCTGTATCTGACAGTGAGGAAATAGTCGAATCATCCGCCGTCGCCAATCTCATCGCGGGAACCGCCTGGCTCTTTGCCAATCCCGGCTTAGACGGCGTCCTCGACTACTTATTCATCGACGAGGCCGGCCAAATCTCGCTCGCCCATCTCATCGCCGCCGGCATGTCGGCGCGCAACATCGTCCTGGTGGGCGACCAGATGCAGCTTGCCCAGCCGACGCAGGGCGTCCATCCCGGCGACTCCGGCAAATCGGTGCTTGAATACTTGTTACAGGGCCGCCATACGATACCAATTACTGAAGGAATATTGCTCGATACGACCTATCGTATGCACCCCAAAGTCTGCGAATTCATTTCTGCAGCCATCTACGATGATAGAATCAAATCACACGCCGCGCTTGCCGAACAGCGTATAGATAATGGTGACGAGCCCGCCAAGCTGATTCCCGAGGCGGGCATTGTCTGCCACTTCGTCCCCCACGAAGGCTGCACTCAGCGGAGCGAAGCCGAGGCCGAGCACATCAGTAAATTGTATCTGCATTTGTTGGGCCGAAAATATCGCGACAGCAAGGGCCGGATTCAGCCGCTCACTCCCGACAACATACTCGTCGTGTCGCCCTACAATATGCAGGTGAATCTGCTCAGGCAGCATTTGGGCGCCGCTGCTCGCGTCGGCACCGTGGACAAGTTTCAGGGGCAGGAAGCGGAAATCGTCCTCGTCTCAATGGCGACGTCAAGCCCCGAAGAGATCGTTCGCGGCATCGACTTTCTCTACAGCCAGAATCGTCTCAACGTTTCGCTGTCACGCGCAAAGACATTGGCGATTCTCGTCCTTAGCCCCGACTTGCTCAGCGTGCGCTGCAGCGCTATCGAGCAGATGCGATTGGTAAATACACTGTGTTGGGTGAAATCTTATAGTCAGAAGTTGTTGGCGTCGTAGCTAAATCGACGTGCCGCCGAGCTTCATCGGATCATCAATCGCAACGAATTCCTTGATTACATAGGCCTCGGCATACTGCACGCGAATCTGGCTCCCCAGCGCTCCGTCATTGGCGCGCACGAATTCGAACAAATCAAATCCCGGCGCGAAGACCTTGTTCTGCTTGTCACCCTCTTTGAATTGCGAATGATAGCAGCGTATCGATGCCAGCTTGCGGTCATACTGCGCCGACACATCGACGATAAAACTCGGTTGAGTCGCTTCGTAGTAGGTCGAATAGAGAATCTTTTTGGGGCGATGCGGCTCGCCCGTCAACTTCGCCTTCTTGAGCCCGGCATAGTGGCAGGCATCGAAGCTCAGTTGCGAGCAAACTCGATGATCCGGGTGCCGCTGTTGCCAGTGCGGGACGATTATCAGCGACGGCGAAAAATCGCGTATCTGCTGCGCCAACAGCGCTCGCGTCGCGAAATTGTTTTCGAGATAGGCGTCCGGTAATCCGAGATTCTCCCGAATCATCACACCCAGGATTTTCGCCGCTGCGGTGGATTCCGCCAACCGCGTTTCCGCATCGCCCTGCGATCCCATTTCACCCGCCGTCAAGTCGAGCATACCGACCTTGTAGCCCAGATCGACGAACTTGGCAATCAGCCCGCCCGAACATATCTCCAGATCATCGCGGTGCGCCGCAATTGCCAAAACTTCAACCTTCTTAGTCATTGTTCCTCCCGGCAATCACGCGCAGGTAATAATCCTCGTAGCGCGGCACCATCAAGTTGGATGAGAATCTTGTCACCGCTGTCGTTCTCGCCTCTCCCTTCATCGTGTCCAATTTACTCTTGTCGCTGAGCAGCGCAATCGCCGCATCCGACATTGCCGCGACGTCGCCAACAGGAAATAGATAGCCATCCAAACCATGCGTCACCAATTCGGGCAGCCCGCCCGTATTGCTGGCAATCACCGGCGCACCGCAAGCCATCGCCTCCAGCGCCGACAATCCAAACGACTCGGTCTGTGAAGGCAGCAAGAACAAATCCGCCACCGGCAAGATCGTCGCTATCGAATCCTGGTTGCCCAATATCATGACCTCGTCATTGAGTCCGTACTTGCCGATCAAATGCTCAGCCAGGCTCATCTCCGGACCATCGCCGACAAGGATCAGCTTGCACTTGACCTTCTCGCGCACGCGGGTGAATATCTCGATCACATCAGGCACGCGCTTGACCGGCCGGAAATTCGAGGCATGCATCAATATCATCTCATCTTCTGCCGCAAACGTCCGCCGCGAACAGTGCCGTACGCCCGGCTTGAAGTCATCGGCATCGACGAAGTTCGGAATGACCGCAATTGGTTTCTTAATATCAAACACTTCGACCGTTTGCTTCCGCATCGCTTCCGACACGGTCGTGATGCCGTCAGAGACATCGACTGAGAACTTGGTGATCTCGAAAAATGACCGCTCGCTGCCGACCAGCGTGATATCCGTCCCGTGCAGCGTCGTAACCACTTTGATTTCGCAGTCGCCGGAAATCTGTTTGGCCAAAAATGCCGCCGTCGCATGTGGAATAGCATAATGCACGTGAAGCAGATCTAACTTCCACCGGCAAACCACATCCGCCATTTTCGCGGCTAACGATAGAGTATAAGGCGGATATTTGAACAGCGGATAGCTCGAAACATCAACTTGATGAAAGAAGACATTGTCGCGGAACTGATCCAAACGAAACGGCAACTGATAGGAAATGAAATGTACTTGATGGCCCCTTGCCGCCAGCAACATTCCCAATTCTGTTGCGACAATTCCCGATCCACCCACGACCGGGTAACAGGTAATTCCAATCTTCACGTCCGCCTCACTCCAGTGCTATAAGATGATGAACCTTGCTGTTGCAATCCACAACGCCGTATAATTTATCCACCACGTCAAATCCATATTTCGCGATGTAATAGTTTAACGGAAAACTGCGCTCCTGAGTTCGCCCTTCTGGAAATAAATTGAACGCCACCCGCTCGACTTGCGACCGAATTGTCTGGTTCTTTTTGCGGTGCGCCTGAAAAACCTTATCCTCGAGATTCTTGATTTCGACATCAATCCTGCCGGCAATTCGATTGGCATTGGTGATCAAACCGTGATCCGATTGGTCCAGATGCGCCGCGATTTCATCCATTTGGCGTTTGATTTCCGCCCGCAGCGCGGCAAAGCTGTGTTCGAAATCCGCCGGAAAACTGCGCTTGAGAATGTCGGTCGTCAGTTGATTCAGGTCGACTGCTGTATCCTCAAAGCCAATTTCCAACTTCTCCATCAACCGGGATATCGCCGGCTCAATGATCGTCGCCGAAAAGCGCGGATAGATTATCGGCGCCGCCTCGTCGAAAACATCGAAAAGATCGCGAATTTGACTGAAATACGCCGCCTCTGCCGGTCCGGCAAAATAAACCAACGTCGGGAATATGTGGCTCTGTACAATCGCCCGCAAAAACACATTCGGCGAAAATAGTGATGGCGATTTTTCCAACCTCGCTTCCAAATCCGCCTGCGTCAGAAATTTGCCTTCAATCGCAAAGCCGCCGTCCGCAAAATCGATGCGCGTCCGCTTGCCGTTGTAGTAAAAAAGATTCGAGTACGAGCCCGGACGCGCTACCTGAAGGTGATACCCCTGCTGCTCCAGCCGCGAATTGCGTTCTTCGACCAACTTGGCGGCCCGTTCGCGCAATTGAACTTCTTTCCGAAATACCGGCAGCGCCAACTCGCGAAACACCGGATCGGTTGGGTCGATCAGTATCAGTCCGCGGTCGCCAAATATCCGGGCCAGATATTTTCCAAATGCCGTCACAATCGACTCGCCCGGCCGATAGCATTCGCGCAACATCGCCATCAGCGAATCGCGAAATTCCGTTTCCGGCAGCGTCTTCTCGTAGGAATCCAAAAACTCGGCAATCTTTTCGTCAAGACGCACCGACCCCATCGGTTGGCCGGCAATTGGGATCGCCGGTTCATAGGTCATCGTGGCAAGCTTGTTGTCGGTTGTCGGCAAAGTGATCTTGGCGACTTCTTCGAAATCAGCGTCATCGGCTGCGAGCCAGAAGATCGGAACGACCTGACCGTTCAGTTTGCGGCAATTCGACTCCGCCAGTTTCAGCGCCAGGCCCGCCTTATAAAATGTGAACAGCGGTCCCCCGAACAACGTGACTTGCTGGCCGGTGAACACCGCTGAAGTCGTCGGTTGCAGCAGCTTTCGGATATTCTCCAGCGTTCGCGGACCGGCGCCGAACGACTCGTTCTGACGCAACAACGCCGCTACGATCTTTTCCCGATCGTAGCGGCGGTGTATTACCTTATCGTGAACCTGCTGCAAAGCCGAGTCGTCATTGAAATCGTAATGGAAGTAGTCCGTTGTCTTTCCCGCCAAGAAATCGAGAAACAACTTCCGGCTACCCGGCATTTTTTCGAAACTAATGGTTCTCTGCGGCAACAACTTTTTGCTTATGCCATTTCTTCGTTAAGTCATCCAGCAAACTATATACGACTGGTACGACAACCAAAGTCAATGCGGTTGAGGTGATCAGTCCGCCGATCACTGCGCGCGCGATACCGGCGCGCAGTTCGGCTCCCGGCCCGATTCCGAGCGCCAACGGCAACATACCAAAGATCATCGCCGCTGTCGTCATAATAATTGGCCGCAACCGCACCGAACTTGCCTTGATCAGCGCGTCGGTTCGCACTGTACCGCGACCCATTTCCTGCTTTGCGAAGTCGACTAATAGGATTGCGTTCTTGGTAACCAACCCCATCAACATGACAATGCCGATCAGCGACATCATCGAAATCGAGCTGCCGAACAAAAGCAACCCGAGAAACGCGCCCAGCAGCGACATCGGCAGCGACAACATGATTGAGAACGGATCGGTCATGCTCTCGAATTGCGACGCCAACACAAAATAGATCAAGATGACTGCCAGGAATAATGCTTCGATAATATAACCGAACGCTTCCATCTGAAATTCTGCCTCGCCGGTGGCATAAATTCGATAGCCTGGCGCAGTCGGAATTTTCTGCGCTCGCGCCAAAGCCTCGTTGCGAACATCGCCGGCAAAACGACCGGCATTGTTGGCGGTAACCCTAATTGTCTTTTGGCGGTCGAATCGCGTCAATTCGGATACGGCGCTGGCCTCGCTGAATGTCCCGACAAAACTCAGCGGAAACTGGCGGCCATGTTTGCCGTCAATTTCTTTCGCCGACGGAACCAGAATTCGCGATAAGTCGGACAAATCATTGCGGTCGTTTGGCTTCAGCCGCAGCCGCACGTCGGCTTGCTTGTCGCCCTCCTGAAATTTGAACGGCACGACACCGTTTACCAGATAGCGCGACGCCAGCGCGATTTGCGTCACATTGAGGCCCAGATCCGAAATCTTTTCCCGATCAAGTTCAACCTGCAGTTCCGGCTTGCCTTCGCCAAGTGAATTGTCGACTTCGACGGCGCCCAGTGTCGCCCTGACGGAATCTTCGACCATTGCTGCCAGTACCTTCAATTGTTCCATACGGTTCCCGGAGATCGAAATTTCGACCGGCGCTCCGCGGCCTTCGGACTGTGCGCCCGAGATACTAATACGTAATCCCGAATGAGTCGCCAATTCGGCGCGCACGGAATCGATGATCTCAAACGACGATCTCTCGCGCTGGTCCAGGTCGACCATGCGCACAGTAACGGTACCCTCGTTGTCGGGATTAATTCCAGTGCCGATCGTGGTATAGATATCTCCGACCTCAGGATACTTTTTCAAGACTTCTTCTATGCCCTTGCTCAACTCCGCTGTCGCTGCCAGGCTCGTTCCCGGCGAAGATTTAAATGAGACAAAGAATTCGCCCCGGTCATATTCGGGAATAAATTCGACTCCGATCAACGGCACGAGGAATAGGCTGCCGATAAACGTAAGCACCGCAAAGGAGACAACCAGCAATCGGTGCGTCAGCGCGTATCGCACCGACATCTGCAACACGACATTCATCTTCTCAAAGATTCCGTTCCACCAGTTGGTGAATCGATAAATCGGATTCCTCGTCGCCGTATGAAACTCATGTTCTTCCTGGAGCCAGCGCGAAGACAACATCGGCGTCATCGTAAACGCAACGAACAGCGAAACGGCAACACTGATTGCGACCGTAATTCCGAAGGCATAGAACAACTGCCCGACAATGCCTTTCATGAACGCCACCGGCACAAACACTACTATGATCGTCAGCGTCGTTGCCAATACCGCGAGCGCAATCTCGCTGGTCGCGTCAAACGAGGCTTCTGCCGGCTTTTTCTTGTATGACAAATGTCGATAGATATTCTCGATAACGACAATGGCGTCGTCGATCAACAACCCCACAGCCAGCGACAATGCCAGCAACGTCATGAAATTCAAGCTGAAATTCAACAGACCCATGAAGAGAAATGTCGCGATGATCGAAGTCGGAATCGCGATCGCGGAAATAATCGTCGCCCGCGTATCCGCCAGAAAGAAGAAAATCACGATCACCGCCAGTACGCCGCCGTAAACGATATTCACGATTACATCGTTCACCGCGTCTTCCGTGAATTTCGACTTATCAGTGGCAACTGTCACTTCGATATCCGACGGCAATGTCTGCTTCAATTGCGCCAGCTTTTCTTTGATCTGCGCCGCTACGTCTACTTCATTCGCGCCCGACTGCTTGACTAAGTCAAGTCCGACGGCCCGGCGGCCATTGAGCCGCGATATCGATTCGACTTCCTTGGTCGTGTCCTTGATTGTCGCGATGTCGCGCAGCAGCACCTGCACGCCGCCTTCGTTCTTGACGACCGTATTCGCCAACTGCTCGACGCTCTTGATCTTGCCCAGTGTGCGGATAGCGATATCGCGCTCGC
>CAVPQS010000106.1:0-13394 GCA_963707485.1 uncultured bacterium
AGTGTATAGACCTTGTTCTTGTTTCCCGAGTAGGCCGCAGTTGTTCCCAAAGTTGGATTGGAAGTCGCTCCCGTTGAAAATGACGACTTCTCGACTTGGTCGAATGATGATCCAGTGAAGTTGAGCGCTTTGCCGCCGTTCAAACTTGCACTGAACGTAATCCTGTTCTTTTCGCCCGTCTTGTCAGCCGATAACATCAGTCGATAGTTATTCGAGCTGCTGCCGTCGTTGATGACGGTGGCAGTTACTCCAGCTTTGGCGTTGTTAATCGCGCGCTTGATGCCCTCGAGGCTCGAACTGGCTGAATCGATGGTAATCGTCTTGCTCGAGCCGTCGCCGACGGAAATCGAAATCGCACCGACACCAAGACTCGCGGCTTCCGCCTCGCTGAATCCCTGGGAAGCAATCTGATGATTTTGCGCAAGTGAGGCTACCCTGAGAGAATAATTTCCCAGCGCGGCGTCATCGCCCGCGACCGCTGTCAAATACTCTTCGCCTTCAACTGTTACTGAGTTCGCGGCAAATGTGGCTGAGCGCGCCAACATTGCAGCTTGGGTCTGAAACGCCAACAGCTTCGTGTTGATCGCCTGGTAAGTAGTAATTTGGTTAGTCTTAACAGTCTGGTCATATTGAAGGAGCGTTACGTTCTGCTTATCAAAAGTCAACAATGCATCAATGATGGCAGTCGTATCGAGGTTCGAATTCAGCCCCGAAATTGCTCCGGAAAGTCCCGGCATATATTGCTCCTTCGCAAATTAGGTGGACCGGGCGGGATTGACCGCCCGATCCCGAGAATCGTTATGCCTCGGCGTCGAAGATGTCTCCGAGCAGCGAGCGCATTCGTTGACGAATCGACAACACAACATCCGGCGGAATTTGCCGGATCACCTTGTCGCTCGTAGTGTCCATGACTTTTATCACCAGAGATCCTGTATCCGTGTCGATCGAAAACTTGAGCGAGATATTGCGCGACGCGTATTCTCGATTGATCTCTTGTACCATCTTGTCCAGTTGTTCCTTCTGATGTTCCTGAGAACCGCTCTGATTGGCGGCTTGCTCGGCTTGCTTACCTTCATTTGTCGCAACTGGATTTGTCACCCGACTTTCCATGTTCGGTGGCGTAGCTTCCGGCTGGGTCGGCGCGGCTTTCGTTTGAAAGTCGGCGATCCGAACATCGGTCAGACCTGCGCTTGGATTCATTTTTCACCTCACATGTAGGCGGAAGCGAGACGGTTAAGCCTCGCTCCCGCTCTTACTCTAAGAGACTACTGGAACAGCGACAGCACTACCTGAGGCAGTTGGTTGCCCTGGGCAAGCATCGCAGTACCGGCCTGCATCAGGATCTGATACTTCACGAATTCCGACATCGTCGACGCCATATCGGTGTCGCGAATTCCAGACTCGGAAGCCGTCAGGTTCTGAGCGGCTACGCGCAAGTTGCGCATGTTCGATTCCAGAGTGTTCTTCTGGAACGATCCAAGCGTACCTCTCGCATTCGAAACCTCGTCGATCGCAGCGTCGATCACGGCCTGGGCATCCTGGGCGCCCTGTACCGTCTCAACGTTGATTCCAGCCAGGCTGCTAAAGCTGTTGCCGGCCAGATTCTTGCCCAACGACGAAGTGGTCATGCTTCTCAAACCGATCGAGGCCGTCTGACCGACGTTTGCGCCGATCTGGAAAACCAATGATTGATCGGTATTGGTGATGCTCTCGGAACCGCCCGTTGAAGTCAACGAATACTTGATCTTCAGGGACTGGGAACGATCTGATGTATACACCGTCGCTTCTTTACCGGCTGTCACGGAAGTTGCCGGTCCGCCGTCAAGACGAACGTCAAACTTCGAAGCCTTCACATCGAGCAACAAGTTGCCAACGTTGATGCCGTTGGATGCCTTGTCGACGGTCAGGTCAATGCTGCCGCGGCCGGCCGCACCGGAAGCCTTGTTGTAAAGAGTCGTGCTGGAGGTCGAACCATACTTCACCGAAGAAACTGCGGTGGTATAGCCGTCAAACGAGATCAATGCATCGGAACCGGAGATGGACAGAGTGTCCGCGGTAAGACCGAGAGCGTTGTACAGCCTCTCGGATTCGCCGCCGGTCGAGTTGTGCTTGATCTTGTAGTCGGAACCTTCATCATACGTGAAGAACTTGAACTGGCTGGTCCCTTCAACCGCGACATCGACGTCGTTGGTTGTCGAGGTTACGCCGGATCCGGTGGACACGGTGCCAAACGCGGTCTGCAGAGCGCTCTTAACGGCAGTCGACAAGGTCGACATGGCCGTATAGGTCGCGGCGCCGACGGTCACGTTGGCGGTCGTGTTGTTGTTCTTCGCCGTGGTTACGCTGAAATTAAGAACGTTTAGACTGACGCCGCGGCTCGAACGGCTGGAACCCAAATCCATGTAGTTCGCATCTGCCGTTGTTGCTTGCGAGGTCAACTTCACGCTGTACTGGGTGCCTTTGTTGACGGCGCGGAACTGAATACCATTACCCGTTCCCGAGGTCGTGGTAGCGGCAGTCATCTTGCCGGCCAACGCGGCGTTATTGGCGATCGCAGTATTCCACTTCGAAATTACGTTTGCGCGGGTGTCGCCTGAAGCAATCGAAATCTGAAGGGTCTGGTCGCCGGTTACGGCTTCATTGTTTTCCTGATAGTTCAGGACGACCGTGTAAGTACCGGCCTGTGAAGAAGTCGCGGTCGCGACTACGGATGCCGAGCTCATGACTGTCGCGTACGCGGCGGTAGCGGCTATCGTGAAGCCCTTGCCGAACGCGTCTGTGATCGCCATTGAATTCGAAACCTTCTCCGCGCCTTCGGAAGCCTGAAGAACGTCGAGATTGTGAATCTTCTCTTCAAGATTCGAAGGAGCGCCGGTGCTGGTCAATGATACACCGAGCGAGGTCGTGTTGATTGTGGCAGTCGAATCAGCGGTCTTGGTGGCCGTGATTGAGTGGCTGCCTGAACCCAACAAGCTCTTCAGGACGGTAAGGCCGGACGAGTTCGCAGTCGTAATGGTCGCAATGTTGTCCTTGGTGCCGTCGAGCAGCTTCTTGGTGCCGAACTGCGTGTTCGCAGCGATACGGTCGATCGTGCGGATAGCGTTTTCAATTTCTGCCTGGTCAGCAGCAAGCTGGTTGGCATCATTGAAACCTTCGTTCGCGGCGTGAATCGCGAGTTCTCTCATCGATACCAGCAGCGAGTTGATTTCGTTCAGCGATCCTTCTGCGGTCTGGATCATGTTAATTGATCCTTCCGAGTTCTGGATCGCGCGGTTCAAACCGGCAATCTGGGCGCGGAACTGTTCCGAAATCACCAGACCGGCCGGATCGTCGGACGCTCTATTAATACGATAGCCCGACGAAAGTTTCTCCATCACTTGACTGACGGAACTTGTCGTCATGGCAAGGTTGCGCTGAGCATCCAGTGCAGCAATGTTGTGGTTGATGCGTAGAGACATTACTAAATCCTCCGTGAATGTCCTTGTCGGTTTATTCCTTTACCGACTTCCTTCTACTGCTCGCATTGTTTAGCCACGTCCCATGTCTGCCAAGGTCTGAGCAACTATGACCTTCTAACCAAAACTCGCCCCCGGTCAGTAGGGGTAAACGAAATGAAGTTTGCCGATCCTCCTTCTCTCGACTTCCTAAATGGCTTTAAATGCGCCTGTTGTCTGGCGTAACATCATTTAATGCAAATGCTTAAAGTTAGCGTCTATGCTCAATAAGTCTATTACTTTCATTTTCGACCCGGATTATCTTTAACTTAACTGCGAACGCCAATATAATTGCCTGCCATGCTTCGAAAACCACTTCCGCAACCCGATATCCCTTCAATCATTAAGCTGCGATCTCGCCGCCCAGTCTCGAATCGTTGAAAGATTCCGCAGGCTGTTCGTCCTGAACTACTGTCCCCTCGCATTCTGTGCACTTTCTGCACAACTGCATTTCACAACCGAACGGCTGGAGCAGTCTCCTGATTCGACCCGGCGCCC
The DNA here is from genome assembly GCA_963707485.1 of uncultured bacterium. GTDB lineage: Bacteria > Zixibacteria > MSB-5A5 > CAIYYT01 > CAIYYT01 > JADJGC01. Next base: position 3,993 of record CAVPQS010000106.1, read on the forward strand.
CCAGTCTTGAAACTGCCGCACACCCGGCCGTGAACTGATCGCACGCTTTCGATAACATAACTGACTTCCGCGTCAGTCATTGCCGGATACAGCGGCAACGCAATCGACTGATTCATCGCCCGCCAGGCTTTTGGCAGAGCCCATTCATTTAAGCCGGTTGATTCGCGAAAATACTGCAAGGAATGTACCGCCTGGGTTCCCGGTCGCGTCGCGATTCCGGATTTCTTCAGCTCGATCATCATCTGGTTTCGCATCTCGAAGCCGGCTTCGGAAGCGCGCGGATCACATTCGTCCTTTGCGATCAGAAGCACGTAGGACTGAAATGCGTGTCGGTATCCGTCCGGCTCGGTTGGAATTGTCATTTGGCGCAATCCCGCTAGTCCCGAATTATATGCCTTCGCAATCGCTCGCCGTCTTTCGATAATCCCGTCGAGCTTCCGCATCTGCGCCAGTCCAACGGCGGCCTGCAAATCGGTCAAACGATAGTTGTAACCCAGTTGATCGAACTCCCCAAGATCGTATGGGTGCGCACTATTTCCTGTTTGCGCTGCCTTTACTCCATGGGACCGCAGCGAGCGCAGCAACGCTTCATCAGCCCCTGAAGTTCCGACAATCATTCCCCCTTCGCCGGTTGTAATCGATTTGCGCGGGTGGAACGAAAAGCAGCCAAGTCGGCCAAATGTTCCGCTCTGCTTTCCGGATATTGTCGCACCGAGCGAGCAAGCTCCGTCTTCAATGAGTTCGATGTCATTCCGCTTCGCGACCTGCTTTAGCTCATTTAGATTCGCAGCTAACCCGAAAAGATTGACTGCAATAATTGCCTTCGTGCGCTGGTTGATAAGCCGCTCGGCGGACCTCACATCTATATTGAACGTGTCAAGATCGACATCGCAGAACACTGCCTTGCCGCCGCATTGTTCCACGGCCGCCGCCGTCGCGATCCACGTCAGCGAAGGAACAATTACTTCGTCGCCCTTGCCGATTCCAATTGCCCGCATCGCCAGATGCAGCGCAGTTGAACACGATGAAACCGCCACCGCCCATTCGCAACCGAGATAAGCTGCAAATTGCCTCTCAAACTCCGCCACCTTTGGTCCCTGCATGACCCAACCCGAGTCCAGGACTTGCTTTAGTTCCGCCAGTTCGTGATCGTCAAACTGCGGCTTCGACAGTGCAATGTTCATAATTACTCGTCGTTGAAAGTTCAGTTACTAATTCAAGGTACTCATTGAAATCGCGCAGCGATCGCGGCCCGATGTGAAACACCGTCTTCAACAGATCAATCTCAGGGACGCGGATTCGGCTGAAATTAAACACGTGTACGCTCGCAAGTTGATTCTCAATCAAGTAGCGAATCGTGGGCTCCAATGCGCCAACATCAAAGATATTTACAATCGTCACCGGCGTTTTGCTCATTAGCGCCGCAAACTCTTCGCCGCTGTGGCATCGATGATTGCACACTTCCAAATGAGCCTTGCCCTCTTCATAAATCGTGTAACGCTCCTTATTCAGCCAATTCGGCGCCCCGATCGTGACTATATCCAATGCTACAAAGCGCGAGAGATTATTGAACGCCTTATGCGCAAACCACGGCAACCGCAAATAAGCGTCGGGCAGATTTGCGTGTTCCCGCGGCTTGAAATCTTCCGGCTTGACATATTGCCTTATCTTATTGATCAGTTTGGTGCACTCGTCGACTGGATATCCGTAGCGCTGAGCCATTTTCGCCCAGTGAAACGCATTGTGATAGTACACTTGATGCAGATTGTCCTTTCCGGTGAACGCGGCGCCCGTGTAAATCGAACCCGAGATTCGCTTCTTTCCGTGCTCCGTTAGCACTTGCGCCAGACTAATATATGCCTCGGCGATTTGCTGGGCCGGCGGTCTGCCCGTGTCAGTATTCATCACCCGCGCCGGCGAGTACATGAACATCGCGGCGTTGATATAGTTTTGCGTCGACTTGCTCCGGTCAAACAACCCGATTGCATTGCTGAATGTGCTTCCGGTATGCACCGCGTATCGGTAGAGCGGCAAAGGTAAATGAATCATCTTGAGTTTGCGCAGATGCGGCAGGTAGTAAGTGTTCAGGAACCGTCGCGAATAGGTCTGCATATAAATTTGATCGTACAGCTCGCGACGACAGAAAAATGTCTCCGGGATTTTATTTCCATCCGCCATCACCAGCGTGTTGAGCAGCTCGTATGTGCGGTAGTAATTGCGATACTGCCAGCGCGTCTGCTCGACGCCTTTGCTGTCAGTCACTACCAGGTCGCAGTAAATGATGTCTGACTTCTTGCGCTTCCAAAACCGCACAAATTCTTCAAGGGCGCGGTCATCAAGATCGTCATCATCACTAAAGGGTATTACGAAGTCGCCGGACGCCTTCGCCGCCGCAAATGCCATTGAATTCGCATTCCCTTGATTAATTTCGTTGCGGAAGTATACGATATCCTTGCGGGTCTTTTGCGCCTCAAGTACAACGTCATCGGTGCCGTCGCTGGAGCAGTCGTTCACGACCACGACTTCCACATTTTGATAAGTCTGCTGGGAGAGCCGCTCCAATGTCTTCTTCAGTAAATCCGCGCGGTTATAAGTCGGCAGCAGAATGCTGACCTTCGGCTTGTAGGATAAATCGACGCCGGAAATTACGTCCTCAAACTGACTGCGCCGCATCATGACATTGTGCTGCTCGATTGCGCGCTGCCGTAATTGCTCGTAGGGCGCCGGCCCGCTCAAGATTCGCTCAACACACTCGCTGACGCTATTCGCCAAACACTCGTCGCCGGTAACGTATTCGGCGCCGAAGTGGTTCACGACGATCGGCTGTACCCCGAACGACATCGCCAGTACGGTCTCGGCTTCGTTGCCCGCCGTCAGCGATGTTGACAGTATGAACGACTTGTCCTCGAACCACGCCGCCAGATTCTCGGGCCGTTCGTGGAACTCGATATTCTGGGCCAATTCGCGCGCAGCCAACGCATGTTCGAAATGAATTCGCAGCGACGTCGAAGCGAATTCCCCGATTACAAACAGTTTGTATTCCTTGTCGCGCGCCACCACCGCGGTCAAAATATCGAGCAGCGCCAACGAATTATTCTTCAAGCTAAGCGCGCCAAGATAAGCAATGCTTTTTGTGGCCCGTTTCTTAGTCACATTGAAAGGTGACACTGAAACAGCAGGAGGCAACAGAGTATATTGCGTCATCGATTCAAGGCGATCGACACAATCGAACACCACCGCCTCCGATGCCCGATTGCTGGTTACTATCGCATCAAAGCCCTCCCAGCGGCAGCGCTGCCAATCGACATCGAGAACTTCTGTGCCGGTTAGGCGGCAGACCACTTTGGTCTTTCCATCCGAATCGAGTGTCGATGCCCAGATCGCGAATTCGTCGAATCCATCGATCCAAATTGTGCAGTCCTTGCCCATGTGCTGCGCGAGCCTGTCTTGCCGCCGCTCCTTTTCGATGATGAATTGGAAGCGGCTGTCGCCCGCAAAAGAGTCGATGTACGGCTTGAGAAACCCGTAATAGCCCTCGCGCCCGCAAAATACGACGATATCGCGCATGTTAAACTTCCACCGGAATTTGTTGATTGATCTCCGGTGACGGCGCAGCTTGCGGCTTTTCGGCAAACAGATTGTCAATTACTGTGCGATAATCGTAGCCCCATCTGAGTCCGAACCAGTCGGTGCAATTCTTGCAGATCGCGATCTTGCGGAATTCCTTGTCGAGGTGGATTCGGCGCAGTTGGTCATAATACTCCGACTGCCAGATTTCCTTGATGCTCATCTTTTCAAGGTCAAAGTCCTTCATCACCGACTGCTCGCGCCAATCGGCGACGCAAAAGCGCGGCCGCCCATGCGAACTGATCGCCATTCGGTTCCACAGCAGCGAACAAGGCCAGCGGTACTGGTCCTGCTGCATGCGCAGCGTCGATGAATTCACCATCCCTTTGACCGTGAGATATGTGCGAATAACGACGTCGTCGGCAATCGGTCCCCAGAATTGCTTGAAAGCGTCCAGCTCTCCGGGCGCCAGCGTATCCTGGTCAATCATGTTCACGACAACGCGCAAGTTGGGGTTGCTTTTCTTATTCTTCAGCAAGAACAGCACGTTGCTGTACACTTCAACGAAATTCCCCTGAAGGCGGATCTTCTCGTATGTCGGTTTGTACAGGCTGTCAAGACTGAAATCGATGACCATCTTCGTATCCGACGGGCGCAGGATTGCCTCGGCAATCGGCCGCGTCAATGAGCTGCCGTTCGTGACGATCGTCGCAATCTTGACCCCGCGGTCTTTGATATAGGAGATCGCCGGCGCAATATGCTTGTACAAGAACGGCTCGCCGTCACAGGTAATTCTCAAGGTCGATCCATTCTCGGCGACCTCGTCGATGATCCGCTTGAAGATTCCGTAATCAAGCTGGTTCGGCACATAGTCCGGGACAAACTTCTTAATGTCGTTCTGCGGACAATGGATGCAGCGGAAATTGCAGATATTTATTAGATCCAAGTGGACCATATTCGGAAACGTCCGGTCTTGCTCGTTTGCAAAACCGTAGAACTCGCGCCACGGAGTTCCGACGGGAGTAGTTGTCTCAGGCATGAATGCGACTCTCCTTGAATGTAAGTTCACTTGTGCGCCGCTGAACACCATGGCTCATCTTTTCGCGATACCATGCGATTGTGCGCAGCAGTCCGTCTTCCAACTCAACCTTGGGCTCGAAGCTGAGAATCTCCCGCGCCTTGTTGATGTCGGGAATTCGAATTTCAACGTCCGGCGAGTTGGCTTTTTTGAACACGATCTGCGATTTTGATCCCGACACACGGACAATCTCGCGCGCCAGGTGATAGATGGTCATCGTGCTTTTGGGATTTCCGATATTGAACGCGTGGCCGCTGGCGCGATTGTTCTGTAGAATCTCCAACAGCGCATCCAGTATGTCATCGATGTAGCACCAGGCCCGTATTTGGCTGCCGTCCGAGTAAATCGTCAGGTCCTTGTCTTGAATCGCATTGACGACAAAGTGATGAATCGCGCCTTCCCCTACTTGTCCCGGGCCATAAATGTTGAATGGCCGGACACAGCAGATCGGCATTCCGTATTTGATGTAGAAACTGTTCGCGAAAAACTCGCCGGTCAATTTGCTGATGGCATACGACCAGCGCGCTTCGCCAACTGTCAGCGCGGGCCGGAGATTTTCTTCCGTCACTTTATAGGCGTAGGCCCCGAACACCTCGCTCGTGGAAAAGTCGATAACTCGTTCAAGCGAACTTGACGCCTCAAGGCAGGTCGTGTAAACATTATAGGTTCCGATAACGTTGACTTCCATCGTCATGACCGGATCGCGCAGCACCGAGTCGACGCCGGCGACTGCAGCCGCATGAATTACGATATTCGCGCTGTCAATCGACGCCGCCAGCGCATCGCGGTCGCGAACGTCGCCGCGGATAAGTTCTACGTTGGGATGGCTGGCCAGATGCGGTTTATCCTGCAGCGAATTGCGGCGGAAGTTATCAAAAATGATGATGCGGTTGTTTTCAACCAGCCGTTCCGCCAGCGCCGACCCGATAAATCCTGCACCACCGGTGATGAATATTGTCTTACCTTTTATCATGCCAACACTCCTTACGAGTAACTAATCTCGGACTTCTGCCCTGTCATCCGCCCCTTAGGCACGCGCCATTTCTGGCCTCAACGCCTCAAAAGGCAACAAATAGTGAAATTGGAAATTCTTCTTGATTTCGGATTCAGTTAGACTCAGCACCTTGTCGCGATTGTTCACGATCTTGGTCAGATACCTGTGTTGTGCTCGCTGCGCTCCCCACGACTCCTTGAATCGAATGAGATCAGTCTGCGCCGCCGGCGACGACTGCAGATTGAGAATCGGCGCGCCGAACCCCTTCGCATAGTTTACCAGGAAATGAAATGCGGCGGTCGAAGCCTGCATTTCATCGCACTTGCGGTCGAACATACTTAGGTAGTAGTCGACGCAATGGCGGTTCTGAACCGTTACGATTCCGCCGACGAACTTCTCCTCCGCTTTTGCTGTAATCAGCCAGCAGTTGCCACGCCTCTCAAGACAGTCAAACATTGCGGTGAAGTATTTTTCCGGGAGAAGGACTCCCCCCAGATCTTTCATTCGTTGATCATAGCAGCGATACCATTTTTTCAGGTCGCCGCGATCCGTTGACACTGATATTCTCACGTGCGCCCTTTCTGCCTTTTGCAGGTTCCGGCGCAGATTGTTGCGAAACTTGGACGTGGTGTTGGCGCGCGGATCCAACCTTAAGTCGAGGTAATGCACATCCCTCGTGCTCTCGTAATCGAAACTTTTGTCAGATCCACTCTCGGTGCCGAACAATGGACCCGTGCAAATCGTCACCGCGTCGCAGTAGCGCGAATAGTGCGCAAACAGCGACTGGCACAACTCGTGCATTTCGACAACGCTGAGCGCTCTCGACATTTGCAGTCCGGCATAGCTTGCCGGATAAGGCAGCGATTGAATTAAATTGCGATGCTGCAGCGCGCAAAAGAAGCCGATCTGTTCGCCGCAATACTTAATGCTCACCGAGCGATCCGTTTCGCCGGTGAAGTCGCGGATGAAGTCAAACCACTCGAGCGTGCTCTGGATGTGATGTGGCTTCCCGGCGAGAATTGCGACTGCCGACTCGCGGGCGAGCGGCTCGATCGTCCATTTCACCATATCCGTTAAGCTCGCACCTTTGCGGCGTATTTTTCCGCCTGTTCAAGGTTTGCAAGCATCTGTCGCGCGGCGGTAAATTCCGGATTGATTTCCAGCGCCCGCTTGTAGCCCATGCGCGCGCTTTCGATGTGGCCAAGGTTCAGATAACAGTCCGCGAGCAGCCCGATCAATTCGTGCGAGTCCGGATATTTGGCTGCGCAACGTTCCACATAGCGAAGCGCCTCGCCAAAGTTCTTCAGCTCGAAATGAAGCCGTGCGACCAGATAAGTCACGTCGAAGTCGCTTTCTGCGTAGTCAAGATAATTGGCCAGCTTCACGACCGCGGCCGCATTGTCGTTCAATTTGAAATACGACAGCCCGATATTGCGCAACGCCGGCGCCAACTGCGGGTCGATCGCCAACGCTTCAGCATAGCGCCTGATTGCCTGTGCGAAATCGCCCATGCGGAAGTAGCAGTTCCCCGTGTTATTTAATAAGTCCGCGTCGGCCGCGTGCCGCCCAATCATGCACTGATAAATCTCCAGCGCCTTTTCGAATTGACCCTGGCTGATCAAGACTTCCGCCTTTTGATTGAGTGCGTTGTAATTAGTCGGATCGAACGCAAGGAGCTGGTCTATGCGATGAATCGCTTCGCGCGCATTGTTTGACTCGCGTTCGATGTTAATCAACAACTCAAGCGCCTTCACATGCTTTCCGTCAACATTGAGTATTTCCTGGCAATGTTTGCGACTCGAGGCAATCTGTCCGTTGCGGCGGCCGATGTCAGCCAGCAAGTAATGCGCGGTTACGTCGCTGCGATCATTCGCCACGCGTTGCATCGCGTAGTTTTCCGCACCTTCATAATCGCCCTTGCGATACCGCAGCATCGCCAAGTGCGTCAGTACATCGAGGTGCTCTTTCTTGTAATTGAGAACGAGATTGAAGAATCTCTCCGCCTCGTCTTCCATCTGCAGTTCTTCATGAATTAGCCCCAGACTGAAATAGGCGGCGGCTTGATCGTGCGAATGAATCAGAATGTAGCTGGTTGTTTCGGCGCCCGGATTATACGAATCCGCCGCGGCGATATAATGCTCGTATGCCTTGATCGCCCGCGAGAAATCGCGCGCGCCGGCATAAACGTGGCCGAGTTGAAACATCGGATCGAGATAATTGGGATCAATCTCCAGCGCCCGCAATGCCGTCTCCTCCGCGCGCTTGAAATCCCTGAGATGGAAATATGCCGACACGATTTGGTCGAGCGCCATCAAATGAATGTGGCGCTGCCCCGGCACGTCCGGACTCGAATTCCTGACCGCCTTGCCCGCGTGCTCGATGATCTCCCGGCAAACGTCTTCCGGCGGCATTCTGTGCTCTCCGCGAAGAATCTGCGCGAGGTTGAAGTTGGCGAAAAAGTTGTTCGGGTTTTCCTCGAGCTGTTTGTATAGCAGTTCCTTGCTGCGGGCGATCTTCTTCTTCATCTGCTCCCAGTCAAGGCCATATCCGTAATGGATGATCTTTGCATCGACACGAAGTATCGGCTCCTCGACCGGCAGACGCAGTTCGTTGTGGACAATCCCTTCGTAGCGCGCATTCAGCTTGCGCCGCCACATTCTTACCGACGGCAAAAACGAAGTGATTTCGCCCGAGGCCACATGCTTATTATGCACCGACAATGAGATCACATTGATGTCTGGGATCCGTGTGGATTGCTTCAACTTCTCGATGTCGTCGTGAACGAGTTCCTCGTCAGCATCGAGAATCAAAATCCAGTCGCCCGTTGCATATGACAGCGATTGATTGCGGTGCCGCGAAAAATTGTTTTCCCAGGCATGGTGATAGACTTGCGCGCCGTACTTCTCGGCAATCTCGACCGTCCTGTCGGTCGAACCCGTATCGACGATGATGATTTCGGTGACCAGGTCTTTTACGCTCTCCAAGCACTGCCCGAGTAGCTTCTCTTCGTTCTTCACCATCATGCACAGCGAGATTCGCTCGTCGCCGACAATTTCTGTGGCGAGCTTGTTCAGATCGCTTTTGTCGCCGCAGCGCACCAGTCCGTCGCTGATGGCCCGTCTGTGACCGGCGCTATCCCCCATTCGGGCTTTGATTGTCGCCAGATTGATGTAGAATTCAGCGTAGTCATCGCGCGCCCGAATCGCCTCCTCAAGCACATTCGCCGCCGATTCCAATTCGCCGATATTGTAATACGACATCGCCAGACAGGAAATCAAATCGAGCTGCGCCTTGACGGCCAGTTCGGATCCGTTGCCGCGCGCCGTTTCTGCAAACGGCATCAACACGGGCTCTGCGGTCCGAATACATTCGGCGAATTCGCGAAACTCGAAGTGCAGCAGGCCTCTGAGTATTGTCTCCGACTCGCCCAAGCCAACGCTGTTCCCCAGCGTAGTCAGGAATGCATCCGCCTCGACAAACTTGCCTACTTGAAAAGCGCTCCAAGCGCCGATTTGCGCGAGTTCGCGCGACTCGACGTTCATTGCCTTCATTCCGTCGAATCGAGTCTCATTTGCCAGGCTAAATGCTCCTGCATAGTCACCGTCGGCAAAGTGAATTCGCGACTGCTCGAGCAAGCGGGCTAATTGGCCGGCTTCTGGCTCACGACCCGCATTCTTGCTATTCCTTTTCTTTTCGCTTGTCTTAGCCATGTTGAACCTCGCGGTCATTCCCTTTCAAAACTTCTGATATGAGATTTTCGATT
>CAVPQS010000107.1:0-23807 GCA_963707485.1 uncultured bacterium
TATGTCGTTCTTCGTTCAGTTCGTATTCGATTTTCTGGTAGAGGTCGTTATACTTGTCCGGCATGATCACTACGATGTCGTGCGGGACCTGCGCCTTGATGGTGCGGGCAACGGTGAGAATGCGGGCATCGGTCATTTTCTTGGAGTCGCGGACATAGAGTTCGGTGAGGATCGGTTTTTCCAAATCGCCCACCGCGGCCGCGGCGATGACCAACGGCCCGAAATAATCCCCTTTGCCCGATTCGTCAACGCCGGCGATGTAATCGCTCAAGAGATCGTCCTAATTGGCACGTTCGAGATATTTGCCGGTGCGCGTGTCGATCTTGATCAGGTCGCCTTCTTTGATGAAGGGCGGGACTTTGACTTCGAGACCGGTTTCGACTTTGGCGGCCTTGGTGATATTGGAGACGGTGTCGCCGCGCACAGCCGGTTCACACTCGACGATTTTCAGGATCACCGACGCGGGCATGTCGATGCTGATCGGGGCGCCTTCGAAATAGAGGATGACGTATTCGGAGTTTTCTTTGAGATACGGCGCGTAGTCGCCGATTTGTTCTTTGTTGAGGAAGAACTGTTCGAAGTTCTCGACATCCATGAAGTACCATTCTTCGTCGCCGGTATAGAGATACTGCGTGCGTTTATGGGCGAAGTCGGGAATGTTGAAATTTTCGCCCGAACCGAAGGTGCGTTCGATGACGGCGCCGGTCTTGATGTTTTTGAGTTTGGTCCAGACGTTGGCGCGGCCGCGGCCGGTTTGCGAGCGCAGGAAGTCGATGATAAAGTAGGGCTCGCCTTCAATTGCTATTTTCATACCGATTCGAAAATCACTGGTAGAGATCATTCATCCTCCAAAATCAATATTGGTAAAAGAAATCAAATTCTATTTAAGCTTTATAAGATACGCTAAAAAGGGGCGTTCTGGCAACTACTTTGAGCGCGAGCCGGAATAGTTGGCGAGCGTTTCCGCGGCCATCTTCTTGACGCGTTGGAGCAGTTGGGGCGGTTCGATGACGGTGGCCATGCCGCCGAATCCGACGATCCAGCGCGAGATTTCCTCGATACCGGCGACGGAGACGGAGTAGTCGATTGATTTGTCGGACCGGCGCTTGATGGTTTCATCGGGATGGCGCTGGCCGGTCGAAATCACCGCAGCGGCTTTGCCGCGAAAGCGGATTTTGACGCGGACGGGTTTGCCAGTGAAAACTTCCCAGGAGGATTTGAAATAGGAGTCGGGGCTGACGGAGGGATCGGGATCGAAATGTTTGTCGGTGAAGTTGATGCGCGAAATGCGATCGACGCGAAAGGTGCGGACTTCGCGGTGTCGGCGGCAATAAGCGAGCAAGTACCAGGCACGGCCACGGAAGACGACGAAGTAGGGATTGACTTCGCGAAGAGCGGTTCCGGAGGAGACGGAAGCATAGCGGAAGTTGATGACGCTGTGATTGTCGACGGCTTTCTGGAGCAGGCGGATGGTAAGATCGGCGGCGCGATTGTCGGTAGTATTGCGGACGGCGATTTGCTGCGTCGGGCGGCTGCGCTTGAGCTGCTCGGGCACGTGACTGTTGACAGCGTTGTCTATTTTGGCGATGAGGTTGTTGATGTTGACGCTTTGCGATTTGAGGGATTTCAGCGGCGAGCCAAGCAGCGCGACTTTAAAAGTGAGGTATTCATCGACGGACAAGTTGAGCGGCGGGAGAAAGAACCCCGGCAGCAACTTGTAGCCGTTGTCGAAGTAGACGGGCGCGCCGACATCGCAGAGCGTGGCGAGGTCGCGATAAATCGTGCGTTCGGAGACGCCGCATTTTTCCGCGAGCCTGTCGGCGGTGATGGAATGATGTGTGCGGATGAGATTGAGAATAGCCAGCAGTCGACCGGACTTGGACATGGTTGCGCCTCGCAGAGAACAGGGATAGGATTATCCCTTTCAATTTAGCCGAGAAGCGCGAATCGTCAAGCAGATTGTAGATATCCTACCAGTATGGGGAGTATCCCCTAATAAGATCATTTCAGTGTGAAACCGGCTTTTGCGGCGCACGCATAAGCCATTGGCGGGCATGTTGGAGAGCGACGAAATCGCATCGGCACGGCAATTGCGCTTCTGGAGACCCAGAACACCTGTTTTTGGGGAGGTTAACATAATGAAGGAGCAATTTACGGCATTCGGCCGTATCGTAGCCCAGTTGTTGGCACTGACGGCGTTATTGCTGTTTGCCGGCGGCTGCGGATTGGAGGCCCCACAGGCGCCCAACTGGGATGCTACACTGACAGTTCCTCTGATTAATCGTTCGTACAGTTCGGCAGAGTTGCTGGAAAAGCTGGCGGCGGACAATATTCAGATTGACGAAAACGGCAACAGCACGATTCACATTGAGGATCAGCTCGACACGGTGACGGTTGAGTCGATTTTGGACATGGCGCCGGTAGAATCACATTTCAGCAAAAAGGTCGGGCGAATCAAAATTGTCTCGCCACAGGACCAGCAACAGAGTTTCGCATTTGCAGACCTGGTTCCACTGGTTGCCGGCAATGTGCCCGACACCGGCATTTCGACGACGACGGTATTCGGCGAAGCGAGTTCGTTCACGCATGCTGAAATCGACGAAGCTCAGATTACGATTCGCGCGACGAACAATACGGGTTTCGACCTCGATTCACTAACCGGCAGATTAGTCAATCAAGCCGACGGCGTGCTGTTGGCGACTTTTGCCGTTCCGGGCGGACTCGCCGACGGAGCCCAATACTCGCAGCAGTATCCGCTTGACGACAAGAGCGTCGGGGCTCAAGTCGATTTCGAGGTTTATTTCCACACTCAGGGCGGGCCGGCATTATCGCTGGCGGATCGCTCGATCAATTTCACGATTGACTATTCGGACGAGGTATACGTCAAGTCGGTTTACGGCAAGCTTGACAACTTCAGCAAAGATTACAATCAACGCACTGCGATAACCGATGATTTGCAGATCGAATCTGCGATGATCGGCAGCGGCGTTCTTAATCTGACGGCACGGAATACTCTTTCCACGCCGGTAACTCTGACATTCGATCTGCCGGAGATAACCCGCGATGGCAGTTCCCTGCAGTTGGTCTATGCGCTGAGCAGCGACGAGGTTCTGAATCAACAATTCGATCTCAGCGGCTGGACAGTTGAGCCGGCGCAGGATTCAATTCTGACGCAGGTGCACGCGCAGGTTCCCGGTTCCGGCGGCACATACGTAACGATCAACTCCGACGACGAATTTGTCGTCAGCCTGGGAATTGACGAAATACAGCTCGCTTCGGCTCGGGCGATTGTCGCTCCGACGGAGCTCGCGTTTGACAACAGCGTCGTGAATGTCGAAGTGCCGACGGGGTTCGACAATGTCACGCTGGATTTTGTCGAACTGAGCGTCACGCTCAACAACTACAGCGATTTGTCGGGGGATGTCGTCCTCAACCTTGAGGCCTCCAACGGAAAGAGCCTCCAGATTGAAGGCACGATCTCAGGACGCAACGGCAACAGCGCGGCAATCAACCAGATTTACTCGGACCAGCTCGCAGATTTTCTGACCCCGCTGCCGGATGAGATTTCAGTCTCGGGTACGGCGACAGTCGGCGACGGGATAACCACGATCGCATTGAGCAGCAGCGATTATTTCTCGGCGACGGCAGTAATCAGCGCGCCGATGGCGTTCAGGATTTCGCAGGCGACAGTTGAGGGCGACAAGAATGAACTCACATTCGACGAAGATATCGCTGACGGCGCGGATCGTTTGAATCACGGCGTGTTCAAAGCCTCGATGAATAATCATCTGCCGCTGGGAATGCAGATGCAAGTGTACATCGGAACCGACTCGGCCTCGCTGTTTACGGCGCCGCTGACGATTATCGGACCGGTGACATTTGCGGCGGCGACCACGGATGCCAACGGAATGGTTAATCAGGAAATAGTCAGTCGGAGCGAAGTCACGCTGACGTCGGACCAGTTGGACGTGTTCGAAAACAGCAGACTCTTTGTCGCGCCGGTGATCGAGCTGGCCGGTTCGAACGGGCAGACGGTGCGCATTCGCGCGGCGGATTATTTCACGATCAATGGCATAATTGAAATCACCGCCCGCGTCGGAGGGGAGGAATGATGAATAACAAGAACAAGAAACCGACCGCGGAGGCAGTCCCGACCGCGAAAAACGGCAACCGGATTTTCGTCGGGCTGCTGGTCATGACGACGCTGCTGGCGCTGTTGATCATGGATAACGCCGCGGGACAGACGGTGCAAAGCGCGCGTTCGATGGGAATGGCAGACAGCTATTTGCTCATGTCATCCAATTGCGAAGCGGCAGCGGCGAACCCGGCGAATCTGGCTCTGAGCGGCCGCAAGAATTTTTCGCTCAAGCTGGTTTCGGCCGGCGGACATGTCACGAACAACTCGTTTGGAATATCAGATTACAAAAAATACAACGGCGCTTACCTGACGGAAGACGACAAGCAGGACATTCTGAGCAAGATTCCGACGGAAGGCCTGAGTTTTGACGCCGACGCCGGCGCGAGCGCGATGTCGTTTTCGATCGGCGCCCTGGCGTTGAATTTCGACGCAATCGGCGGCGGACGCGGCGACATTTCGAAGGATCCGATTGAGTTGGCGCTGATGGGCAACAAGATCGGGCACGTTGTGACGGCGGACGGCTCAGGCGGCGACAGTTGGGCGGCGGCTTCATTGGGCGTGAGCTACGGCCGCAGACTTCTGTCACGCGGCGGATATGAGTTCCTCGGCGGCGCGACGTTCAAGTACCTGCGCGGGCTGGGATACTTCTCGGCGGAAGAACTGACCGCCGAGGCTGTCACGGAGCAGACGGGATTCGCGGCTGAAGGCGGGCTGACGACGATCAGTTCGACCGGCGGCAACGGCTATGCGATCGATCTTGGATTTGCGATGCGGGGCGAAAAAGCGCAATACGGTCTTGTGGTGAGGAACTTGATCTCGAACATCAAGTGGAGCAAGGACGTCGAAGTCACGCTCTATACCTTCGAATTTTCCGGCATCACAGTTGACAATATGAGCGAGGATTCGCTGATCACCTCGGATGATGAAAAAGTAATTCTCGGCGAGTATTCAAGCCGGCCACCACTGGAAATCGAACTTGGCGCGGCACGAAACCTCGGCAAGCTGCTGGCGTCCGCCAGTCTGCGCCAGGGATTCGAGGAGACGGCATTCGTTTCGAAGACCCCGCGTTTGGCGGGCGGCGTGGAATATCCGCTTTTGGGAGCGCTGGATTTGCGCACCGGCCTTGCGGTCGGCGGAGTCGATGCGTTTTCGTTCGCGGCGGGGGTTGGATTCAATTTCGGTCCACTGCAATTAGATCTGGCATATGCGTCATCGGCGAAGCTGCAGCCATGGAACGGCAATGGCGCAAAACTGGCATTTTCAACAATACTTGAGTTTTAGGGTAAGGAGTAAGAAATGCGCACTCGTACGATTCTATTTCTTGTAGCCGCCGCCCTTGCAGCGGCGGTGCTGGTTGTCGGCACAGCGGACGCTATGCCACCGCACCCAAGTTTGCTTGAGAAGATGGCACACGACGGCGATGCCCAGGCGGCGCCGCTGATGAGAAGTTGTCCGCAGCCGCATCTTGCCGGCGCACCGGACGGCCGGGGACTCGGCGATCCGATCAGGATTGATCCGGCGTCGAACCCGCAGACCAGCGGCAATATTTTATGCATCTTAATTGAGTTCTCCGATAAGCCGGCGACGGCGACGGCCGTGTCATTCGATTCGCTGCTATTCGGCAGCTCCACCGGGACGGTGAAGAACTATTACTCGGAAGTGTCGTACGGCACATTTGATGTGGTAACGGTAAATTATCCTTCAGCGCTGGACTGGCAAGAGGCGCCGCAGACATACGCTTATTATTGTAATGGTGATAATGGACTGGGGACGTATCCAAATAACTCGCAGAAGCTGTTCGAAGATATCGTCGACCTGGTTGATCCGCTGGTGAACTTCGCGAATTATGACATCAACTCCGACGGTTATGTCGATGCGATCATGCTGGTGCATACCGGGTCGGGCGCCGAATTGACGGGCGATGCGGATGACATTTGGTCGCATGCGTGGGGAATCACGCCGCGTCAACGCGACGGCAAGTGGATTTCGCGTTATGCGATCATGCCGGAATTTTGGTACACGGCGGGCGACATGACGATTGGCGTGTTCGCGCACGAGATGGGCCACGCCTATTTTGGCTATCCCGATCTTTACGATATTGATTATTCGTCGAACGGCATTGGCCGCTGGTCGTTGATGGCGGGCGGTTCATGGAACGGCTCGCTGGGCAATTCGCCGGCGCATCCGGACGCCTGGTCGCGGATTGAAGCCGGATTTGCCACGGCGACTAATGTCGTTTCGAACGTGGTGAACCAGTCGCTGCCGAATGTCGAGCAGAATTCCTCGGGCGCGATTTTCCGCCTGTGGACAAACGGCGGCGCGGGTAATCAATATTTCCTGATCGAGAACCGTCAGAAGACCGGATATGACGCGGGACTTCCGGGCGCCGGAATGCTGGTGTGGCATATTGATGAAGCAATGGCCACAGGCGACAACACCGACAATGCCGACGAATGGTATCCGGGGCATACATCATCTGGACACATGCGCGTGGCGCTGGAGCAGGCAGACGGTCTGTTCGAATTAGAGAAGAAAGGCGACAACGGCGATACCGGTGATCCATTTCCGGGAT
The DNA here is from genome assembly GCA_963707485.1 of uncultured bacterium. Classification (GTDB taxonomy): domain Bacteria; phylum Zixibacteria; class MSB-5A5; order CAIYYT01; family CAIYYT01; genus JADJGC01. The sequence goes on from CAVPQS010000107.1 coordinate 6,711, forward strand.
TGACTGTTAATACCTCATTTAGCGGTCTCTCGAACCCGAATTCGGACGACTACAACTCGAGCCAGACGCTGGTATCGGTGACGAATATTTCGGCGTCGGCGTCGACGATGACGGCAGACCTTGCGGTCAGCTTGGTTGCGGATGTTGATGATTACACTTACGACAACGTTTTGCCGGGAAGTTATTCGCTCGATCAGAACTTTCCGAATCCGTTCAATCCATCGACGCGGATCAGCTTTGATCTGCCGAAATCGGGATTGGTGCACTTGACGGTATTTAATATACTGGGCGAGAAAATAGAAGATTTGGTAGACGGCTATCTTCCGGCCGGGAAACACTCGATTACCTGGCAACCAAACAATGACGGCACGCCGCTGGCATCGGGCGTGTATTTGTACAAGTTGAACACGGAAGAGGCATCGATAAGCCGCAAGATGCTGCTTTTGAAGTAACACCCCTTGTTACCGAATCGGGGTCCTGTTATGCTCCTTCAGGACCCCTATTCGACGTTTGGTCTTCCACCGTTCCCCGAATCCATCACGTCGCTGTCGGGAAAGCGAAAGGGAGTTTCCTCTGATTCGACGTCCTTCGGCAGGCCGCGTTCCGGTTTTTTGACACCGCGGTTCTTCTGCTTGACCGCATCTTTGAATATGGCGTAGCAGGCGCGGCATCTTTTCGGATCTTCGGTGAATCCTCTACCCGCGAAATACTCTTGAGCTCCGATTGTGAACGCAAATTCCTCTTTGCAATCGACGCAAATCAGGATTTTGTCCTTGAACTTACTTTCCATAAATCCCCCCAATACGGATTATGGTAGGTTATAAAACTACAGAAGTAGCTTTGGCTCCATCCTCTCACGAGATGTGTGCTTCCTTGCACATTCCAAAGTAGCTCAAGCAGGTATTTCGCGTACCTGTCCGAGTATATCGCAAAGGTCTTAATTAAGTCAACTAAAATTTATGTAAGGGGTTAGGGAATTGAATGTGGACCTAAGTTGGTGGAGACTGGTGGGCAGGGCTATTCGCCGAGATCGAGTTTGTGATTGCTGTCCTTTTCGCGAGAGCGGATTTCCCGCTTGGCTTTTTTGAGGGTACCGCTGGTATCGGGAAGTTCCGGTTTCTTGCCTTCAAAAAAATCCTCGATGGTGATGATTTGAAGGACAGGAAACGACTTTCGGCTGCCGGGCATTTCCCAAGTTCCAAGTTCGGCAGCCGCTGTGAGCATGCCCTTGGTGGGCTTCCTAAGTGCAATGAGAATTCCCATCGGTGACTCTTCGCGCTTGAGAACGTGGGCTAAGGCTCGAACATCCTTGGGCTGGTAGTCACCGCCCTTGACTTCGATGATGATGCGATGATATTCGTGTTTGTAATCCTGAAAATATAAGAACCCATCCATGCCGGAATCGCCGCCGCCGGTGCTTTTGTACGGCTGCCCGCCGACGAGTGAAACGGCCCACGCTTCGAATTGGAAGGCAGATTGTTTGAAAAGTTCTTCGGCGGCGTCGACAGATTTGGGTTCGCCGATGACTTCGAATTTGACGTCTGGAAAGTGATCGCGGACACGTTTCTTGATTAGCGAGACGGCAAGGTGGGTGATGTCGATTCCAATCCATTTGCGGCCGAGTTTTTCGGCGGCGACGACGGCAGTACCACAACCGCAAAAGGGATCAAGGACGATGTCGCCTTCGTTGGAGGAGGCTTGAATGATGCGTTCGAGGAGGGCCTGTGGTTTTTGTGTTGGGTAGCCGAGAGTTTCCTTTGCATGCCCACTCAAGGGAGGAATGTCGGTCCAAACATCGGAAACTGGAACGCCGGGCATTTCATCCAAGTACCGCTTATATCGTGGCATACCATTAGCCGAATAAACGAGGCGGCCAGCCTCTTCCATTTCCATCATCCGGTCCTTTGTCCAACGCCAAACACGTTTTACCCCCTTCCAAGTGTATGTAAGATTGGGCCGATTCTTGTTAGGATTCGTGACATCAGATAGAGTGTAATAACGTCCTGTCTTCTTTTCCTTAAGTTTGTAAAACGACTCCAAGTACGAATCGTCGTAAGGAACATAGACTTTATTGAAGTTAGAATGCTGTGATTTGGTATATGAAAGGAGGACGTCATGGCAATTTGGAAATCTTCTCGACTGAAGCGATTTTGTATTTGTTCGCTGCCAAATGATCTCATTTAAGACGTTATCAGGGCCAAATACTTGATCCAAGAGGATTTTCAGATAATGGCTTGCCGTCGGGTCACAGTGCAAATAAATCGATCCGGTGGATTTAAGGACACGATGCATTTCAACCAGGCGAATTGCCATCATCGTCAGATATGCCATCAGGTTGCTGGCGCCCATGAACTGCTTGAAGGCCTTCATCATTTCTTTGAGTTCAGCGGAATACTTGCCGAGCATAATCTGATCAAAGGCGGCTTGCGTGTCGGTTCCCCAAGTCCAAGTATCCTCGAAGGCCTCGACCTGCGCGGTGGACCACTTCCCCGTTTTGTCGGGGAAAATTACATTGTAAGCGCGTTGGGAGTTGAAAGGCGGGTCGAGATAAATCAGGTCGACTGATTCGTCGGCGATATGCTTGCGCATGATATCGAGGTTGTCGCCGTAGTAGAGTTTGTTGGACATGGGAGCAAGTAAGAGATTTCAAGTTTGAATGCAATCTCTTTGAGGTCGAACTTGGCAGGCACTACCGAATAGCCCTCACCCCTGCCCCTCTCCCGAAAACGGGAGAGGGGAAACTTGGTGCGTGTTTCTTGGTTCGACTGACGTGCAATTCACAAGTCGGGCGAGGGACAGCGCCCCCCTACGATGTGAGGAGTCGGATGTAAGTGAGTTGAAGGGCGTGCAAACCAAGCCCCTACGGAAGCCGATTCATTTTGTGAGAGTTCGAAAACGAGAAGGCAGCACGTTCGGCTGAAGTCGAACCCACAAAGAAGCTGGATTCCCGCCTTCGCGGGAATGACGGGCGGGGGACAGCGCCGACAAAAGCGGGACCTGACGCCGCGCCGGATTGGAGCGTGTATCTGACAAGCCGGGCGAGGGACAGCGCCCCTACGGTGCGATTTTGACTAAGGCGCATTCCTACTGGAGTTTCATCATTTTGCGGACGGCGACGAAAGCGCCGGCCTCGAGGCGATAGAAATAGAGTCCGGAAGAAACCTGGCGGCCGGTTTCGTCGGCGCCATCCCAAGTGACATTCTTGAAGCCGGCATCCTGATACGAGTCGACGAGCGTGCGCACAGTCTGACCGAGAATGTTGTGGATACTGACGTGGACATTGACGCCCTCGGGGAGAGCGTAGCTGATGCGCGTCTGGGGATTGAAGGGGTTCGGGAAGTTTTGTAATAGTGAAAATTCATTCGGCATGACCGCACCGGCGGCAAGGCTATTGACGATCTCGAGCATTTTGTCGCCGCGGTCAGTTCCAGCAAAGCTGCCGAGCGCGGGTTGAAGGCTGCGGAAGCCCTCGGCACAGGCGGCGAGATCGAGATCGGAATAGTCGAGCGGCGCACGCGACGGGTGCGACAGGTCCCAATTGGTGGAGATGACGAGCAGGTCAGTGACATCAATGACACCGTCGCCGTTGGCATCGGCATAGGTCGCCCGGGGATCGTCCCATTCTAAAGCCTGTTTAGCGGCAAAGCTGTTGCCCTCACTGTAGAGATCGCGGCGCGGCCCCTGGACGGCGAAGAAGATGCCGAGCGGCAGGACGTCGAGTTCGTTGACGCGGCCATCATCGTTGCAGTCGCCGGGGAAAACGGCGGGACCGGTGACGAAGCGGAAGAGATAATCGTCAGCGGGCGAGCCTTCGCCGATGCTGTCATTGTCGGCATCGAGCGAGTTGCCGGAAAGGTCGCGAACCAGACCGCTGAGGCGGACGTCGATAGTGTCGTATTGCGGCAATTTGGTTGACGGCACGAAATTGAGCCGCGTGTTATTGTTAAGTCCGGTAAAGGCGCCGGCGATTGGCTGATTGAGGCGCTTGGAGCGCACACTTAGCGGCACGGGAGTCAATGAGACACCGTCGATGGATTCGGAGATGTCGAGATAGATGGACGATCCAACCAGGACTTTCTCGGCATCAAGAGCCGGCGACGTCGAGAGGACGAGCGGCGGTTTGCGTTCGGGGATACCGAGACCGGACAGAGACACGGAGAAATTCTCGGTAACGGGATCATTGGTTTGAATCTGCAAAGTTGTTTCATAGCCGATGACCTGATCCGGGCTAAAGCGAACCGGAATTTTGAATACACCGCCTGGCAAGATGCCAACGGTCGTTGACGTGACGAGCGGCACGAAGGCCGGATCGGAGCTGACGACATTCAGAACCGAGACAGTCAGCGACGGGAATGGCGGCAGTTGATTGCGCACGGTGACAGTGTCGGTGCGGCTTTCATCGATCTGGACCGAGTCGAAGTCGATCGAAAGCGGCGCGACGGCTGCGATGGCGTACGGGTTCGAGCGGAAGGTCGTAATCAAGGTGTCAACTGGGAGATTTGCGACAGATGTCGCGATGATGCGCAATTGGTACTCCCCTGCCGCCAGCACTGAGTCCATCGAGACGGTGGCGGTGAATTGTTCGGGGACAGCGACATTGGTTTTGTTGAGCGCAACAGTGGCGCGACCGCGACGCGGATTGGCCGGGAGAATCGATGCCGAGAGATTCACGCGGCGGCCATAGGCGCCGAAGAGTGTATCAGTTTGGACAGTATAAACTTTACGGAAGTTGCTTGAGACCGTGTCGGCGGCGGTGAGTTTCAATTCAAAGCCGGAAACTCGAATGTAATTCGATTGCGTTGCTTTAACGCCGTCACCGCACTGATTAGAAGCGCTGAATTCGACGGAATAGATTCCGGGAGCTTCGTAGGTGTAGCTGGTGTCCTCGCGGCGACCGTTGCCGCCACCGCCGAAGCTCCAGAGCCAACTGGTGGCCGGACTCGAAGTCGAGCCGTTGAAATTGACCAGTAGCGGAGCTGAACCGAAAAGCGGGCCGGCAGTAAAGGTTGCGTTCGGTTTATCGATGACGGAGAGGTTGAGAGTTGCCGTGTCGGATCCGCAGATGTTGGTGGCGATTAGGCGGACCAGACGCAACGCTGCGGTCGTGTAAGTGTGGGTCGGACTGGCAAGAGTCGAAGTCGCACCATCGCCGAATTGCCACAAATAGGTGGTGTTTGCCGTGGTCGTGTTGTTGGTAAATGTCACGAGAGTATTGATGCAAACGGTCGTGTCGCCGGCAACGAACAAAGCATTCGGACGGTCGAGCACAGTAATTGTTTTGGTGATCGATTGCGTGTCGGACTCGCAACTGGCGGTCATGGTGATACTGTAATCGCCGGGAGCGAGATAGGTTTTGCCGGGCGCGAATTCTTCGGAGAGATAGACGGTATCGACAGCGCCGTCGCCCCAATTCCAGATAGTGCGATCCCAAGAGCCGGTGATGCCAATGCTGGTCTGGAGGCGCTGGCCATTGCATGGTGTCGGCGGGGTCCAGGTGAAGTCAGGTGTCAGGAGGCAGTTTTCGAACGGGCCAATATCGGGATTGACGCCGACCCAGCGGCTGCCATCGTCGAAATCGGCAGAGGCCATTCCGGATAGGTACATGCCGGTATCGATTAAGGGCGAAGTGCGCGGCAAACGATAGTTGCCGGCAGCTTCATCGATAAACTGGGGATCGACCCCGGTCAAATTGGTAGAATTGAGGTTGCATCCGCCGACAACGAGATCGGTTGGGAAGTTCTGGTAAAAGCAATTGTTGAAAGTGCTGTCAACCGAAGCGCCGTTGCAATCGATGGCGTATTGATCGTTTCCAACGAAGATGTTGTTCAGGATTCTCGGACGACCGGAAGGCAGATACGCCATGCCGCCGCCAAAGAACGAAGCCGAATCAACTTCGCCTTCATAGAACAGATTATTCATGACAAGGGGGCGCGCATCGGCATCGAGATAGACGCCGGCGCCGTCGAGCTTGCTGCGATTCCAGCGAATGAGGTTGTTTTGAATCGAGGCAGGTAAGATGACGACGGTTGCGCCGACAATGGAGAAATTTCCGAGCAGATAGATTCCACCGCCAAAATTGTCAATTGACCAGTTGGATTGGATGTCGTTTTGTTCGATAATCGGACTCGAATATATACCGCAGATGCCGGCGCCGCTGAGTTGAGTCCAGTTTTCTTTGATCACGTTGTGATGAATGTAGGGCTGGCCATATTCGAGTCTGATTCCCGCGCCGGGAGAACTGGACGTGCTGCTGCCGTTTTGAAACATGGTGCAGTTGCGGATTTCGGGGTTATTCAATTCCCGTATCGATTCTTTAGCCCGAGCGTAAATACCATAAGGAAGACCACGAGTAATGGTGAAACCATCGACGGTGAGTTGGCCGATATCGAGACTTAAGTCGATGCAGGTACCGCTGAGGTCGCCATTGATGGTGGTAACTTCCGGGCCGCTTTGGCTCTTGAGTAAAAGCGGGTCGGCGCCGGCGATAGTAAGCTGCTCGTGATAGGTACCGGGCTTGACCATTACTGTGTCATAGCTGCCAAATTGGTAGGACCGATCGATAGCGTACTGGATGGTCCGGAACGGAGTAGATTCCGAACCGTTGGCGGGCGCATCGGTGCCGGTCGGCGCGACCCAGAATGTCAACGCCAGAGTTGTCTGCATTGAGACTGCGATCAAGGCAATGATCAGACCGAGATATATTTTTAAGTTACGGAGCATCAACGCGAATCTCTCCCTCTTCAATGTAGAGAACTCCCTGGCGCGGCAAAGTATTGCTCTGCCAATCGATCAGGTTAAGTGTGTTTTGCGGAATGGCCAGCGCGGTGGTACCGGCGAGGCGCGGCGTCAATTGGATCACTGCCAGGGTGCCGTCGCTGGAAACGCCCTGCGGTGATTGGTTGCCAAGCAAGGTAAAGGCAACGGCGACATAGCCGGGGCGCTGCTGCGTGAAAAATAGAGTCTCGCGGTCGCCGAAGATATTGCCCTCAGTGACGGAAGCGACGGCAACGATATTCGTATCATACTCGAGCCGGAAACTGGCGCCGAATAACGAATCGACATTATGGACAAAAATGCGAATTGGTTTTTGCGTGTCGGTATCGGTTTCGGTGAACATGGGGCTAACGCGGATCATTGCCACCAACGGTTCGAGCCGGATGTTGACCTCGGTGACCTGTCCGGCGAGGACATCGGCGATTGTGCTGCCGGAATAAAGCGCGACACTTTCGGCGTCGAAGGCGGTCATCGCAAATGTGCGGTCCTCACCGATGGGCACATCGAGAATGATCGTGGCAGCGCCGTCGACGATGTCAACCGTGCGGGTAATGTCATCAAAGCCGGCGCCGCTGACCGACAAGACGATGGAGTTGATGTTGGCGCCGAGGCCGAGATTTTTCAGCAGCGACGAGATGACGATTTCCTTGGCGCCGGAAGAATTAGTTTGATTTCCCGAGCATCCGAAAAGAGCGAGCGTAAACAGCGCAAGCGCGATATTGCGTAGAATTCGCATTAGAATCGCACCTTTCCGCCGAAGCTGAATTCGGCGCCGGAGACTTCAATTTCCTGCTCCTCGGCTGCGTCCTTGTTGGCTTTACCGCTGTTGACGACGAGGCGCCCGAAGAGCGAATAATTTTGTGCGGGCGCGATATATTCGAGGCCGCCGCCGACGGAGAAAACATCGGACTTGCCGAAGAAATTGGTCGAGCCGGCCGCATAGTCGTTGGCCGAGAGCGTGCGATAGCCGCCAAGCAGCGAAAGGATGACCTGGGGCGAGAATGAGTACGCGACGTTGCCGTTGAGAATCGTCTTGTCGCTATTGGAATTTTGGGTCTCAGTTTGAAGCGACGAGCCGAAGAGGATCGAATTTTTATTGCGCAAGATGTGGGCGACTGTGACGCCGGCGGTGATGTTATCGAATTTGTAGCGACCGGAGATTACTCCGGACAGGACGCCGCCACTTTTGAAGACTTCGAGATCGCCGACTTTATCGGCTTGATAGCGGCGATAAGACAAATCGAAATCGAGTGCGCCCTGGCTGCCGATGGCGGTCGCGGAGCCCTGGATGGCGATTTCGTCGCCGGGATTGTATTTGTCGCCGGTTTCGAAGTAATTGAACGAACCGTTGAGATTATAGCTGAGAGTCGCGCCGTACAAGAACCAATCGTTGGCTTCGGTGGCGACGCCGATTTGTCCGACAAAGCCGAGTCCCTCGCTGACTTGTTTGACAGGGGTCGAAAGATAGTCGTCGGAAATCAGCTCGGCGAGTTGGACCTGGAGACTGTCGAGTTTAGTCTTACCGAGCGGAAGAACGACTCCACCGGAGACAAAGACGCGGTCCCCGGCGAATGAGCGAAACACGCGGATGGAAGTCCCGGACATTGAATTTAAGGTCGCGGTGGTGGTGTTGTAGTCGAGATTTGAGCGACTGACGGCAGAGTTGAGATGGACCTCCCAGTTGTCCGCCAAGGGGAGGAAAAATGCGAACGGAAACGCGGACTGGGTAAGGTTGAGTTCCTCGCCGCCGGTTTTTAGTTTCCAGCTTTGATAGACGAAGCGCCCGGAAAGGGCTTTCGTCTGGCCATAGACGATCTGTCCGTTAAGTTGCGAAGCGGACGCGAAAAGTATTAAGAATGAGACGATCGTCGCAAATCGGTAACAAGGGGTCAGTCGGTCCTCCCTCTGACTACGACGGCGCCGCTGCTGTTGCGCGGGGCGACGTAGGGGTTTTCCTGGTCCGGAGCGGCGCCGCGAGTGGCATCCTGCAGTCTTTCGATAATTGCGCTGAGATCGACATCGGCACGATCCGGCGTGACAACGTCGTTTCCGACAAGCGCGGCAAGTTCGCCGACGGGCCGCAATTTGCCGTCATAGTCGCCCAAACCGCCGAAATCCTGAATGGCGTCTTTGGCGAGAGCAAAGCCGGGGTCCTCGCTGAGAGCAGCCGTGAATTCCGCTTCGGCAAGCGAATATAGTCCCTGGTCGACGTACTCCATGCCGCGTGAATAGGCAATGAGAGCGAGCATCGACTCGGTGGCGGGTTTGCTGATCGCATTGCGGACGTCGGGAGTTATCTCATAGCCCAGTTTCGCTATGATGTCGAAGCTGAGTTGTTTTTGCATTTTGAAGAACTCGCTCATTTTGCCTTCCTTGCGGTCGGGGTACGAAGCGAGTCCGGGGCCAACGTCGATAATGCCGGCATCGAGTTCGATGCTGTTATCGGGTTTGGAATTGAGTTGGCCGGTGATGACCTTGGAAGCGCCGACAAGTCTGCCGATGCGGGGGGAATTGAATTTGTCCGCCAGCGCGGTTTGGCTCATGCTGAGTTCTTTTTGCAGAGTTGACAATTCGAGACGCTCGACCAAAGTGAGATTGGGGACATTGGAGAGATCCGAATAAATCAATTCGGCGACGCCGCGTCCGAGCGAGCGATACTGTTGCGGGAGAGTAATCGTTTCGAAGCGCACGATGGCGGCGGTATTGCCGGGGATCTTGTCGACGTTGACATTTTTTTCGTTCTGGATGGCGGCAGTCACGACTTTCTTGAGTTGGTCGTCCTCCATCCAGCGGAGACGTTTTTTGGCTTCGGACTGAAGGCGCGCATCGCCTTTCAGCGTCAGGTATTTGCGATAATTGGTTTTTGCCAGGTCGAGGTTGCCTTTGCGCTCAGCGATCATGGCGCGATAGAACACGGACGAGGCGTCATTGGGCTGAAGCTGGGTGGCCCTATCGAATGCGCGGGCGGCAGCGTCGAGACTATCAGCTTGATAATAAGCGATGCCCAGACCGCGCCAGAGCTCGGGTTTATCGGGAGTTTTGGCGACCTGCCCCGAATAGCGCGCGATCGCGCGCTCGTGGTCGGCCTTATCAAGAACAGGCGTGCCGGTGCTGCCGGCGCTTGAGCACCCGGCGACAACACCGGCAAGCGCGACGATTGCTATTGTAGTGAGAAGTCCGTTTCTCATTGCGAGTTTGATTTGATCTCCAGTTCAACTCTTTGTTTGCGTTCGGAAGCCAAGACGAAGTTGGGAGCGATCTGCAAAGCCTCGGCGTAGTACTTATTTGCCGACTCGAGGTCGCCTTTTTCTTCGAAGGCGATGCCGCGCGACTGCGCGAGAATGGCGGCGAGGCTGACATCAGGAATGTTGGCGCCGGCTTTTTTGATGGCGTCGGACTGGACGTTGAAGTAGGTCAGGATTGAATCAGTAACCTGTCCGATCAACTGTCCGATCTTGCCTTCCTTGCCTTCAAGGCTGACAACCTTTTTGGGCAAGCTGGTTTCGGTATCGATGATGCGCGCCATGATGCGAACCTTGTTGTCTTCCATCTTCATGAATGTGCCGAAGACAAAATTCTGGACGCCGACGACCTTGCCGACCTGGAGGCGGCTGTTCTGATCGGCGAGATCGCTTTGGGACATCTTGAGCTCGTCAACAATGTAATTAATTTTTTCGCGGGAAGGAACGTAGACGACGCCCGACTGAGTCAGTGTGCTGTTCATCATCGCCGCGACACCGATGCCCGCGGAAGCGTATTTGTCGGCATCGACAATTGAGCCATTGGCGAAGTCGGCGGCATAGACGGTGACCATCTTGGCAGCCGAGCCGGGCTTGTAATTGGTGTCTTGACAGAACTTGATCCAGGTGCGCGCGAATTTCTTGTGCTCGGCGTCTTCGTTGAAGCTGGTGTTGGGATCCATCTTGACCAGTGCGCCGAGGTAGCTGATGGCGACCGGTTCCTGATTATTGACGGCGGCGGCTTTGGAGAGCCAAGTCAGCGCCGTGATGCTATCCTGCGTGGTTAAGCCGGGCTGGCTGACCAAATCAGTGGCTTTGAGGACGGCATCGGCGAATTCGCCGGTACGGTAAAGTTGGCCGACCTTATCGAGGTCTTCCTTGACACCGGCATTTGCAGTCGTAAAAGACAGCAGGAGGACGGCGAGCGCCATGATGATCAAAAGAGTTCGCATTTCGTTATTCCTTTCGTTCAACCTAAAAATTTGATTACTCAACGCAAAAGAAAATCATTTCTTCCGGAGGCGAATTTCGACCAGGTCGGCGCCGGGAAGGTTGATAAACTTCGGCTTGTCGACGGTCCGATAATCGGGATGGTCGATCCAGATTTTATGCGGGCCGTTCATCAGCTTGGTCGGGAACGGAGTTTCCCCGTCGGCGATCTTCTCGTTGTCGATATACACTTGTGCGGCAACGACTTCGTTCGGGTTGTTTTCGACCAAGGAGGCTACTCTCAATTTGCTCTCCGTCGCGCTAGGCGTGAATACTTTACGGACTTCGCCGCCATCGACGTTGACGATATCGGTGAGTCTTCCCGTGTCGGTAATGAGACCAATCTCGAAAGTACCTTTCGCCAAATTTGGAAATGTGAGCGGTTGTCCTTCGTATTGTACACTCTTTCCGTCGAAGACAATGGATACCGGTTCGAAAATCTTATAGTTTTCCACAACAACGACGATGCTTCCGGTGGCGGCAACGGCGACGGGCGTCAGCGTAAACGATTTTGCCACAACGACATCGTTAATTTGAATGTTCTGCGAAACTGAAGCCATCCCCTGCCCTTCGATCCGGAGGGGATAAGTTCCCGGGGCGAGATTTTTACGGGAAAAAGTGGACCCGGTGAGTTGTTCCTTTTGGCCAGCAAACTCGATAGTAACCGGTGCGAACCCCTGATAATTGGCGAAGGTCAAATCAACGCCGCCGGGAGATACCGGCGCTTTCTTGAGGCCTTCCCAGATTTCCACCAGAGCGGGCGGGAAACGACGGTCGGAGAAAGTCGCCTCGGGCTGCTCGCCGTAGAGTTCCTTGAGGATGCCGGTCGCTTCGGAGATCTTTTGGTTCATCAAATGAGAAGCGGCGTGGAATTGGCGCACCTGCAGCATTTGCTCGGGTGAGCCCGATTTGGATTGCCGGAGGCTGCCGAACAAATCAGCGGCTTCGGGAAAGAGTTTTTCGTCATATAGCCCCATGGCAATATTGAGCGAATCATGGAAAGTCCCAGGTCGCGCGGGCGGCTGCGGCGACGAAGGCATGAGAAAATAGACTGCCGCAAGCGCGACAACAAGAACAGCGGCGATGGCGCCGATCAGTTTGCCTTTGCCGCCTGCTTTTGGAGCCGGCTCGTATTTATGCGGAGATGGCGGCGGCGCAGTCGCGACGGTGCGTTCGCCAAAGTTGGTCGGTGTGCGCTGGGTCTTCTCAAAGGTTTGTTCCAGCGGTAGTTGGCGCAACGCATTGGCCATCTCTTCGGCGTTTTGGTAGCGTTTTTCGGGTTTCTTCTCGAGCGATTTAAGAATCAGGCTTTCGACCGGGCCGGGTAAGCCGCTGCGGAAATCGCTTGGCGGCGGCGGAAGATGTTCGAGATGGCCGGTCATAATTTCGTAATCGGTTTCGGCCTCGAATGGTGTGCGGCCAGTGAGGACCTGATATAACGTGACGCCAACGGAGTAGAGATCGCTGCGGTTGTCGATATCTTTGCCGCGGATTTGTTCGGGCGACATATAGAGGAGCGACCCGGCGCCGGTGCCGGTGCGGGTAAGTTTGGCGCTGCCGGCGACTTTGGCGATGCCGAAGTCGGTGATCTTGACGACGTTCGCTTTGGTGATCATGATATTGGACGGCTTGATATCGCGGTGAACAATGCCGTTGATGTGGGCATAGCCCAGAGCGGCGAGCAGTTGATCGAAGATCGGCACCGACTCGGCGGGGGTCAGGTATTTTTTGTCGCGCAGGATACGGTCGAGATTGGTGCCGTCGACAAATTCCATAACGATGAAGCTGAGGCCGTCGATTTGGTCGTAGTCATAGACTCGAACGATGTTAGTATGTTCGAGACGGGCAAGCGCAAGGGCCTCGCGTTCGAAGTAGGCGGCGAGCATTTCGTCAGAGGCGACCTGCGGGTGCAGTATTTTGAGCGCGACTTGTTTTTGGAGTTTTGTGTGGTGCGCCAAGTAGACGGCGCCAAAGCCGCCTTCGCCCAATTTATCGAGGATGTCGTATTTGCCGACGCGCTTTAAGTCCATTTAAGTCCTACATTATCAATCCGTTAAGTATCCAGAACGTTTAAGAAACTAAGATGGACGAAGGTCGTCAACTAAAATCGGGTAGCCGGGAACATCGACTGAAAAGCAAAACGGCGCCATTCCGAAAGGAACGACGCCGTTAAGCGAGGAATTAGCTAATTAAAACGGGTTGCACGGCGGCGGCGGTCCGCTGGCAAAGATGTAGTTAATCAAGAAAACTGCGTCAGAGATGTTAACTATTGTACTACAGTCCGCATCGCCGGCATCGATAACCGGGATCGGTGTTGAGCCGGCGCTGAAGATATATGTGACATCAAAGACGGCATCACTAATATTCAGAATACCGTTATTATCAGCGTCGCCGTGCATGATGAACACCTCGACGAGCGAAGTATCGGTATCGCTGATTCCAACGAGAGAAGTGGCTTCCGCTTTGAGCCAGACATCATCAAAGACGCCGTTGAGTGTGCCCGCCGGGCAGACAACCTGAACGGTGACTGGCGCCGATTGGGTCGGGTTCAGCATGATTGAAGCAGCCGAGGGCGTAACGGACCAACCGGCGGTATTGCCGGCGGTGAGATTGTATGTCTCGGTCAAAACGCCGGTATTTTGAACTGTGAAGCTGACGTCGGTAGTGGTGTTCGAATAGACGCTGTCATCGGCCACAGCGGTAACGCCGACGGCGACGTTTGGAGCGTTGGTGTAAGAGGCGCCGTAGGCGTAGGTGCGATCGCTGAGAGACTGGCTGACATTGGTGATCACCATCACAAGCGAATTCCAACTGTTGGCGCTGTAGAGAGTGTATGAGCCATCACCGCTGCCATTGAGCGTCATGGTCGACTCGGCGTAGACATCGGACGGCGAACTTTTCCAGGCCATCATGGAGACAACCCAGGGAGTGGTGTTGTCGCCATTGAAATCAACGGTGATAGATTGAGCATCACCGGGAATATTAAACTGAACGTAGTTGGTTCCCATCGCATCGGGAGCTTTGCCCGCAAGCGGTCCTTGCCCTGAAACGGGGTAGGCATTGTGCGTGCGAGTCAGGGAGATCAAGGGGTAATGACTTCCCTCTTCAAAATGCGAAAGATCCGCGCGCGAGCCGGTGACAAAATTCCAGGAAGTGAATTTGGCGAACTGCGGATTCAGCGTCTTGCCATAGGTAGCGAGCGCTGTAGTGAAAGCCGGGTACGGCGAAGTGTTGATCAGTTCGTTCCAGATTTGCGGCATGATAGCGGCGCCATTAGTTTGGACCAGGTAGACTGGCCATATGAAGGCCGCGTACAAATGCAGGCCGGTGGTAGAATGCAAGGAGAGATCGGGGCCGGTGAACCACTCGCTGCAATAATTGTAGTTATCGTTGACGGGATCGTAAACCTGGTCCTCCATCCAAGTGGAGGCAGCTTCCATGAACCAGACATTTTCGCTGACGTCGTAGGCAAATTGGACTGCGTGATAGTATTCATGCGCGACGGTGACTTTGGCGGCGCCTTTTTGGTCGCCTTCGGGATCGTCGTTAGCCGGGAAACCGATAAAGTTGCGATGGACGGAGATATAGCTGCTGGCGTCGTTCCAGGGATTCGGTCCGCCGACCTCGGGCTGAGTGTAACCGTAGTAGCCCATTTCTTCGGTGTAAATATCGTAGCGAGCATCACCGCCGGCGGCACCGTCGGAAGGCGGCGCCAGGTGGCCGAGGTTGGTGATTTCGGCGCGGTAGGAGCTGTCGCTGTAGTTGCCGATCCACTCGACGTAGTCGGGGATACCATTCGCGGGAGCGGTATCGGCAGTCGGCACGGCATGAGTTCCGGTCGTGTTATACCAGATCTTGAAATTACCGCCGGGCGAGTTGTAGCTGAAGGAACGGGTTGGACGCGCCATGATTTCTCTAAAGAGGGTCTGATTATCGGCGCTGAACGACGACAAACTATTGCGGACTTCGAGCAATATTTCCGTGGCGCATTTATTGGTTTCGAGCGACGACGATTGCAGAGCCGGCGGCAGCGATGCCGGGTCCTTGATCGATCTGACTTCGAGCATAAGACGGTCTTCAACCGACATATTGCCTTTAGCGAATTCATCCTGAATCAATTGATATGATGATTTCTGCGCCGCCAGGATCGGCGCTGTGCTCAGCAGCGACAAAGCGGCGGCGATGATTGCGGTGAGTCGCAACAATCCGGTAAGGTGCATGGTGGTGGTCTCCAATTCTCTTCGTTTACAAATCACAAGGTGGTGCGCCGGAGGCGAAGATGTAGTTGATCAAATAGACGGCATCGCTAATAGTAGGAATGCCAGTACAGTCAACGTCAGCCGAAGCGAGCGGTTTGGGCGATGTACCGCCGGCGAAAATCCAATTTATCATAAATACGGCGTCCGAGATACTGACAATGTTGTCGTTGTCGACATCTCCGGCGACGCGGAAGTAGAGATGATAGGTGTAATTAAAATTCGTTCCAAAGTGGCTGGCGACTCCGGGGATGAAAATGACGCGCAAAGCGTTTTCGATGTTGGGAATGCTGATTTTGACTTTGCCGTTTTGGATAGGCGAAATAATCGAATCGGCGTAGACGCCGCCGCCGTAATCGACCACATAAGTGATGCCCCAAGTCGTAGCGCTGAGACCGGTGAAATCGAAGACCAGCATACCGCTGTAGCCGTTGAGATTTTCGACAACGATGTAGTTTGACGCGAAGGGCTCCGGCGGCTGAGCCGAGACATTGCCGGAATCGGGCAGTGTGTAATGATAGTCCATGATGTTCACTTGCGGATAGTCGGCGGCAGCCTCGAATCCGGCGCCGGCATCGCGATTGCCGGTATGATAATTCCAATTGACGAAGCGGATGAATTCTTTCTCGATGGTACCGCCGGCAGAATCGAGCGCGGAACCCCAGGCAGTGGGTGCGGAGACTGAGCGGCAGCGGGACCAGATTTCGCGCATGATTTCCACGCCGAAACGCTCTTGGAGAAATTTTGGCCAGATGAATGAACCGTAGCGGTGGGAACCGCCGGCTTGAAGTCCGGTCTGGACGGCGGCGTAGAAAAATGGCAGGTAATTATAATTATCGTTTACCTGCGGATAAGCCATCTCTTCCATCCAAGTTGAGGACTCCTCCATGAAGTAGCTCTCTTCGCTGACGTCATAGGCAAACTGAATCGCGTGGTAGAACTCGTGGGCGATGGTGACCTTGAGCGCGCCGAGCACGAGGCCTTCCGGGTCGTCATTGGTAGGAAACCCGCCGGTAAAAGTATTGTGCACGACGATGTGCGAGCTGAAGTCGTTCCAGGCTGCGGGTCCCGCAGTTTCGGGCGAGGTGAAGCCGTAGTACGGCACCTGCTGAAAGTAGATATCGTATTGATCGGAACCACCCTGGGAGCCGTCGCTGACGGGGGGATAGTGTCCGAGTGTGACGACTTCGTAAAGCCAGGAGGAATCGGCGAAATTGGCGGCGCGTTCGATATAGTCCGGGACGCCGCTGGAGTCGTTGTCGGCGAGCGGTATCGAGTTGGGACCGGATGTGTCGAAGTGGAGGCGGAAATATCCGAGCGGTGTCTCGATGTACCATTGAGTTGATGGCCGCACCAAATACATTTTGGCGTACTGCTGATATTCTTCGGGATTTTCGAGTATGACGTTGAAAGCTTCGACGAGTTCGTCGGTGGGACACTTGGAAATGGAAGCGGCGCTGTTGCGAAATTGTGCCGGCAGCGAATCAGGCTGGAGAATTTTGACAGCGCGATACACGGCGGCGGCTTTGGCGGAAATTGTGCCTTCTGCGAGCGAAGCTGCAATCGGATCGGACGCCGGAGTTATATGTTCTTGCGCGGCGAAGACAAACGCATTTGTCCAGACGGCAAGACTAAGGATGAGACATTGAATTAGCCGCAACGATTCGACCTTCTATAATAGAACGTGTAAACCGCGATAGGTACACCTGACAAAGCAATTTACGAGAAACACGCCGTTTTGTCAAGTCTAAACTTATCAACGAGTTAGCCGAAAGCAATCTGGTGTCGGCCACTAAGGCATTTGCTCTCATTACATTATCGGGAATCGGCGGATTTCC
>CAVPQS010000108.1:0-14751 GCA_963707485.1 uncultured bacterium
TTCATGTTCATCTGGGCGGTGCGCAACGGCCAATATGAAGACACCTATACGCCGAGTGTGCGCGTGCTGCACGATGAATTGAGCCGCAAAGTTGATAAGAATTCAAAAAGTAATTCGGATAAATGAGGGAGAACTGACGCATGCAAGTTGAGACGTTCAGTTATGACAACAAGATTGTCAGGTACTTTACGTATGCCACGATCATCTGGGGCGCGGTGGGAATGTTGGTGGGGGCGCTTATCGCCCTGCAGATATTCCTGCCGGGAATGAATTTCGGGATCGCGTGGCTGACCTACGGCAGACTGAGGCCATTGCACACCAATGCGGTGATTTTCGCGTTCGTCGGCAACGGCATCTTCATGGGCGTGTATTATTCGCTGCAGCGGCTGTGCAAAGCGCGGATGTTCAGCGATATGCTGAGCAAGCTGCATTTCTGGGGCTGGCAGTTGGTCATCGTGCTGGCGGCGGTGACTTTGCCGCTGGGAATTACGACAAGCAAAGAGTATGCAGAACTGGAATGGCCGATTGACATACTGATCGCGGCGGTATGGGTGATATTCGCGATCAACATGTTCGGGACGATCATCAAGCGGCGCGAGCGGCATATGTATGTGGCGATCTGGTTTTATATCGCGACGGTCGTGACGGTGGCGCTGCTGCATATCGTGAACTCGATCGAGCTGCCGGTGCATTTGCTGAAAAGTTACCCGGTCTACGCCGGCGTGCAGGACGCGCTGGTGCAATGGTGGTATGGTCATAACGCGGTGGCGTTTTTCTTGACGACGCCGTATTTGGGGTTGATGTATTACTTCATTCCAAAGGCGTCGGGACGGCCGGTGTTTTCCTACCGGTTATCGATCATTCACTTTTGGGCGTTGATTTTCATTTACATCTGGGCGGGTCCGCATCATCTGCTGTACACGTCGCTGCCGGATTGGGCGCAGTCGCTGGGAACGGTGTTTTCGATCATGCTGCTGGCGCCATCATGGGGCGGGATGATCAACGGCCTGTTGACGCTGCGAGGGGCGTGGGACAAAGTGCGAGAAGAACCCGTGCTCAAGTTTATGGTGGTTGCGGTGACGGCATATGGTATGGCGACATTCGAGGGGCCGATGTTGTCGATCAAGAGCGTTAATGCGCTGTCGCATTACACGAGTTGGACGATCGCGCATGTGCATGTCGGCGCGCTGGGTTGGAACGGACTGTTGACATTCGGGATGCTGTACTGGCTGGCGCCGCGCTTGTTCAGCACGAAGTTATATTCGAACAAACTGGCGAATTTGCATTTCTGGATTTCGACTTTGGGAATCGTGTTCTACGCAATACCGATGTATTTCGCGGGCTGGACGGAAGGATTGCTGTGGAAGCAATTCAACGCCGAGGGAATGCTGCAATATCCGAATTTCCTGGAGATCGTGTCGCAGTTGATTCCGATGTACGCGCTGCGCGCATTTGGCGGCACGTTGTTTCTAATTGGCGTGTTCATCATGGGATACAATCTGCTCAAGACGATGCGAATGGGTGTGGCGGCGGATAACGAAGAAGCGCAAGCTCCGGCTCTGGCGCCGAACTTCACAGAGAAGTTCAATATCAAGGAAGGTTGGGGGCATCGCTGGCTCGAGTCAAAGCCGGTGCGGTTTATGGTTCTGGCACTGATCGCCGTTGCCATCGGCGGGCTGGTCGAGTTCATACCGACATTTTTGGTCAAGTCGAATGTGCCGACGATTGCGAGCGTGAAGCCGTATACGCCACTGGAACTGGAAGGGCGCGACATCTATATCCGCGAGGGCTGCAATAACTGCCATTCGCAAATGGTGCGGCCATTCCGGTCGGAGACCGAGCGTTATGGCGAATACTCCAAAGTCGGCGAGTTTGTTTACGATCATCCATTCTTGTGGGGTTCGAAACGCACCGGACCGGATTTGCATCGTGTGGGCGGCAAGTATCCGGATGCGTGGCACTATCAGCACATGGAGGATCCGACGAGCATGTCGCCGGGGTCGATCATGCCGCGCTATCCGTGGCTGCTGACGGACAAGTTGGATACGTCGCATCTGCAGGGCAAAATTGGAGCGATGCGGAGTTTGGGCGTGCCTTATGCGCAGGGCTATGAGGGTCAGGCACTGACTGATTTGCAGACGCAGGGCAACGACATTGCCAAGCGTCTCGAAGAGGCAAAGATTGTCACGGACTGGGACAGCG
The DNA here is from genome assembly GCA_963707485.1 of uncultured bacterium. GTDB lineage: Bacteria > Zixibacteria > MSB-5A5 > CAIYYT01 > CAIYYT01 > JADJGC01. The sequence goes on from CAVPQS010000108.1 coordinate 2,203, forward strand.
AAATCGTTGCGCTGATCGCCTACCTGCAGAGACTGGGCACGGACATCAAAGTAGGAGGGCAGGCAGCATTATGATCAGCGAAGCATTAAGCGCGATCCGCGATGTCGCGGTTTATCCGGTCGTGACGTTGTTGATATTCTTCACGGCGTTTTTGGGAATAGTGGTTTGGACGCTGCGGCTGCGCAAAAGCGAAGTCGTACGGATGAGCCGGTTGCCGTTGGATGAAACGATGGGCTCTGAACATGAAGGAGAGCAGGAAAATGGCTGAACATAAAGACGAATTGCTCGATCACAATTACGACGGCATTCACGAACTCGATAATGACCTGCCGCCGTGGTGGCTTTATATGTTCTACATCACCATCGTGTGGGGAGTGTTGTATTTCGCGTGGTATCATGTGTTCGGATTCGGGTATCTGAGCGCGGACGAATATCAAAAGGAAATCAATCCGAAGTACACCAAGGAAATGAATCCGAATTACGATCCGTCGTCGGCGCTCACTCCGTACAAATCGCCAATGTACAAGCCGGGCGGCGATGACACGCCATACTTGCTTGCGCACGCGGGACCAAAGGTTGCATTCGTCGAAGAGCGCCCCGAGGATGAACCGGAGCATTTGGCTTTGACCGATCCGGCTGAAGTGGCAAGCGGAGCGGCAATTTTCAAACAACGCTGCGTGCAGTGCCATGGCGCCTTCGGTGAAGGCGGTATTGGACCGAATTTGACGGACCAATATTGGCTGCATGGCGCGGGAATGAACAACGTAGTAAAGACGGTGAAGTTTGGCGTGCCGGCGAAAGGGATGATTGCGTGGCGCGGGTTTATCACGCAGGAGGAGATTCTTAAAGTCGCCAGCTATGTGCTGACGCTGCAGGGAACAAATCCGCCGAACCCGAAGGCGCCGCAGGGGAATAAGGTAGAGTAGGCCAAAGACACACCCCGTCTCCGAGCCTCATTCTTCGGCTCCGAGCCACCCCTGTGAAGGGACTGTTGAAAAACAGCGCATCCTACGAATTGGACTTGGAATTTGAAACAAGCCTTGCTGGGTTCCCGCCTGCGCGGGAACGACTAACGAGAAGAGGACACATGTTTGGAAAGCCATATTTATGGTCGACTCGACTTCTTCAACGGTCCCCGAAGAGGGGAATTAAGTCAACTTGCGATTGCAGAATAGAGACAGGGATTGACAGAGAGTAAGAAGAAGGACGAGTCGTTTCGCGACCATATAGCGACGGTCGACGCCCAGGGCAAGCGGGTAATTATTTATCCGTCCAAGCCGAAAGGGCAACTTCACCGTGCGCGCCTGATCGTGAGTTGGTTTTTGCTCGCCTTCATGTTTGCGGCGCCGTTTATCAAGATCTCCGGACGGCCGCTGTTGTTGTTCAATGTGTTTGAGCGCAAGTTCGTGCTGTTCGGACTGGCGTTTTGGCCGCAGGACTTTCACCTGTTCGTGCTGGCGACGCTGACGTTTGTCGTCTTCATAGTATTGTTCACGGTGATCTTCGGGAGGCTCTGGTGCGGGTGGGCGTGCCCGCAGACGATTTTCATGGAGATGGTTTTCCGCAAAATCGAGTATTGGATCGAGGGCAACTCGGGCAAGCAGCGGCAACTTGATCGGGGACCTTGGAACGGCCGGAAGACTTTCAAGAAATTGTCGAAGCATGCGATTTTCCTGACGATTTCATTCGCCGTCGGCAATATCGTGGTTGCCTACCTGGTCGGAGTCGACAAGCTTTACCAGTTGATCGCGGACGGGCCGGGACCGCATCTGGCTTCGTTTATTGCCGTGGTTGCATTCAGTTTGATCACCTACGGCGTGTTCGCGCGATTCCGGGAACAGGTGTGTTTGATCGTGTGTCCATACGGACGGTTGCAGTCGGTGCTGCTGGACGAACGATCGATCGCAGTCGCGTACGATTTCAAGCGCGGCGAACCGCGGGCGCCGATGGCGATGAAGGGCGCGACGCGAACGGCGGGGGACTGTATCACTTGCAACCAATGCGTCGAAGTGTGCCCGACTGGGATCGACATCCGCAACGGCACGCAGCTTGAATGCGTGAACTGCACGGCATGTATCGATGCGTGCAACGCAGTGATGACTAAGGTCGGGTTCCCGAAGGGGCTGATTAGGTACGCCTCGCATCGCGGCATTGTCGATGGGACGAGACTGCGGGTTACGCCGCGCATCATCGGGTACTCGTCGGTGTTGGTGGTGTTGTTGTCGGCGCTGGTTATTCTGATGTCGAGCCGGTCAGATATCGAGACGAGTATTCTGCGCACGCCGGGAGTGATGTATCAGGAAATCGAGGGGGATCAGATTCGCAACTTGTATTCGCTGAAGATTATCAATAAGACATTCGAAGTGATGCCGATCAAGCTGGCGCTGAAGGAGCATGAGGGGACGATTACGATGGTGGGCGGCGACATTGTCTTGCCGGAACAGGGTTTGGCGGAGCAGGCGTTTTTCGTGGATATTCCGCGCAGAGCGCTGCATTCGGCGCACGAAGAGCTGGAGATTCTTGTTATCGCGGGCGACAAAATATTGGAAGAAGTCGAGACGAAATTCCTCGGGCCGCGCGTGACGCACGATGACGACTCCCATGACAACGACAAGAAGGAAAAGGACCATGACTGAGATCAAGAAGAAGAGCCGCTGGGGCGTTGGGATAGCCGTTGTTTATGGCGCGTTTGTGCTGGCAGTGCTGGGCACGGTGGCGGCGTCGCGATTTCAGCAGGTAGACTTGGTGTCACGCGATTACTACGACAAGGAAATTAAGTACCAGGAACAGATCGAAAAGCTGAAACGCAGCCGGCCCGCGGAGTCGCAACTTGCAATCGAAAATAACGACATTGAAAAGGCGCTGGTCGTGCGGTTGCCAGCCGGAATTGAAGCGGCTGCAGTGACAGGCAAGCTGCGCTTGTTCCGTCCCTCGAATGCATCGCTCGACCGCAGCTTCGATTTGAAGTTCGACGATACCGCCGCGGATAGACTGGAATATGGCGACCTTGCGCGCGGGATGTGGAAGATCAAGGTCGATTGGCAGCTCGATACATTACAATACTACCAAGAGGAAGAGCTATATATTGAATAGGATGGATGTGTAGTGGAAATCTGGACTGGATTTCTTGTTGGGCTGGTCGGATCGCTGCACTGCATCGGCATGTGCGGACCGATCGTTGCGGCGCTGCCGCAAGGCGACGGCGGACGCATGGCGTTTCTCGGCGGGCGATTGCTTTACAACGGCGGGCGGGTAATTTCCTACGCGCTGATGGGGTTGATCTTTGGGTTGATCGGCAAGTCAATTTTCCTCGCGGGTTATCAGCAGGGGCTGTCGATTGCGATCGGCGTGCTGATTATTCTCGCCGTGATTTTGCCGGCGCACTACTTGCAGAGGGCGATTAGTATTGCCGGACTCGGGAAAGTATATGCTTTGATCAGCCGGATGTGGGCGGGACTGTTTCGGTCGAGCAAGGGCTCATCGCTGTTTGCGATCGGAATTCTCAACGGATTTTTGCCGTGCGGGTTTGTGTATGTCGGCATCGCCGGCGCGTTAGCGACGGGCGGCGCACTCAGCGGCGCGGGCTACATGGCTCTATTCGGCGCGGGGACGATTCCGATCATGCTGGCATTCGCATTCGTGGGAAATGTGGTCGGGGCGAAATTCCGTCGCGGATTCAGCAGGGCGGTTCCGGTTTTGGCGGTCGCGCTGGCGGTGGTGTTTATCCTGCGCGGGCTGTCATTAGGAATCCCAATTATCAGCCCGGAGATGAGCTATAATGCCGCGACGGGTAAGACAACGTCCTCTTGCTGCGAGCAGCACAAATAAACTGTCTCTTACTGAAACACTCCGATAATACTCGCACAATCCCGCGCTTTGGCTCTCAAGGAGTTCATTAGTTTGCCCGAATAATATCATCAGGCGAACTATATGAGTACCAACAAGCGAATCGGCGATCTTCTGGTCGAGAAGGGTCTGCTTTCGCGCGAGCAGCTTCAGGCTGTTCTCGACGAGCAAACCCGAACCGGGCAGCGCCTTGGCCAAATTTTAATTCAGAAAAACTGGATATCGCAGGAAGACCTCACCGAAGTCATCCAGAACCGTCTGGGCATACCCAAAATATCCCTGGAAAACATCGTTATTGACCCGAAAATCGTCGAGTTGGTGCCGCTGTCGATTGCAAAAAAGCACAACCTGATTCCGGTATTTCGCATCGGCACGACGCTGACGATTGCGATGTCGGACCCGCTCGACGTGATTGCGCTGGACGAACTCAAGTACATCACAAATCTCAAGCTGAATCGAGTCGTCACGACGGGCGACGCGATCAACCGCGCGATCGAGCAATACTATTCGCTGCGCGACACGATGGCCGAGGTGATCAAGGACATCGGCGAAGAAGACATGCCCTCGAATACGGAATTGGCGGCGACGATCAGCGAGGCGGAAGGGTCATCCTCGGAAGCGCCACTAATCAAGCTGGTCAATTTGCTGATCATTCAGGCGGTCAGGGAGCGGTCGTCGGATATACATATCGAGCCGGAAGAGAACAAGCTGCGTGTGCGCTATCGCGTGAACGGCATTCTCAAAGAACAAAACGCGCCGCCGCGCAATTTGCACGCGAGTATTGTCTCGCGCGTGAAAGTCATGGCGCAGATGGACGTGTCGGAAAAGCGCATTCCGCAAGACGGGCGATTCGTGATCAAGGTGGGCAATATGGATGTAGATGTGCGCGCTTCGACGTTGCCGACGATTCACGGCGAGAAAGTCGTATTGCGCGTGCTTGACCGGCGCAACCTGGTAGTGGGTTTGCCGAATTTAGGGTTCGACGACAAGACGCGAAAAGAATTCGATGCGATGATTCGCAAACCGGAGGGGCTGATTTTGATTACCGGTCCGACGGGATCGGGCAAGACGACGACATTGTATGCCGCTCTCAACGAGATTAAGAGCCTTGAGAAGAATATCATCACGATCGAGGATCCGGTAGAGTACAGTATTCCGCTGGTGAACCAGGTGCAGATCAACGACAAGGCGGGACTGAGCTTTGCGTCGGCGCTGCGTTCGATCTTGCGGCAGAATCCCGATATTATCATGGTCGGCGAGATTCGCGATTCGGAAACGGCGCAGATGGCGGTGCGGGCGGCTTTGACCGGTCATTTGGTGCTGAGCACGATTCATACCAACGATGCCGCCGGCGCCGTAGCGCGATTGCTCGACATGGGCGTGGAAGACTACCTGGTTGCCAGTTGCCTATTGGGCGTGCTGGGACAGCGATTAGTGCGGACGATCTGTCCGCGCTGCAAAACGAATGATACGTTGCCGACCAGCGTGCTCGACGTACTCGGGGCGGAATTGCGCGGACGCGAAAGCGCGTTCAAGACCGGCAGCGGCTGCGAGGAATGCGGCGGCACGGGATACCAGGGTCGAATCGGCATTTACGAACTACTGCGGTTGACGGGCCGGTTGCGCGAGCTGATACTGAGCAATACCTCCAGCGCCGCGATCAAACAGGCGGCACAAGCGCAGGGCATGCGGACGATGCGCGAGCAGGTCATCGACAAGGGCTTGCAAGGGGTGACAACCTATCGCGAGATCATTCGGGCAACGCAACAGGACGAGTCCGCCGTAACGGTGCACAGTGCCAACTGAGTTTGCTTATAAGGCTTACGACGCCAGCGGTGTCGCCGTAGTCGGGACAGCGCGACTGGAGACCGCCGACGCGGTGCGGGATCTTTTGGCGGAACGCAATCTAATCCCGATCAGCATCAAGCCGAAAACGAAATCGACATGGGAACGGGCGCTGACTTTCATGCGCAGCCGTTCGTCGCGCGAGGAATTGATTTTGTTTACGCGCAAATTGAATGCGCTATACAAAGCGGGCATACCGATCACGAACAGCCTTGGCGTCATTGCCGAACAAGACACGAATAAGCACTTCTCGGCAATAGCCGCGCGACTACGGAACGATCTGGAGCAGGGGTACTCATTTTCCGAGGCGATTGCGCAGCACCCGGACGTTTTCATCGACACCTACGTAAATGCAATACGCGTTGCCGAAGAAACGGGCCGGCTGGATGTCGTAATGGAGAAGTTGGCGTTTACGCTTGAGCGCGATCTGGAAACGCGCGAGCAGATCAAGACGGCGGTGCGATATCCGGTGATCGTGGTTGTGCTGGTGATTGCGGCATTTTTCGCGCTGGTGACATTCGTAGTGCCGAAGTTTGCGGAGTTCTACACCAAGAACAACGCGCAGTTGCCGCTGCCCACGCAGTTGCTGATCGATCTGAATATCATCATTCGCCAGTATTGGCCGATCCTGGCCGGTCTCATTGTAGTGGGTATTCCGGTGGGTATGCGGCTGTTCAGATTGAAACAAGTGCGTGAGAAGTTTGACGGGTTAATTCTCAAGCTGCCGATATTCGGGAAGCTGTTTAACAAGATTTACATCGCGCGATTTTCGCATTTGCTGGAAGTGACGTTTACCTCCGGTGCGCCGTTGCTGCGCGGGCTGGATACGATCCGGTCGGCGATCGGCAACCGCGTCATCGAGCAGGAGATTGACAAAATACGCCAGCAGGTGCAACAGGGCAACAGTCTCGGGTCGATACGCAATCAATTGCCACATTTTCCCAGTCTGGCGCTGTCATTGATTCAAATTGGACTGGAGTCCGGGTCGCTGGATTTCATGTTGCAGCAGGTTGCAAGTTTCTATGACCGCGAGGTTGATTACACGACGAAGCGGTTGATGACTTTGATCGAGCCGCTGCTGATTTTATTCCTTGGTTGCGTGGTGCTGGTGATGGCGCTGGCAATTTTCCTGCCGATGTGGAACCTGGTCGAGGTTTTCCGGCCGCGATAGGTCAACCTTTGTCAATAATAACCGAAACAAACCAATATAGTGAAATAGTCACGTCTGTTCCCTAACCGCTCAGTGGAGGTAATTTAGCGATGTTTAGCAGTCTGAAAAAACAAGAGGGCTTCACACTTATCGAGCTGGTGATTATTATCGTGGTGCTCGGTATTTTGGCCGCGGTGGCGATTCCAAAATATCAAGACATCACCAGTGAGGCGAAAGCATCGGCGGCAAAGGGCGCACTCGGAAGTTTGCGTTCCGGCATTTCGATTTATTACGCAAACGCAGCAGTCAAGACCGGTTCGGCAACCTGGCCGCCGATTGACAGTCTGCGGACGCTCAACGTGGTGATGGCGCAGTCGATGCCGGCAAATCCATTCCAGGCAAGCACGAACGCACCGGATTCGATCGTTACCGGCGCGACCAAGGGTGTGGTTGTCGGAACGCGCGGCGGCTGGGCTTACAAGCCATCGACGGGTGAAATCTGGCCGAACACGTCGTCCTCCGGCGAAAACAACTGGTAGACGGGCAAATGGGCAGGTTGACTCAGCGCGGAAGCAACGGTTTCACGCTGATCGAACTCGTCATCATCATCGTCGTCCTGGGGATTGTTTCGATCGTCGCGGTCGCGAAGTATTCAGACTTTCTCAATGAGTCAAAGATACAGGCGAGCAAGAGCGAACTGGCGGAACTAAAGCGGGCGATTGTCGGCAATCCGCTGGCAACGGCGGGAGGGCGTTACACGGATGTCGGGTTTGAGGGCGATGTCGGGCATCCGCCGTCGTCGCTGCAGGATTTGATTCGCAAGCCGGATTCGATTTCGAACTACAATGCGATTGCGCGGCTGGGTTGGCACGGTCCTTATATCGATTCGGCGGGAGCGGAATATCTCAAGGATTCGTGGGGCGCGGATTATGTCTACAATGCCGCGGCGCGAACGATAACGTCGGTAGGTTCAGGGACAAGTATCATAGTGACTTTTTGAGTTATGATCAAATCAAAATCCGAGTCGGGATTCACGCTGGTCGAAGTCGTCATGGTGATAATCATCATGGCGATTATTGCCGCAGTGGCGATGCGGTCGATGGACAAGGGTTTGGAGACGGCGCGCATTGAAGAAACGCGCAACGAGATGAACCAGTTGGCTGAGGCGATAGCCGGGAACCCGAGTTTGTATTCGAACGGCATGCGAACCAGCTTCGGCTATGTCGGCGATGTCGGCAGCCTGCCGGCGTCGCTTGATGCGCTGACAACCAATCCGGGTTACGGCACTTGGCGGGGGCCGTACATTCGCACTGATTTTTCCGGTTACGCCGGCGATTTCAAAAAGGACGCGTGGGGGCAATTATACGCCTACACCGGAAATATTACGATTCTTTCGACAGGAGGATCGGACACGCTGGCGCGATCGATTGCGCAGTTGGCGTCGGACTTGACAGCCAACAGTCTGACCGGCACAGTTACCGACGCGGCGGGAAATCCGCCCGGCGATTCAGCGGCGAATGTGCGGATTATCATAACCTATCCGAACGGGAGCGGCGGGACGAGGGATTCGAGCTTAACGCCGAGCTCCGGCGGAGCGTTTAATTTCCCCAACTGCCTGCCGATCGGAAATCACAAGGTGCGCGCGGTCAATTTGACGACTTCCGATACGGTGCAGACATTCGTCTGCGTTTTCCCAAAATCACAAGTTCAGGCAAGCCTGCGAATGCCGGGAGCATTATGGGCGGCTGAAAGCGGCGGCGGCGGAGGTGGATCGAGTCAGATAATATTCGTACCGGGAACGGCATCGACCTACGGATCGCAAAATTCCTATGTCCAATTCGACATAAAAAATACCGGAACGATTGCGGTGCAAGTTTCATCGATGCGACTCAGCTATACCTTTGCGGCATATTATCGCAGGATTTTCTGGAACGGCACGAGAGTTGTCAATTCAAGCAATCCGTGGCCGGGAAACGGCCAGTCCGTGACCTACTCGGCTTTAAAGAATTTGATGGCCGGCGAGCAGGCAACGATCAAGATCGAGTATTTCCGCGCAAGCCCAAGCGGCGGGTCGCGAGTGAATATGGCGGGAAGATCGTTCAGCGTCCAATGCTCCGACGGAACAACATTGGATATTACACTACCGTAGCGAGGCATGAACTTGACGGAATCAGTCCAGACCCCGGAGCCGACCCTTGCTGCGAAGGCAGCACAGACGGTGACGGAGGCGCGCATTCAGCCGATTCCGCGCACTTCGGCGATCACCTTCGAGATTGCCAATGACTATTTGATTTGGAGCTATGTCGAATCGCGCGGCGGCAAAGCGCCCGCGTGCGGAGTACTAATAGATTCGCGGATGTACGAGCCGGCGACGGCGCTGTCGTATATCGAACGGCTGACGAGATTGAATAGCGACCGTCGCTGCAAAGTCAGCCTCTATCTATCGCTCTCGGACGCGATTTTGCGCAGCTTCTTCGTACCGGTCGTACCCAAGAATGAATTGACGCAAATGGCGCTATGGGAAGCCGGCAAAGTGTTTCCGTTTCAGCCGGAGCCGGAACTGTTCGAGTGGAAAGTTATCGATACGCTCGAGTGGAGCGGCGTCAAGAAGCACCAGATTCAGGCGGCGGCGATACCTCCGGCGCGCATCCAGCCGATTACTGAATATTTCATTGAGCATTTCCAACTCGCGACTCTGACGCTGACCTCGCTGGCTTGGGAGCCGCAGTTAATTGGCCTGGCAACAAAGAACCCGATTATCGCGAACAAGAGTGTTGCCATTGTGCGCCTATTCGGCAGCCGCCTGAGCGTGCTGTGCTTCAACAAGGGCTCGCTGGAATTCATCCGCGAGAATGATCTTGAAAGCATGGTGACGGGGGACGAATTCGAGACGAGCCTGAGTATTCTGCAGGACGGCGAAGTGCACAAGCGCGATTTCAATACCTACCGCGGATTCAATTGCGAAGCGATGGCGCGACTGGTTGCGGAAGAACTCGACTATTACTACGGCCGGTTTTCGCAGCGGTCGGTGGAATTGCTGCTGTTGGCGCTGCCGGCGGAGCTTGAGGAGGCGTCGCGCGCGGCGCTGGGCGAGGTATTGGGCATGCCGGTGCAGTCATTGACCGCCGGGCAAATCCAAAACAACAGATTAGAACCGGCCTGCGCGCATATGCTTGTGCCGGCCGTACTGAAAAATCCGAGCCGAATAAAGCCGCTTGATTTGCTGCCGCGCCATTACCGCGAGATTTTGCGCGAGAACAAGCTATTCAAGTTGAGCGCCATGGTTGGCTGCGTTGCGATTTTGCTCGTGGGGATTCTCGTCGCTGCGCAGATCGTCGAGGTCCGGCAAGCTGATGCGACGCGAGTGAAGATGGAGCAGACCTTGCAAGAATTGCAGGAATCGGATGCTTACAAGGGCGTGGCGCTGATGCAAACGCAGGGAGCGGCGTGGCAGAGCCAGTTGTCGCAGTTGCGCGGGACATACATTGCGCATTCGCAGTTTTTGCGGATGCTGAGCCAGTTTACGCCGGAGAGTGTTTTCCTGTCGGGGATGCAACTGCAGACAGTGCAAAGCGAGAAGGGGATCCAGGTCGCGGCGGTGGCGATGTCGGGATTTGTCTCGAGCGCCGAGCAATATCCGGAAGTCGTATTGAGCAAGTACATTAAGGCGCTGCAGACGCAACCGGGAATCGACAAGCTCAGACTGCAAAACCAACTGATGGAGTCGGTCAACGCCGACCGGAGGTTGCGCTTTACGCTGGTGCTGGAGGTGAAGTCGTGACCGAGATTCGCAAATACCGAATCGCGCTCACGCTGATCCTCGCTGGAGTCGTGACAGTTGGATTGCTGTATGGCTTTTACATGCCCGGCCGCAGCCAGATCAATCAGAAGCACGCCGAGTTGGAATCGTTGCAACAGGAAATTGCCGGACTTACGACGTTCCTGCAGGCTGCAGATGCCGCCAATCACTTTGCCGCCTTGCAGGCGAACGAGCGTTCGGCGACCTTGAGCGAGCTTTACGCGATCGACTCACTCGAGCTGTTCATCGATGACTTCACGATGACGCTTGAGGACATGGGGCTGAGGGGGATTCAAATTTCGCCGGTCATTGAAGAATTGCTGAATCCACCGACGGTTGAACTGGACGGCATCGTATTGGCGCGGTTGAAATTCGAAGTTGTCGCGCGCGGGATGTTCATCGACGGCGGGCAGGCAATCGAACAGATGGAGCAGCAGCGTTATTTCGTGGCGATTCCGCGTTTGGAAATCGATCACGACGACGGCATCGCCCCGGAGGTGAATTGGGATTTTCAAATTCTGGTCTATTTGCGGACGGGAGAACACCGGGATGGATGAGCGGACGCGCAAGAAATTAGTGTACCTGATATTCGTCGCCGCGGTGATTTACGGAGCCGTGAATTTCATGGGTCGGAGCAAATCAGCGGCGGTCGATAATGCGATTGAGACTGTGCAGCCGTTGACGGCAGAAGTCGAGGCGGTAGCTGCAACGGATACGCTCGAAGCAAGCGAGGGTGAATGGGTGCGCGACCCGTTCGGGTACGGGAGCAGTTCGTCGGGCGGCCAGACCGAAGAGCGCGCGACGAAATTTCACTTGATGGCGGTGTCGGAGTCAAACGGAAAATTGATGGCGGTTATCAACGGCAAGCCGGTGAGCAAGGGCGAAACGGTCGACGGCTGGACAGTCGTGGGACTGACGAAAACCGGGGCGACGATGAGTTTGAACGGCAGAGAGATTGCTCTCGAGATAGGAAATTGAGGAAGGAAAATATATGAAGCGCATTTCATGGATGACGGGGATTCTGCTTGGCGCCATGCTAAGTTCGATGTTGTTGGCGGACTCCACGAGCCATGCCTTTCTGAATAATCGCGTTTCGTTGACACTTGAACGCACGGACATCGAAGCGGTGCTGCGGCTTTTGGCCAGGCAGAACGGGTTCAATATCGCGATCGCCGGCGAAGTAACCGGCGAGGCTTCGATGATTCTCAATGACGTGCCGCTGCACGAGGCGCTCGATGCCATTCTGCTGGCGAACAATCTATCGTGGTACATGAAGGAAAATTTGATGGTCGTCAAGCCGGCGGCGTATCTGGCGTCGGATGAGCGCATCACGGCGCTGGTCCATCTGCGACACGTGAGTTGCGAAGAAGCCAAGCTGGCTACCGGTCAGTTGCTATCGGCAGGCGGAAAGATAGAAGTTCTCATCGAGACGGCCGCCTCGGCGGCAAACCGGACAACGCCGTCGGTGCTGGTGGTGTCTGATCGCGGTGATATTGTTGATCGAGTCAAAGCCGTGATTGCGGAATTAGACCGGCCGCAACCGCTCCTGAATATATCAGTCAAATTGGTCGAGACGAATTTGTCGAAAGACAACAAGGTTGGATTCAACTGGCCGGAGTCGTACCCGATGGTTTTCGGCGGTGTGCCGAGCGAAGACGGCGCAACGGCGCCGCCGATGGCGTCGCATCCGCTTGACGGCGGGCGCTGGACCTGGGGGACATTTACGGCTTCGAGCGTGACTGCCGCACTGGATCTGATGTTGTCATCGGGTCATTCAAGGCTGCTTTCGGATCCGAATCTCACGACGGTGTCGAATCATGAGGCGGAAATGGCCGTGACGACGACGATTCCGATACAGACGCTGAATCGATTTACCGAAGGCGCAGCAATTCAGGACATCGTGTCGTTT
>CAVPQS010000109.1:0-6632 GCA_963707485.1 uncultured bacterium
TTAATCGAATTGAAGCGTCCGTCACGAATTGCTGGCCAACATCTGGAATTGTCCGCGGCTCAAATGGAAGCAGTACTTCTCCCCCCGATCCCGGCACAACCAGCGGCGCACTCAATAGTGCCGACAACGGTTCAGCGCCCGCCAACGGAATCGTCAACACCGAAGATTGCGTAAGCAGCAAGTCGTCGTCGCTGTCATTGCGTACCCGCACGACAAACTGGTATCCGCGTCCGGTTGACACTTGTTGCGGCAACAATGTCGAAGCCAACACGCTGATACCCTCGGTCGGCAAGATCGTCAAGTACGCCAGGTCCGTTGCTGAGTCAGACACAGTCCCGCTCGAAATTTGTCCGACAAATACTGCATCAAGCGTCAACGTCTCGTTGGGAATTGCCGGAACGGCGCCGCTAATCGTAAACTCCTGGCTCGACAAAGCCGGCAGGTTGAACGTCAGCCCCGGGGTAATCTGCACCGGCTGCATTCTCGCATTGTTGCCGTAAAGTCGAATCGCCGAAATGTTCGCCGGCTGTGATCCGAAATTCGAAATCGTTAAATGGAATGTATATTGTTCGCCGATGTAGCGCGTCGACGGGGTCAACTGGCCGGCTGTAATCTTGAGCAGCGAGAATCCTACCGTTGGCGAAATCCCGATAATCCCGGATTTCGACCGCGCCGTGAATGTCACATAAGCTTCCGTCCCGTTATAGCCGGTGCCGAAATCCTTCAAGTCGCAAATGCCAAAGCTGAATCCAGCGGAAGAACCGATCACACCGTTAAATACCGTCCCGGATCCATTCGCCGTGATTCGCACTGTGTCGGCAAACGCATTGAAGCCCGTGTCGAGATTGTCGTAAGGGTCCAGCGCGGTAAGCTGCGCCGTGCCAAAAAACGCCCGGTTGACCGCCTGCACCGCATCCAACTCAAATCGAAATCGCGTCGCGTCCGCTGGCCCGACATTGATCGTCCGCTGCGACATTATCGTCCCCAGCGTGACTGTTATCAACTGACTTCCAGCCTTCACCAACTTGATCGTACCCGAACCCGCACCATTGTTTACGGAGAAAGCCGGTACCGAGGGCAGCGCCCCCGAGGGTGCAACGCCGCTTCCGCTCAACGAGATCGCAACGGTGCCGCTGACTTCATTTCCATATTGGTCCACAGCATCCGCAATTCCTATCCCGAGATTTTCGCCCGCAGTTGTACCCGAAGCTATCGTCAGCGCGAACGAACTCACCGCCGCCGGCAGTACCGAAATCGGAAACAGGCTCCGCTGCGCTTGCCCGTTCATCATCAGTGTGACGTCGTGTCGCCCGGCGGTAAACAACTTGAACGACGATCCGGGAATTATCTTGACGCCCTGATCCAATGCAGAAAACATGAACGGCGCGGCTTCCGTATATGGCAGTTGCGCTTGCGGATCGGAGGATGTAAAATATATCTTACCGGTGTATTCGTAATTTACGTTGCCATACAAATCGTATGCCGCCACGACAACGTCTTCTTGTTCCGTTTGCCAGGCAGCGCCCGCTACCGAGGTATCCGCTCCGCCGGTTAAACCGAAATAAGCAAACGCTCCCGGCAATACATAAATCAACCCGCTCGTGTCCGCAAACGTCTGGAAACTCGCGAACACGCGCGAGACACCGCTATGCTGTGCCTGAAAATCACCGCCTTCAATGATCCCCGCGGGTGTCGGTACGCCGATCACTCCCCAGGTTACCAAAGATCCGGGCAGCGCCAGCGCGTTTCCGTATACGTCCCTGAGTTGTGCCGAAAAATGAATCGTCGTGCCCGCACGGGCCTGCTGAATCGCAGACGGCGAAAGTTCCAACGTCGTCGCCCGCCCCGCCTTGATGTTCAGTTGTTCCGACAACTTCGGCAACGCCAGCAGTTGATTATCATTGGCCACCAGTGACAGCAGGCATTGATAATTCCCCGCGATCTCCGGATTTCGAACCGAGTACACCGTAAGCATCGACCGCGTGCCCTTTGCCGGAAGGACCTCCACACTATCCAGCCGCACGCTCAAGTGTCCTTCATCCACGGAAAAGCTGGCAACCGAAAAATCGGCGGTCAAATCGTCATGATCCGAGTAATGCACCGAGTCAATCAGGTCGAGCGTGTACACCGGCGGAAAATCAACTTCAATCAGCGTACCTGACCGCAGCGAATCGTCTTCCAGTGTGAACTTGATTGTGTACGAAGTCACCGCTCCAACTGTGTCAACTTCCGCGATGACTTGATAGTCTTCGATGTGACCGACTATGTCGTCAGTTATCGCGTACCGATTCGACTGTCCTGAAGCTAATGCAAATGATGAAGCAACCGGCACAACTAACGCCAGCACAACGCCTAAGAGGCACGCAATGAATGTACTCCTATTACACATTTCTCAGTCTGTGATCCTCTGATAGCCGCCTGAATTGCGGGATTGTTTTTCAAGATAGTATAATTCCCGTGAATGTCAACGCATTTGGTCGATTTCGGGATGC
Organism: uncultured bacterium; assembly: GCA_963707485.1. Taxonomy (GTDB): domain Bacteria; phylum Zixibacteria; class MSB-5A5; order CAIYYT01; family CAIYYT01; genus JADJGC01. Next base: position 2,493 of record CAVPQS010000109.1, read on the forward strand.
AACTCGCTCAAAGTGAAGCATTTCGCGAAATGTGAACAACCCTTTGCGGAAACGGTATTTCGATGCCTGCCCTCTGGAAATCTTTGTATATCGCGCAACGTAGTTGCTCCCCCGTAATCCATTGCTGGTTAAGCAGTCCCACCCGGCAGATCAACTGAAACATTACCGATGAATCCTCAAAGCTCGCCAAATAGGCCGCCGGTTCCGGATCCTCCAAAACCGCCTTATGCGCCTTCGCCGCCGCAACCAACATCGACTTGACTTTGTCAATGTCGCTGCCGTAAGCCACCCCGATCGTGACGATGACTCGAATCGCCTCTTCCGGATACGATAGATTAGTCACCTTTGCCTTCACCAGGTCGTTGTTCGGAACGATCACCAGAGTATTGTCAAACGTCATGAACTTCGACGACCGCAGCCCGATGTCGTAAACGTCCACCGTCTCCCCGGAGGCCAACTGCACCCGGTCGCCTTTGCGGAACGGCCGGTCGATCATCAGAATGAATCCCGCGATCATGTTCGCCACCGTGTCCTGCGCCGCCAGGGCGATCGCCAATGATCCGACGCCCAGCACTGCTATTAAACCCTTCACATCCACTGTGAAGTGATCGAGCACCGTCACCACTCCGATCGCCATTATGATGATATTCAGCACTCGCTGCACCAGCGGCAGCAGTTCGTCGTCTACATTCGATTCCGTCTTGGCCGCAACTTTGTCCGCATACCAGCGCGTGAATATCTTGACCACGCGCAAAAACACCATCGTCGCGACCAACGCAAAGCCGACAAACACCACACCGCCGGTGATTTTGAATATCCAGTCGCTCTGTTCGCCGACCATCAAATCGAGCCGCTTCAACGCGACCGTCGCGCCGACAAAAATCATCGTATACCGCACCGGCGCCTTGATCGCGTCCAGAATGCGGTCGTCAAGATCGGTCTTCGTCCGCGCTGCCAACATTCGCTTCAGCAGGTTGATGATCAAGACCACCAACTCCGACAGGAAATAGGCTCCCGCTACAATGGCGAGAAAGATGATTGTCTCAGCGAGCCACGGCGGCAAACTCGATAGGTCTATCATGATTCCTCCATCCTGTTCTATTTCAGCTCCAGATCGTAACCCTCAGTATCGAATCGCGCACGCACACGCAGTGTGTCCGGCACCACCCATCCCGGTTCCGCAAATCCAAACGGTGTCAGCGATCCGTAATCCCAGCGTCCATTACGATTCCTGTCCGCAAAAGCGGAAACTATATATTGATCAGGAAACATCCGCAGCGCAAATCCCCCATTCGCGGTCTGCACGTGTGTGTATACAATTTTCCGCGCCAGTCCGGTGAAACTCACCGTCACCTCGCGCTCGTGCTCAAAATTAATCGTCCCGCTCAAGTTCCCCATCGAATCCGGATTCGCTACCATGTAATACATTTCGATTACCGAATCCTTCGAAACATTTCCCGCCAAATCGATCACCGCTGCCGGATCGATCCGCAACTTCAGCCTTTGGTCATAAGGCGCGGTGTCCAGCGGCAATATCGAATATCGATACGCCTTCGTCGCCACCGCCTTCGCGCCGACTGTCGTCATCGAATCAACGTCGATCTCAACCCCGCCCTCGCTTATCGTCACCGGCTCTTTGAATGTCACCCGCAGCGAATCGTGCGGATACACCACCGTCAGCCCGCTCGGTTTGTCCAAAAGTTCCGGCGCTTCGGTGTCCGCGCCCCGAATTCGGATCGTGCACACAGTCGTGCTCGAATCAACCTTCTTATCCGCAAATCCCCGCAGCGCGTGCGCCGTCACCGTCACGATCGAATCGGCAACAAATCGCGTCGACCACAAATACAACTTGTCCGCCGCCTTTTCGAACACCACTGCAGCCAGCGGACTGCTGAGTTCAAAATAGGATGTCTGCACTTCAATCGAATCCACATTGACGCTCGCCGGGTCAATCTCGCCTCCTGAAAACTGCATCACCACCTGCCCTTCATAACCGCTGCAAGCAATCAAGCCAATCATCGCCGAATCATACCGGCTGATATGCATCGCTATCGGCTGCACCGCAATCTCCGGCGGCACCGCCATCGCTGTCGCAACCGGAATCGCAATCCGCTCCGAGTATGTCGCAATCTTGTTGTCGCGATCTTTGTCCTCGACGCCGATTACCAAATACTCGCCTTCCTTCACGAATTCGAATTTGAACTCGCCGTCCGTTCCCGATTCGGTGATATAGTCCGGAACCACTGCGAAAAGCGAATCCGTCAGCCACGGCCTTTGCGCGTAAGCAAACACTCTGAAATTCGCCGCCGGTTTGTTCTTCTCGAAAATCCGTCCGCCGATACTTCCCGAATCAATCCGGTCTCCTGTCGAAAACGCCAGCGTCAACGAGTTCGTCAATTTATTGCCATTAAGATCCGACACCGAAGATCCCAGCGTCACCACATAGGTCTTCCCTGAGTCCAACGGCGCCGAAGGTATAATCCTCAGCCTGCTCCCCTTGACTCGCAATCGCGGCTCTTCCCGCAGCGGCGGCGAAATGAACAGCGCATTGCCCACGCTCTTCCCGTTGATCCTCTCCGTAAACTCAAGCACAATCTCGCCGCGCACATCAACATTCGTCGCTCCACCCAGCGGCGTCGACAACATGATCTCCGGCGGCGTGATATCCGCCGGCCCCCCCTGAGGCGCAATATCCTTCGCACATCCCGCCATCACTGCGGCAACAATCAAAACCAGTAGGACAGACATTCCTGTCTGTCCTACTGTAATTCTTCGTAGGGGCGCGGTCTGCGCGCCCAAGCTCCGTAGGTCGAAACCCCTTATTGCACTCACTCCGACATACCACAACCGCTTGAGGGGTTTCGACAATCTTCCTGCTTCCATCTTCCGACAATCGCCTCCCATAACTATCCTTGCACACAACTTCTCCCCTCTCCCGCTTCAGGGAGAGGGGTCGGGGGTGAGGGCCTCCCTCCTTCATTTCCCGCGCGATTATAATTGATTTGTGCCTCTCCGACCAATAACTTATTCGCAATTACAAATTCTCACTTTTGGAGGTACAACAAATGATCGACCCACGTCACGACAAACTCGCCGACATCCTCGTCAACTGGTCCTGCGAAGTCAAAAAAGGCGAAGTCGTCTATATCGAAGTCAAAGGCGTCCCCACGCTCGAACTCGCCAAATCCATCATCAAAGCCGTCACCAAGGCCGGCGGCGTCCCGTTTTGGTTCTACAATGATGAATCCCTCATCCGCCAATTCCTGTTAACCAACAACGAAGACCAAATCCGTCGCTTCGCCAAGTTCCATCTCTCGATGATGAAACAATCCCAGTGCTACATCGGCGTGCGCGGCAGCGAAAATCCATTCGACCTAAACGACATCCCCGGCGCAAAAATCAAAGCCTGGAACAAACTCTTCTACCATCCGGTCCATCTCGAACAACGCGTCAAACGCACCAAGTGGGTCGTACTCCGCTATCCCAACAATGCCATGGCGCAACTCGCGCAGCAGCCGCAGGAAGTCTTCGAAAAATTCTACTTCGATGTCTGCTGCATCGACTATAAGAAAATGCGCTTGTGCGCTTAATGATTGAGCGCGGCCAAAATCGACATGCTGCCGGCAATGTTGTTGTGTTCGCGTTGGAAGCTGGGATCAGACGCGCAGGCGATGGGGGGAACAATTCATATCAACGATCGAACCGTGCGTCGTGCGCTGATCGTCATTGCGCTGGGCCGGCTCGCGATTGGTCTTGTCGCCATGATCGCGGGACGTTCCGGGTTTGCGCGTTGGGCGTGGATTACCTCAGCTACGCCCGTTATCGCTGCTCTCGCGTTTTCGATTATTCGTGACCTGCGCGCGGGGCGAATGGGCGTCGACGTGCTCGCGCTCTTATCGATGACGGCGGCTCTTGCGCTTGACCAAACACTGGCCGGGGCGATCGTCGCCGTGATGTATGCCGGTGGCCAGGCGCTCGAAGATTTCGCAGTCGGTCGCGCAGAACGAGATTTGAAGGCGCTCATCGATCGCGCGCCGCGTCTCGCACACCGCAAGAACGGAGACGCGCTCGAAGGTGTGCCGATCGATCAGATCGATGTGGGGAACGTTGTCCTGGTGCGCGCCGGCGAGGTCGTTCCGA
>CAVPQS010000110.1:0-6147 GCA_963707485.1 uncultured bacterium
TCAGGCTTGTCAGCGGCGCAGACGGCTGTCATGCTTACCGTGTCGCCGTAGCGCACCCAGCAAGAGCCGTCAGCTTGGCGGGCGACGCGACCGATTTCGACAGAGAGAGTCCGGCCGCCCAGTTCAATTGAGAATGTTTGCATTAATACGTTTTCCTTATCCTTCTACTAGTTCTTTAGCGCCGCAGGTCGAGCTGACTGACCAAATGACGATATCCTTCAATGTCGTGCTTGCGCAGATAGTTCAGCAGTCTTCTGCGTCTTCCGACCATCTTGAGCAGACCATAACGCGAATGCATATCCTTCGGATTCTTCTGCATGTGCAAGGTCATCTCGTTGATTCTCTGAGTCAAGAGTGAAATTTGGACTTCCGGAGAACCTGTGTCGGTATCATGCAGCCGAAAATGGCCGATGATCTCTTGCTTCTTGTCTTTTGACAGTGGCACTGTTACTACTCCTTACATAACCTTATATCATATACGCTTCTAATCATCTCTTCATCCCTTCCGATCTGCGCTATTAACTCCCGCTCGCTGTCAAATCGCAGCGGCGGGCGGATGAACGCCGACGGAAATACGCCCACCGTTTGGCCGTACAAGTCGCCTTCAAAATCGAACACATTAAATTCAAGATCGAATTCAGGCTGGGCGATTTCTCCAATATACATCATTCCCGCGCGCTTGTCAGACCCAATTAAAGAATACGCCGCGTAAACCCCCGGTTTTGGCACAATTTTTTCCTTCGGAAGCTTGATATTGACCGTCGGAAAGCCCATTTTGAGCCCCAAGCCCTTGCCGTGGACGACCTTCCCGGACAATTCAAACGGATGTCCCAACAGCGTAATCGCCTCTGCAAAAGCTCCCGACGCCATCAACCCGCGAATCCGGCTGCTGTTGACCACTTCCGCCTCGAAAAGCACCGGCTCCAATGCGACTATCTCAAAGCCATATTCCGGCGCCTTGGCTTTCATGAATTTGATGTCGCCTTCACGCTTGTGCCCAAACGCATGATTATACCCGACCACCAACGTCGACATCCGCAGTCCCGCGAGCAAATACCGCACCAAAAAGTCTGTCGCACTGACCTTGGCCAATGCCTCGTCAAAGTGCAGCACTAAGACGGCATCGAGCAATCCGCCTTCACGCAACAAACGAATCTTCTCGCCTGTCGTCGTCAACAATTTCGTCGCCTTAGCCGGCGCGATTGTCAGCGATGGATGCGGATCAAATGTCACGAGAATCGACTTTTGCCCCTTCGCACGTGCCCGGCTCGCCAAATCACTAATAATCGCCTGATGCGCGCGATGGATGCCGTCGTAATTGCCGATCGTCACAACGCTGCCGCTGCTAACCAGCGCCGAGGCTTCTTCTATAGTCTGGAAGACCTGCAAACTACATCACTCTCACGTATTCAACGACCGTCTCGCCGGCCATGCTGCGCAACGTGTCGCTGCCATACAGCGCCCGCCCGACGGCGAGCAGACGATTGTCGGCATTGCGCAGCGCTACCAAATCCTGCGGCCGAATTCGCATATCCATGTTGACAACATCGATTGCCCGAATCGGCGCCCCGCGATCGATAAAATTCGCCCGCTCAGCCGATACGTAAATGATTGGTAGATTGAGGACTCTTTCAATCGATCCGAAACTCCGCACGAATCGCTCATCCGTAAGCAGCCCCGAGCGGTTATTTTCGTATTCTTTCGTGACCAGTTCAAGGTCCGCCATCAATATCGATGACGCCACATCCAGCCCGCCGATACTCGTTCGCCGCAAGCTGTGAATGTATCCCCCGCATCCCAGCGCCTGACCGATATCATGCGCCAGACTCCGAATATATGTCCCCGATGAACAACGCACCGTTATGCTCAAAATCGGATACGAATAACTCGTCACGCGAATCGAATCTATCCGCACGTTGCGAACCTTAAGCTCGACCGGAATGTTCTTTCGCGCATAGTCGTATAGCGGCTTCCCCTTATGCTTTAGCGCCGAATACAGCGGCGCAGTCTGCTCGATATCGCCGACATAGCGGCTAATCACGGCGTCGACCTCCGCGGCAGTCGGAATCGGCGCGTCAGCCGTTTCGACAATATCTCCATCACGATCGTAAGTCTTCGATGTCGCCCCAAACATAATCTGCGCCTCGTAACTCTTGCTTGCTTCGCTCAAAAACTGCGCGAGCCTGGTTGCTTTACCTATACAAACTACCAGCAAACCTGTCGCCAGCGGATCCAACGTCCCGCTGTGACCGGCTTTCTTAACCTGCAGCAATCTCTTGACGCGATTGACGACGTGCGCGGAACTGATTCCCTCGTGCTTGTCGATCAATAAAAATCCGTTCATGTTACTCAAGCGCTTTGCCAATCTGGGTCAAAATTTGTTCACGCGCCTCCGCAAACGGCAGATTTATCGTGCATCCCGCCGCATTGCGATGTCCGCCGCCGCCGTGTACAGCGGCAATGGCCGCCACATCGTAGTCTTCGTGGCAGCGCAACGATACCTTCGTCCGGCCCGGTTCGATTTCGCGCAACAAGGCGCCGATCTTGACGCCGGCTGTATAAAGCGAATATTCCGACAGCCCTTCCATTTCGTCCGGATTCTTACCGTGTTTTTCTCGCAGAGTTTTGTTGGATAACAACAGACAACTTTTGCCGCCGTGATGAATCTCCATATTCGCCAGCAGCTCTCCGAGCATTCTCAACTGAGTCGCTTCATAGGTCGCATACAGCGCGTCGCTGATTTTCTTCGTCGAAGCTCCCAACTCTAATAATTCGGCGCACACATGCATCGCCTGTGAATTCGTGCTTCCGAAACGAAATCGTCCGGTGTCCGTCAGAATCGCCGTAAACAATTCGTCCGCAACGTCGCGGTCGATCGCAATCTTCGCTTCGAGAAATAATTCGTACACCATGATCCCGACCGCAGCCACTGACTCATCGAGCCAGTTGATGCTTCCGTGCATAGAGTTCCCGCGATGATGATCGATATTGATCACCTCGACATCCGCCACCAACTTTTGCACGTCACCGATGCGCTCGACATCCGGCGCCTCAAGAAGTACCGCAAAATCAAATCTGGGATACTTCATCTTCGCATCATAGACATGCACAAGCGCATGCTTCGTCAAAAATGCGTACTTGGGATACGCCGAATCGTGATTCACGATCATCGGATTGCAGCCCAGCTTCTTCAACAATTCGAACAACGCCAACTGCGAACCAATCGAGTCGCCGTCAGGGCTCAAATGCGAAACAATCAGAGCATTGCCGCCCCGGCGAAATCGTTCGACTATGGTGGATATTAAATTACTGCGGGTCGCTGTCATCTGGCTTGTTCTCGTGTATCTGGTCGAGCAACTGCTGTATGCGCAGCCCCTGATCGATCGACTTGTCGATCTCGAATCGCAGCGTCGGCACTTTGCGGATATGCAGGGTCTTCCCCAATTCCGATTGAATAAACCCCCGCGCGCGGTCCAGCGTCTTGTTGGTCGAGCGCCGCACCGCCGTATCGCCGAACACCGAATAGTAAACCACCGCTTCGCTCAGATCTCGCGTCACTTCAACATCGGTTATCGTGATCATGCCGACATGCGGGTCCTTCATCTTGCGCTGAATGATCTCGGAAATGATTTCCTTGATCTGCACGCGCAACCGGTCGGTTCGTTTTAGATCTGCCATTAATAGTCGATTCTCTCGATGCCAACTATGTCGACTTCGGGGTTGGATGCGATGAATGACTCTACCTGTGCCAAAACCTGGTCGACGAATTGCCCCTCGTTCGCGACAAACGCCACGCCCAATGTCGCGCGCTGCCACAAATCGTTATCGTCAACCTCGGACACAGAAATATTGAATTTATTCTTCAACCGGTCAATGATCGCTTTAATGACGTGCCGTTTGGATTTGAGCGAACGCGACTGCGGAATATGAAGTACGATGCGTAGCGTGCCGAGATGCATTGGTTTTATAGCTTGCGGGCAATCTCCACCGTTTCGAACGATTCAATCAGATCGCCCTCCTTGACATCGTCGAAATTCTCGATTTTGATTCCGCACTCAAGCCCGGAAGCCACTTCGCGCGCGTCATCCTTGAATCGGCGCAGCGATTGGATATTCCCGGTGTAGATGGCGATGCTGTCGCGAACCACCCGCGCCCGGTCGATCTTGTGGATCACTCCCGACTGAACCGAGCAACCGGCAATCGTCCCGAACTTCGGCACCTTGAATAGATCCTTGACCAGCGCCACGCCCGTGATCCGTTCTTCGTGATCCGGCTCCAGCAATCCCTCCAACGCCTTGTGGATGTCGCTCTCGGCTTCGTAAATAATCGTATACAACCGAACGTCAATCTTCTCCCGCGCGGCTACTTCGCGCGCGCGCGAATCCGGCCGCACATGGAATCCGATCACAATCGCATCCGAGGCCGCCGCCAGCAAAATGTCCGACTCGGTAATGGCGCCGACGCCGTGATGGATCACATTGACGCGCACTTCCGAAGTGCTGATCTTTTCCAACGTATCGCGCAATACCTGCACGGAACCGTCGACGTCGCCCTTTATCACAATATTGAGATCTTTAATCTCGCCTTCTTTAATCTGATCATAGACATTCATCAAGCTGACGCGCTTGATCTGCCGGTATTCCTGCTCGCGCTTAATTTGCTGCCGCTTGACCGATATCTCGCGCGCTTCCGATTCGCTGCCTACCGCCATAAACGAATCCCCCGCTTGCGGCACGCCCGACAAACCCACAACCTGCGACGGCTCGCCCGGCAGTACCTGCTCCTGGCGCTCGCCCTTGTCGTTAATCAACGCCCGCACGCGACCGGCAAAATTTCCGGCTACGATCGGATCGCCGACGTACAGCGTTCCCTTGTCGACAATAATCGTCGCCACCACGCCGCGTCCCTTGTCCAGCTTCGCTTCGACAACGGTTCCGCGCGCCAAATGATCCGGATTACTCGTTAGTTCCAATACCTCGGCTTGCAGCAGAATCATTTCCATCAATTTGTCCACGCCCAGACCGGTCTTTGCCGACACTTCGACGTAAATCGTCTTGCCGCCCCATTCTTCCGGCACGAGATTCCGTCCCGCCAACTGCTGCTTGATATGATCCGGCTTGGCGCCCGGCTTATCCATCTTATTGATCGCGACAATTATCGGCACGTCCGCCGCACGCGCGTGATCGACCGCTTCAATCGTCTGCGGCATCACGCCGTCATCGGCAGCGACGACCACGACTACGATGTCGGTGATATGTGCGCCGCGCGCGCGCATCGCAGTGAAGGCCTCGTGGCCCGGCGTATCCAAAAACGTGATCTCGCCCGACGGTACCTTCACCTGATATGCCCCGATGTGCTGCGTAATCAGCCCCGATTCGCCGGCGGCGACATTGCTTTTGCGTATATAGTCCAGCAACGAGGTCTTGCCATGGTCGACGTGTCCCATAATCGTGACAATCGGCGCCCGTGGCTGCTGATCTTCCTCGTCCTCTTCCTCTTCTTCTTCTTCCTCAACACCAATCTCTTTGACTTCTTCGATTTCGAGATTGTATTCGAGAGCAAGCGTGGCAATGGTATCCAGGTCAAGGCGCTGATTTATTGTCACCATCATCCCGAGTTCCATGCACTTCGCGATCAAATCCGCCGGCTTGACGCCGATGATCGCGGCAATTTCCGCCAGCGACATGTACTCGGTAACCTGGATTACATTGGCCTCTTCTTCAACAATCGTTCCGTCCGGCTTTTCCCGGCGTTTGTATTTCTTGACGCGTTTGCCAAGATCAATCTTCGCCATCGTCTTCTTGACCGCGGCTTTGACATCGGCTACGTTGATATCCGTATGGCGTTTCTTCTTCTTGCGGTCGCGCTTTTTCTTGCGCAACTGCGTAAGCTGGCGGGCATTGCGCTCGATGATCTGCGGCTTCGAGAGTATCTTTTCCGTGCCGGCTACATCGATCTCCTCCAGCACTTCAAGCACTTTTTCCGCTGCGTCCTGCTGGATCTTTTTGCGCCGGTCGATTTCCTGCTTGACCGATTCCTTTTCGGCGGAGAATTTTCCGGCAATCGCCGCGAGAACATCGTCGTCGGCGGTCGACATATGCGACTTGACGTCAAATCCCAATTCGCGGACGAGCTTGACGATCGCCT
>CAVPQS010000111.1:0-17863 GCA_963707485.1 uncultured bacterium
GCTCGGCGCCTCTGCGACTATCGGCTTCCTCGCGCACTTCCTGGAGTGTTTTGGTCTCTGTACCGGCGGTGGCGGCGAACCCCAAATCGACGGCGCCAATTCGATTTGTTCCGGAAAGAATCACTGCCCTTTTGATGCGGTTCTCGAGTTCGCGGATATTGCCGGGCCACTCGTAGCTGCGCAGGGCCTGCAGAGCCGAGCTGGAAAACGTGAGATTGGCTTTGCGATTTTCTTCGCCGTAAACCCGGAGCAGATGCTCTGCGATCAAGAGGAGGTCATCCTCGCGATCGCGCAACGGAGGCAGCTCGATTGTGATGACCGAGAGCCGGTAAAACAAGTCTTCGCGAAACGCTTTGCGGGCGACTTCTTCTTCAAGCGATCGATTGGTAGCGGCGATGACGCGAACGTCGACCTGGATGACCGATTTGCCGCCGACGCGCTCGATGACGTGATCCTGCAGGAAACGCAATAACTTCACCTGCAGAGCCAGTGACAACTCCCCTATTTCGTCGAGGAAAAGCGTGCCGTGATTTGCGGTTTCAAACTTGCCGATCTTCTGTGCAACCGCGTCGGTGAACGAGCCTTTTTCGTGGCCGAACAATTCGGATTCGAGTAACATCTCCGGAATCGCGCCGCAGTTGATAGTGATGAACGGTTTGTCGTGACGCTCAGAGCGCTCGTGAATTGCCTTGGCGATCAACTCCTTGCCCGTGCCGGATTCGCCGGTAATTAAGACCGTGTAACTCGTCGGAGCAACCGTCGAGACTACCTTGAAAATCTTCTGAATCTTGGGCGAGACACCAATGATGTTGGAAAAACCGCGGAGATCCTGAAGTGATTCGTTGAGACGCGCATTCTCCAATTCAAGTTTCTGGAGATAAGCAGCGCGCTTAATGATGATGCTGAGTTCGTCGAGTTCGATAGGCTTGACATAAAAATCGAAAGCGCCATTCTTGACGGCAGTGAGAGCGTTGGCGCGCTCGCCGTTGCCGGTGACCATGATGACTTTCATCAGCGAGTTGATTTCGAGCAACTCGGGGAGAATGTCGAGACCCTCCTGGCTGCCGCTGTAGGGCGAAAGCGAAATGTCGAGGAGAACGACGTTGGGCTTTTGTTCGCGCGTTAGTGTCAGTGCCTCGCCGGCGGTGGCAGCGGTGAGCACTACGTAGTTATCTTCGAGGGCGAAACCAAGCTGTTTGCGGATGCCTTCTTCGTCGTCGACAATCAGAATTTTTGTGTCTCGAATGTTCATGCTCTTTTCAGTTTCAATATGAAACTACTTCCCTCTCCGACTGTTGACTGGACAGACAAGGCGCCACCCATCTGTTCGACCAGTTCGCGCGACTGAAAGAGTCCGATGCCGAGGCCGCTTTGCTTGCTGGTCTGGAACGGCCGGAATAAGCGGTCGCGAATAAATTCCGATGTCATGCCAACGCCGGAATCCTGCACGAAGAGCGAACAGGTTGCGTCATCGACGGACGAGGAGAAACGCAGTTGTCCACCGTTGGGCATTGCCTCGATCGCGTTGATGATCAGGTTCGACAACACGCTGCGGAGCTTCTCGGCGTTTCCCTTAACCGGAGGCAGCGAACCGATGTCGATTTGCACTTCGACTTTATGCTGAGCCGGCAGTTTCATTTCGTCGGCCAAAGTTAACAAAATCTCATTCAAATCGCAATTGGACAGAGCAAAATCGAGTTGTTTGCCGGGAGACGAAAGGCGGCTGATCAAGCGCTGCATACGCTCCTGGGCGCCCTTGAGCGTGTCGGTGGTCATTTGCTGAAAGCGCGGGTCGTCAAATTTGCGTTCGGCGTTTTGGATGATCATCGACAGCATCGAAATCAAGTTCTTGACATCATGGATGACGAAAGACGAGATCTTGGTGAAATTGGCGAGCTCGCGGGTTTCCAGCAGTATCTCGGATTGCCGGGCCGACAATAGCGACAACGCCAGTTGATGCGAGATGGAGTCGATGAGAAAGCGAGCCTCTTCGCTGACAGGACCGTCGGAGCGGCAAGTGACCAAGCCGACGAATCCTTTGCGGGCGATCAGCGGGATGATTTCGCAGCCGGCAATTGAATCGAGGAAAGTTCGTTCGCTGTCCGAGAGCACAAGATTGAGCTCGCGAAATTCGTCGGCTGATCGCGTTTGGCCGCCGCGAAACAGCCACTGCTCGAGCTCGGGGATGTGTTGCGGTTCGAGAACGGTGTCGGGGTAACGCCGATGTGCCTCACCAAGCAGGTTACCTTTGAGGAAGATCGCGACATCGCGCATGCGGCAGCGGTTTTCAAGGATGTGCGCGATTGCGGCGAACATTTCGCGGCGATCGGTCGATGCGGTGACATCTTCGGCAAAGCCGGTGATTTCGGCGAGGAGATCGGCCTTGCCGGAATAGAGTGACCGATCGACCATTCCGCGCCAGCGCCGGCGGATCGAACCGGACATTGCCAGCGCGACAAAAAGAACTATGAGGATGAAAGCTGCGAGCACGGACAGAAAAATTTGCGGGCTGCCGCCGAGCGAGACGAGCGCCTTGACGACGACACCGATGAGGATGAAATAGCCGCCGACCAGAACAAGCGCTACGGAGGAATAGACGGCTTCGCGCGAGACGACGACACCCTGCCCTTGCCGCTCTTGATAAACGACGAAGCGCGCCACGGTTATAAGCGAGATGATCATGAGAAGCGCCGAGAGCTGGATGCCGAGAAATTCGACGCGCGCAATGAGCATGCCCATCATCCCGGAGGTAATGTTGACGGCGAGAAACAGCGCCGTCGCCAGAAGCGGCAGCACCAATGAGCGGCGAAGTCTTCCTTGTGATGCGCGGAAAGTGCTTTCGAGCTGGAGCAAACCGAAAGCGTTTGCGACGATGATAAGTGTGATGTAGATGCGTCCGAGGCCGGTGATTTCGACAAACAAGGCGCCGGATTGATCTTGCTCGAGGATGAAGTAATTATTGAAGAAAGCGCCGATGGACGCAAGAATCAGCAGGCTGAATGCCGCGTAAACCGTCAACGAGCGCCGGCGGAAGAGATTTGCGGCCGGTTCACGGGCAAAGACAAGGAGAAAGAGCAGCCACATGCCGGTGGCGATCGATAGAAGGCTGGTCAAAATACCATGCTGAAGATGAGTCAAATTGAGGTCGCGCGGTACGAATAGAATGAATGCGGTCCACATCAACCCGGAGCTTAAAGCAGCCGCCGTGAAGAAGTGCGCGGACAGATGCCCGGGACGACGAACCAGCACGAAGAGCATCGACAAGAAAGCCGCGAAGCATGCCCCGATCTCGGCCAGGTCGTATAAGGTGAACATTAGTCTTCAGCGATTTCGCAGAAGAATCGGACGATGGAGCCGGTGGTGAAATAGTTAGAGAGAGCCAACACGGCCGCCCAGACAACGGACAGCCAAATTATCACACTGGGATTGAACTTGTTGACGATCGTGCCGGTGTTTTGGAGCGCGTAGATCAGCGGCAACATAGCGAATTGCGGAATACCGACGAGAATGGCGGTTGTAAAGAAGCTGCGAAAGAAGAGCGAGAAATTGCGCGAGAACGCCTGCCCGAGCGAAATGCCGCGCAGGAGCAGGTACGGCACGACGTAGACAAACAGCGCCGTGACGATAGTCTGCATTCCCTGCATGCCGATCATGAGGGCGATCTTGCGTTTCGGGGCACCCTGGACAAAACTCTCGAACAAGCCGGGCAACGCCCAGAACAATAGCAGGATTGGGACGAAGACGACGATCCAGATGATCAGCAGCTTCGGATAACACTTCATCGCGGCACGAACAGACTGGGAGAAACTAACTTTCTCCTTTTTGAAATAGGATGCGAACATGAGTACAGCACTGGCGGTCAGGAGTGAATCGAGCAGCCATGAGAAGAGCAGATTCATCTTCTCAAAAATCAACGGGATGTAGGCGATGTGCTGCGGGTAGTGAACGACGGAGTCATCCCCTATCCACTGGACTAATGGTATAAACCAACCGGAGAGGATTGGCGAGTACATGTTGCTGATCATGAGGATTTCGAGCAACATGACGCAGAAGAATATGAAGAATGGCGGCCACAGTCGGAAGTTGAAAATTCCGACGATGAGCCGACCATAAGTTGCGATTATGAAATTAAGTCTGTCGAGCGCACTCACGAGTTTTAGGGATTAGGTCCTCTCACCTCATTGGAGTTGGCCGACCGGGCACCGAACTTGTCGAAGACAACGACGACGTAATAGAATTGCTGGCCGACAGTAATATTTCCATCCGTGAAAGAATTCGATCCTTGCGATGTGACAACTCCGATGAGATTGACAGCGCTGCTGGTGTTGACCGGCGTCGTGGCGGAGCGATAGACATGGTATGATTCGAAGTCGTCGTCGGCGTTAGTGGTCCAGCCGATCGTGACGCTCAGCGAATCTTCATCGGACTTGAACAATGCCACGGCCGTCGGCGCAACGTTGGCAATCGTTGTGACTTTCACCTGGTTACTGGCCGACAAGAGACCCGTGCGGTCTACGGTGTAAACGACGTAGTAATAGTCTTTGCCCGGATCGAGATCGGCATCGCGAAAACTTGTATTGGCGGCGCCGGTTTCGGTGCGGACCAGCAGCGACGAGTTGTTGACGGTTGCGGTTTCCGAGCGGAAGATCTGGTAGCTCTGGAAATCGGGAGCAATTGTCCGCGTCCACGAGAGCTCGATGGATTCTTCGGACACTGCAAAGCCGGTTAATTCAGTTGCTGCCGGCGGATTGGCGATGTTGAGGAAAGACCACAGGGTCAACGGCGGCGCGTCATTGCCGGCGGCATCGGTAAAGTTCCCCGTGATGACCGCGTCGACGACGTCAATTCCTCCGGGAATCGTATAAACGGCGGAATAAACGCCGTTGCCGGACACGCTTGATTCGATCAATGGAGTTGTTGCGACGCCTTCGATTTCAACCCGGGCGGAACCATTCGGCTCGCCGGTGTTCATGACGAAAGTGACGTTATCGCCGACCGAGAGAATTTGGCCCTGAGAATTTTCCGTGAGCGAGACAATTTCGGCGCGCGTGTCGATGGTGATGTCGTCGCTGAAAGCGCCGATGACATCGTTGCCTTCGGCGTCGTTAAAGCGCGCATAGACTGTTTTGATGCCATCTTCATTACTCAATTGCCACGAAATTGCGGCGGCAAAGTTGATCCACTGCGCGCCGCTGAAATCGGCATCATTGGCGACCATGACGAGACGAGTGCCGAGCGGAGCCGCAAAGGACAGAGTCACGTTGCGGGAGTTCGAAAACTCGGCATTCTGGTTGATCAGGACGCCGTAGATATTTGGCGTAGCCGACACGGCGCGGGAGAAATCGCTTTCGAGGCCATTCGTGCCGATTGCGGTGACCCGATAGATGTAGCGAAGGGAGTTGCGCAATCCGGTGTCATTGTAGCTGAGTGATGCCGTTGAGTCGACGAGCACCGGCGCGGCAAAAGTTGTGTCGCCGCGATAGATCATATAGCGACTTATTTTCGGCGGGTCGCTGACTTCCCAGGAGAGTGTAACTCTGCCGTCGCCAACTGAAGTGGCCAGATTGCGCGGCACCTCCGGGGCGCCGTCGACCTTGTCAATTTGAACAGGTTTGGCAAATTCTTCGGTGCAACCAGCGAGAAAGACTGCTGCCGTGAATAGCAGAAATAGAACAAGAAAAGGAAATATCCGTTTCATTAGAATTTGATCCTCCCCATCAGCTTGACGGCGTTCCCATCGTACTCGGGAGCAACGCTTAGGTTAGCTCCGGAGACTTCAATCCCGAAATCCGGAAAGAACAGCAAAGCGTCGAGAACGCTGTAAGCCCAGACACCGGCCACGATGGCGCCGGCGATTTTGCGATCTTGTTCGGCGTCGTACGCGTCTTTCTGGCGCGCATAAAGTTCGGGCAGCATGGCTTCTTTAATGGGAACAGAACGTTCAGCGTCATAGAGCTTCTGGAAGTCGTAATAGTCATCGCGCTTATTGTCAAAGCGAAGGTGCATGATCCCGGCGGCGGTTCCGCTTACAATTACTCCGATGAACATAAGCGAACCTTTGGTCTTGGCGCCGTAATAACGTTGTCCCCATCCCGGAATAAAGAGCGAGCGCACAGCAGCTTTGATGCGTGTCTTCGGTTTGAGTTTGAAGTCAATGGTGGTGGCATCGCGTCCAGAGAGGAGCACGCTTGAGTTGTAGGTTTCATAGCCATTGCGGTAGGCGGTGATTTTGAAATAGCCGGCTAAGCGTTGGGTAAAGGTAGTTGGAGTGACACCCGCCACTGTCATATCGCCGGTCAGCATAATAGTAGCGCCGGGGGGATTTGAGGTCACTGTTACAGTCGCATCCGCTGCGGTCTGTGCACGGGCTGCGACGGCGAGGATCAGCGTCATGCTGATCGAAACCGCAACCCGTTTTGCCGTAAGTAGTTTCATGATATCCATATCGGCAAATTAACGAAGTTCTTATCGTCTTCGCAAGGCTTTTAGTTAAAAAACCTTGCGAAGAATGTCATTGCGTTCTGGTCGTGATTATAGGTCTACATTCCGCGAGCGCCGAGCATTACGCCGACAGTGCGGAACATGATCAACACGTCGCTCTTAATGCTCGAGATACGAATGTATTCGAGGTCGTGCGAGACTTTCTTCTTGACGTCGTCGAGCGTGGCATCATAGCCGCCTTCGACTTGAGCCAAACCGGTAATACCGGGAAGGACTTCGAGACGGCGGGTATAATTGGGCACTTCGTTCGACAATTTTTCGATGAAGAACGGACGTTCCGGGCGCGGGCCGACGACAGACATTTCGCCTTTGAGGACGTTGATCAACTGCGGGAACTCGTCGATACGGGTCTTGCGCAGCATTCTGCCTAAGCGGGTAATGCGCGGATCGTTTTTGGTGGCCCAGATCGGACCGCAGCGCTTTTCAGCGTCGGTCACCATGGTGCGGAACTTGTATACGAAGAAAGCTTTGCCAAATACATTTTTTCTGACGGCGGTCTTCGCGACGGTTGCACATCAGTAGATCATCGGGACGCTGGCGACGATCGCCGCGGCGGCGGTTCAAGCCAACGCGCTCTTGCTTGTAGAAGACAGGTCCGGCAGAATCAAGTTTGATAGCTAAGGCGACAATACCGAACAACGGGAGCAGACAGATAAGACCAACCAGAGCAATGAGCCAATTGAACAGGAATTGAATGCGATGAATGGCAACGGAACTCTTGGAGACACGCGCGGAGTTTTCGCGTTTTGCCGAAGCCAGGAACGCCAACACGAAAGCGTTTGACAGCGCGTATTCGCTGACGGCCAAACGGGTGCGGCGAAGGCTTGCGTTAAGTGTCTCTTTGAGGTTGGCAATTCCGGCCCAACCTAATTGTTCTTCAACGACGATGTCGGAATGGTAGCTGGCTGCCGAAGTCGCTTTTAGGTACTTCTCAGCCTCTGGACTGTCTTTAGTGTGCTGCATCTGTCTTTATGCTCCTTGGTTACCCTTGGCTAGTAACTGTAGGTGTTCCAGCCCACTAAAAGCAAAACCGGTGCCAACGCAAAATTGTTAACATAATTGATGGTCATATCGATTATGCTCAAATTTGACAGAATCTATGTGGTTTTACAGTAAGTATTTACAGTATTGTCTTAAAGGGTGAAATTAACCACGACTTAAAGTGGTATTTTAATGATTCCGAAAGTTAAGTCGTTTGCGCCGTATAGAATAGCACAATTGATGCAAAGTGCTGCACATATTGTCCCGGGCTATAAACGGAAGATCCTCGACCAAGAATCGAGGACCAGAAAGTCGAAGATGTGGGATTTTGATTGGAGACTAAGCTTGTCGATCAACGCCCGAATTGATATGATCCGGTGATTTGATGGATGCCTTCATTGGTTGACGATGGACGATAGCTATAATCGAGGCCGATGTGGTTGAGATTGAGGCCGATACCGAGGGCGACGCCGTCCGTTGAGTTGGTTTTGTCTTCAAGTGAGCCGCCATATCCAGCGCGGAAAGTGAGCATGGAATTGTAGGCGTATTCCATCCCGGCGCCGAAGGAGATTCCCTCGCCCTGCTCTTTATTGCCGGCGAATGAAATGACCGACGATGAGCCGAGGGTGCGATAGGACATTCCGAAGCGCATAGTTGTGGGCAGACCGACTTCTTCTTGCACATACTTGAGCTTGCCGCCGATGTTAGCGTATTGGGCGCCGAAAGAGAACTGACCAACGTCGGCGATGAGGCCAAGGTCGAAGGTTACGGTTTGTGCCTCGAGATCGTCCAGCCTTTCGAAAACGGGTTTCATGGCTATGCCGGCGGAAAGCGCTTCTGACAATTTCTGGGAATAACCGACATTCATCATGAACGAGTAGGCTGAGAGGCTGCCGGTAGACGCGCCAGCAGCGTCGTAGCCGGCGATGCTGCCGTAGCCGAGATATGTGACGCCAAGACCGATACCAGAGCCGTTCTTGAGTGGGATGGCGACGCTGACGTTATCGAGGCGAAGGTCCTGCATCAGCTCGGTGTGCGAAAATGAAACCTCGCCGGAGCCATTGCGGGCGACGCCGGCGGGATTATAGAAGAGAGCGCCGACGCCATCGGCGTTAGCGACCATGGCGCCGCTTAAGGCTGAACCACGGGAGAAAACTGGAATTTGGAGAAAATCTGCGCTATTGGTACCCTGACCGGCAACGACGGCGGGAGTGAGAAAACAAACGGCAACCCATATAGGAAATGCGAGCAAAATGTGTTTCCGAGCAAACATTACAACCTCACCTCTAGATTTCCTTTTACCTCTGTGTCAGCCACTTATAAGGCAAGGGCTGTGCCGTGAGAGGGTAAAGAAGAAATGAGGCGAGGCCGTCACTCCATGACTGTGAGATCATAAGTCTTATTTCTCTCTAATTCAAGAACTTCCAGAAAGCGCCCAAAAGCATTTATTCCATGCGCTACTGGACTTTACTATCCGATTCTCGTGAAGTAAGGTACCCGGTGATGTATGAATCCCGAACATCTCGAACCGGGCAAAAGTACGTTTGGCAAGTATCATTATCGTGCGCAACGGTTTCAGAAGAGTTGTGCAGATAATGAACTGCTGTCTTAAGTGTCGGCAGAGTTTCTGAAAAGTTTAGTTCTGAAACCCGATGCGCCGGCTATGTCAATATGTTGCTGTTCTTGGCCAGCAATACACTACCTATAGTAAACTTGCCAAAACGCGTCAACAATAATTTGTTAAAAAAATGCAAGTATCTGCGTATTAACTTTTTGTTTTACTTTCGTGGGGAAAATCCGCCTCAAGTTTTCGTGCTGAACAACATCAATTACGTCATAGATTCTTGGACCGGTGCTATTGTGATTCAATTGTCCAGGGGATTAACAGAACGTCAAATTGAAACTGAATGTCCGGCGGGTCCAGTTCCCTATCCGCATCAAGTTCCGCGTCGCTAAGACTAAATGTTCAAGATTGACGAAGTGGGTCTATCATAGTATACTTCGGTATTCAAAAGTTAATACCCGTACTTGTCCAATTCTTCCGGCGGAGCAATTTCCGATTCGAGCTAAGGAGCCACGCATGCCGATTTGTTTTCGATTGACCCTGATCATCATGACATGGACACTTGCAACCGGCGCACGGTTGTTTGCTGCAGAAAAATTGCCTTCCACTCCGACGCAAATGAAAATTGATTCGCTGAAGGCTTTGGGTGAAGAATACCAGGGCGATTTGTGGCACGTGGTCGAGGCGGAGATGATTCAACGCCAGGCCGAGACAGCGGCAGCGCTGGATGGAAGCGGCCAAAGTCGTGACGGCGGTGAGGGCGCCGCGAATGCGACGGTCATAACTGCGAGTGGATACCAAGACGACGGTACGACACAGGGCAAGGCGAACAACGCTTCTATTCCCTCATGCCTATCGGGCGGCAGCGATACGGCACCGGATGCTTGGTATGTTGTGACGCTGACGGAGCCGATGTTGTTGTCTGCGTGGACTACTTGCGCATCGGAGTTTCCGGCGGCATACGATACGCGGCTGGGGATATTCAACAGCGCACTTGCGTTAGTAGACTGCAATGACGACGACCCGGGCTGTGCCCCGAATCTGCAATCGCGAATTACGGACAAAGCCCTGAATGCCGGGACGTACTATATCGTGGTCGATGGCTACGGCGGGGCTGCGGGCGGGTATCAGCTCAATGTTGAATGGGTCGCGCAGCCGGCGCCTTGCACAAATGGTTCCCATCAATCGAATGCCGAAGTGATCGCCAGCCTGCCATTCGTGGAATCGGGCACGACGGTTGGATCGTGCGATGATATTATGATCGGTTGTGAATTATCGGGTCCGGATATCGCGGCGGATTATTGGTACAAAGTCACTCTCGACACGACGACGCTGTTGACGGTTTGGACAACATGCGATACATCGTGGTTCGACAGCAAGCTGGCGGTTCTTGATTCGGGATTGGCGCAACTTTACTGCAATGACGACCTCCCCACTTGCGGCAGCAAACAGTCGAAGATTACAAACGCGGCGTTGTATCCGGGCGAGTACTATATCGTGGTTGACGGTTATCACAGCCTGGAAGGCGCATACGAAATCAATGTCGAGGGTGTGGCTTTCGACGCAGCGGCGATTGACACGTCGATGCCAGATATCATCATCAAGCAAGATGATCTGTACGACAACCAGGTGGGCACGGATGTTGTGCCGGGCAGAACGCATTTGAAAGTAACCGTGACGACGCCGAATATCGGCGACGGAAAGTTGTATCTTTACGGCGTGTTGCCGGCGAACGGCGACGGGACACAGGATATAAGGCAACGCGTGTACCGCAGCGACGGAAGTTTCTTTGATCGACTGGCGGGAAGGTTTGTCTTTCATCCCGGGCACGATCATATCCACGTCGAGGGCTGGACGCAGTTCCGATTGAGAACAGTCAACCCGGATTCGAGCGTTGGGCCGATTGTGGCGCAAGGCGCGAAGACCAGTTTCTGCGTGTTGGATCTATCGGTGTACGATTCGAGCTTGCCGAATTTCAATTCAAGCGGGCAATTTCATTCCTGTTCGGGTACAATTCAAGGTTTGACCGTGGGCTGGGCGGACACGTATAGCAAGGATCTTGAGGGACAGAATATCGACATTACCGGATTGCCGGATGGCGTGTACTGGCTCGAAGCTGAAGTCGATCCATTGCTGCGGATTCTGGAAAAGCGTGAGACGAATAACGTTGCGCGGATCATGGTTGTGATCGGCGCGCCGAATCAGGCGAATGCGGATGATTACGAGCCGGGGGATGATTTCGACCAGGTTGACGCGCGGCCGGTTGGAGCGCTCAACAGCCCGAACCTGGGGCCGTGCAATCCGCAGGTTGTGATCGACAGCCTGAGCGTGCATGACATTGGCAACGATGATTATTACAAGTTTTACTGCAATAGCACCGGCGGAGCAGCGGATTTTGTGCGAATCGATTTGCAGAATGGGCAAGGCGATCTGGATATGGCACTGTACAACTCAGCGCGCACGCAGGTTGGGACATCAGGGACTTCAAACAACGTCGAGACAATTTCACTCAACGGCAAACCGGAAGGTTGGTATTACGTTCGCGTTTTCGGATTTAGCGGCGCAACTAATCCGTATTACAAGTTGACAATTAATCCACCTGCAAACGGCACGCCGGCAGTGGTTGTAGTGGACCCGCCGGCGGGTGATTCAATGATGGTTCACGGAGTGAATACTTACAAAGTCGAATGGAACTATAGCGATCCGGAGACGGATGAGTGTTGGGTGTCGGTATACTTCAACTCGGCGCCGGTGTTAAACGGCAACCAACAGATCCTGCCGACATCGCTAAATACACAGGCGACGCAAGGATTCCATGTCATTAACTCGGCGTATGTGCCGGCAGATACTTCACTATACGTCTATTGTCAAATCACCGATGGCGGAACGACGACCGGGAGTTGGTCGGCGGGAACGGTGACTTTCGTGCATCAAGATCATGCGCAGGGGTCGATTGCCGGAGCGGTGATCAATTCGGATTCGCTGCCGATTCCGAATGCGGTGGTGTATCTCAACAGCCACGAGCACGAGGATACGACGATTGCAAGCGGACTATTCTTGATGGCGGAAGTTGAGCCGGGATTCTATGCGCTTACCGTCGAGCACCCGGGTTATCGCGACTCGACACTGACGAATGTGATGGTGAATGTCGGCGGCATGAAAGACCAAGTGATTATGTTGGCTGGCTGCGGATTTGTTGCGGGCGACGGCGACGGCAGTTCGGAGGTGACAATTTCCGATGCGGTTTATCTTATCAATTATATCTTCGCCGGAGGAGGGGAGCCTTCCCCGTCCGGAGCGGGCGACGCGAATTGTGACGGAATGGTGAATATTTCGGATGCAGCATATCTGATCAATTTCATTTTCGTGGGCGGTTTGCCGCCGTGCAGCGGTTGTTAGGCAGCGCTAAATGGCGAAAAGCCGAGGCAGAAAAAAAACGTCCCGCTTAGGCGGGACGTTTTGCATTAGGTCAGGATTTCTGTGAGGCGAGTCACTTCTTCCGCATGAACACCATCGCCTTCACGCGATTGCGTCCAGTAACTGGCTTGGCGGGTTGAGCGATGCCGAATCCGTTGGTTTCAACGGGATTAATTTTACGCGCCAATTCGCGTGGTACCTGTTTGGAAGGGACGAAGTTGAATTTCTCGAAATACTTGGGCATGTCGGTCGCGAGCCAGATCGTATCGGGTCCGACCTCGAGAAGCTTCTTGATGATCATTTTGCCCCATCCCTTACCGCGGAACTCCTCAGCGACACCGACGACTTCAAGTTCGGTATAGCCTTCCTGAGAGCGGAGGGCGCCGAAACCGAGAATTCGGTCGTCATTCTTGAGTATCGTAAACGAATCTAAGGGTAGATCATTGGGGGTAGTCAGATCGTACTTCTCCACCATGCGCATCACCTGTCGGAATTCCATCTCCGACGGTTTCTTAAAGATCAGCATCCTTTCCCTCCGAACGCAATTGGCTCAAAAAGTGTACAAATAGCAATAATGCCGGGCAAAAAGCCCACCTTGTCCGCAACAGCCAATCAATATACGTCGAATGTGGACAATTTACAAGCTAAATCTTGAGTTTGTCGGCGGACTCGCCAATGAAGGGGATTGTAAACTCTTTTCCCTGAAGGGCATACATGATTCCGAATACTGCGGAGCCAATAGACAAAATCAGCAAAATACCCCAAAATAGGTTGGATATGATGTCAAACATGAAGAAGACGGCCAAAATCTCAACGAACAAAAGGAATAGCCCCTGTTTTCCGTGCCTGAATGCGAACTTATTGTGTCGCATTTTGATAAGGGGAATAAAGCAGAGGAAAGGCACGTATCCAAGGATGGCAGCCGCCTTACCCTCTTCGATCATTTCCTCTTCGTTAGCGTAGGTGCGGGTAAACTCGTCAGGTTCCGCATTTTCGCCAAAACCGGCGCCACCGAGGGTATTGTTGAGATCCTGATCATCCATCGCGAGCTCCTTGCTCAAACTTGCCAGAAGAGCGAGTCTCCGGGCTTAGGAAGTTCCACCGGTATATAATTGGCTTCGGGCCATCTTTCAACAATTTTTTCTTTCTCCGCCAATGCGACCGAGAAATAGAGGTGCTTATCGTCGCCAAACCGGAAAAGGCTTCGCGGGATCGCAACTTCGACCAGTTGATCCCAGCGGGCATTAATTAACGGCAGATCGCCCTCACCGGTAATATACTTTAACTTAGCGTCATGATGCGATATTTGCACCATGAGTTTTACGGCACAGGACAATTCGATTTGGATCTCTTCCCCTTCGCCGCCGGACTGGCGTTCTTTTTCGAAATCGACGCGGAAAAACAGATTGTGATCATCGTAGCCGAACAAGATTTCGAAGATGCGGGAATCGACCCGATGCATGGCGCCGCCAAGTTTGCTGCATTCGATACGACCGGCGCCGAACCATTCGAAGAAGCTGGTTTGTTTGCCGTCAATGATGGGACGGAGAAAATCGGTCGGGTCGAGGATTCCGGGCAGCCGCGGGATTTTGCGAATTGGCCGCAGCAGCGCGAGCGGCGGTTCGAGTTCGAGCGCTTCCCAGACGCTGAGAAGATGGCGGCGGAACAGCAAATCAAAGGTTTGGAACTGGTCGGTATGATGATCATCGCCGTACCACCAGCACCAATCGGAACCTTCGGCGATATAGATGGCGTTCCAAGCGCTCGCCAGGACTTCGGGAGAGGGCGGCGTTTTGGATTGTTCGCATTCAACTAATTTTTCGCGAGTCTGCGAGAGCAAGTCCCAGGCAGCGTTGTCTTCGGCGTGGCCAATCCAAACGCGGAAATTGTGATTGATCCAAGAGCCTGCGAACAAACGCGGCAGGGTGTGAATGTTCTGGCCATCGGCAAAAATCTCGCGCGGCAGCACCGTGCTAATGTCCTTCTCTTTTTCGAGTCGCGAATAGAGAGCACGGAGGAAATCGGCGCCGTCGTTGCGGTAGTATTCCCAGGCATTTTCGCCGTCGAGGATAATGTTGACGAGTGGTTCCTCGCCGCGGCCGGAATAGAGTTTGTCGATTTGATGCAAACTGCCAATGAAGTCATCGGCGGCGCGATCGGCGTCCCAACTCGAGTAGACGAATCCGATTTTGTCGGAAATCTTGTGATCGCGAAAGAGCATGCCGAGCGGTTTATCGGGAGCGCCGACGCGAAAGGCGCGATGGAAAACGGGTTTCGGATCGAGGTTCCTTTCCCCTGACTGCAGAGCAAGATTCATCGAGGCAAAGTAAATTTCCTCGTCGGTGGCGATCCAGCGAACGCCGTGTTTGTGCAACAGCGGCAGGATGGCTTCCGAGACCGAGCCTTCGGATGGCCACATGCCGGGCGCCTCGTCGCCAAAGAGCTTTTTGTACAGCTTTACTGCCCTGCCGATTTGCTCGTCGGCGTCTTCCGGATGGACGAATCTGCGAATCGGCAACTCGACACCGGGAATTGCCATGCGGGCGATATCCGTGTCAGCCAGAAGCGGCAAGATGGGGTGATAGTAAGGCGAGAACGAGACTTCGATTTGTTTCGAGGCTGCCCGCTTCTGGTGTTCGGGAATGATGCGTTTCAGGAGTTCGATCTGGAAATCGAGGATGCGGTCTTTTTCCTCGACGGCATAATCGCGGCCTTTCTTGAGGAGCTGCTGTAACCAAGGTTCGGCGCGAAACATGGGGTCGATCCAAACCACGTTGGACCAGAACTGCAGGTCGAGGTAGTCCTGATCGGAGAGATTGCTGAGGCGCATGCGGGTCGAGGCATTGCGGCAGCGGGCATGGAGTTCCTGGTAGCGCGGATAAGGTTTGATCATCGTATCGAAATGCGCCGAGAAAAACGTCTCGGTGATTTCCAGGCGTTCGTTGTCACGCAGTTCGGCTACCGGTTTACGAGACAGGAACAGGTGGCGATCGGTTGCGCCGTTTTCGGTGTAATCGATGATTTGTTCTAAGAGCGACGGCACGAGATTGAAGGTTTGGCGGAGTCTGGGAAACTCGTCGAGGATGAGAAGCATGTCAAGATAGTCTTTGACGCCGTGCAAGCGCACCCAAGGCATCAAGTATTCGCCCGACTTTAGGTCTTTATAGTATGGCTGGTGCATGTGCCAGATGAACGCGAGTTTCACCAGCCAGCCTCCGTGACGCTATTTATATTCGCCTTTATCGTAAGCTAAAAAACCACGCTCGATTAAAAGAATCTTGGCATTGCGGAACCGTTCCGACGTCGTGCCGCGCTTTTCAAGAAGCCCAAAGGCTTGCTTGGCGGTGGCGGTGTCGGACGCTTTCACGGCGTTGGCAATCGACTGAAGCAGATCTTCCTCGTAAGTCGACGCTGTCGTATCGGCATTGGCGGAATTGAGGAAGGCCGTTCCGGCTTCCTGGAACTTAGCCTGGCCGGCGAGAGATGATGCGATTCCGCGTTGAGCCGAGTGACGGAAATAATCGTCCTGAGCATATTTGTCGAGGTAGTTCTTGAAAGCGACTTCGGCGTTGGCAAAATCATTCGTTTGGAAATAGAGATTTGCCAATTTGAAAGCGGCTTGCGGGGCGGCTGGAGAGGACGAGTATTTATTCATGACTTCCTGGAAGTCGGCGATCGCGAGTTGGGTCTGTCCGGTGCGGGCGAAGACTTCGGCGCTGCCTAATTTTTCAAACGCTTTGTCGGCGCTGCTGCCGGATTGCCAGGCGAAAAAGACGATGATGGCGACAACGACCAAGACGGCGCCGCCACCGAGCAGCAATTTGGCGAGATTTCCTTCCGCCCATTCCTGGAATTTGAAGACGCCGGTGACAAACTGGTCTTCGCGCATTTCGTGCTTGGACATTTTCTTTCTTGTGGTCATCTAAGAACAGACTCCTGCTTCAATACTCGTACAATATCGGCTAAACTAACAAGACTTGTAAGTTAGTCAATTTACGAATTTTATCAACACTTTTTTGAAGTGAATTGCGAGGCCGCGAATCACGGGAGTGGAGACTGCAAAAAAAACGGGCAAGGATTTTATCCCTGCCCTGCGAGTAGCTGTATTACACGGATTCGGTTAGAAGAAGCCGGTAAAGGTCATCATGAATGACGGAGCTTTCTTAGTACGGGTATTGCTGTACTCGTAAACAGTGGAGTCGAAAATCGAGAAACCGCTCTCGGTTTGTTCTTCTTTTCTTACTTCCACGGCGAAATCAAGCCAAACCTGATTCCAGTGAATACCTGAGCCGAACGTAAAGGTTGTCTGGGAGATCTTATCGCCCAACACAAACTTAGAATCTACCTGCTGGTAAGGGTCGCGATAGACGTTGGACACGTCGCGATACGGCATTTGCGCAATACGAACTCCACCACGGAGCGGAATCGTGCCGATACTTGTTGTGAGCATATACTCAGCGCCAAGGCGTATCTGCATGCTCGATTCGTACCCAAGCTCAAACTCGTTGAAAATTTCGACAAGTTCACCGGAAGCGTCGTAGTAAGAAGTCTCGGTCGAATCGACATAATACATTGAAGTGGGCAAAGTAAATAGATTGATTGAGTCGGAAGAGGTCGAAGGCGCTTCTTCCGAGCGAACGAAGTACTTGGTGCTGCTCGTTGATCTCAATTCGAGATCGCCGCTTACGAGGAACTTAGGCGTGACCTGGACAGAGGCGCCGAAATTCACTGTCAACGGCACTTCGATCTTGGTTTTGCCGAGGTAAAGTGTTGGGCGGGTTGTCAGAGGCGTTCCGGGACCGTCGACACGAATCGATTTAAGATAGAGACTATCGGCGCGTTTGATATCATGTTCGGTGACCAACTCAAAGGGACTACTGATCGAAACGCCGAGGCGGACTTTTTCAGTCCGATACATTAGCGAACCGAGCAGGTTGATACCGCTGAGTGATTGATCATCGCTCGTATTATCGGACAAACGCACCGCGAGGGTGTCGTATGCAGTACTGCCATCGGATAGAGGCAGTGTGTCGTGGACGGTTGACTGGTACTCCGCAGTACCATTTCCGTAATATATGTTCGCGGCGGCTCCGAAGGACAGCTTGCCGTAGACATCCGTACCAAAGCCCAGCGAGAATTTTTGCAGGTTTCGAAGCGTGTTTAGGTGATCTTCCTGTGGCGCTATTGTAGATGGGATAAAAATTGACGATGTGACTACCGCATAATTCACATCGCTGCGGCTAATAACGGCGTCGTTATCATCAGTCACGCGTTGATAATTTACGGCGGCGACGAAGGGATGTCCCTTGATACGGACCGGAGCGACAAATGAGCCGGCAGCCAAATTCAAGAGATCCTTCTTGTAATCGTCCAGAATATTTGAGCCGGGATCGGCGATGT
>CAVPQS010000112.1:0-5441 GCA_963707485.1 uncultured bacterium
CGATTCCACCACGAGACTCCGTGGCACAGCCCCGAATCGGTGGACGCATTCACCGAGTTTTCCCGCCGCGTCATCGAACGGCTCGGCGTGCGCGTCCCGCTCTTCATCACGATCAACGAACCGATGGTCTGGCTGCTGGCGGGATATCTCGATGCGAAATTCCCGCCCGGCGAGCGCGACGTCCACCGCCTCGCCGATGCGCTGCACAATATGCTGCTGGCCCATGCGCGCGTTTACGATCTGATCAAAGCCGCAAACCCGCGCGCGCAGGTCGGCATCGCCAACAACTTCATCGTCTTCAAATCCGCCCATAAATGGAACCCGCTCGACAAGAAAATCAAACGGCTCATTCATAGCTTCTACAACATGTGCATCGTCGATGCCTTTCGCGACAACGTGATTCGCATCAAGTTCCCTTTCATTATGGATTATGAAAAGTCGATCCCGCTCAACGACAAAATCGATTTTTGGGGCGTCAACTACTACTACCGGATGCATGTGCGATTTAAGCTTAGTCTCAAGTACCCCTTCGAACTCTTTTTCCGCGATCGCTCCGGCTCCGGATTTACCGACCTCGGTTGGGAAATCTATGCCCGCGGACTTGGGCGCGTCCTCGACTGGCTCAAGGAAACCGGCAAGCCGATCTACGTCACCGAAAACGGCATCGCCACTCAGGACGACGCCAAACGCCTTGCCTACATGTCGCAGCATCTCGCGATCCTCGATGAGTCGATTCGCACTAATCCCCGATTGCGCGGCTACTACTATTGGTCGCTGATCGACAACTACGAATGGCTGGTTGGATATAAAGCGAGATTCGGACTCTATGAAGTCGATTATGACAACGGCCTCGAACGCACGCTGCGACCCAGCGGCCAATTCTTTGCCGATCATATCCGCAACCTAAACAACGAAAGCCCAATGAGTTAGACTTATTTAGCTCTCACGAAGATTTAACACGTTCATAAGCCCGCCTGAATCATCCAATCGTTTAATCTTTTGAATGATGAAAGGTGTTTGCTCATGATTCTCTCCATCCTCGACTTCGTGCTTCTCGCCGCCGTAATCTTCTCGGGCGTCTATGCCGTCGTTGCGACACTCATCCTCGCCTCTGAACTGTACTTCAACCGTCGCAGCTATTCTCGCCCTGTCACGCTTCCGCCGATCTCGATCCTCAAGCCGCTCAAGGGCCTTGACGACCAGCTTGAGGCCAACCTTCGATCATTCTTTCGTCTCGACTATCCCGACTACGAAATCATCTTCGGCGTCGCCTCTAAAAATGACCCCGCCGTCGCCGTCGTTCGCAGTCTGCAAAGCGAATATCCACAAATTGGTTCGAAGCTTGTAATCGACGCGCGCAACCGCTCGCTCAATCCCAAAATCAACAACCTCCGCAATATGTTCCCCTATGCGCACCACGACTTCCTCCTGATCTCCGATAGCAACATCCGAGTCGGCGCCGGATACCTGACCGATATGATGCGACACATGCACAAACCGCGCGTCGGACTGGTAACTTCCACGATTCGCGGCATCGCCGCCGAAACCTGCGCCGGGGTTATGGAAAACCTGCATCTCAACACTTTTGTCGCGTCGAGCGTCTTTGCGGTCCGCCGACTTTTCAAAGTGCCGGTCGTCATCGGCAAGTCGATGCTCTTCAGTCGCTCGACGATCAACCGCCTCGGCGGTTTCGAATCGTTCGGCGAATTCCTCGCCGAGGACCAGCTAATTGGCCTCGCCGTCCGCGAATTGGGCTACAAAATCCGCACCTCGACCTACTTTGTCGATAATGTCAACGAAAGCTGGAACTGGGAAAAGTTTCTCAATCGCCACATTCGCTGGGCAAAAATGCGCCGCAACCTCGACCTCCCGAATTACATCTCCGAGATACTCAGCCATCCGCTTGCACTCAGCCTTGCCTATGCGTTGCTGCATCACGACGATCGCGGTTTTCAGGTCCTCGCCATAATTCTGACTGCGAAATATTTCGCCGATATCGTCGCCCTCTACCTGATGCGCTCTGATCTGCGCCTCTGGCACTGCCTCCTCTTGCCCCTCAAAGACGCGTTGATCTTCGGAGTTTGGTTCGTCCCCTTTTTTTCCCGCAGTATCACATGGCGCGGCAACTCATATCGAATCGAAAAAAACACGCAGTTGTCCGCCCTGCCCGCGATCGCCGACTAACCGCCGTCGCATCGCGGCCCATAATCCAATTAAATCATTGACAGCACGCGCTTAATTGGCCATTTTGGTGCGATAGTTAAACTGATTTGCTAATAGTCGCCGGCTGCTTGGCAACAAGCGACGGTGTGAATCTCCCGGGTTTGCGATTCCACGCGCAAGCCGTGGGAGAAATATCCTCAGGAGGAAAATCTAATGTTGCGTCGGATGCTCTTGCTCTTGTCTGCGTTAATGATTCTGCTTGCCGGTTGCGGCAATACCGGCCCGCAAGTTGTCAAAGTCGCCCTCGTTGCTCCGTTGACCGGCGACATCTCCGCTCACGGACAGGGCATGAAGCGCGCCGCGCAGATGGCGGTCAACGAAGCCAACGCAGCCAATCGCTTCACGCAGTACAAGCTCGAATTCGCAGCCTTCG
Source organism: uncultured bacterium (assembly GCA_963707485.1). Classification (GTDB taxonomy): domain Bacteria; phylum Zixibacteria; class MSB-5A5; order CAIYYT01; family CAIYYT01; genus JADJGC01. Next base: position 2,597 of record CAVPQS010000112.1, read on the forward strand.
ATGACCGCGGCGACCCCAAGGAAGCCGTCACTGTCGCCAATCAGATCATCTCCGACCCGACTATCATCGGTATTGTCGGGCATCTCAATAGCGGCTGCTCGATTCCGGCAAGCCAGGTCTATGCCAAACGCAATGTCGTCATGATTACGCCGGCCTCGACCAATCCCAAATTGACGCAACAAGGATTGAAAAACGTCTTCCGACTTTGCACCACCGACGACGTCCAGGGACCTTTCGCCGCCGATTTCGTCATTGATTCGCTCAAGCTCGCCAAGGTCGCCATCATTCACGACAAGACCGCCTACGGCCTCGGCCTTGCTGAACAATTCCGCAATCGCTTCGAGTCCCGCTCCGGACCGACGTTGAGCTTCGACGGAATTGATGTCGGCGAAAAAGACTACAAGGCTCTCATCACCAAAATCAAGTCGACCCAGCCGGATATTATCTACTTCGGCGGCATGCACCCCGAATGCGGATTAATCACCAAACAAGCCAAAGAACTCGGTCTCGCTGTTCCCGTGTTTTCCGGCGATGGCGTTCTCACGCCCGAATACGTCACTATCGGCGGGCCCGCTACCGAAGGCGACTTGTCTTCCATGACCGGACTGCCGCCGGAGAAACTTCCCGCCGCGCAGAAATTCATCGATGAATACGCTCGTCTCTACCCGAACGATGATTTGCAACCCTACGATCCGTACACTTACGAATCGGTCAATATCATTCTTGAAGCCCTCGAAAAAGTCGGCGCCGATCGCGACAAGCTGATTCAGTACATCGCCGGCGTCAATTACAAGGGCATTCTCGGCGAGTCCAGCTTTGACGAATTCGGCGACACGCGCAACAAGACCATTACCATTTACCGGGTCACCAACGGCAAATTCGTCTACGTTGATTAGGATTCAAGGCTAAGCAGACGGCTCGATGTTCTTTCAGCAACTGGTCAACGGCATAACTCTCGGCAGCATCTACGCGCTCTTCGCGCTCGGCTACACCATGGTCTACGGCATCCTGCTGATGATCAACTTCGCCCACAGCGAAATCTTCATGGTCGGCGCTTACATCGGATTTTGGGCGCTGACACTTCTGCCGCTCTCAATCCAGAACATTGTCCCGCTCAATCTGTCATTAGTGTTTGTCTCGGCAATCGTCGGCGCCGGATTGCTCGCCGTCTTGGTCGAGCGCGTCGCTTATCGTCGCCTCTACAGCGCCTCGCGGCTGACTCCCCTCATTTCCGCCATCGGTGTGTCCATCTTTTTGCAAAACGTCATGCAGGTCGGTGTCAGCGCCCAATCGCAACCCTATCCATATCCGCAGTCATCCGACATTGTCCACTTCGACTTTTTCGGCGTCCAGGTCAATTCGCTGCAAATTTCGATTTTCGTCATCGCAATTCTCGCCATGATCGCGCTGCAATTCTTCGTCAATCGCACCAAACTCGGAAAAGCCATGCGCGCAACCGCGCAAAACCACACCGTCTCTCAATTGATGGGCATCAACGTCAATCTGATCATCACCGTGACCTTTCTGATCGGCGGCGCACTCGGCGGTTTGGCGGGCGTGCTCAATGGCATGTATTACGGCAGCATCAAGTTCAACATGGGCTTCTTCCCCGGCCTCAAAGCTTTCACCGCCGCGGTCGTCGGCGGCATCGGCAATATCAAAGGCGCGATGGTCGGTGGATTCCTGCTTGGCATCATCGAAGCTTTGTCGGTAGGTTACATTTCGTCCGCGTACAAAGACGTTATTCTTTTCTTAGTATTGATTTTCGTGCTCATTTTCCGCCCAACCGGTATTTTCGGCGAAGCCGTCACTGAGAAGATATGAAGATTTCCAAGAAGCACATTCTCTACGCACTCGGCTTGATCGTCATTCTCGTTCTTCCCATCGCCATGAATCAAGCCCTGGGAATCGACTATGCTGTGCGGCACGGTCCCCGTTCATGGCGGATTCCAGCCCTCCGAACGATCGAAATCGAGCTTCGTGACCCCGTTCTGAAACGAACGCTAAAGCACGCCCACGCAGTTTCCACACTGGCCATCGCCGATTGATCAGGGAGATCATAAGACCATGCAGAAGCCACACCTCGAATTCCATACGCTCGACATGGACGCCGGCTGGCACACGCCGCCCGGATATCCGGAGGGCATCCAGCAGAAAATCATCGCCGGCGAACTCGATGAAATCGGCAAGAAGGGCAATCGCACCCGCTTTCTGCGCTTCGCGCCGGGCGTCTATACCACCGCGCCCTTCGTGCATGAATATTGGGAAGAGGTGTTTCTCGTTTCCGGCGACCTGATCGTCGGCAACGACGAGACCGGCAAGGGCGGGGAGAAATTCGAAGGCTATACCTATGCGGTGCGGCCGCCCGGTGCCTATCATGGGCCGTTCAAGTCGGAGAATGGCTGCCTGCTGCTTGAAACACACTATTTTACGCCGCAGTAACGCATGTCGAGCCTGGACGTATTACGCACGGGACAACAGCCGGTATCCTTGGTGGCCCATGCCTACGAGGCCATCAAGCATCGTATCTTTACGGTCGTCTACGCGCCGGGTGCCTATCTGAATGAGGTCACGATCTCGCGGGAGCTGGAGATCGGCCGGATCAAAAGCGCCCCGCTTGCCTATATGAAAAACCAGCGCCGGCCATCGAATCCGGTGATGGAGAGAGGCGCGAGAGACGGCGCTGCCGGCCCGCCCCGATTGCGTGAGGATGCGATCCCAGCTTGGTCCAATCAGTGAACGACGAAGCCGGCGGCCAGAAACCGCAGCTAACCATGAACGCCCGGCGCAATGCCGGCAGTGGAGCCTGTTTATGAAGAAGTTCAATTACATCGCACTGGATGTG